>NZ_SLXJ01000005.1 GCF_004345745.1 Nicoletella semolina | reverse complement strand
TTGCTTGATTGCTTGATTGCTTGATTGCTTGATTGCTTGATTGCTTGATTGCTTGATTGCTTGATTGCTTGATTGCTTGATTGCATATTCTACAGATCCTCTATTGTCTAGATTTAAAACATAAACCTAGGTTAGCTTACTAAATTCTAAATTTAAAATCAATTTTCTTTGCTTGAGACAGCTCCCTACACAAGTAGGGGAAAAGGGAAAGAAAAGTAAAGCGAACCCTCGCTAATTAGGCTATAATCCTTGCTATCAAGGCACTATTTGCAGTGCCTTTATTTTTATATTGACAGTCTTTATTTAGGAGAAAATATGTCTAGAGAATTCAAACGCAGCGACCGTGTGGCACAAGCGCTACAAAAGGAGATTGCCGTTATTTTACAGCGTGAAGTCAAAGATCCTCGTATCGGTATGGTAACGGTATCGGACGTAGAAATTAGCCGTGATTTAGCCTATGCAAAAGTATTTGTTACTTTTTTGTTTGATGAAGATAGTCGTGTCATTGAAAGTGGATTGGAAGGCTTAAATAAAGCCTCTGGTTATATCCGTACTTTACTCGGTAAAGCAATGCGTTTGCGTATTGTGCCAGAGTTGCGTTTTGTCTATGATCAATCGTTAGTTGAAGGTATGCGAATGTCAAATCTTGTTACTCATGTAGTGCGTAAGGATCAAGAACGTAGCGTGGAAGAATAGCCTTTTAATCAGTTTTCTTTCCTTTAGGAATAAAGGAATGATGACTAAAATTGAGCGTTTAATTGAATAAATTAACTTTTTACATTATCAATTTTCCCAAGATTATTTTGAAACAGGAAAAATAGAAAAGGTCAATTTAAAACATACATTAGCCAAAGTACCTGTTGAGCATGTTTTGAGGTACCGTTTAAATTTACACGAATCAATCAATGATTACCTCTTTCGAGCTGATCTTTATGATATTGCTTATTTTTACCGAGTAAAAGCATCAGAGTCTATTTTGGATAAAATTGCTCGTTTTAAAGAACGTAGTGAAGGCTACCCTGTAAACAGTATCTTGAATGATATTTTTGGTGCGAGGATCATTGTTGAAACACAAGATATTATGTCAATAATGGAACGTCTTGATGATTGGAAAGAAAAATATAGTTTGAAAAACTGGTATTTACGAGACAAAGAAGAATACATTGGTATTCACATTTATTTTAAAAATCAAAGCCATTTTGACTATCCTTGGGAGCTGCAAATTTGGGATAAAAAAGATGCAGAAAAAAATATCCAAAGCCATATTAAATATAGGCGTGGCTTTGTAAATAATGCAATTATTCATCAAGGTGTCGCTTAAAACAGAGAGGGAGAATAATTTTGGGCAGAAGACCGAAAGCAAAAGGGCGTGATATTCACGGCGTGTTTCTACTGGATAAGCCACAAGGAGCAAGCTCTAATGAGGTGTTACAAAAAGTAAAACGTTTATTTCACGCCAATAAAGCAGGACATACGGGGGCATTAGATCCATTGGCAACAGGTATGTTGCCAATTTGTTTAGGCGAGGCAACGAAATTCTCGCAGTTTTTGCTGGATTCAGATAAACGCTACATTGTTACTGCAAAGCTGGGCGAAAGAACAGATACCTCTGATGCAGAAGGCGAGGTGGTGCAGTGTCGTGATATTCTTGTTATTGAAAATGATATTATTGCTGCTTTAGCACACTTTCGAGGCGATATTTTACAAGTGCCAACTATGTTTTCTGCATTAAAACACAATGGTAAACCGCTGTATGAATATGCTCGAGCTGGTATTAGCGTTGAACGAGACGCTCGCTCAATCACTATTTTTGAGCTGAAATTTATTTCTTATCAGGCTCCCTTTCTGACCCTTGAAGTACACTGCTCAAAAGGCACCTATATTCGCACATTGATTGATGACTTAGGCGAAAAATTAGGTTGTGGCGCTCACGTTACTGTGCTTCGCCGCTTGGCGGTAGCCAATTATCCTATTGATAAAATGATGACATTAGCAGAATTGCAAAATTTAGCCGAAAACCAACCGCTTGCTAAATTGGATACATTATTATTACCAATGGATTCTGCTGTATCAGGTTTTGCTCAGCTCATACTAACCACACAACAGGAACAAGCCGTTAAGTTTGGGCAACGGATAAAATTTGAAAATCCAGATAAATTGCAAGGTCGAGTTCGTCTTTATTCGACCGTTGGCGAGTTTATTGGGATTGCGGAGATCCTATTGGATAATGTAATACGCCCAACTCGGTTAGTAAATTTTTCCTAAGTTTTATTTTCCCTCTCTCCGTTTACGGAAATAGCGAGGGGACAACACCGAAGAAATAAAAATAGCGTAGTGCTTTTGATTGGCGTGATTTTCCAGTAAAATATCGCATTCTGTAGATGCGTTTAGATACAAGTAAATTAAGAATAACCAAGAGGTAATAATGGCAATTTTTCCATCTATTTCTGAAATCCTAAACGGCAAAATTGCCGTGGGCGAAGAAGTGTCTGTGCGTGGCTGGGTGCGTACTCGACGAGATTCTAAAGCAGGGCTGTCATTTTTGGCGGTCTATGATGGATCGTGCTTCGATCCAATTCAAGCGATTATCAACAATGATTCAGCAAACTATCAAGAGGAAGTGTTACATTTAACCGCAGGCTGCTCTGTGATTGTAACGGGTAACATTGTCGAGTCGCCTGCACAAGGGCAAGCGGTCGAATTACACGCCAAAAATGTCGAGGTTGTTGGCTGGGTTGAAGATCCAGATACTTACCCAATGGCTGCAAAACGCCATTCTATTGAGTATTTGCGTGAAGTGGCACACTTACGCCCTCGTACTAATCTAATTGGAGCCGTTGCACGAGTTCGCCACTGTCTGGCTCAAGCCATTCATCGTTTTTTCCATGAACAAGGATTTTACTGGGTAGCCACACCGCTCATCACCGCTTCAGACACAGAAGGGGCAGGCGAAATGTTTCGTGTATCTACCTTGGATTTAGAAAATTTACCTCGTGGTGAAGATGGAAAAGTCGATTTTAGCGAAGATTTTTTTGGTAAAGAATCTTTTTTGACTGTGTCAGGGCAACTCAATGGCGAAACCTATGCGTGTGCGTTAAGCAAAGTTTACACATTTGGACCGACGTTCCGAGCCGAAAATTCTAACACGACTCGCCATTTGGCAGAATTTTGGATGGTTGAACCAGAATTTGCTTTTGCAACACTCGCAGATAATGCGAAATTAGCCGAAGATATGCTTAAATATGTGTTCCGAGCGGTACTTGAAGAACGCAAAGATGATTTAAAATTCTTTGAGAAACACATTGATAGTAGCGTTATCAGTCGTCTTGAAAACTTCATTCATTCAGATTTTGCTCAAATTGACTATACTGATGCAGTGGAGGTGTTACAAAAATCAGGGAAGAATTTCGAGTTCCCCGTCTCTTGGGGCATTGACCTTTCTTCTGAACACGAACGTTTTTTAGCAGAAGAATATTTTAAATCGCCAGTTGTAGTGAAAAATTATCCAAAAGACATTAAGGCATTTTATATGCGTTTAAATGATGACGGTAAAACAGTGGCAGCTATGGACGTATTAGCCCCAGGGATTGGTGAAATTATTGGCGGATCGCAACGTGAAGAGCGTTTAGATGTGTTAGATAAAAGAATGCTTGAAATGGGATTAAACCCAGAAGATTATTGGTGGTATCGTGATTTGCGTAAATACGGCACAGTCCCACATTCAGGCTTTGGTTTAGGTTTTGAGCGTTTAATTGTGTATGTAACAGGATTGCAAAATATCCGTGAAGTGATTCCATTCCCACGCTCACCACGCAACGCAAGTTTCTAATATACGCTTTCGCTCCTTATGTTTGCAGAAGGAGCGAAAGAAAAATCAAATCTGAAGAAGAAATTTCTCTCTCCCCCAAGCTGATTTAACGTACTAAATTATGTACTTGTTCAATCTGTTTCATATTTTTTCTCTTATTCTATCTAGTACATCAATTAAAAAATGCTTGTTTCTAATGCTAATCTTCCTTTTTCAACTTTGAGAGTCTTACCAAAGCGTTTTAGCATCGCCTCTTTCATTTTATTTTCATCAAGTGTATAAACAGGCTGATGTTCCAACAGGTTTGTTACTTGCTCAAAGAGCATTGGTAAGAAAGGTTGTAGCTGCTGCTGATATTTTTCTGGTGTGATTTTCCAATGTAAAACACGAGTTTCTTTCAAAAATAATGCGCCTTTATTTGTATCTAAATAAGGTAGCGTTTCCATAACGAGATTCAGGTTTATCGGATATTGCTCGCCCTTAATGCTTAAAATACTATCAAGTTGTCCCCAAATTTCTACTTTTCGTGCTTCGTTTTGCCCTATTTTTGTAGATAAATTATGTAGATGGTATTTCAATTGAAACAGTAGCGGTACTCCAATCTGATCTTTTAATGGAATTTTATTGGGGAGTTGATGTGTTAAATAGTGGTTAATCTCTTGCTCTGTAATGTGAAACACAGAAGCATGTAAATGACGACCTAGCAAGGTATTTGCACTAAGTAACACAATAAATAGAATAAATTTTTTTAGCACTTTCATCTTCAATCTCCTTGTGGCATATTTACGCAATGTCAAACCAGTGAATACTACCGAATAAGAAACTCTACAATGAAAAAATTATTTGTACTACTATTTATTTTAACGCTAGCGGGCTGTTCTGCTGGAATAAATGCAAAAGGCGGTTCTGATGGAATAGGGGTAGGGATAGGACTTGGTTCTAGTATCACATTCTAATGACCACAGGTAGCAATGAATTCCAATAATCTTAAAATTGAATTACTGCATTTCAATCAACATCAAAAAGCACAATTTTCCGAAAACGAGTTTGCTCAGACAAATATTATTCAGCTACTGCAACAACGCAGTGCATTTTACGATCAATGGTTAGCAAAATTATGGCAGGATTATGGCTTAGATAAACGAATAGATCTTGCTCTTATTGCGGTTGGCGGCTATGGGCGGCAGGAGATGTTTCCGCTGTCGGATTTGGATATATTGATTTTAAGCGAACAGCCGCTAGATGAAACAACTCAAGCTCAATGCACTGCTTTATTTAATTTACTTTGGGATTGCAAATTGCAACTCGGCACAGCCATTCGCACGATTGATGAGTGTATTTCTGTGGGAAAAAGCGAGATTTCAGTCGCCACCAATATGCTTGAAGGGCGGTTTTTATGTGGCAATGCTAGTCTGTGGCAACAACTTCTCATTCGTCTTAATCAAGATGATTTTTGGGCAATCGGTGATTTTCTACAAGCCAAGCGAGAAGAACAACAAGCGCGTTACCACCGCTATAATAACACCAGCTACAATCTCGAGCCTGATCTAAAACATAGCCCAGGTGGATTGCGTGATTTACACCTACTTTGTTGGATTATGCTACGCCATTACGGCATTCATAGCCTCGAAGATTTATATCAGAAAGGCATTCTATTCCCTGAAGAATTTGACGAATTAAAACAAGCCCAAAATGTATTGTTTCGTATGCGTTTTGGTTTGCATTTGCAGCTTAAACGCTACGACAACCGCCTACGGTTCGATCGACAATTACAGCTTAGTCAGCAGCTCGGCTATCAAACACCCAATAGCCAAACACAACAAAACAACCAAGCGGTTGAAGCAATGATGAAAACATTTTATCAAGCGACTCAATCCATTTCACAACTTTGCCAGCTTATCTTAAGCAGCTTTGAACAACAAGGAAGCAGCCTTGAGGAACAAAAGAAACCGTTGCAAAAAAATCACGAAAAGCGACCGCTAGATTGTCATTTTTTTATACAACAGCAAACCATAGATTGCCAACATTACTCAATTTTTCAGCAACAACCTTTGTGCATTTTGGATCTGTTTTTCTATCTCACACAATACCCAGCGACCACGGCCTCGCCTTTAATGTTACGGCACCTGCGTCTCAGCCTGCAAAAATTGACGACACCACTTAGCCATCAACCTCAAGCAAGAGAGCGTTTTATCCGCCTCTTTTCTCAACCAAATTTTGTCAAAAAAGCCATTGCCCCAATGCACCAACTTGGCGTACTCTCCGCTTATCTACCGCAATGGCAGTCAATTAAAGGGCTAATGCAATTTGATTTGTTTCATCTCTATACCGTAGATGAGCATACCATTCGAGTAATGCTAAAGTTAGAGAGCTTTTTGGATAACAACAATGCTCCAAAGCACCCACTCTGCTGCCGCATTTTTCCAACCTTGCCCAATAAACCGTTATTGTACCTTGCAGCCCTTTTTCATGATATAGCCAAAGGGCGAGGTGGCGATCACGCCGAAGAGGGGGCAAAAGATATTCAGCAATTTGCTGAACTACACGGATTTACCCCACACGAAAGTGATGAAATGGCATGGCTAGTGGCACAACATCTCACAATGTCTATTACCGCACAACGCAGAGATATTCACGATCCAAGCATTATTCGTGAATTTGCAAAAATTGTACAAAATCAAACCGCTCTGATGGCATTGACTTGCCTAACCGTGGCGGATATTTGTGCGACCAATGAAACCCTTTGGAACGATTGGAAACGCACACTATTTCGAGATCTTTTTCAACTCACGCAGCATCAATTACAGCTAGGCGAAAAGCAGATTAATTATCAAAAAATAGCGATTGCACATCGCAACGAAGCACAAGAGCAATTGAAATTAATCCTTACCCCACAGCAACATCAATTTAGCCAACAATTCTGGCAACAATGCCCAGAAAACTACTTTATGCGGCATACTCCAACGCAGCTCGTTTGGCACGCCCTCTCATTCTCAAAAAAGCCTCGCATTCCAATGGTACTTATCAGCAATCAATTTGCACGAGGTGCGACAGAAATATTCGTATATTGTCAAGACCAGCCTCAACTGTTCACACGCATTGCTCACAGCTTAAATCAAAAAAAAGTGAGTATTCTTGATGCACAAATTATGACAGGGGAAAGCAGCTTAGTATTTGACAGCTTTATCGTGGCTGAACAAAACGGAAAAGCATTGAATTTACAACGCTGCCAACAAATCCAAAAAGCACTATTATCAACAATCAATCAGAGCAAAGATTGGCGACCGTTAAGCAAAAAAATGATTAAACATCACACATTTCAACACAAAACCGAGATACGTTTTTTTGCAAATTCCATGCCAAATCAGACCGCTTGTGAGATCTCGACCTCAGACCGAGAAGGATTATTGGTACAAATAGGGCATATTTTTAACCAATTGGAGCTTAATTTACTCAACGCCAAAATCAGCACCACAGGCGAACGGGCGGAGGACTTTTTCGTACTGACGACAAAGTCCTGCCAAGCCCTTACCCTAGAACAACAGCTGCAGCTAAAACAAGCGATTATAGCTGAATTGACAGTTTAAATCGGAGAGTATGTCATTAGAGATACCGTCGTATTAAAACTGGGAGAAATTAAAGAGCGATCCTAACTTGCAAAATCTATTAAAAAACCATAGTTTGCAAAATTTCGCCCATATTTGACCGCTACTTTTTAAAACAGCGGCTGATCAAGGGGATACAAAGTAGATAAATCAGTTGTGCTGCGACGCCTTGCTCTGTGGCATAAAAACCTAGGATAGGCATATTGGGTGCAAAATCGATGGCTGTTATTGGTAGCATATTGGTGAGTTGTAAAGCGTGAATACTTACACCTAAAATCTTAAAACCAAGAGCATAAATCAACCACGTCATCACGTTAAACAACTGATGAATAGGCAGCCATTTCTTACTTGATATTGTGAGATAATTCATTAACCACGCAATAAGTGCCAACAGCAACAATGCCCCTAAAATACCCAGTATAAAATCGTTTAACGCTATGCGTGGCAACATTCCTGCGTAAAATAAAATAGTTTCCGCTCCTTCTCGAAAGACCGATAGAAAACTTAAGCCAAACATTGATAACAAACTTCCTGTAGCGAGTGCTTTGTTGATTTGATTCTCGACAAATTTCTGCCAGCCTTTGATTGAGGATTTGCTGTGTAACCAGCCGCCAATGATTAACATCATGATCACAGCTAAAACCCCAACGGCTCCCTCTAAAATTTCTCGATTTGTACCTGCTGTTATTGCTGGGAACAACTGTTGTAAAGCTATAGCCCCTATCACGCTCGCAACAACACCAGTTATTGCACCACCATAAACCCAACGTTTCGCTTGTGGCAGGTTAGCCACATTAAGACTGGCGATTAACGCCATAATAATCATTAAGGCTTCTACGCCCTCTCGCAATAAAATGAATAACGCATCAACCACTCCGTAAGGACTGTCAGGTTCTAATGTCTTCAAACGAGCTAATATATGTGAGAATTTTTGCAACTCATCAAGTTGATCACCTTTAGCGATCAGCAGTGGCAATTCAGTTTCAATTGCTTGATAAAGCTCAACATTTCGAGTTCGCACTTCGCCTTCAAAAATCGCCCATTGCTGAATAAATAAGCGAATTGCTGCATTGCCTTTAGCGACTTGATGTTGACTAAAGGCAGCATAAGCCTGATCCAATAACGCAATACCCTCTGACAAGGTTTGAGGTGCATTTGGGTCGGCTGAGACAGCAGGCTGTAACACATTACCTGCATTAAAATCAGCTAAAGCATTGCCTAAATTCACCACTTGCTGCTTCACTTCTGTCCAGTTTATCGGTTCAGAAAGCAGTGCCACTCGCATGAGTGTCATCGCAGTTTCTATCTGTCCGTAATGCCCTAGGCTGGTTTCTCGAACCACTTTTTCATTCACTGTCCAAGTCGTATTAAACCTCTTGTACGCCTGTTGTGCTAGCTCATTATCTTGATGCTCAATCGCTTGCTGAAGTTTATGAAACACAGGCATTATTCGCTTAATAAAACGTTGGCGTTTTTGGGCATAATCAACAGGATTTTGCTCTTTTTCAAACTGATAAAGTGCTTTTGATAAAGCTTCCAGTTCGGACAAATTTTTATGTTTTTTAGTCGTGATTAACTGGCTTTGTACCCGTTTTCCTGCAGGGGATTGATGAGTTTCTAAAGCCAAAAATGCTTTTTCAAACGCAGATAAATGAGGTTCCACTTGACTAAGTTGATCTTTTTTTACCGCTTCCATTGCATCAGAAAGCTGTACAAATAAACCACTTACGTCCACTTTTGTTGCGACTTTTTCAGCGGTATTAGCGAATAATGCAGGAATAAAAAGTAGCCATAAAAGGCTACTTAACATAAATCGTCTCATTGTATTGTTCTATTACTCAAGCTGTGTATATTGATAGTCAGCATTTTGCAAAAAATACAAATCCACTGACCGCTTATGAGGTTTACTGGCTGGATAACCCTTATTTAGACTTAGACAATGCCTGCTCAAACAGTGCTTGCCCCAAATATTCGCCCTCTTTCACGCCAGCAAAGCAGGCAAATAACCCACTGCCAATATGCGTAATATATTCGTTGAGCCTATCAGTATTACCAAAACTATTTTGAAGTTTGATAAAACGCTCTGGGCTGTTTTGAAAAGAAATAAAGAGTAAACCTGCATCAAGCTGTCCGTGTTCATCAACCCCTGAGGCATAAGAGAAAGAACGTCTTAATATTGTCATACCTGTTTTTTTAGCAAGGTGAACGTGAGAATCTTCTGGAATTTGCAAATTGCCTTTTGCATCTTTTTTGTCTAAATCAACCGCTTCAAACTCGGCTTTTCCGCCCATCGGCGCCCCTGAATGGCGGTGGCGACCAAAGGTTTCTTCTTGCGAAGCCAAGTTGGTGCGATCCCACGTTTCAAGGAAAGTCTTAATGCGACGAACAGCTAAATAGCTGCCACCGTTCAGCCAGTTGTCTCCTTGATACCACACGGCATTATTAAGCTCTTTTTCAGAAGTTTGATTCGCCGTACCATCTTTAAATGCAAATAAATTTCGAGGAGTGTCGTTACCTTCAAAAGAGTTAAATCCCATCTGACTCCAACGAGGGGTAATCTCACCTCGCCCTGCTCGCACAAGATTACGCACAGCGTGAAATGCGACTTGAGGATCATCAGCACAGGCTTGGATACAAATATCCCCCTTGATGTATCGCTCTTGTAATTGATCACGAGGAAAATGTGGCAAAGTGTTGAACTCGTTTGGTTTTAAATGAGAAATATTCAATTTTTCAAAAAAATCGGGGCTAATGCCGAATGTGAGTGTTAATTGGTGAGCCGCCAAACTTTCCGCTTCACCTGTGTCATTCGGTGGAATATAACGATTATCGCTATAAGAGCGAACCTTTTGACCCGCTGTTAATTTCACGCTGTAATCTGTCCATAACTGAAATAATTTTTTTATCTTAGCAAGATCTTCAGTATGCAAATCTAGCACAATAAAATAGATATGTTTTTGAGCGGGGGTTGCAATACCTGCTTGATGTTTCCCATAAAAAGGAATGCCTAAAGAATTGGAAAGAGCCGAAGCGTTCGCACTAGCATAGCTCGTGCTAGCGACTAAACTAGCACTTGCTACCATTGCTTGTTTAATAAACGCCCGACGCCCCTTAATTGGTAAGTCGTTCATCTATCCTCCTACTCAGCTAAAATCACACCCATTTGTGCTAACGGTTCACCTAATTTATTCACCGCTTCTGCGAGTGCTTTCACATCATTTTGACTTAGCCTATCGTAACCAACATAATCATAACCATTTTTTGCCTGATTATGTTTTTCTAATAATTGATTCACCGCAGCAAAACGCTCACCAATTTCTTTCGCAAGGGTCGCATCTTTTTTCTCAATTTTTGTTTTGAAAATAGCGTAGATCTTTTCAGCTCCTTCAATGTTAGCTTTAAAATCATATAAGTCTGTTTTTGAAAAAATTTCTTCTTCACCTGTTACTTTGCTAGTCGATACCTCATTTAATAAATCTACCGCACCAGTGATCATTAATTCAGGTGTAACCTCTGCCGTTGGTACCTTTGCACGCAATTCTTTTACATCTTTTAAAAGTTGTTCAGCAACCATCTCAGTGCCTTTAGTCGTATTTTGCTCCCACAATATCTTTTCAATTTTATGAAAACCCGACCAATCCTTTTCGTTCTGTCCTTCTTCCTCTAAGTCAGCCAAACGTGCATCAATACGAGGATCTAAATCACCAAAACTTTCAGCAATCGGCTCTGAACGTTCAAAGTGCATACGAGCAAGCGGATAAATCTTTTTCGCTTTTTGTACATCGCCTTTTTTAAGCGATTTTACAAAATCTTGCGTTTTAGCGACCAATTGATCAATTTCGCCAACAACAAATTGTTTATAAGCAGAAACCTCTGTCGATAAATCAATTGCATTTACTGAATTAACGGCTAAAAAACCAGCTAATAACGCTGCTACCGATGTTACACGCATAATTACCCCTTAGTTAAATAATTAAAAATGATAATGACTACTATTATTTTATAATGATCATTTCTTCTTTAGCAATCATTAACAACCAAATTTAATAAAAAAACATCAAAATGGAGCTTTTTTAAACATTTGATACGTCGATTTATAATTATGATTGACAGTAAAAGTAAAATTAGTGAGAATGCACGCGCTTTATTGGAAGACACTTCCAAATGCGGGAATAGCTCAGTTGGTAGAGCACGACCTTGCCAAGGTCGGGGTCGCGAGTTCGAGCCTCGTTTCCCGCTCCATTTTTATCTCAGGCGTGTTAGCAAAGCGGTTATGCACTGGATTGCAAATCCATGTAGCTCGGTTCGACTCCGGGACACGCCTCCATTCATAGTTATCTATGAAACTTAAATAAAACCCCTTACCTTAATTAAGATACTTCTTTTAGTCAGTTCGAAATTGTAGAATTATAAAGTTATTTCACAATCTATGATAAGAAATAACAGAATTCATTATCCTATTTTATTTAATACGCCCACGGCAAATCTCGTTTATTAAAGGCAAATTTATCTACCTTACCAACCTCATTAGAGAAGAGAGAGTTTTTGCAATGACGAGGCAAACACCACTTGTAAAAATGCTAAACAAGTGGCAAAACGGAGAAAAAATTTATTCATAGAATAAATCAACCCATATGGGCTATATTCCTAGAAAGGAATATCATCATCAAAATTATCCATTGGCGGTTCAGCTTGAGGTGTTCCTGATGTTGATGTATGAGTCGCCTGTGGTCGAGTTGATTGCTGATAAGAAGGGGGATTTTGTCCAGCAGGTGTAGAATTTCCCCAACCGCCTTGATTGCCAGCAAAATCACTATTTTGATTACGTCCCCCCAACATTTGAAGAACATCGCCTTGAATTTCTGTTGTGTAACGATCCTGCCCATTCTGATCTTGCCATTTGCGAGTTTTTAAACGCCCTTCAACATAAACTTGAGAACCTTTACGCAAATATTGCCCTGCTACTTCCGCTTGGCGGCGATAGAATACGATTCTGTGCCATTCAGTTACTTCACGGCGTTCACCTGTATTTTTATCTGTCCACGATTCGCTGGTTGCCACACTAATATTTGCAACCGCTTCGCCATTTGGCATCGTTCTCATTTCAGGATCGTTGCCCAAATTGCCTACAATAATTACTTTATTAATACCTGCCATTGAAAAATCCTCTTGGAATATCCTAAATCAAATTGCCCTATTCTGCCCTATTTTCAAAAAAAAATCACCTAGTAAAACTGATATTTTGTACAGTTATATAATTTATGCGATAATCATCGAAATTTTTAAATAAAATACTTTACTTACAAAAAACTGCTCATAAAAAGTAAACAACATAAGAAGGTGCTATGCAATATATTGATATTCGAGGGGCAAGAACCCATAATCTGAAAAATATTAATCTCACGCTCCCTCGTGATAAATTTATTGTCATTACTGGACTATCTGGCTCTGGAAAATCCTCTCTTGCCTTTGATACCCTCTATGCAGAGGGGCAACGCCGTTACGTTGAATCGCTTTCAGCTTATGCTCGTCAATTCTTATCATTAATGGAAAAGCCTGATGTTGATCACATTGAGGGACTTTCGCCTGCGATTTCTATTGAACAAAAATCAACGTCGCATAATCCTCGCTCAACCGTTGGAACGGTTACGGAAATTCACGATTACTTACGCTTATTATTTGCTCGTGTTGGCGAGCCTCGCTGTCCGACTCACAACATGCCTCTGACCGCTCAAACTATTTCACAAATGGTCGATCGTGTTTTAGAAGAACCTGAAGGAAAACGCTTGATGTTACTTTCACCTGTTGTGAAAGATCGTAAAGGCGAGCATACAAAATTATTGGAAAATCTAACCGCTAATGGTTATATTCGAGCTAGAATTGACGGCGAGATTTGCGATTTATCTGATACGCCTAAGTTGGAATTACAAAAAAAGCATACCATTGAGGTTGTTATTGATCGCTTTAAAGTTCGAAAGGATATTGCAACTCGCCTTGCCGAATCATTTGAAACCGCCCTTGATTTATCAGGTTCTACGGCAATTATTGCAGATATGGACAACCCAACTTCTCCCGAACTCATTTTTTCTTCTAGCTTTGCCTGTACGGAATGTGGCTATTCTTTAACGGAATTAGAGCCTCGTTTATTTTCCTTTAATAATCCTGCTGGTGCTTGTCCTAGCTGTGATGGATTAGGGGTGCAGCAATATTTTGATGAAAATAAAGTGGTTAATCGAGATATTTCTCTGACAAATGGTGCGATTAAAGGGTGGGATAAACGGAGTTTTTACTACTTTGGCTTACTTAACTCTCTAGCAAAACATTACCAATTTGATCTAGAACAGCCATTCGGAAATCTGCCTAAAAAAGTTCAACAAATTATTCTCAATGGTTCAAAAGAGGAGATTGAGTTTCACTATATTAATGATCGTGGCGACACCGTTAAACGTACTCATCAATTTGAGGGCGTATTAAACAATATGGCTCGACGTTATAAAGAAACAGAATCTAATTCAGTGCGAGATGAGCTAGCTAAATATATCAATCATCGCCCTTGTATCAGTTGTGAAGGTTCTCGTCTTCGTCAAGAAGCTCGCCACGTTTTTCTTGAACAAACTAACCTGCCGATGGTATCTGAAAAAAGTATTGGAGAGGCTCTGCAATTTTTCGAAACACTGCAATTCTCAGGACAAAAAGCACAAATTGCAGAAAAAATCTTAAAGGAAATCCGTGATCGTTTACAATTTTTAGTCAATGTGGGGTTAAATTACCTTTCATTATCTCGTTCAGCAGAAACATTATCAGGTGGTGAGGCTCAACGTATTCGACTTGCTAGCCAAATTGGAGCGGGTCTTGTTGGGGTAATGTATGTACTTGATGAACCCTCTATTGGCTTGCATCAACGAGATAACGAACGTCTGTTGAATACTTTATTACATTTACGCAACCTTGGTAACACAGTTATCGTAGTCGAACACGATGAAGATGCGATTTTGGCGGCTGATCATATTGTAGATATTGGACCTGGAGCTGGCGTTCACGGTGGGCAAATTATCGCTCAAGGCAATGCCGCTGAAATTATGCAAAATGCAGCCTCGATCACAGGAAAATTTCTTTCTGGTCAAGAAAGGATTGAAATTCCACTCGAAAGAACGCCTCGTGATCCAAAACGTCTACTTACATTGAAAGGAGCAAGTGGTAATAATTTAAAACAAGTTAATCTAGAAATTCCTGTGGGCTTGTTCACTTGTGTTACTGGCGTATCTGGCTCTGGAAAATCCACATTAATTAATGATACGTTATTTCCTATTGCTCAAAATGCACTAAACCGAGCTGAAAACCAAAATGTTGCCCCCTATCAATCCATTGATGGATTAGCACATTTTGACAAAGTGATCGACATTAACCAAAGCCCGATTGGTCGCACACCTCGTTCGAACCCAGCAACTTACACAGGATTATTCACCCCCATTCGTGAGCTATTTGCAGGTACGCAAGAAGCCAGAGCAAGGGGTTATAATGTCGGACGATTTAGCTTCAATGTTCGAGGCGGACGTTGCGAAGCCTGTCAAGGAGATGGTGTGATCAAAGTCGAAATGCACTTCTTACCCGATGTATATGTGCCGTGTGATCACTGTAAAGGAAAACGTTACAACCGTGAAACGCTTGAAATCCGCTATAAGGGCAAAACAATTCACCAAGTGCTAGATATGACAGTTGAAGAAGCTCGAGAATTTTTTGATGCCATTCCAATGATTGCAAGAAAGTTGCAAACACTTATTGATGTCGGATTATCCTATATCCGCCTTGGTCAATCTTCTACAACACTGTCAGGTGGCGAGGCTCAACGAGTCAAGCTAGCAACTGAATTATCTAAACGAGACACGGGGAAAACACTCTATATTCTAGATGAACCCACAACAGGATTGCATTTTGCAGATATTAAACAACTACTTTCCGTGCTGCATCGGCTACGTGACCAAGGCAATACGATTGTGGTTATAGAGCATAATTTAGATGTAATAAAAACTGCTGATTGGATTGTCGATTTAGGTCCTGAAGGTGGTAGTGGCGGAGGGGAAATCATCGCAACAGGTACACCTGAAAAGGTTGCTGAAAGCTCTATTTCTCATACTGCACGCTTCTTAAAAGCTGTTCTCGCAAAAAAATAACTGCATAAGCGGTGAGATTTCACTAGAAACTTGATAAATATAATAATATTCAATCACAGAATCAACAAAACGTTCCGAAAAGATAGCTATTTTTAGTAAAAACAACTTTATTTATCAGATAGTTAGCTTTTATTTCGGAACGTTTTTTATGTTTTTTTTCTGCTATTTCATCTCATCTAACTCACTCTCCTGTTTTAATTTACCTCCACTAAACAGATAAGGATTGATATAGCCTGCGTAATTTTCAGGCTCAAAATCTTCAGGTTGCGGTTTAATCAGTTCATTTAATGCCCATTCATAGGGGACTTGCGACCAATCTGGCACAGCTGGAATGGTGAAGGTGTTGATAGAAAGTGAGAGTTTGCCCTCACTTTTCTTTTGTGCTGAGACGTAACTTGCGACTGAAATGTGGGTTGAGTGATTAAGATAATCAACATTCAATCCCGATATGGCGTGGCAAGTTACTTTTGCACCTGTTTGGGCATCTTCGATATTTTTTTCGATGTATTTCATCGGTTTTCTCCTAGGATTATTAAAAAAGTTAATAGCTGTGTGTGATAAAAGAATTATGTATTTGTTGTATATCGTTAAGTTGAAATGTTAAAACGACAACGTCAGGTGGATAACTTAGCATTTTGTCTTCCTTTATTTCCACCAATGCTGTTTCTGTTCTATGGAGGTAATACTGTGGCACATAATAGTGACCATTATAGCGGTCAGTTGCGTCCCATTCCACACGACTAACGCTCGAAACACTGATGCCATATCCGAAATAACGGCATACGCATCACGCTGCTCAGTAATCCAAAGATTAGCGGTCATTCTAGGCTCTTTGCCGCCAAATCCATCATCAACCAGTTCATCACAATATTGGGCAATCTGATATAACTGGAACTTATCTACCCCAAAATCACCAAGGCGTTGCCCCAACCCTGCGAGTTTATTGCTGACCAAGTCATAGAATACCCACGCAGGGTTATTGCTCCACGCCAGCTTAAAATCCCCTTTCCATAATCCTTCGCTATAGGTACGGCTATCTGGATTGTAGTTCGCTGGCACTTTAATTAAACGACCGTACAGCCAAAAATTCACATTGGGGAAATTCGCATTGTAACGAGAATCGGTTTTAATCCCCACCATCGCCATATTCGGATAGCTTAATTTCGCATCAATGATTTCGGTATAACTTGACCAAAATGTGCCATTTTGCAATCGCTGACTTTTACTGTCTGCCGTTAGTCGCTTTACCGTCAGCGTAAAGGGGCGAGGCGGTAAATTGTCTAAAATATAGCTACGAAAAAACCGAGATGAAGATTTGCCTTCAATACGAGGTGTTAAAAGCGGTTGGTTATTGATTAAAATTTCCAGCTCAACCGTTGTCCCGTTCGTATTGCCTTCATCGTCTTGGCTAAACAAGGCATTTACGCCTAAGGTGATACGAAGACGTGTAATATCAGGATCGATGACCGCACGAGAAAGCGGCAACGCCGTTTTCACTTCTACCCCAACAGGCACTTCACGCTCTGAAGCTTCAAAGCCTTCAAGGGGAAGCTGGTCTGGTGTTCCCTCGTTATAAGCAATCTCTGTATTAAGGTAATTCCATTCATTGTGTGCATTTTTTAATGGCGTATTATCAAAGAACACGCTTTGGTATGCATCTTCTGTCACAGGTCCTCTAATCGGTCCCAATGAAATTAGCCCAATGGCGCGCAGCCGTTGAGCTGATTTTAGCGAATCAGGGGCTTCATAAGGCGTCTTCCCCTTTTTGCTGCTTCCGCCCATAGTGTTTCTCCATAAAAAACCGCCTGTATTTCTACAAGCGGTGGGGTAAATTTCAGGTATGCTAAAGACCGCTTGATGTTTCACAAGCGGTTGGTTGTGTTTAATTTTTTGCAATTAGAAGCGATTTCTGACGTGCTGACGAGCGACTTTTTCTGCATCATCAATCGCAAACTGCATTTCTTTAACTAGTTCGTACTTGAGTGTCAGCCTGTTAAGTGGCATTAGCGTTAAGTCGAAGGTGTCGAGTATGCGAATCAAAAGAAAAATTTAATGCCAGAAGAGATGTCTTTTCCTGCTTTATCTGCACCTTGTTCGCTCATACGCTCTCTCAATTTTAAGCTCGTTAAAAACTTGTTTAAAAAATTTACTATGTTAGAATTCACTCTAATTTATGTCCTCTTAGTGTGGTTAAGTGGATATGAAAAACCCCAAAGGGCGGCAAACGCTTTGGGGTTTGTTTTTGGGTTAAATTATCAAAATCGTGTCAAACTAAAACAACTCGTTATACATACGTTCATTTTCTCGTCTACGCTCTTCTCGTTCGGCTCTTTCTTGCTCTCGTGTCTCTCTACTATCTCGATTATCTTCTCTCGCCCTCTCTTGTTCTTCTCGTTCCCTTGCCCTTGTTTGTTGCTGATGTTGTGCGTTGCTTTGTTCGTCTATCATTGGCTTTTGGACATCAACGGCGTCATCAAAACTCTCTATCCCTTGCGAAATCAAGACAAGACTGGTCATCATTTTGCCGTAAAGCAGCGGAATCGGTCTGCCTTGTGGGGTGAGGTTGCGTAAGTTAGAAAAGCTAGTACTTTGCTGTTTTTCTCCCTCTTCAACTTTCGCCATTTCAGGCGGTTTAGTCAGTAGACCAATCGTACCACTGATTGCCAAGGAAGCCCCAACTGATAAACCTAACGTGGCTCCCGCAGCCGACCATACAAAAGGGTTCCACAACGACACTCCAATTAAAGCCACACCCGCAATAATTTGACCAAAATTAAAACCTCTCCCTGCCCCTGAGGCTGCAGGCGTCAAGTGAATAGTTTCATTATTTGCTAATTGTAGAGCGGGATTGGTTTTTATTTGGCTTTCACTTAAATAGCGGTTTTTGCCTAACCGAACTTTGTAATAGCCTTGTTGTAGCTGCTGTCTTAGTCCATTAATCTGGGTCAGTAAACCGCTCATCAATTCGCTAAAGGTCTCTGCCTCTAGCGTGAAGTGAGTGCCAAATCGTTTAAGATTGCCGTGAAAGATAATTGTTGCCATTGTTTGTCTCTCCAGATGGAATGGGTATGGGAAAGCCACGAGCCGTCGTAGGGAACACGAGCAGATAGACGCCCTTGACTGTGATGGAGCATCATTTGATTGCCTAAGTAAATGCCTGCGTGATTCGCAACAGGACTGCCAATTTGCAGCAATATGACATCGCCTAGTTGTGGAGCAGCATCAAATGCCAGCCGTTCAAATCCCCACGCAATCAACCCTTCTTCGTATAAATTGGCTTGCTCAAACCAGTTAAATTCATAACGTGAGCGGTCTGGAATATCACGCCCTGCTAACATATAGCTATCTAAAATGATATTGCGACAGTCTTGTTGGTTGTTTTCAAAGCGACGCCCAATCAGCGGTGCGATAGGGCGGAAAATTTGCAACTCACCGTCACACACCAACCAAAACGGCAGATTTAACTGAACTTGGCACTCTCGGTCTGCGGTGGATAGATAAGGCAAGCCTTTTTCGGTGTCGCTATCTGGGTGCGAATGCACCACCGCCACAATCTCGCCTTGTAATTCCGCTTGTACAAAATCATCGGCATCAATATCAAAATAATTGACAGGATCGAGTGCTACGTTTTCACAAGGTAGATAAATCAACTCACTATCTTGATAGCGAGAAACAACAAAGCCACAGGCTTCTTGTGGCACTGTGGCTTTGGCGTGGGAGAGGATTTCTGTTTTTAGATGATCGGGTATTTTCATATTTTGCCCCAATAAAAAAGCCCATCTAGGGAAACCTAAATGGGCAATAGAATTTAAATGATTACTACATTATTCTTCTGCTTCAACTACACGTTCAAAATCATCAAAGTATTTCATATCAAAGAGGGATATTGATTCAATTTCTGACACTCTAATAACGTTTCGAAAATATTTAAGATTTAGAGTTTCTTCACTTTCAGAATGGGATATATTGTATTTTTGGTACACTGGTAGATAATTACAATCAAAAATAATATGCAACTTATCTTTATCCCTATATCCACTTAAATAAGGAATAATAACAATATTTTCTAGGTCAGCAGAAGAGAATTGAGTCCCATAAACAATACCAACATACACTTTTTTAGATTTTAGTGAAACTTTCACTGGAGTTTGGGAACTCATTGCAGAGAAAAGCAAATTAACAATATTATTCGCACTGCTCATCTCTTGATAAATTCGATTTACATCAAATTTTTTCTGGTTAAGCTCTGTTTGACAAGCTACAGTAGCACCTAATGCAAGCAGAAAATAATAAACCTTAATTTCTAAAATATCAGTCGTTAAATAACGCTCCAATGAAAAGGGTTGATAATTAAAGCCGAAATAAGTGAAGATATTTAACAAAGCCGACAAAGCATAAAGGAATCCCCACATAACTAATACGAAAAGGGTTCCTCTGACAACAAATTTTATACCGTGAGAACCCAATAAAACATAAGATTCCCAACCAGCACTCCGCTTTAATTTAAAACGCTCAGGTAGATAATTACTTGAATAATAATATCCAAGAATTAAAATGAGCATAACTGCTAGGATTGCCACTTAGTGTTTTTCCACCGTAATTCTTTCAAGGGATTTCATATGCTTCTTAATATTATTTCTGACTTGCTCATCATTATAATTTAAAGAAACATTTCCATTTTTATGAAATACCAATGAACCATTCTCCACCGTTTCGGGAAGAACTTCTGATGGAAACAATCTTACATAGATTTTATCAACCAGTTCATTGGTTTTTTTTATTACAAAATAGTTTGTAAGTTTTTTCATCATCCGCCCCTAAGATACCAAAAGCTCATCATCAAGATGAGCTCCCTTGCTATGAGAGATATGTTAAACCACTTTGAATCTACATACAATTAAAAGTTGTGTGATCTGATTCACAAATCTAATTATTAAGTCAGCTTATCATCGCCTATCGCTTTTGTTTAAGCCCCATACTGTGTTGTGCTAGGAAAGCCACCAAAAGGCAAAATGGCATTTTTGCCAAAACGCAATTCACAACCACGTAAGCAGTGGCTGCATTTGTCTTTTTTGGGGTCATCGGTTGGCTTGTTGTATTCATCAGCAACCGCTCCCCCTGTATAACCGCATTCCGCTGAACGATAACGCCAGATACAAGTATCAGAGGTAATCATCAGTAGCGGAATGCGAGCATTATCGGTTTCTGCAGGCAGTGCCAGTTCAAAAACGGCGACTTGCTCGTTGAGCTGTTTTAGCTGCTCAATCAGATAGACGCTTACCGCCTCTTGGGTGGGGTCGGCTTGTGGATTGCCGTTTGGGAAATTTACTGCATCTAAAAATTGTGCGTAAACCTGTCGGCGAATCACTTTCGCCCCAATGCCTTGTTCAAACTCTAACACCAGCGTGGTCACCAAGCCGTACAGATTAGACAGCGTCAATGATGGACGGTTACTCGGTCCTTGCCCTGACGCTTCTAGTCCTTGCACCTCAATGGGATAGGCTTGGAATTCACGCCCTTGCCAGAAGATATTCCCACCGCCTTGTGTTGTGCCATTATGAAAGCGTAATACCTCACCAAGGCGATTATCGCTTTTGGCACGCAATCCTGTTAAATCAATTTCCCACAATTCAATCAGAGCGTTTTGCTCCAGTTTTGGCAAGGCTTGCCGCATTTTTTCAGGTAATGCTTTAGGCATTAAATCACCTCCTCAAACTCGCATTCAAACAGCGTATGGCTTCTACCTATTTTTTGTGTCCACTGGGGACAGACTACTTTGACTTGCTCACCCTCAAGGCATTCTCGAAAATAAAAGGCTTTTACCCCTGCGTGTGTTGCAAAAAAATCCGCTAATTTGACCGCTTGTTGTCGCTTGAGATTAAAATTTAAGTTATATCGCCGCACTAACGGATTCAATCCGACCGTTAAGCGTTGTTGATAACCATCGCCAAACTGATTAACCTGTCTGCGTGGCTTACTTTCCACGCTATAGTGTGGCTGTGGAAAAAAGGGAAGGGTTTGTAATGTCATTGGGTTACCTGCAAAAACGTTATTGATACAATCATCAGTGAGCCAGTAATCCGCCGCTGCGTTGCTGCTTAGACAGTACATCAAGGACTTGTGCTTGAATTAACTGGGCAAGCTGTTTGGCTTGTTGAGCGGTCTGTTCTGGGCTATTTTTTACATTGCCTTGATTGTCGATATGAATCGTAATCGAGACATCATTATGCATTGAAGATGAACTCGACTTAAACGGCACGGCAGGGACAGCTGGCACACCCACCCCACCGCCACCTGAAAACCCACGAGCCACACCATAGTTCAAGTAATCTAAATACCCTCGCCCAAGGCGTGCCGTCGCTTCTTTATTAACACATATTCGCCACGGTGAACAATGCCTGCTGAGGTAATCGCCGCCATATTGGCAAATTTTTGGGCGGGTGTTAATGCACTAGGGTCTGACATTGCTTGCATCACCGCTTGCGAGAGTTTTACCGACGCTTCCGCAATCGCAAAGCCTTTACTGATTGCAAACATCGCCTTATAAGCACTGGATTGCTTACCTGCAGAGCGTTCTACCATACCCGCTAACACATCAAATGCCCCACCAATTTGCCCTAAACCTTGAGCATAAGCATCAGCCTCCTTTTGCCAGCGTTCGTTGCTATAACGGTCTAACAATGCCTGCTTGCGTTTTTCATACTCTTCTATGGTGCGTAATTCTGTTTCCTTGGAAGCATTTAACATCGCTAATTCTTTTGCCTGTTGATTGGCTAAGTCTTGATTGGGGTCGAACAAGCCCTTGAGTTCATCTTGTGGCGAGACGGCATATTGTGTGCGTGATTTGGCGTAGGCTAATATTGACAACAACCGCAATCAACTCTTCAATCACTACCACATCGCCACTTTTTAAGGCTTTTTTCGCCGTAAACTCAATGGTTTCACCATTACGAATAAAATTTTTCATCAGAACTCCTTGTCAGTAAAAAACCTCTTCTATGAAGAGGTTTAGTGAGTAATAAATTTTCACCTTCAACAGCTTATGCCGTTTTGACTTTAACTAAGCCACGATAATCGATGAGGTTCACCCCTGCATCAATGCGGACTTTGGTTTTTACCCCATCAATGTCAAACCCTTGAACCTGATCGATAAATGGCGTTTCAATGCCATCAAGGTAAGATACCTCAATCGCCTCTTTGTTGATTAAATAATAATCTGTGGCACTGACCGCTTGTAAGCGGTGCGATTTTAAAATCGGTACGATATTTTGCAGCGGATTAATAATCCCTGTATTAATATCTGCCCCCTCTACACTGCTTGAGCCTAAAATCTGTTTTGCTCGGGTATGCAATGCAGTTGGGGTCAGCAAATAATCTGGATCAATGGCAAGTTGGGTTCTGCCATCAAAGGATTTTTGCCCATTCATTAAACCAATCGCTTTATCAATCGTGGCTAAATCCAGCTTGCCACTTTCAATCAAGTTTTTGTGGTCGTTGCTAAATAACAACTTGCCATCTGCGGTTTTGTGATTGCCTGTTAAAAGAGCAAACACGAGATTGGCGATGGTTGCCCGTGCTGCTCGCCCCATCTTGTGCGGAATTTTAGTCAGCAAATTCATATCATCATTGATAATCGCTTGGCGAGTAATAGAGAACGCCTTACCGTAAGTCGCCAGTACTACTTGTGCTTTGGTGTCGGATAAGGTGCCGTAGGTGTATTCACTGCCTTCAGGAATTAAATCTAATCCTTCAAATTCCCCTAATCCCACACGGTGAGCAGGGCGGAAATCCGTTAAAATGCCCTTAGTGGTAAATTGCTCAAAGTTTTCGCTCGCCTCCTCCCAGCCTTTCATCAAAGACTTATGCGAGACGTCCAGCAAGATATTGCCAAAATCACTCGTAGAATGGGTAAATGCCATACCGACTACTTGCATTGCGTTGTGTCCTGCCACGCCCACACCTCGATCGACTAATGAGGCACGTGCCATTTCACGCAAACTCATTCCCGTATAAGGATTGCCTTTTTCTGCTCGCTCGCCACCTGCTCGTTCAAGCAGTGCCGCTTTTAGGCTGTCGCCAACTAGATTGCCGTTGCCGGCATAAATGTGGTGTTTTGGCACGCTTGGACTTGTCCCCTCACCTAATTTTGCCAGTAATCGATCTTTAGCTTGTTCTGCACTGAGAGATAAATCCGCTAAGCAATCTACCAGTAAGCTGTCATACTGACCGCCAAATGCAGCAAACGTCGCTTTGATTGTGGCGTTGCGTTGAGCTAGTTCTGTCATTGGGTTGGCTGCAATATTTTGCGTATTTTCGACCGCTGGCACCGTGCGTTGATCAGCAGCTTGAGGCACCTCTGCAGCAGGCGGGTGATTGGCATTGCCTTGTGGTGTAAACAACATGGTTTTAAGTACTTGTGGCATATTTTGATAGTCTCCTAAACGTTTAGATTGAATGTGTGCCATCGCCTTCACTGGCTTGGCGAGTTCGTCGGCAAATCCGTGTTCAACAGCCTCAACGCCGCTAAACCACGTTTCCGCCGCCAGCATTTCAGCTAATTCCTCGTGGGATTTGCCTGTTTTAGCCGCATAAGCAGGAATCAATGTCGCTTCTAATTTGTCGAGCAAATCCGCATATTTTCGCATCTCCTGTGCGTCCCCACCTTGTATTCCCCACGGCTTATGAATCATCATCATTGCATTTTCAGGCATCACCACCTTGTCACCTACCATCGCAATAACCGATGCCATAGAAGCAGCAAGACCATCTATATAAACGGTCTTGGTTGCGGGGTGATTTTTCAATAAATTAAACATAGCGATACCATCAAACACGCTCCCACCTGGGGAATGAATGTGTAATGCTATTTGTTTAATCTCGCCCAGTTTTTTCAAATCATTGGCAAATTGCTGGGCAGAAATACCCCAGCCGCCAATTTCATCATAAATTGCGATTTCGGCACTGTTCTTTCCTTTCGCTTGGATTTTGTACCAATTCATAGTTTCTCCTGTTGAATTTAGGTATAAAAAAACCGACCATTTCTAGTCGGATTCATTGTTGTTTTCGTTTTGTGCTGTGTTCTGTTTAGGCTGAATTTGCGTATTGGTTAAATCAGTGTCAAATTTCAAGCCCTCACGCCCATTTTCTTTAATTTCCACAATTCGTTGCCGTTTCACCTCAGCAGGATTATTGCCACTGGCTCGGATTGCCTGCCCTTCGGTCGCTAAGCCGCCTTTGATTCGTTCTTTCCACGCATTGGCTTCTTTGATTGGATCTATCCACGGCATAACAGGTCCTGAATAAACCGCATTAAATAGCGACTTTTCGTCAATATCTGGTGGAATCTCGATCGCCTGTGAAGCTATTGCCATTTTTAGCCATTCTCGATAAATCGGACGGCTGATAGCGGCAACAAAGGCATCTTGCAATACCGCATAGCCTTCAAAACTTTCAACTAGCTCTTGTCGTTGAGCCGAATAGGTGCCGTTATAATCTCGAGCAATACTGGAATAGCTAGAGCGTGTACCAGCTGCCGCCGCTCGTAATTGTCCATTTCTAAACGACTCTAGCCCTGTATTTGGGCGGTTGGAATGGATTAATCCGATGTCTTCACCTGGCTTTAAATCATCAATCACCGCACCAGGGGCAATATCAAACAGCCGCTCGCCATCACTATTGCTTTCCTCATCATAAAGAGCCGCATCGCCTTTTTTGATATACATCGTCATCGCAGCGGCAATACGTGCCGCTACTCGTTCACTTTCCTCATATTCTTTCAAATCCGCTAAACGCACAATCACACCGTGTAACATACTCACGCCACGGACTTGATGTAACCGTTTACGAAAGGCAAGATGCAACATATTTTCAGCCGATACGGTCTTTATTCTTCCGTATACTGCTGGACTTTCTTGCGGATTGTCTAAATAGACTTGGTAAGCGGTCGGTTTTCGCCACGCATTGAGAAATACGCCTTGCACTAAGCCATTTTTAGCTTCGTCCGTCTGCATTGGCACAAAATCAGGCTCTAAGGCTTCAAGTGAAAAGGCGACTGGCGAGCCGTGCTCTAATCCTGCTACTTTTCCTTTAACCAACTGAACAAACACCTCGCCGTCTCGTAGCCAAGTACGAAGTAGCATTCTTTCCAACAAAGGGCGGGTATATAAGCCTGTTACATCAGGTTTCACGGACCATTCTGCCCAAAGTTTGCGAATTTGCTCTGCCAGTGCTTCGTGAACATCACCTGACAATGTGAGCGGTTGTGGCTCAATGTGAATGCCCTTTGAGCCAATCACCCGTTCTTCCATTTTATCCAGAATGCCTATCACAATATCGTGATTTTGATCTAACGCACGCGCCTGTTCTCTCAGGCTGACCGCACTTTGGCGAACTGTGGTATTTGCTCCTTTGCCCTCTCGTTGTGCCTTGTGCGTTCGGCTTGGTAATGCCGCCTCATAAGTATTCAGCACATAGCGACTTTGTGAACGTTTTACTGCCCATTTCGGAGACAAGGTAGCAATGGTTTTTTCAAGTAGGTTCATCGTTACGACCTCTATATTAAAAAGCTAATTCCAAAACAAGCTGCACCAATCGCAAAACCAACTGCTGCAATAATTGCGGCATTAGCTAATTTATTACCGACTTTATCTGCTGCATTCTCACTCATTTTTCCACCTACCTTTACTTGATGTTTTGGGTTATACTTAACCATATTCTTTATTCATTCCTACTTAATGGGTAAAGAAAAACCCCAAGAGTTTGCCGCTCTTGGGGTTTGTTTTTAGATAAAATTTGCGTACTTTATGCGATGTTTTCGCACTTTCTGACCGCTAGTTGCAAGCTGCTCATCCAGCATTATTTGATAGCGATCACGCTGTTTGGTGTATTCCGCCACCTGATACGAAACAGACCGCCCATTAAAGCTGACCTGTGATTGGGCAGTCTCGATTTTCTCGTCTAGCTGTCGGATTTTTTGTTTGAGTTCATCAATAGTATACAGACTCATTTTTACTCCAATAAAAAACCGCCTGTATTTCTACAAGCGGTTGGTTTGAGGTATATCTACTATGGAAACATATTTCTCAATGTTTGCTTCCTATCTTGAAGTACAAGCTCAATAAGGTTATTTTGCTCACTCAATAATCGAGATTTATTTAGCTCTAAATCAACATCATTCACAGCAGTAGCCATTAACCAATACTCCGCACGAGTAAAGTATTCTTTCTGTTTTTTTAATTCCATTAAGGATTTCCGATAGCAATCTAGATCTGCTTTTTCAACTCGTTCTAGCAATAAACAATACGTCCATAAATAAAAATTCTTATTGGTTTTTTCATACATTTTGTAAGACAGGGATAGCATCTCCTGATGTCTATCAGGCTGTTGTAATATAGGTAGAATACTTAGTTTACGCCAAAGATACCACTCCTGCCAAAAATTAGGTAAAAGGCGATTTTCGTTGTATTGAATGAGTTTTGTTAGAGCTATATTCTGCTCTGTCAAATTCTGATAGTAACGCTCTGAATCTGGCGACGATAAAATAACATCAATATGAGCAAGATGCGTCCTATATATTTGATAGTCTCGGAATACTTGATACCCAAGCATACAAAAACAAGCAAGACTAAACGAAAACAGCCATTTCTTCATTTGAATGTTACCTTTCTTTCAATATTTGAAAATTCGCCACCAGTGGCTAACCCTGATGAATTATACTGAAATTGAACGTTCCTATCATTGTTGCACCGACCCCTTCAGAGAAAACATAAGGTGTATATTTTTCTACAATTTCAGTTGTAGATGAGTATATTTCACCACCAGATAATGGCGACACTATAAATTTCAATGATTATCGCCACTCTGTGGCGATTTTTTATGCGGATTTTCCTAGTAATTTAACCGCTTGAGCAACATCATCAGCTTGGCTGATTGCACTCACGACAGCAATGCCATCTGCACCATTTTGGCGGAGATAAACAACGTGTTCAGGTTTCACGCCACCAATGCACACGATAGGTTTTGTGATTCCTGCTTGGCGAACCGCCTTAATAAGTTCTAGTCCAATCGGTGGGCTGTGATTGGCTTTTGATTGGGTTGGGAAAATAGGACCAAAACCGCAATAATCCACTTCAGGCAGCGATTCAGCGTAGCCAATTTCATCAAGTGAATGAGTAGAAAGCCCAATAATAAAGGGCGGTGGGCATTGTTTACGAATTTCACTAGGCGACATATCGTGTTGTCCAATATGAATACCATCAGCTTCTAGGGCTAAGGCCAGCGGTAGGCTGTCATTCATAATGAATGGAATTTGATATTTTCGACATAAATCACGACATTGTCGTGCCAATTCTCGCTGTTTCTCTGGCATACTTTCTAATGAGTTTGCCCCTTTATCTCGAAATTGAAAACAACGAATTCCTGCTATCAATGCCTGTTCTAGAACGTGCAACAAATTCGCTGCACGATCGTTTGTTGGTCGAGGGCAATCCTGTGAGCCTGCGACAAAATAGAGCGAGAGCATTTTACGGATATTAACATTGAGTTGATCGGTTTTATTTGTAGTGGTATTCATATTTCCTCCTGATAGGCCCAATGGTTAGTTGGACCGTGTCCTTGTCCTATATTAAGCGGTTGAGCAATGGCTTGCGTAATAAAATCTTTTGCAATTTTTACCGCAGAACTGACCGCTTTTCCTTTGGCTAATTCTGCAGTGAGACAAGCAGAAAATGTGCAGCCTGTGCCGTGTGTATGACGTGTAGAATAACGAGGGCTATCTAACACGAATTGTGCCTCTGGGGTAAAGACCCAATCTCGGCAGACTGCACTTTGGGAATGTGCTAAATGACCACCTTTAATCACCACATTTTTTACCCCTTGTTCTTGTAATATGTGAGCGGCAAGACTAGCGGTCTGATCATCAATAATTTCTACACCTGTCAATGCTTTTGCTTCAGGGAGATTGGGGGTGATAACCATTGCAAGCGGCAGCAAATACTCTCTTAATGCGTAAATTGCCTCGCTCTCAAGTAATGCCGCACCACCTTTCGCCACCATGACAGGATCGAGGACGAGTTGTCTAAAATCTAACTTTTTGAGCATACTCGCTACGCCGATAATGGTTTCAGCATTGCCGAGCATACCGATTTTAAAGGCTGAAATCTGAAAATCGTCAGCGATGGCTTTCAATTGTGCTTCGACAGTTTTTAATGGCACGGCATGAATATCAAATACGCCTAAACTATTCTGAGCCGTTACTGCGGTAATCACTGATGTACCAAATACTTTTCGCATTTGAAACGTTTTGAGATCCGCTTGAATGCCCGCACCGCCTCCGCTATCAGAGCCTGCAATGGTGAGTGCTTGAGGAGTATTGCAAAACTGGGAAATTTGAGACGGCTGAGATAAATTAGGCATAAGTAATCCTTGCATACTGCTCAATCATTTCAGGCGAGATACCGCCTAGATTATCCAGCAAACCCACTTCAAATTGACCAAACTCTGTTGGATTTAATGAGGCCGCTGCCCGTTCTCCTGCAATGGCATAAGTTGCACAAGCTTCCAAGGTCGCATCAAAATAGTTATCTGACTTTGCAACGGCTAAAAACGCCCCACAAATCGCCCCAAGTAAGCAGCCTGACGCCGTAATTTTAGGGAACATCGGCGTGCCATTAGCAATTTTGACCACTTGAGAGCCATCGCTAATCACATCAATCTCGCCACTTAATGCCACGATACAACGATAGTCGTGAGCAGCTTTCTTTGCTAATGCTGCGACATCGCCCTGACCGCTCCCAGCGTCCACCCCTTTTGCTTCCCATTGTACGCCAGCTAACGCGGCAATTTCACCTGCGTTACCACGAATTAAGGTAAATTTGATCTCATTAAGTAACCGCTTGACCGTTTCTCGGCGAAATTGGGTAGCCCCCACCGCAACAGGATCTAACACCACAGGAATGCCGACTTTATTTGCTGTTTTACCTGCCAAGAGCATAGCCTCAACATCATTACCGAGTAACGTGCCGATATTGATCACCAACACTTGGCTAAAACGTGCAATTTCTTCCATTTCCTCTATAGAGTTGGACATCAAAGGAGAAGCACCGATTGCTAATAGCCCATTTGCAGCAAAATTCGCCGCAACAATATTGGTAATATTATGTACCAGCGGATTTTGCTGGCGAACTTGTTTTAAAAAACGTGATTTCATTTTTTTCTCCTATTGAGTAAAGTCGTTAAAGGGTTAAATCTAAGCCCATCTGCCAAAACGCGATCTCCATTTTGGTTGCAGTGGTAAAAATCGTTTGTAAATTCTGTAATTGCTTTTCGTTTAATTGACAACAAACGGACTCAAATAAGTAAATCATCTTCTGTACACCCGCTTGAAAATCGTCTGCTGCATAAGCGTCAATCCACGCTTGATAAGGATTATTTTCAGCACTTATTCCACTGTTTTTAATCCAACGCCCAATTTCCGCATAGCCTGCAGCACAAGGTAGTAAGGCAGCATACAGCTCTGCCAGCCCTCCGTTTATTCCACAATCCAGCACATAACGTGTATAGGCAATACAGGCGAAAGATTCTTCTGTTGCAAACACCTCAGATTCCGCAATGCCCCACTGTTGGCAAAATTGCAAATGCACATTGATTTCTTTCAGCAATATGCTAATTGCTTCATTTGCTTGTGCCATTTGAGCAAAATTATCGGCTTTAAAAATCCCCAATGACAACGCTCGGCTATATTGAAACAGATAGCGATAATCTTGTTTCAAATAGTGTTGAAAGGCGGCTTTAGGTAACGTGCCTGTTGCGATCCCCTGTACAAAATCGTGCTGAATATATTGTGTCCAATGGGGTTGTGAATGTTGAACCAGTTGTTGAAAAATAGACATAATTGCCTCTTATGGATTGATTGATGAAATACAAAAAAACCGCACATTTTATTACCAAGATTGGCAAGAATGTGCGGCGTTAATCAGTGCTGTTTATAATAGAAATCTTGCGTACAAGAACTAAGAAAGAAGACAGATAATGAATAAAACGGCGAAAAGCCGTAGCAGATTATGATTGGCATATTAGTTTCCTACGTCAGTGTTAGCTGTATCAGGTTCACGGGTATCATCTCAGCTTTTTGAACCGTTGTTCACAAAGCACCCCGACTAAAACGTTGTCATAGTCTAAAGCATTAAAAATAAAATACAATCAGAATTTGCATAAAATGTGTTCGAGTTCACGCTGTATTGCAAGCGGTCAGTTCTTGCGAAATTTTTACAGAAGTCTAGATATAGGCGTTTCCCACCTATAAATCATATAAATCAGTGGGTATTTAGCCAAACATACCAAAATATATCTAACTTTGACCACTTGTTAGCTTTCTTAATAAGGCAAGTTCACGCTCTAGGCTTTCAATCAGTTTATCTTTTTGAGCCATTAACTCTTCTTTGTGAGCTAAAAGCTGTTGTAGGCGTTCAATTTCTTGGCTGTTGCTATTATTATGCCCAACGGTAAGAAAATTATTAGAGTTGCTAAAACCGTTTTCCGCATTATGAAAATAAATCTGCCCCTCATCTCCGTAAGATAATAACTCACAAATATCCATATCAAATACTTCAGAGATCTGCTCTAAACGGGGTAAATTTGAACGCACCTCGCCTCGCTCAATTTTGGCATAACCTGTCACTGACATTCCTAATTTTTCCGCCATTACTTCTTGTGAAAGTCGGCGAGTTTCTCGTAAATAGCGGATTTTTTCGTTAATTTTCATAATTGCTCTTTTAAGGTAAGTTACTTCGCCTAAAAAGGTAATAGGCTGTAACTGGTGGTTTATGGTTTATTTTTGAGATTAGTATAGATTAAAAGGGCTTTAATTTTAAGCGTATTTACAATCATCAAATGAGGTCTATCTATGTCTATTAAACGTATTTCTATTGCAGCCACAATTTTACTGAGTTTAACTGCTTGTGGGAGCAGTGGCGGCGGTTCAGGTAATGTAACAAAGCCAATTTCAAAAGTACAACAAACGACACGAACAGATAAAGCTAAAGCTGAACAAGAAGCAAAAGCAAGAGCGGAAGCAGAAGCCAAAGCTAAAGCTGAACAGGAAGCAAAAGCAAGAGCGGAAGCAGAGGCCAAAGCTAAAGCTGAACAAGAAGCAAAAGCAAGAGCGGAAGCAGAGGCCAAAGCTAAAGCTGAACAGGAAGCGAGAGAAAAAGCTGAGGCAGAAGCTAGAGCGAAGGAAGAAGCTCGTATTGTACAAAAAATGAAAGATCTTATTGCCTTTGCAAAAGGAAAAGGCTTATCAGATAGTGATGCTAAAGAGTTTGCTGAACAAAATGTAGATATTTCCAATGGTAAAGAGCAACCTGCACTAGATAATTTCCTTAAAGAAAAAGTGCTTGCAGAAGCGGAAAGCCTTAAAGGTATCTCTAATCATTCTTATCCAGTAGATTCATTAACAAGTAAAACATCGATGTTATCTAGTAGTACATCGAATAGATTGACTAATGAACAACGTACTCATCAGGTTATTTATAATCAACCATATTCTGCGGTATTAGGTAATTATTCAGGATTTGTATCTTATAATAATTCTACAGGTTATATTTTTGATGATAATCGTGATAGCTCAATTCAAGTAAAAGGTCTTCGCACGGAAGAAAAAGCGTTGCCATTGCAAGGTAGTGCGACTTATTCTGGTAAAGCATTTAACGGTACGATTGTTGGTTTTTCTGGATCTGATGAACCAATTGAAGGCAAATTATTTTCTGGATCTGATGAACCAATTGAAGGCAAATTATCTTACAACGTAAACTTTGCAGATAAAACGGGTTCAGGTTCAATTACTGGGTTAGGTAATGATATTACGCTCGAACGAGGTACCATTTCTGGAACTGGTATTTCTGCAAATGCAACACAAAGTTATAAATGGGGAGAATACTCTCTTGGCTTCTATGGCAAAAATGCTGAAGAAGTAAGTGGTAAAGTGTCATTTGATGGAAAAGACGTTGTCGGCTTCGGCGGCACTCGTGGCCAAATCCAAAAATAGTTTTTAACTATTCAACATAATTAGGCACACTGTGTGTCCGTATTGGGCGGTTAAAATATGCAAAATTTTGTACAGTTTTGACCGCTTGCAGGCGAACGCAGTGTGTTCCTACAATAAGAACTCACGTCTAATAAAATCTAATGAAATCAATATCTTTTATTCTTTTTATACTTCCCTCAACTCTGTTAGCAGAAACCCTTTCCACGCCTAAGCCACTCTTTTTTGAGGATAAATCTGTTCAGCGAAAACAGGCAAAATTTGCAAAAAATTCACCGAATTTGACCGCTAATACCCCAATGTTCACCCCAATCGAGCAAGCAAATTGGGATCAAACCATTACGACTTTATTGGTCAATAAGCAGTGGCAAGCCTTAAAAATTGCATTAGAACATTATGCTAAGCAGGCGAATTTTGATCCGATTTTATATCGTTATGCAAAAGGAGCAATGTTACGAGCAGAGCAAAATTATGATGGGGCAATCCAGCTTTATCAACAACTTTTACAAGCTCAACCGCAGTTAGCTTATCCACGTTTTGATTTGGGTGTGATGTTGTTTGAAAATAAGCAATATCATGAGGCCAAACAGCAGTTAAACCAAGCAAAAAATTCGCTTGAACCACAAATGCAACCTTTAGTCGAACGCTATTTACAAGCAATAAAGGAACGCCAAAGTTGGCAACCTGATGCGGAATTACAATATACACAAACGAATAATGCGAATAATGCATCCAGTGAACGAGAAGTCGAAATTGGTGGGTTGCGTTTTGTTAAAAATAGCGATTCCCTACCACAAAAAGCACAGGGTGTTCGTTATGGTTTGGGAGCAAGTAGAGAAATAAATTTAAGTGGTAATCATTTTGTAGTATTTGAAGGGCGATTTAGTGGCATACATTATTGGAATAATCGAGAACACAGCGAAAAATCGTTATACAGTTCATTCGGTTATCGTAAACTTTCGGCATTGCAATCTTGGGGCATTTTGCCGTTCTTTGAACAAAATTGGCTCGCTTCGCCACGTTATAGCAGAAATTTTGGGGTAAATGTGGAATTTCACCGTCAGCTTACTCGCCAATGGCGGCTTTCTGCTAATTTTAATCACACACAAAAACGTTATACAGGTGGAAATATTGCAAAACGTTATAACGGTCATATGAGTGGGCTATCAACCTCATTAAGTTATCAAGCTAATGCAAATTGGGTGATATTCGGTGGTTTAGAGGTGAGCAAAGATCGAGTCAAAGACAAGGCTGAAAGCTCTATTCGCAAGGGAATAAATGTTGGCACACTCATTCGTTTTGGCAATTTTGCCAGCTGTGTGGGTTTGCGTTATGTGAAACGTAACTTCTTAGCAGATAACTTCTATTTTCCGAAAAAACGCATTGATAGCGAATACAGCGTGAATACCAGCCTGTGGCATAACCAAATCCGATGGAAAGGTTTTGTGCCGAAATTAAACTATCGTTATCGCAAAGTGGATAGTAACATCACAGCATTTTACAGCCGTTCAAACAGTGAGTGGTTTATAAACGTAGAAAAAGTGTGGTAAGTGCAAGCGGTCAGATTCTGCAATATTTTTGTAAATTCTCACAATCTTGACAGTTTGTTATCTGCTGAAGAAATATCTAATGCTCAATTCTTTGCTATAATCTTCTCGTAATCAAAACTTATCGGAAGAAAGTCTATGTTTAGCCCAGAAGAAAAGCGTCAAATGACTGAAGCGGATATTCGTTCTAAATTTATTACGCCTGCCATTAAAAATGCAGGTTGGAGCGATCGCCAAATTAGTGAGGAATATTCTTTCAAAGTCAATAAAACATTTACTGATGGTCAAATGGTTCTTGATCCTAAAACGAAGAAAGCAAGTCGCCAAGACGCTAAACGAGCAGATTATTTGCTTTATCACTCTGCTAATCGCAAAATTGCAATTGTAGAAGCCAAAGATAATAAACATTCATCAAGAGATGGTTTACAACAAGCAATCGATTATGCCTTATTACTGGATATTCCTTTTGCTTATAGTTCAAATGGCGATGAATTTGTTGAACACGATTTTATAACGGGTAAACAACGCCAACTTCCTATGACACAATTTCCAACACCGCACGAGCTAGCGGAGCGTTGGAGGCAGCAATATACAGCAGAAGAATTAAAAATTATCCAACAGCCTTATTACACCAGTGCCAGTGATCATTTCAAAGAGCCTCGTTATTACCAAGAAATTGCAATCAACCGCACGATAGAAGCGGTTGCCAAAGGGCAAAATCGTATTTTGTTAGTTATGGCAACAGGAACAGGCAAAACTTACACCGCCTTTCAAATTATTCATCGCCTGAAAGCTAGTGGTACAAAACGTAAGGTTTTATTTCTTGCTGACAGAAATGTGTTAGTCGATCAGCCGATGACCCAAGACTTCAAGCCATTTAAAGACAAAATGGTCAAAGTGAGCAACAAAAAATTGGATAGCTCCTTTGAAGTCTATTTGGCACTTTATCAGCAATTAGATGGTGAAACGGATAATCAGTTATTCAAGCAATTTCAGCCCTCATTTTTTGATTTAATCATCATTGATGAATGTCATCGAGGTAGCGCCAAAGAAGATTCCAACTGGCGTGCAATTTTGGATTATTTCTCTGAAGCGACACATATTGGTATGACCGCTACACCAAAAGAAACCGCAGATGCAAGCAATATTAGCTATTTTGGCGATCCAATTTATACCTACAGCCTAAAACAAGGGATTGAAGATGGTTTTCTTGCCCCTTACCGTGTTATCCGTGTTGATTTAGATTGTGATCTGAAAGGCTGGCGACCAATCAAAGGTTTACAGGATAAAAATGGAAATCCTGTTGAAGACAGGCTTTATACCGTCAAAGATTTTGATTATAACATTGTGCTTGATGACCGCACTCGACTTGTGGCAGAACGGATTACTGAATTTTTACACAAAACGAACCGATTAGATAAGACGATTGTATTTTGTGCCAATATCAACCACGCTCAACGAATGGTAGCGGAATTATCTCGCTTAAATGCCGATATGCTGGCGAAAAATCCGAAATATATCCGCCAAATTACAGGCGATCAAACAGCTAAAAATGAGGATTTAGAAGCCTTTTGTGATGTCAAAAATGAAGATAAGGCTTACCCAGTGATTGCCGTAACCTCTAAATTGATGACGACAGGAGTGGATAGCAAAACCTGCAAATTGGTGGTACTTGATGCCAACATTCAATCCATGACTGAATTTAAGCAGATTATTGGACGTGGCACACGCTTACGCACGGATGCAGGCAAAGAGTTTTTCACCATTTTAGATTTTCGTGGCGTAACACGGCTTTTTGCTGATCCTGCTTTTGATGGTGAGCCCGTGGTCATTATTGATATCGATCCAGATAACCCTATTTCTGATTCAGAAAATGATCAACCAATTCATAATCCTAAAGAACCACAGACAGTGAAGGAAAATGAAGGCGAATATAAGCCTGTTATCGTTTTGGAAGCGGGTAGCTTAAAACTGCGTATTCTTGATGAAAAAGTACAGTATCTCAACGAACAAGGCGAGCTGGTTTCAGAAGATATTGATCTTTTCTCCCAACGTGAAATTCAAAAAGATTTCTCGTCCTACGAGCAGTTCCAACAAAGCTGGCTAAGTAGCGGTGAGATTTTCTCAAAATTTTACACCGACGAAAAATGGCTCAATTCTCTTCGCAAGAAAAACCAATTTGGTCGCCAATTTGACGATTATGACGTTATCCGAAAAGTCGGTTACGGAAAAGTACCAATAACCAAGCAAGAACGAATCGAAAAAGCAAAAAACAGTGGCTATTTCGCTCAATACTCAGAAGAGAATCGCCAAGTACTAGGGCTATTACTTGATGAATATGTGAAATCAGGCGTGAAAGATCTCAGTAAACCTGAATTGCTGAAAAACAGTCAATTTGAACCGCTTGGTGGCTTGATTGCGATTGTGAAAAAATTTGGCGGAAAGGCACTTTATCAAAAAGCCGTTCAAGGCTTAGAAAAAATGATTTATTCGGATTAATACTCAACAAGCGGTGAGATTAAATCGCAATTTGCAAAATATCTTAAAATCTCACCGTACTTTTCTTTTTTAAGGACACCTAAAATGAGCTTAAACAATTTAGTAAAACGCTTGCAAGATGTGATGAGAAATGATGCAGGCATTAATGGCGATGCACAGCGTATTGAGCAAATCGTGTGGATTTTATTTTTAAAAATTTACGATGCTAAAGAGCAAGAATGGGAACTTATTTCTGATGACTACCATTCAATTTTGCCTGATTTTTTACGTTGGGAAAATTGGGCGAAAGACAATAAAGACGGAAAAGCAATGACAGGCGATGAGCTACTCAATTTCGTCAATAATGATCTCTTCCCTGCACTGAAAAACTTGCCGATTTCGACTGAAACGCCAATGAATCAAAGAATTATCCGTGCAGCATTTGAAGATAATAATAACTATATGAAAAATGGTATTTTGCTTCGCCAAGTGATCAATATCATTGATGAAATCAACTTTGAGCAATACCAAGAACGCCATACCTTTGGCGATATTTATGAAAATATACTAAAAAGCCTTCAAAGTGCAGGCAATGCAGGGGAATTTTATACACCACGAGCACTAACCGATTTTATGGTAAAGATGATTGCCCCTAAATTAGGCGAGCGAATTGCCGATTTTGCTTGTGGCACAGGGGGATTTTTAACCTCAGCATTGAAAGTGCTAGAGAAACAAATTCAATCCGTTTCCGACCGCACTTTGTTCAATAATTCCGTTTACGGCATTGAGAAAAAAGCCCTACCGCACCTGCTTTGTATTACCAATTTGCTCTTGCACGATATTGATAACCCAAATGTGCATCACGACAATGCTCTTGAAAAGCCAGTAAAAGACTATACGGAGAATGACAAATTTGACGTGATTTTAATGAATCCACCTTACGGCGGCAGTGAAATTGAGCAGATCAAAACCAACTTTCCCTCTGCATTACGCAGCAGTGAAACGGCGGATCTGTTTATGTTGGTGATTATGTATCGCTTAAAGAAAAATGGGCGTGTAGCGATTGTCTTGCCAGACGGTTTCCTTTTCGGTACGGATAACGCTAAAGTTGCGATTAAGCAAAAACTAATGACGGAAATGAATTTACACACCGTCATTCGTCTGCCACATAGCGTGTTTGCTCCTTACACCTCAATCACAATAACATTCTCTTTTTTGATAACACAGAACCAACCAAAGAGACCTGGTTCTACCGCTTGGATATGCCAGAAGGCTACAAAAACTTCTCGAAAACTAAGCCAATGAAATTAGAGCATTTCAACGAGGTAATGGAGTGGTGGCACAACCGCCAAGCGATTGAAATTGATGGCTTTGATAAAGCGAGATGTTACAGCTATCAAGAAATTGCGGATCGCCAATTTAACATCGATCTTTGCGGTTTCCCACACGAAGAAGAGGAAATTTTGCCACCTGACGAACTCATTGCAAATTATCAGCAAAAACGTACCGCTTTAAATGCCGATATTGATCGCATTTTAGGCGAAATCACTCAAATTTTGGGGATTAAATTATAGGTGGAAAAATGTCTGATTTAATCATTTACAACACTGAAGACGGTAAAAGTAAAGTCTCACTTTTTGTTGCAGAAAATGAAGTTTGGCTAACCCAAAATCAGCTTGCTGAACTTTTTGACACCTCTGTACGAAATATATCCGAACATATCAAAAATATATTTAATGACAATGAGTTAGATGAAGCTTCAGTTATGAAGGATTTTTTCATAACTGCTACTGATGGCAAAAATTACAGTGTAAAGCACTATGCTTTAGCAATGATTTTAGCTATTGGTTTTCGTGTGCGTAGCCCACGAGGTGTGCAATTTAGACGTTGGGCAAATAGTAGTTTACGCACTTATTTAGAAAAAGGATTTTTAATGGACGATGAACGTCTGAAAAATCCGAACGGACGAGTTGATCACTTTGATGAATTACTGGAACGAATCCGAGATATTCGAGCCAGTGAAATGCGTTTTTATCAAAAAGTGCGGGAGCTATTCAAGCTTTCTAGTGACTACGATGCGACCGACAAAGCCACTGAAATGTTCTTCGCCGAAGCTCAAAACAAGCTCATTTATGCGGTGACACAACAAACAGCAGCAGAGCTCATTTGTCACCGAGCAAATGCGGAATTACCAAATATGGGTTTAACTACTTGGAGTGGTGAGCGAGTGCAAAAAGCCGATATTATCGTTTCAAAAAATTATCTCAATGAAGACGAAATTGATACGCTCAACCGCCTAACGGTCATCTTCCTAGAAAGTGCGGAGCTAAGAGCTAAAAATCGCCAAGATTTAACCCTACGCTTTTGGCAAAACCGTATTGATAGCATTATTGAAGATAATGGTTTTCCTGTGCTGGCGGATAAAGGCAATAAAAGCCGCCAACAAATGAAAGAATTTACTGATGAACAGTATGCCCTTTTTAAACAAAAGAGACGTGAAATACTCGCATTAAATGCCGAACAAGATGACTTAAATACCCTTGAAGCAATCGGAAAAAAGGTTAAACAAACACGATGAAAGCTCAACAACTTAAAAACGCCATTTTACAACTCGCCATTCAAGGCAAGCTTGTGCCACAAGACCCAAGCGATGAACCTGCTTCGGTGTTGCTTGAAAAAATTAAGCAAAAAAAAGATCGCTTGATTGCGGAAGGCAAAATCAAAAAAAGCAAAAAAGCTACCGATAATCTCCCTTCTGTATCGCAACAGGATTTCCCCTTTGAAATCCCTGAAAGTTGGGAAATTGAAAAATTGGGGAATATTATTTTTAATTTAGGGCAAAAAACACCTAATGAGCGTTTTTTTTACATAGATGTAGGTCTTATAAATAATAAAATCCATAAATTAAATAGCTTAGAAAATATTTTAGAACCAGATCAGGCTCCATCTAGGGCAAGAAAGATTGTTCAGAAAAATTCTATTTTATACTCAACTGTTCGTCCTTATTTACAAAATATTTGTATATTAGAACAAGATTTTCAATATGAGCCAATAGCAAGTACAGCATTTGCCGTAATGAATGTATTTACCAATTTTTATCATAAATATTTATTTTACTATTTATTAAGCCCTGTATTTACTGAGTTTGTTAATCAAGAAATGGTAGGTGTTGCTTATCCTGCAATCAATGATGATAAATTATATAATTTGCCAATAGCAATCCCCCCACTCAACGAACAAAAACGTATTGTGGCGAAAATTGAAGCATTACTGCCTTATATTGAACAATATGCAGAAAAAGAAGAAAAACTGACCGCTTTACATCAGCAATTTCCAGAACAGTTAAAAAAGTCAATTTTACAGGCGGCAATTCAAGGCAAATTAACTGAGCAAGATCCGAATGATGAGCCTGCTTCTCGCTTGATTGAGCGGATAAAAGCAGAGAAATTACGCCTAATTGCTGAGAAAAAACGGAAAAAACCGAAGGTGGAATCAGAAATTATCCTTCGTGATAATTTGCCTTATGAGATTATCAACGGTGAAGAGCGTTGTATCGCTGACGAAATCCCATTTGATATTCCTGAAAATTGGGGGTGGGTGAGGTTAGAGAACATTATTTTATTTAATATTGGTGGTGGAACACCATCTAAAAATATATCAGAATATTGGAATGGAGAAATTCCTTGGGCTAGTGTTAAGGATTTGGATAAAGATAGTATTTATTTAAATAATACATCTGATTTTATCTCTGATCTTGGATTAGAAAATAGTTCGTCTAATATAATTCCTAAAAATAACATCATTTTATGCACAAGAATGGGATTAGGAAAAATCGCGATAAATAATATAGATGTTTCTATTAATCAAGATTTGAGAGGGATTATTCTATCAAATGATGTAGATAAACTATTTTTTGTATATTTTTTCAAAACTTTAAATCTTCAAGGACAAGGACTAACTGTTAAAGGGCTACCTGTTGAAGAATTAAATAAGATCTACTTCCCACTCCCTCCACTAAACGAACAAAAACGCATTGTGGAAAAAATTGAAAAATTATTTTCTACTTTGCAAAATTTAGCGTATAACTGACCGCCTAAATCTTTTTATCATACTGATTTTCAACCCAAACAGGAGAATCAGTATGATTATTTCTTTTCAAAAATACCTATCAAATCAAGATCTTGCTAAGAATAGCATTTCAGCTTATTTATTTGCTGTGAAACAGTTTTACAAATTATACCCCGATGTTACAAGAGGAAATTTAAAAGAATATAAAGTCTTTTTAATTGATCGTTATAAGCCACAAACGGTTAATTTAAGACTACGAGCAATAAATTGTTATTTAGAATTTCTTAAAAAAGAAAAATGGAAGTTAAGCTTTGTTAAAGTTCAGCAAAAGCCATTTTTAGAAAATGTGATTAGCGAAGCGGATTACCATTATTTTAAACAGAAACTAAAAGAGGATAATGAATTATATTGGTATTTTGTTATTCGCTTTATGGCGGCAACTGGTGCAAGGGTAAGTGAATTAATTCAGATCAAAGTCGAACATATTAAGATAGGTTATTTAGATCTTTATTCCAAAGGTGGAAAATTAAGACGAATTTATATTCCACAAGCATTGCAGCAAGAATGTCAAAAATGGCTCTATGAAACAAACAAAATATCAGGGTTTATTTTTCTTAATAAATATGGTGAGAGAATTACTACTCGAGGGATTGCAGGGCAATTAAAAATTTTGGCAAAAAGATATAAACTTGATCTAAAAGTTGTTTATCCACACTCATTTCGTCATCGTTTTGCTAAAAGTTTTTTAGAGCGTTTTAATGATATTGCTTTTTTAGCCGATTTAATGGGACACGAAAGTATTGAAACCACCAGAATTTATTTAAGAAAAACGGCAACAGAGCAACAGGCTATCGTTAATAAAATTATTGATTGGTAGCATATACCCTATCTCAGTCCTGCGGACAGCTCCCTCCGCAAGCGGAAGGGAGCGAAAGGCATATTATTACGCTATAAATTGAACCGCTTTAAATTAAAAAATAATTTTTCAATTTTTTCTACAATGCGTTTTTGTTCATTGAGTGGTGGAATAGGGATAATCGAATCTCTTACAGTATCTGATTTCAGATTTTTAAATGCTGAACCAGCTGCCTTTTCAGAAAATTGAGAAAAAATAAAAGGCGAGCTTAATAGATAATATAAAAAATCTATATTAAATATCTTTTCATCAAATTTAATCACTAACCAACCATCGTGGACACAACCAGATATTTTAGTAATATAAGGTCTTCCGAAACTCATTGAATTGGTTAATAAAAAATCATTAACTTGAACTAACTTAGATTGTTTAGCTCCATCTAATGTGATCTTTTCTTTTGTGGTTTTAATATATTTTCCACCAATATCTGTATCTCCAATCTTAATCCAAGGAATACCATTTTCATCATTTGTAATGTACTGATTTATTGGTCTTGGAGAGGCTCCACGAGAAATATCAACAATATCGCCAAATTTACACCACCCCCAATTCTCTGGAATATCAAACGGCACTTCATCAGCGATACAACGCTCTTCACCGTTGATAATCTCATAAGGCAAATTATCACGAAGGATAATTTCTGATTCCACCTTCGGTTTTTTCCGTTTTTTCTCAGCAATTAGGCGTAATTTCTCTGCTTTTATCCGCTCAATCAAGCGAGAAGCAGGCTCATCATTCGGATCTTGCTCAGTTAATTTGCCTTGAATTGCCGCCTGTAAAATTGACTTTTTTAACTGTTCTGGAAATTGCTGATGTAAAGCGGTCAGTTTTTCTTCTTTTTCTGCATATTGTTCAATATAAGGCAGTAATGCTTCAATTTTCGCCACAATACGTTTTTGTTCGTTGAATGGGGGGAGGGGGAAATAGAAATTTTCCAAATTTCCTGCGGATAAGTTTGGCTGAGCTGTACCATTATTATATTTATTGATTTCGTTATTAATTAATGGGGAATTAATATAATAATAGAAGAAATATAAATCTAATAATTCTGTACTAATTAATCTTAAAATAACTAATGAAGATGCTATTGCACCAGATGAAAAAGGATATATCCCATTTTTACCTAAAGAACCTCTTAAGCAAAAAATAAGATCATTTTTCTTTAATTTTCCACTTCCAAGCAAATCATACTGTTGTTGAGATAAATATAATAATTTTTCATTTGAAATAGTTCCATTATCAAGATTAATTGCACTGATAAAAGGAATTCCAGACAAGTGTAATTTATCTTTTGAAGGATAATTTTTCCCCCTATCTCCATTAATTAATTCTGTAACACTAGATAACCTCACCCACCCCCAACTTTCAGGGATTTCAAAGGGGAAATCCTGTTGCGATACAGAAGGGAGATTATCGGCAGGTTTGAAAAATGGAGTGTTTTATTTTTTACTCGCAACATACCGCTCAATTTCAACTGGGCAGCCATTTGGGGCTGTGGCTTGTGAGAGGTGAGAGCTGCCGATGTCTGCTGTTAAGACATTGGGATTGCCGTTGAGGCAAAGGGGATTTTCATTTTGCATATCATTGAAATCAGGATCATACCAGCCGCCTTCGTACATCGCGACTGTACCTGCGATAATGTTGATTGTAATGACAGCTCCAGCTAATACTTGTCCATTTTGATTTGCAATACGCACAATATCGCCTGCTTGAATGCCTCGAACCTTGGCATCATGGGGGTGGATTAAAATCGGTTCTCGTCCATTCACTGCGTATTTTTCTCGCAATCGAGTGTATGCTAGCTGGCTATGTAAGCGAAAATAGGGGTGTGGGGTGATAAGACGCAGGGGCAATTCTGCAGTTAAAGGGCTTTTTCCTAGCCATGTTGGGTGTTTAGGGCAATTTAGGTACTGCATGTTGGCGATAGTTTCAGAGCAAATTTCAATTTTTCCTGAAGGGGTGGCTAGTGGATAAGCGGTGGGATTTTGGCGAAAATCTGCAAATTTTACCCACGTTGTGCTTTCTTCTGTGGGCATAAAAGCCATTGGCTGGTTTTGTTGCCAAAATGTAGCAAAATCAGGCATTGCAATATTGGGGTGTTTATTCACCGCTTGCTGGCGAGCGGTGTGATAGATTTCTGCAAGCCATTCCATTTCTGTTTTTCCTTCGGTAAATTCTGCAAATCTGCCAGCTCTTTGGGCTAATTCTGCAAAAATATCATAGTCGTTTTTGGCTTCAAATTGTGGTTCAACAATTTGTTTCATTGGGAATATATGTGATTGTGAATAGCTACCACTCATTGTTAGATCGTTGCGTTCAAAACTGGTTGTTGCAGGTAGAACAATGTCAGCCATTTTCGCTGTCGGTGTCCAATAGCATTCGTTTACAATGACGGTTTGTGCTTGTTGCCACGCTTGGCGTAAGCGATTAGTATCTTGATGGTGAACGAATGGGTTGCCACCAGCCCAGTAAATTAATTGAATATTAGGGTAGTGATGAGTTTTCCCATTAAACGAGTAGGGTTTATGCGGATTAAGCAGGCAGTCTGCAATTCGTGCAACAGGAATTTGCCATTTGGGTACAGTTGGATCTGGGTAAGCATTAATACCTTTCATCGCAGCTGCATTACAGACAGGCACACCGCCATTACAGTGATAATTCATACCAAAGCCGCCGCCTGCTAAGCCGATTTGTCCGAGCATTGCAGCCAAGCTAACTAACGCCCAAGGAGCTTGCTCACCAAAAGGTTGTCGCTGCATCGCCCAACCGCCCATTAACATCGTACGATATTGAGCGAAATGCGTGGCTAATGTTGCAATTTGCTTTGCTGAAATGCCGCAAATTTGGCTTGCCCATTCTGCAGTTTTTGGCTGATTATCTGTTTCTCCTAGCACATAAGCACAAAATGTATCAAAACCTACGGTGTATTTAGCAAGAAAGGCTTTATCGTGTAGATCATTAATGATTAGGGTGTGTGCTATGCCAAGGATTAAAGCAACGTCTGTGTTTGGATTAATTGGTAGCCATTCTGCTTGCAGATAATCGCAACTTTCGCTACGTATTGGATCAATGCAGATAATCCGTTTGCCGCTGGCTTTTAATTTTGCGAGATAGTCTATCCCTTTTTGATCGGTTGCCACCCAAGCGACACGCAAGGTGGTTAGCGGATTGGCTCCCCAAAGTACTACAATGTCGCTGTGTGTTAAAATAGATTCCCAGCTGGTTTGAGGTTCATAGACTTGGGAAGAGCCTATAACGTGTGGTAGAATCACTTGAGCCGCCCCTGTTGAATAATCTCCCACAATATCTACCGCACCGCCCGTTAAGTTCATATAACGCAATAATAATGAGCGACAACTGTGCAACACACCGCAGCTATACCAGCCATACGAGCCTGCAAAAATCCCTTGTGAACCGACCGCTTGTCGCACTTGGGTTATTTTATGATGAACGAGATCTAATGCATCTTTCCAAGATACCTGCACCCAATCGTCTTGCCCACGCAAACGAGTATCAACATTGCCTTCTAAAAATCCTTTTCGCACCATTGGTGCTTTTACTCGCCGATCGCTGTAGATTTGATCAGGGACGACTGTTTGCAATTCATTTTCAATCACTGAAGAGAGTAAGCCTTTGGAAGAGGCGGCAACGCCTTGTTGGATTTCAACTTCGATGGCTCCCCAATGAGCAGCAGTATTAATTTTCATTCTTCCCCCTAATAGATTGAGAGAGATTATAAAAGAAATTTTAGAAAGGCAATATTTCATTAACCCATGCAACTAGTTGGAATGTATGCAAATGGCTTTTTTGAGATCGTAGTCGCAAAGCTAAAAAATGAAATATGACTTAAAACAAGGTATTGTATGATTTGTGTTTAAATACGCAAAATTGCGTACTTGCCTAATACAGTTAAGATGACTAGAATAAAGCGACTTTAAGACTCCGAGCCAGACCGCCTAAGTTGTTTTATTTAAGCTACTTGCGTTTCACTTAAGTTATTCAATATGGAAGCTGTGCCAGCAAAATTTTGCCAAGGATTGTTGAGAAATTAGCCGTCCTCTCGTATTTAGAAAGGTGTCAAATGCAAAATATTATCCCGATAAAAAATGTCGGTGATGATTTTTCTCATCAAGGAATAGGACTCATTGATCGTTTTCAACGGCAATATGTTTATTTGAGATTATCCATTACCGATGTTTGTAATTTCCGTTGTAATTATTGTTTACCTGATGGCTACCAACCGCCAGCGGATAAACAGACGTTTCTTGCCCTCTCTGAAATTCAGCGTTTAGTTCACACATTTGCCCAGCTGGGGACTGAAAAAGTCCGCATTACAGGTGGTGAACCCACTTTGCGGAAGGATTTCCTTGAAATTGCTCATACCATTGCACAAACCAAAGGTATTCGCCAAGTTGCTTTAACGACCAATGGTTATCGAATGGAGCGTGATGTGGGGTTATGGAAAGAAGCAGGTATTAGCCATATTAATGTGAGTGTAGATAGTCTCGATCCTCGTCAATTCCAGCTGATTACAGGTGAAAACAAACTTCATTCCATTCTCAAAGGCATTGATAACGCTTTTGAAGTGGGATACAACAAAATCAAAGTGAATGCCGTATTGATGAAACAATATACAGTAAAAGGGCTTGACGATTTTTTACGATGGATTAAAAATCGTCCAATTCAAATGCGTTTTATCGAATTGATGGAAACTAACGAGATGGAGCATTTTTTTAAGCAGCAACATCTCTCTGGGCAATCTATTTTAGATCGGCTGCTTCAAGTTGGCTGGCAGTTACAGTCAAAATCGCTTTCAGACGGGCCTGCCAAAGTGTTAGCACACCCCGATTATCAAGGGGAAATTGGGTTAATTATGCCTTATGAAAAAAACTTCTGTGCAAGCTGTAACCGTTTAAGGGTCTCCGCATTAGGCAAGCTACATCTCTGTTTATTCGGCGAAGAAGGGATTGATTTGCGTGATTTACTGCAATCAGACTCACATCAATTGCAACTTGAAGCTCGTTTAAAATCCGCTTTACAGGGCAAACGAGAACACCATTATCTGCATATTGGTAATAGTGGTATTCGTAATAATCTCGCTAGCATTGGCGGATAAAATCGCAAGAAAAAGCCATTCTCCAAGCGGTAAGTTTGGCACTTTTTTACAAAATTTCATTTTTCAGATTTAAATGGCACACAAATGACAACAACATTTACACATATCAACACACAAGGCGAAGCGAATATGGTTGATGTTTCAATGAAACAAGACACTATTCGTATCGCCAAAGCGGAAGCTCTGGTTTCGATGCGTAAAGAAACATTGGAAAGGATTTTATCTGGCAATCATCACAAAGGTGATGTGTTCGCTACTGCTCGTATTGCGGGCATTCAAGCCGCTAAAAAAACGTGGGAATTGATTCCGCTTTGCCACCCACTTCTACTCACTAAAGTCGAGGTGCAGCTTCAAGCATTACCAGATACCCATCAAGTGCGTATTGAATCGGTGTGCAAATTAACAGGTAAAACAGGGGTAGAAATGGAAGCCTTGACAGCGGCAAGTGTTGCTGCATTAACGATTTATGATATGTGCAAGGCTGTACAAAAAGATATGGTGATTGAATATGTTCGCCTACTTCATAAAAGCGGCGGTAAATCAGGCGATTTTAATGTGGAATAAGGAAAAACAGTGATTAAAATATTATTTTTTGCTCAAACACGAGAATTAGTAGGCGTGGAAAGCCTCGTATTGCCAGCTGATTTTCAAACTGCTGAACAGCTTCGCCAACATCTTGCTCAACAAGGGCAAAAATGGCGACTTGCGTTAGAAGATGGCAAATTGTTAGTTGCCATTAATCAGACGATTTCCAGCCTAGAAAGCGAGATTAAAAATGGCGATGAAGTGGCATTTTTCCCACCTGTTACTGGGGGATAAAATGAAGGATAAAGCAGAGGGCAAAATGGAACAAACATTCATTCAAGTACAACTAGAGACCTTTGATCAAACCGCTATTTATGATTGGCTTAGCGAACCAGCGACTGTTGGGGCGACTACATTATTTATAGGGAAAGTTCGAGAAATGAATTTAGGCGATACGATTTCTAGTTTGTTTCTTGAGCATTATCCTGCGATGACAGAAAAAGCATTGAATCACATCGTCGTTGAGGCTCGTCGCCGTTTTGAGTTACAACGTGTTGCGATTATTCATCGAATAGGGCAGCTTTATACTGGCGATGATATTGTGTTGGTGGGGGTTAGTGCAACTCATCGAGGCGAGGCATACCATGCCAATGAATTTATAATGGATTATTTAAAAACAGAAGTCCCATTTTGGAAGCGAGAAAAAACACAAAGCGGAGAACGCTGGGTTGAGGGGCGAGAAAGCGATCAGCTCGCAGTAAAAAAATGGCAATAATCGTAAGTAGCGGTCTTCTTCAAGGAAATTTTTGCAATGTCTTCACTTTATATTGATCTTCAAATTGCTAGCGAAAATAGCGACAATCTCCCTTTACTATCGCAGTTTCAACATTGGGTGGATAAGGCATTATCGACCGAAGCCAATAATACAGCTTACCCAGAAACGGAGATCACCATTCGGATCGTTGATGAGTCAGAAAGCCATCAGCTTAATTTAACTTATCGTGGCAAAGATAAGCCCACAAATGTACTTTCATTTCCGTTTGAAGCACCAGCGAATATTGAGTTGCCCTTACTTGGCGACTTAGTGATTTGTCGTTCAGTCGTTGAACAAGAAGCTTTGGAACAAAACAAGCCACTTGAGGCACATTGGGCACATCTTACCATTCACGGTACATTACATCTGCTCGGTTATGATCATTTAACTGACGCTGAAGCAGAGGAAATGGAAAGTCTTGAAACAACGATTATGCAATCTTTAGGCTTTGCTGATCCTTATTTAAGCGAAAAGCTGATTGAGGCTGAATTTGCTCAGTAATGCGTAAGCTAGTCATCATTACAGCGTATTCTCCGACAATTCCAGTTAATTGCCTAAGATTAAGTGAGGAAAAAAGCGAATCTTCCGTCGCTTTTTCCAATGCAAGGTGTTTATTAGGTCAGGAATTTCCCTGTGCAATCTATGATATGCGATCTAAACAGGGAGTAAGTTTGCACCTTGAAGCGTTAGCGATTGTAGCTGGCACAATCAGTGCCAACGGCACATTATTCTTAATTTGCCCCAATTGGGAAAATTTAGCGAATTGTCTTGATAATGACAGCTTACGCTGGCACTCATCTCTTATTGTAACACCTAATTTTTATCGCCATTTCAAGCAACTGGTTCGTGAATTTAAGTTCGAGGTCGTGAGCGATTTTCCAGCGTGTTTGCCTTCTTCGAGCGGTCATTTTTGCTCAAAAAATTGTAATTTAACCGCAGAACAAGCTGATATTTTCGCAAAATTGCCGACACATTATGCTGACGTACATTTGATTACTGCCCCTCGAGGTCGAGGAAAATCAACGCTTGCGGGTAAACTGGCTGACCTACTTGCTCAAACCGAAAATGTTATTATAACTGCTCGTAGCCAAGCCTCTTTACCGCAATTTTGGCAGCAAACACTCTCTCACCTAAATTTACGTTTTATTGCACCAGATAAATTAGTTCAACTGATTGAAAATCAAGAAATTTCTTATGATAGTTGGTTATTTGTTGATGAAGCTGCCAGCTTGCCATTGCCAATGCTACGCCATTTTTGCCATACTTTTCGCAAGCTGGTTCTGAGTACAACCACTTACCATTATGAGGGGACTGGGCGAGGGTTCTCGCTAAAGCTCCCTACACAAATTAAACGAACACTTGCCCATTGGCAGCTTACCGAACCGCTGCGTTTTAGCAAAAATGATCCACTGGAACAATTTATCCACCGTTTGTTACTGCTAGAAGATGACCTTAATCCAAATCCAGATAGTCTAAGTTGCTTCTACCAGTTGCTTGCTTACGCACACTATAAGACGACGCCAACTGATTTACGCCGTCTATTTGATGCCGCCGATCAACATTTATATAAGAGCATTGATGAACAGCAATTACAAGGTGGCATTTGGGCGATATCAGAGGGAGGAATAAGCGAGGAACTTACGCAAGCCATTTGGCGAGGAGAACGCCGCCCACAGGGGAATCTTGTCGCCCAGTACCTTTGCTTTCAAGGTAATTTGCCTAAGGCTTGTCAATTGCAATCTATACGCATTTCACGCCTTGCGGTACAGCCTCATTTACAACGACAGGGGATAGGTAAGCGGTTAGTTAGCCAGTTTATTTTGCAAAAAAAGCGGGAAAAACGACCGCTTGATTTTATTTCCGTGAGTTTTGGTTTGAGTATCGAACTGTTTGCTTTTTGGCAACATTGTGGCTTTCATTTGGTACAAATTACGCCAACGGCTGAGGCAAGTAGTGGACATCACAGTGCGATTATGCTTTATCCTATTTCTGAGCAAGGTAATATTTTTGTTGAGCAGGCAAAAAAGCGGTGGCAACGAGATTGTTGGTTATTGCCTTTTGCACAAAAATTTGTAGATTTTCTACCGCCAAAAAACTTAAGCCGCACTGTTCTCAATGAAGCAGATTGGCAAAATATTATTGGTTTTGCTTATGCCAAACGGACACTATCTAGCTGCTATGCGAGCTTATATAGATTGAACAAATATCAGCCAATTCACGGTTTTCTAGCAGATAATCAAAAAACATATTCTAAAGATGAGCTTACGAAGCTACGTCTTCACATTCAAAAACGGCTGCCTTCTGAAATTGCAGCCAACCGTTCAAGTTGATAAAGACTTAATTATATCCGATATGCTCTAAATAAGTTTGTAGCGTATTTTGCATTAACATTGCGACCGTCATTGGACCAACTCCCCCTGGTACAGGCGTAATAAAACTCGCTTTTGAAGCAGCCTTATCAAACTCCACATCACCAACCAAGCGACCATCTTCAAGACGATTAATCCCAACATCAATCACTATTGCACCTTCTTTTATCCATTCACCCTGAATAAAATGTGGCTTACCTACCGCCACTACAACAATATCTGCCTGAGAAATATGTAGGGCAAGATCTTGGGTAAAACGATGTGTAATGGTAACCGTGCAGCCTGCTAATAATAGTTCTAATGACATCGGTCTGCCAACGATGTTAGATGCTCCCACAATTACGGCGTGTTTCCCTTGTAATTTTACCTTAGATTGTTCTAACAACCTCATCACACCATAAGGGGTACATGCTCGTAAAGTTGGAATACGCTGACATAATCGCCCCACATTGTAAGGGTGAAAACCATCAACATCTTTAGACGGTAAAATAGCTTCAATCACTTTTATCGCATCAATTTGATTAGGCAGAGGCAGCTGTACCAAAATACCATCAACCTTCTCATCATTATTGAGTTTATCAATTAAAGCTAACAATTCCGTTTCTGTAGTTTCTGCTGGCAAATCATAAGATTGAGATTGAATACCGATTTCCGCACAAGTTTTACGCTTACTATTAACATACACCTGAGAAGCAGGATCTGTTCCTAACAAAATAACAGCTAATCCTGGGGCTCGATGCCCTTGTTGAACGAAAAAGGCAATTTGCTCCGCAATTTGCGTTTTAATTTGATTAGCAAGCAAAACACCTGAAATAATTTGAGCTGCCATTAAATTCTCCTGTAAGACCGATAATAAAAGCTAAGAAAACGATTGCGTCTATTTTCGCAAAAAAATTACATTTTGATAAGCAACAATTCAATTATGTTCAAAGAACATTCATTTAATATATTATTAGCCATAATTTCATTGACGAAAAATGGAAAAAAACTATAATGCTCAAGTCTTAATCTTTTACGGCGAGTAGCGCAGCTTGGTAGCGCAACTGGTTTGGGACCAGTGGGTCGTAGGTTCAAATCCTATCTCGCCGACCATCTTTATTCATATTAATTGCGCCCTTAGCTCAGCTGGATAGAGCAACGCCCTTCTAAGGCGTGGGTCAAAGGTTCGAATCCTTTAGGGCGTGCCATTTTTCTTTAAATTAATTACTAGTTTGCTAAGCAGCAAGGTTCAATCGAATTGATTTAGCGAGAGTTCCGTAAATGTACCGTAGGTTTCAACCTTATTTATGTATTCCAATAGGTGACCTATATTGAAATATGCCTATTTTGTAACAAAGTGTCTTCAAAGGGATACTTTCTCTTTTCTTCGAGGTTATTTTCTGCCCACATTCCTTGCTTGAGTTTATTGTGATATTGCTATACGTCACTTTTTACAAACACACGAATCCTTCTCTTAATTCTTTTTCCAACTATTTACACATCTCATAAACTCATTCACCATAAGAATGCGTTACATTACAGATTTTGTCAGCATTATCCGTGATGCAAATGTTGTCGTCTAGCTGGTCTTTGGAGCGAATTTTCCAATTGGCGGCTACAAAGCCATTCGATGGCATAGCAAAGCTACTGAGAGGTACAAATTATTTTGGCATGTAGATTAGCTCAAGAATAAACATATAAATGAACGTTCACACAAAATGGCAAAAATAGCTTTTAGCAACCGTTTGCGTTATAATTTTTCGGTTTCGTATTTATAACTATTTTAAAATCACTAAGGAAAAATGAAATGACTAATCGTCCTATCCAGCAAGCATTACTGAGTGTTTCTGACAAAACAGGGATTATAGAATTTGCTCAGGGATTAGCCCAGCGAGGAATAAAATTACTTTCAACAGGCGGTACGGCTAAATTACTGGCTGAAAATGGCTTAAATGTGATCGAAGTGTCTGATTATACAGGATTTCCTGAAATGATGGACGGACGAGTAAAAACGCTACACCCTAAAGTTCACGGCGGCATTCTTGGTCGAAGAGGCATTGATGATGAAGTGATGACACAGCACGGCATTGAAAACATTGATATGGTTGTTGTCAATCTTTATCCATTCAAACAAACGGTTACTCGCCCTGACTGTACCTTGGAAAAAGCGATAGAAAATATTGATATTGGTGGACCGACAATGGTGCGTTCTGCGGCGAAAAATCATAAAGATGTTGCCATTATTGTCAATAATGATGATTTTAATGCTGTTCTCGCTGAAATGGATCAGCATCAAAACAGCCTCTCTCTTGATACTCGTTTCAACCTTGCGATCAAAGCCTTTGAACATACTGCACAATACGATGCAATGATTGCCAACTATTTCGGACAAAAAGTACCGCCTTATCTTGCTAGTGCAGAAGAAGATATTTCGCAACATTGTGGACAATTTCCTCGCACACTCAACCTAAACTTTATCCGCAAACAAACAATGCGTTATGGCGAAAATAGCCATCAAAATGCAGCCTTTTATATTGAACAAGAACAAACTGAGGCCAGCATTGCAACTGCTATCCAGTTACAAGGTAAATCACTTTCTTACAACAATATCGCAGATAGCGATGCGGCTTTAGAATGTGTCAAAGAATTTTCAGAACCTGCTTGTGTGATTGTAAAACACGCTAATCCTTGTGGTGTTGCATTAGGTGAAAATAGCCTTGAAGCCTATGAACGAGCTTATCAAACCGATCCGACTTCTGCATTTGGTGGAATCATTGCCTTTAATCGAGAACTGCAAGCAGATACCGCACACGCTATTATTGAACGTCAATTTGTTGAAGTAATTATTGCTCCAAAAGTCTCTGAAGAGGCTCGTGTCATTTTAGCGAAAAAGAAAAATGTGCGCATACTAGAATGTGGCGAATTACATACAACTCAGCAACGCCTTGATTTTAAACGGGTCAGTGGCGGATTATTGGTTCAAGACGCAGATCAGAAAATGATTTCTCCAGAGGATTTACAAGTCGTATCCGAGCGTAAACCAAGTAAAGCAGAGCTTGAAGATCTATTGTTCTGTTGGAAAGTCGCAAAATATGTCAAATCGAATGCTATCGTTTATGCCAAAAATAAACAGACGATTGGTATTGGAGCAGGACAAATGAGCCGAGTTTATTCCGCCAAAATTGCAGGTATTAAAGCCGAAGATGAAGGGTTACAAGTTGCAGGTTGCGTAATGGCATCCGATGCTTTTTTTCCATTCCGTGATGGAATAGATGCAGCCGCAAAAATTGGCATCACTTGCGTCATTCACCCTGGTGGCTCAATGCGAGATCAGGAAGTCATTGATGCTGCAAATGAACATAAAATGGCAATGGTATTAACTGGCGTTCGTCATTTCCGCCATTGATTTATCCTCTCTTTTAGTTCCTTCCATCTTCAGCCTATAAGCAACTCCCTCTATAAACGGAGGGAGTACATATTGTAGAATAAAATAGGTAAAATAAACATAAAAGAAAATAATAATGATTTTCATTTATTGATCTTCATCAAAGATTAGGGTATATTTCGGCAATTTCAGATGGCATTGCTTCCATCTAGGTTTGTCTGCCCAATTACATTGAAGGATAAATAATGAAGAATTGTTATAATCGTACCACACTTGCTTTGCTCACTTTAATCGGCACCTCACCACTTGTAGCTGCCAATACACCCAATGCAGGATCGCTGAATAAGCAAATTTATCCTGAACATTCTCTCCCTAAACAGAAACCCTCTGGCGAGCTATTCCCTTTGCAAGCAACTCGTCAATACACAAATAAACAACACACTTTTTCTTTTAAACTAACAGGCATTCACCTAGTTAGTCTAGATGATCAACCTCTAAATGATGATATTTCTCAAATTACTCAACACTATTTAAATAAACCTGTTAGGTTAAATGATTTAGAAAAATTAACTCACGCCATCACCCAGTATTATCGCCACCAAAATTATCTCATTGCCCGTGCCATTCTTCCGCCTCAAGAGATTGAAAATGGAATTGTTACCATCAAGCTTCTCAAAGGTGAATTAGGCAAAATCAGTATCAATAATCAAAGTGCGTTAAAAGATCAGTTTGTTACTCGCCTTGCCAATACCACTGTTGCAAGTCGATCCTTTGTTTACAAAGATGAACTTGAAAAATTTGCTCTACAATTAAATGATATTGCTGGCGTGAAATCTGATCTGAAATTAAGAGCAAGCCCACAAGCAGGAAAAACAGATTTACAAGTTAATTTACAAAACCATAAACGATTTAGCGGATATCTTGCTGCAGATAATCTTGGCACATCTAGCACAGGGCGTTATCGCTTCCATACAGGCATAAAATCTCACAATTTTCTTGGCTTTGGCGATGAGCTAAAACTTGATGCACTCAGTTCAAATACAGCAGGATTAAAAAATATTCGCTTAGATTATTCTCAATTAATTGATGGATATGGCACACGTCTTGGTGTTAATGTCAGCCACCTCAATTACAAATTAGCGGGCAGTTTCAGACCGCTTGATGCAAAAGGTAAAGCAAATACACTAGGAGCTTATTTTTCTCACCCAACGATACGCACCACAGATCTGCGTTTAAATACTAAACTTGCTTTTAATCACCAGCAACTTATTGATGAACAAAAAGCGGTGAATCTCAAACAAACACGCCATATCAATATGCTCAATCTCGGTTTTAATGGTGCTTGGAATAGCGTTAAAAATGGTGTGAGCTATTTTGGCTTTAATGTCGTGCTGGGACGTGAAAATAACAAAAGTAATGAACGTAAACATAACCTTGCTGAAGATTTTAAACCGAATAAGAAATTTAGCTTAGTAAACTATACATTTTCTCACGAGCAAACCTTACCCCAAAATCTCTCATTCTCACTCTCTGCAAACGGTCAGTTTAGCGATACAAATTTGGATAGTTCACAAAAATTATCACTTGGTGGCTTATCAGCAGTTCGGGGCTATGCAACAGGAGCTGTTTCTGTTGATGAAGGACATATTTTCCAAGCGGAACTCAAGCATCAACTTGCCGTATTCTCCTCAAGTATCTTAAGCAATTCCGTGTTTTATGATTATGCTTTCGGTCGCTACTATAAACGCCCTCAAGTATTTGAAAAACTCACTACGAATAATGTTACGTTACAAAGTGCAGGTATCGCTCTTTCTCTCAATGCCCCGAACAATTACGCTTTAAATGTTACTTGGGCAAAGCCATTAGAGAAAAAATTTGTAACAAAAGACAGCAATCTCTTTTGGCTCAATGCAGTTAAAACCTTTTAATTAGGAGAGAAAAAAATGAATAAACTGAATATCATTACCCTAGCAATATTTGCAGCAAGCTATACTAATGCAAAACTCCTCCCTCAAAATGGCACAGTAAAATTAGGCGACGCAACGATCTCAACCCAAGCTGATAATCTTACCATCAATCAAACCTCAACCCATATCAGTATTGATTGGGACAGCTTCGATATTGGTAAAAATAACAGCGTAGAATTTAAACAACCCAGCGATACTGCGGTTGCTTACAACCGTGTACACAGTGGTAATGCCAGCGAGATTCAAGGAAAATTATCTGCCAATGGGCGTGTGTTTTTATCTAATCCAAATGGCGTTATTTTTGGTAAAGATGCTCAAGTCAATGTTGGTGCATTGCTTGCTACTACGAAAGAACTTACCTCAATTGAGAATTTAAAAGAAGACAATCTAAAATTCAATCGTGTTAAACACACGAATGTCAAAATGGAAGGAAAAATCGTAAATAACGGTAAAATTACGGTAAACGGCAAAAATGGTTTTGTAGTATTGGTTGGTGATAATGTTGAAAATAATGGTGAAATTAATGCGAAACATTACAGCAAAACAGAAACCGTCAAAGAAAAACGTTGTTATGATGACTGCTATGAGGATTACTGGAGTGGTTGGACAGGTAAAAACCCTAAATACAACGAAGTTGAAAAACAAATTACTACAGAAACTTTAGCTCAAGCGATTTTGGCATCTGGAGAAAGTTTTACATTGGAGCTCAATGATTCTTATGTGAGTGTTGATCTTGATGCCAATACGCTAGCTGGCATTGTGCGTAATAATGGAGCGATTATCACTGAAAATGGCTATATTGAATTAACCGCCAAAGGCAAAGAGGCAGCATTAAGCAATGCCATCAATAACAATGGGCTACTCCAAGCCACTGAAATCTCGAAGAATTCTGGAAAAATTACCCTTTCTGCTAATAACATTCATTTGGGTATAAAAAGCGATATTAAAGCGGAAACCGAATTAAAATTTTCTTCACCTGAAAAACGAGGTGAGAAAAGCCTTAGATTACATTCCGAAAAAGGCTCTAAAATCACAGCGAAAAAAACCACCTTTGACGTAGATAAAAAACTTGCTGTTAGCGGTGAGTTTGAGCGTGATAATTCCAATCTTTACTACAAAGATGAGTTCGGCACACAAACTAATGAGTTTGAAATCCGTCTAAAAGGCGATTTAACTGTGGGTAAAACAGGGGGAAATACAGGTCATTTTATCCAAAATAGTGCGTTATCGTCTATGTTAAATTCAAGTGGAAAAGTTACGTTAGCATTAAATGAGCCAAATACAGATAGTGATCCTATCTATTTCGGTAAACTCAATATTACCGATGATATCCAGTTAAATTCATTCAAACAAGCGGACAGTTATTTAAAAATTTTTGCAGCTAATAAAGTCGATATTTCTGGCAATATTTTATCGCCAACTAACCGCTTGAATATTGGGATACAACAAACTGACTTTAACACTCGTAAGCCTCAACAGATTGATCAAACAATTCATATTACCAGCCCTCGAATAAATTTAGGTGGCGGTTCTTTTGTGGCCGCTCGTACAGGGAAGCCCGCTTATTACATTGATAAAGAAGCACACATCGAAGATGAACAACGCAGTTACTTTGATATTAATCTCCGCAATACTCAGTTAGAAAATATCGGTGATTTTGTTGTTGCTGGCGGATTTGGACGTTTTAATATTGATAATGTACAACACAATGGCGTGATGAACCTTTATGTGCACGGCGGTAACACTCGTCTCTATAGAAAAACACCACATTGGGAATATGGTTTTAAAAACCTTGATGAACGTATTAATCGCACGGATAAAGATAATCCTAGACGTAGATGGAAATATAGCAAAGCAGTTGATGTCGGTTTAGGACGTGAATTTAGTGATGTATTTGATATGTGGACAGTGCAAGAAAAACGGACTCACTTAGACACCGCTATCAATATTCGCAACAGCAATATTACAACTCATGATGGATTTATCCATTTGATGGCGAAAAACGTCAATCTTGAAAATAGTAAGCTCAACGTCTATTTCGACAGAAATTTATCCTTCGATACCTTTGCATTGGCTATAAATAAAGTGGGCATAAATGCTGAAAATGCACGTCTTGATAATTCGCATATTCACATTGAAGGAGCAGAGAAAAACGGGGTATCTCCTCGTGCAAATGAGGGGGGCGGTGTTGCTGGATTCTATTTTGTTGGGAATATGATTGGTAAAAATGGTTCGATTTTTACTAAAACTCACGAAGGCTACGCTATGCATACAGAAGGTAACTCAACCTTAAAAGGCGAAAGTAGCGAAAAAGACCTAAAAATTACGGCAATCACAACAGGAGCGAAGCCTGCTTGGTTAGAAGAAGATGTTGATATTAATGTGCGTAATGTGGCGATTGGCATTGGCGATACCGCTGATACACAAACAACATTAAACAATATCGATGTAACCGCTCTTGCCCCAAATGGCGGTGTGGCATACATCAACAATGCAGGAACAAGGCTAAAAGTCGAAGGTGGGAAATTTACCTATTTTGAACACTCTCGTGAAGGACTGGGTAAATCACTGAATGAATTCAATGTTCCTTTAAAAGGAAATAACATCAATCAAGTAAGTGAACGCCAAGCTGCTCGTTTATTAGATAGTATTAAAGGCATTCACTCAACAAACCTCTCAAGTACTCAGACTGTGCTGCCTGAAAGTAATCAGCGTTTAAATATGCCAAATCAACTGGTCGATAATCTTACAGCTAAAGAGGGTACCAGTCTTGAGATTTGTGAAAATGACAATTGTACTATTCAAACATTCGGCGATAAGCAAAATGCTAAAGTCTCTGTTGGCGAGGTGAAATAATTCACATCTCGTTATTTTCAACAAACCGTTATTCAATCAATAAATTTATCAATTAACCGAAATTAATAGGAATCGTTATGAAATTGTCTAAATTATACACTGCTATTTTTCTCGCTTTGCCCACAGCGACCTTTTCAGTCTCAATATTTGCTAGCTCAAATGTCGCAAAGCTGGAAGAAATCAATGTTGTCGCCTTTCGTGATGCGACACAATTAGCCAAACTCGCAAACAGTGCTGACAAGTTAAACAAAACACAACTTCAAACCCTGCAGGCTGGAAGTGTTGCTGATTCTCTTAAACACCTTAACAATATTGACGTTGGGCAAGGCTCACTTTCTTTAGCTCAAAAACCAATTATCCGTGGCTTAAGTGGTAATCGTGTCGTACAAGTCATTGATGGTGTGAGACAAAATTTTAACCTTGCTCATCGAGGATCTTACTTTATCCCAGCATCTTTAGTCCAAGAGATTGAAGTAATTAAAGGTCCTGCGACTACCTTATGGGGAAGTGGTGCCTTAGGCGGTGTTGTGGCAATGCGTACTGCCAATGCCTTTGATTACCTTCAAGATAATGAGCGATTTGCCGCAGCCGTTCGCCAAGGATACCAATCTGCCAATAATTTATCTGAATCGACACTGTCCCTACTAGGAGCAACGGATAGCTTGGACTGGTTAGTTTCTGGTTATTACAATGATGCGGATAATATTCGTGTCGGTAAAGGCGATAAAATTCATTACAGTGCGTTTAACCAATATGGCGGATTAGCTAAATTCGGCTGGCAAATCAATGACACAAACCGAGTGGAACTCTCTCACCGTTTAGGATTTAGCAAACAAACAGCGAATGTAAACAACGAAGAAGTGTTCAATCCTAATAAAATAAACTCAAGCCATTCAAGAACAGCTACACCACACAGTAAGGGCAATGCTTCGCCACATCACACTGGAGGAGGCTCACCACACCATTCAGCAGGTGCTGGACATTCCGCTACAGCAGGCAATGACAACCCATTAACCGATCAAAGAATCGTTGAAAATAATAGCATCATTAATTATTACTTAACACCTAACAATCGCTATATCAATGCACAGATTACGTTATTCAAAAACGCTACTAAAGAAAGCGAAAAACGGATTAAAAACCAAACGAGCGATCTAACTCAATTGAATACCGTTGGAATTAATCTCAAAAATAGTACCGAATTTGACACTGTGTCTTTCACCTACGGCATTGATTATCACAACGATGAAGCAATCGCTAAACGAGGTAAAACTACTGAAGAGGCACGAGCAAATGGCTATACTGCAAGCAGCACAGTGATAGGAGCTTATTTACTTTCTCATATTAAGTTAGGCGAGAAATTGACCCTATCACCAAGTATTCGTTACGATAGCTACAGTGCACAAAGTCAGCAAAAATACACGGATAGCCGTTGGTCGCCATCTGCTTCTCTTGTTTGGAATGCAAATTCTTGGCTAGATCTGACCGCTCGTTATAACGAAGCCTATCGTGCCCCTTCAGTTGAAGAACGTTTTACATCTGGTACTCATTTTAGAGCAGGTTCTATTGTCAATACATTCCGCCACAATCCAGATCTCAAACCTGAAACGGCAAAAAATAAAGAACTGGCAGCTCATCTTCATTTTGATAACCTATTAACCCAAGATGATAATGCTTCATTTAAAACAACACTATTCCAAAACGATGTTGAGGATTTCATTAATTTAGACGTATTTAAATCCGATCCGAATGACCCACGAATTTATACCTCTGATGTCTCACAATTCAAGAATGTTCAAAATGCACGTTTGCGTGGTATTGAGGTAGAAAGTCGTTATCAAACATCACGTTTCGGATTAACTTTCAGCTATGCACAAACACGAGGTAAAGATCGCAGCAAACAGACCCACTTAGCAAATATTGCAGCAGATAAATTCAATGTTTCACTTAATTACGCTATTGTGCCTGAGAAATTTACTGTCGGTACACAAGTAAGTTACTATGCTACACAAGACCGTGTCCCTCAAACAGAAAATGCTCGCCATTCTACGCCAGTAATGGCTTATCCATCTTATACGCTGGTGGGGATTAATGCGAATTATGCTCCACTGAAAGGTGAATGGAAAAACTTACGTTTAGATTTTGCCATTGAAAATCTCTTTGATAAGGAATACCAGCCTGCATTTAGTATGATGAAAGGTAAAGGTAGAAATGTTAAATTAAGTGCAGGGTATACCTTCTAATTGATTAAACTCCTCCTTCAAATAAAATAAGGACGCCAAAAGGCGTCCTAATGTTACGAACTTTTTATAACACCTGGCGTTTAACCGATTAATGCTTACTCAAATAAAGCAGAATGCAGGTCTTGAGCAATGCTATCTACATCGCCATTTTGTACTAACGTACAAACGTTATTCGTGCTTGCTCCGTAGCTAATTAAACGCACGTTATAAGGCGAAAGTGTGGCAAATAATTGCTTCGCTACGCCCGCTTGAGTATGTAAATTATTGCCAATAATCGCAACCAGTGCTAAATCTGTTTCGACTTTAACGTGGCAGAGCTGACGTAGTTCATCAAGTAACTCGCTTGATAACATATCTGCTCCTGATGAAGCTGAACCTGTCTTATCCAACGTCAATGCAATGCTCACTTCCGAAGTGGTAATTACATCAACGGAAATTTTGTATTTTGCCAAAATCGTAAAGACATTCGCTAAAAAGCCTTGTGCGTGTAACATACTAAGGCTTGATAACGTCAGCAATACTTGATTGCGACGCAATGCCAAAGCTCTAAATGTTGGACGAGGCTGTGGATCTCTTGTTACCCACGTCCCCCCCTGCTCTGGTGCTTTACTTGATCCCACAAAGACAGGAATATTGCTTCGTACTGCAGGCAGTAGTGTTGCTGGGTGAAGCACTTTTGCCCCAAATGTTGCCATTTCTGCTGCTTCATTAAAACTCATTGTATCAATCCGTTTTGCCGTTGCTACAACTCGTGGATCAGTGGTATAAATGCCTGCAACATCAGTCCAGATAAGCACATCATTTGCCGCCAACACTTCAGCCAATAATGCCGCTGAATAATCGCTTCCGCCACGACCAAGCGTCGTAGTTTTACCTTCCTCATCACGCCCTATAAAACCTTGAGTAATCACAATTTTACCTGTATTGATTAATGGTTTTAGCAATTGATCTGCTTGCTGTTGTGTTTTTTCATCATTCGGAGCCGCTTTCCCAAATTGGCTGTTCGTTGCAACTACATCACGCACATCAACCCATACAGCAGGAAAATTACGCTCATTAAGCAACTGAGTGAAAATCTTGGTAGACATCATTTCACCGTGGCAAATTAACTCATCTGTTAATGCAGCTGATGTGGCAAGACTAGCCGAATTAGCTAATACGCTAATGTTTTGCAACAACTGCTCAATTTCTTCTGAAACGGCTTGAGGCTGTTGCAATTGCTCAATGATGCTATATTGAATGGTACGCACCGCACTCAAAATTTCCTCACGGCGGCTCTCTGTACAACCATTGGCTAATTCAACCAAATAATTGGTAACACCAGCAGAAGCAGAAAGTACTACAACTCGAGTATTTGGGTCAGCCATAACGATGTTAGCACTCGCTGTCATCGCATCAAAATTAGCAACACTTGTTCCACCAAATTTGGCAACAGAAAGATGGGACATATAAAAAATTCCTATAAAGTAAAATAATGATCAAAAAGAATTTTAGCTCGGAAATTGAGTTGCACTATGTTGTACAAGGACAAATGTATGAGACAAATGCCAGAGACAAATTTAAGAGCACTCCATCTAAAATGAAGAACAGCTTCTATCCATTCTTATTCTAAACGACAGCTAATAGGATTCAACCTGCTCAGCCGATGTTCATTCCTATCTAGTGAATTCACACCTCGGCAATCACTCCCATCACTTATCCTCAAACGGTCTAGCTCCCTAAGATAAGATACCTGAATGTTGCACCTCTCCCGCTATGGTTGGTTATCCTTGCTATATTTTCATAACCTTATTTGGATATAACCTACCATAACTTTTCTTCACGCTTTATTCTGCTATACCTGATGCTGTATCGCCAAGAGCTATGCCTTGCTAAAGAGCCATGTCCTGCTAAATAGGATTAAGACAATCTGAAAAAACATGAAAAACGGCGGTATAAATACCCCCTTATGCCTGACCTGTCAAATAAAATAGTCGCATTTTCTGTAAAAATTGGCATAAACGGCGGAAATTTACACGGTTGCAGATTTTTTGCTTTTAGCCATCGCTTACACTAGAATGTTCAGCCTATTTATTTTTGAGAAACTACGATGACAAGATTGATGCAAGCGGTCAGAAAACGCCTATTTTTTGCAATAATTGCACCATTTTCCGTCCACATTTTTACCGCTAATGTGTTTGCCACACCGTGGGAAAAAATTAAAACGCCTATTTCAGGCAAAACACAATCTATTGGCGGTTATAGCAATGGCTGCATTATTGGTGCTGAAGCCCTAACACTCAAAGGTGAAGGCTATCAAGTCATTCGCTCTATCAAAAATCGTTATTACGGACACCCAGAACTATTAGATTATTTGAAACAACTCGGCAAAAAGGCAAAATCTGCGAATATTCCTCCCATTTTAATTGGCGATATGGGTATGCCCGCTGGTGGGCGATTTTCATCTGGGCACGCTAGCCACCAAACAGGGCTTGATGCAGATATTTGGCTGCGTTTTGGTCCTATGGACGATAAAACTGCACACAATCCCGCTGGCTTAGCAACCATTATGGTCAATCGAGCGACAAATGTTGTTGATGAAACTCGCTGGACAGCAAATCATACAACATTGCTGAAGCTTGCTGCTAGCGATCATCGAGTCGATCGAATTTTTGTTAATCCTGCTATCAAAGTAAAATTATGCCAATCCGCAGGTAGCGATCGCCATTGGCTTCGCAAAATTCGTCCGTGGTACGGACACGATTCACATTTTCACGTTCGCTTAGGTTGTCCAGTAGGGGCATTAAATTGCGAAAATCAATCTCCAGCCCCGCAAGGTGATGGTTGTGGCGAGGAGCTTAGTGCGTGGTTCAAGCCATCGAAACCTTCAGCAAGCAAACCTAAGGCTTTGCCACAACCGCCGCAACTATGTCAAATGCTGTTATCCTCTCAAGGATTAAATTGATAGTTGTGCCATTCACTTATGATGACAAACCAAACTCTTTCTATAGATTGAATTTATGCGTTTATTTATTGCGGAAAAACCCTCTTTAGGCAAAGCAATTGCTGATGTACTACCAAAGCCACACAAGCGAGGCGATGGTTTTATTGAATGTGGTGAAGGCAATGTGGTTACTTGGTGTATTGGGCATTTATTAGAGCAAGCAGAGCCTGACGCTTATGATCAGCGTTTTAAAATGTGGAGAATGGAGCATTTACCCATTCTGCCTTCTCAATGGAAACTAATTCCGAAGAAAAATACCGCTAAACAGCTCAATGTAGTCAAACGACTAGTCGCACAAGCCGATATTTTAGTTAATGCTGGCGACCCAGATAGAGAGGGACAGTTACTGGTTGATGAAGTTTTTAGCTATCTGAATGTACCTGAACAGAAAAAAGCCAAAATTCAACGCTGTCTCATCAGTGATCTCAATCCAAATGCCGTCAAAAAATCACTCGAAAAATTGCAAAATAACCGTGATTTTATACCGCTTGCTACTTCTGCTCTAGCCAGATCCCGTGCAGATTGGCTCTATGGCATTAATATGACACGAGCTTACACATTGCAAGGAAAATGGGCAGGCTATCGAGGTGTTTTATCCGTTGGGAGAGTGCAAACGCCTGTATTAGGCTTAATTGTACGCCGTGATATTGAGATTGAACATTTCCAACCTAAAGATTATTTTGAAGTCGAAGCAAATATTTATGTCTCAGAAACGACTGATCGTTTTAAAGCAAAATGGCAGCCAAGTAAAGCGTGTGAAGATTACCAAGATGAAGAAGGGCGAGTATTATCAAAGGCGTTAGCGGAAAATGTAATCAAAAGAATTTGCCATCAGCCTGCAAAAGTCAGTCGTTATCAAGATAAAATAGAGACAGAAATTGCACCACTTCCCTATTCACTTTCCGTGCTACAAATTGATGCAGCTCGCTGTTTTAATTTATCCGCTCAAGAAGTGCTAGACATTTGCCAACGGTTATACGAAAACCATAAACTCATCACTTACCCACGTTCGGATAACCGTTATTTACCGAAAGAACATTTTTCTGAACGCTTTAAAGTTGCAGCGGCAATCGCTCACCATCTCACAGAATATACTCAACAACCAGAAGCTGTTGATCTTGATCGCAAAAATCGATGCTGGGACGATAAAAAAGTTGAAGCCCACCACGCAATCATTCCAACATCTCGACAAGGGCAAGTTCAGCTCACACCAAATGAAAGAAAGATTTATCACTTAATTGCTCGCCAATATTTATTTCAATTTTGTCCTGATGCCGAATATCGAAAAAGCAGGATCGAACTCAACATTGCAGGCGGTCTGTTTATCGCACAAGCCAGAAACCTAATAACTGCAGGCTGGAAAACACTACTAGGTAAGGAAGATAGTGATGAGGTCAGCGAGCCGCCCTTGCCTGTTTTGGAAAAAGATCAAATACTACTCTGTGAGAGTGGTGAGCTACTTAATAAGAAAACTCAACCGCCTCGCCATTTCACTGATGCGACTTTGCTGTCAGCGATGACAGGCATCGCTCGCTTTGTACAAGATAAACAACTCAAAAAAGTATTACGAGAAACTGACGGTTTAGGCACTGAAGCCACTCGAGCAGGCATCATTGAACTACTCTTTAAACGAGGATTTCTGACTAAAAAAGGACGTAATATTCACAGCACAGAAGCAGGCAGAACCCTGATTTTTGCTTTGCCTGAAAGTGCAACATTGCCTGATATGACTGCACACTGGGAAATGCAATTAACGAATATCAGCAAAAAATTGGCAAGCTACTCGCAATTTATGACAGATCTAACCCAACAACTCCCAATATTGCTGCGTTCGCCTAATCACACCATTTTGCAAAATTTAGCAAGAATCACACCGCTTGTTGCTAATAAAAAATATAAAGGAAAGTCTACCACCTCAAAAAAACTAAAAACTGATGAAAAATAAATCGAATGAGTATAAAAATACAAAATTATCTTGCGACAAAAATTAGAAATCTATATCATTTCACCCATCGAAAAAATTCCACGCATTTGTGGAATTTTATTTTGAAAAAATAAAAAGAGAAAACGATGTTAATTAATGTAATAACGATTATCTATCTTGTTGTTGCAGTCATTCTTATCGGATTTGTTCTAATCCAACAAGGTAAGGGAGCTGATGCAGGTGCGTCGTTTGGTGCAGGTGCGGCAGGAACAGTTTTCGGCTCTGCTGGTTCAGCAAATTTTTTATCTAGAACGACAGCAATTTTAGCCCTAATATTTTTTGTAACAAGTTTGGTTATTGGTAACTTAAATTCAGATATTAAAGCTCCAACAAGCCAATTTGAAGATTTAAGTAATGTAGAGCAAAAGCAGGCTCTTCCAGTAAAAACGGAAAATAGCGATATTCCGCAATAATTTATTAATTTACGCTCTGGTGGTGGAATTGGTAGACACGCTATCTTGAGGGGGTAGTGTCCATGGGATGTGCGAGTTCGAGTCTCGCCCAGAGCACCAAATGTCTAAACGTAGCTTAACGTAATCAAACTAAAAACACTTAAAAAGCCTGTAAAATCAACGTTTGCATGCTTCTTTTCTTACGCACGAACCAAGTATAATTTCACAAAATCTCACTCTCTTTTCGGACACCTGAATCACCAAAATTCAACCTCTGTGTCTTTTGTCTAGAGGGATAAACAAAGAACAGCACTTAATTTACAGTGTACAAGAACAAAGCATTTTGATAGTCTCTTGTCGCTACCACTATGAGCAATAATTCGAATACTTGGAAAAAGTCAACCTGAGAAACTTCCTATGCAGAAACCCATTGCAATTTACCAAGATAAAGGCACAAGCGAAGTTGGCATACAATCCCTACTCACTGCTATCCCAACAAAACTTAACTGCTTAGCACATACCCTCTCAGCTTCAGATATTATACAAAATGGTCTATCCCAATATGCTGCACTGATCATCGCAGGCGGTGCAGATTTACCTTACTGTGAGAAATTAAACGGCAAAGGCAATCAGATTATCCGCCAATTTGTTGCTAATGGTGGTATTTATATCGGTATTTGTGCAGGTGCTTATTACGGTTGTCAAGAAATTGATTTTATTGGCAAAGGATATCGCATCGCTGGAAAACGAGAGCTAGCATTTTTTGATGGAATCGCTAAAGGTAGTCTCCCACATTTTACACAAGATAATTACTACGATGAGACCCTAAATAGTAAAGCAATTATACCGATACATTTTGCAAAAAATCTCCCCTTTCAGACCACTATGTTCAATAATATTCATCATCTTTACTACCACGGCGGCTGCCGTTTTGAGTTATCACCACAAACGGTCAATTCCACACAAATTCTTGCAAACTATCCTGATAATACACCTGCCATTATTTCAGGCAACTTTGGCAGCGGCAAATATCTACTTTCGGGTGTGCATTTCGAACTACAACGCCAGCCCTATGAAAAAATAGTATTAAATCACTGCTCAATTGAAGACTATGAACAAGAAAAGCAACTTGTTCAATGGTTTACAGAAGATTATGGTCAAGAAGTTTGGTGGATTTTAAATTCATTGATATAGCATATATTCTTAACTGGCTAGCAAAACAAAAAAGAAAAACTAGGGTAATAGCTGTCCATTATCAATATGATAACATTTATCAAAATTTGCCAATCCCTGTAAACGATGCGTGATCATTATTAAAGTTTTACGCTCACAAGCCTTGAGTATTAGAGATAATATTTGGCGTTCTGTCTCTCGATCTAGTCCTTCTGTTGGTTCATCAAGCAATATAATTTCCGCATTGCTCAATAGCAACCTCGCCAACCCTAAACGTCGCTGTTCTCCGCCTGAAAGTGGTCGTCCGCCCTCACCTAGCCATAATGCTAAACCTTCTGTCTCAAGCAAATATCCTAGTCCAACCTGCTCTAATACATTTTGCAATTCGCTATCTGAAGCCTGAGGATTACCCATTAGCAAATTATCTCGCAAGGAACTGCTAAAAATATGCACTCGCTGACTTAGGGTAACTAATTTCTGGCGTAAAAGCGTTTCGCTATATTCTTCAATATTGCAAAAATTTAACCAAATTGAACCGCTTGTTGGAGCATAATTACGATTTAAGAGCTGGAAAATAGTCGATTTACCGCTACCTGTTTTCCCAAGAATAGCCACCTTTTCACCTTGATGAATAATTAAACTAAGGTTTTTCAATACACTCTCAGTACGCATTGGGTAAGCAAAATCAACTTGATTGAATTGTAGAATAGGTGTTCCTTGAGCAGATGACTGCCAATCTTCTTTTTGTCCAAATAATACGCTAGGCTGCTGATTTGTCAGTTCATTAAGCCTTTCTGCTGCCGTTATTATCTGTCCTAAATGCAGAAATGCGATCCCAATTGGTGTTAGGATTTCCATTGAGGCCAGCACACAAAAAACCACTAAGGCAATCAAGGCTTCTGGCTTCTCAGCATAAGGTGCATGAATAGCCGTTGCACTCAACCAAATCACAGCTACCACCAATACACCATTTACCATCAATAACAGTGCATTGGATACCCCCCCTAATTGACTTTCTCTGCTTTGTGCTGCCAACCATTGCTGTTCTGTAAGGGATAACTTTTCTCTTGTCGATTGCTGCACGCCAAACAAGGCAAATTCAGCATTTAACTGAATCCATTCAATGAATTGACTACGGTATTTTGCTCGATATTGCACAATGTGCTTACCTAATTTTTGCCCAAGTCGATAAAAAATTGTCGGCAATAAAAAAAGTAAAATCGTGAGTGTTCCACACACGACCCAAGCAATTTCACTAGAAATAAAAGATAAGCCAATCGCCATAAATGCGATGACTATCAAGGCACTGATAAAAGGCGAAAGTAAATTTAAATATAATGTATCTAAAGTATCGACATCTGCAACAAGACGGTTGAGTAGCTCACTGTTACGGTAACGCTGCAACTTAGCTGGAGAGAGTGGAATTAATTTTCGGAAAATAGCAACCCGAAGATTTGCCAATACTCGAAAAGTTGCATCGTGTGTAACTAGGCGTTCAAAATAGCGTGAAATCGTCCGCCCAATCGCAAGCCCCCTAACTCCTGAAGAAGGATAGAAAAAATTGAACAATAGACTTGATCCAATTAGAGCAGAAGCGGCTAAAAACCAACCAGATAAACTCAATAGCCCTATGCTTGCTGCAAGACTTGTAATGGCAAGAATAGTGCCTAAACATAATCGTCCTAAATGGGTAGTATAGAGTTTTAAAAATGGTAAAAGAGAGTACATAACTATCCAACTCGTAATTTATAAATTTTTGTAAAATTTTTTGTTAAAACAACCGCTTATTAAGCAGAAACCACTGTATCTACGGTTAATAAATCAGCAAATACACCTTGTTTCTCTAGCTGAGAAAACATACCTTGTTGTACGATTTTCCCTTGCATCATTACCCAAATTTCATCACATTTTTTCAAATCTTCAATGCGATGCGTAATCATCAATGTTGTTTGCTGGCGATTATTTAAAGATTGCAACGCTTCTAATACCGCTTGTTCAGATTGAAGATCCAAACTGGCTGTTGGCTCATCAAGTAACAGTAATTCATAAGGACGCAACAACGCTCTTGCAATCGCAATACGTTGTGCCTGTCCACCTGAAATGCCACTGTTACCTTCCTGAATTTCACTATCTAACCCCAAACGATATACAAATTCATCGGCTTTGGAATGTTTTAAAACATTATCTAATGCTTCTTGTGAAACTCTATTATGTACACCAAGTAGAATATTTTCACGCAGCGAGCCTTGCGTTAATTGTGGATTTTGCCCAACCCAAGCCAGTTTTTCTCGCCACTGTATCATTGATAATTCTCGTAATTCCACTCCATTTACTTTTACACTACCTTGATAAGGCAAAAACCCCAGTAACATATTCATTAATGAACTTTTGCCTGCCCCACTCTGTCCGACTAACGCAATTTGTTGTCCTGCGTGTAAACGAAAATAAAGCGGCTGTGTTAACGGCTTTCCTTGAGGTGAAAGGATAATGCAATCTAAAGCCTCAATAAGCAGTGGCTCATTTGGCAATGTCGCTTGTCCTTCATTTTGCGTTAACACTTGTTGAGCCAAAAACTGCTCCAAACTATCCGCTGCTCCTATTGCTGCAGCTTTATCGTGATAATAAACGCCCAGTTCACGCAATGGCTGGTAAAATTCTGGTGCAAGCATTAAACAAAAAAAACCAATAAAGAGCGTTACGCCTGTATCTAAATGATTAGAATCTACAGAATAGTAGCCAAAATCTAGTTCACCCAAATAAATAAAACCAAAATAAACAGCCATAACCGCAATCGAAATAGCAGTAAAAAACTCTAATACGGCAGAAGATAAAAATGCCATTTTTAGCACGTCCATCGTGCTATTTCTAAAATCTTCGGTGCGTTGATAAATTTGTTCAGTCTGCTTTTCTGCTTGACCAAATAAACGTATGGTTTCAAGCCCTTTTAATCGATCTAAAAATTGCCCACTTAATCGAGCAAGTACGCCAATATTTCGTTGATTTGCTTCCGCCGCCTTTATTCCAGCTAATGCCATAAAAATGGGTAAAAGCGGTAAAGTTGCAAATAAAATCAAACCAGCCGCCCAATTCAGTGGAAAAATAAAACAGAGAATAACAAGCGGTACAATTAACGATAAAAATTGCTGCGGCAAATAACGAGCATAAAAGTTGTGGATATTTTCTACTTGCTCCAACATTAATGTGGCCCAACTTCCTGCAGGACGTTGCTGAATTGTCATTGGTCCCACTTCAGATAGCTTATCTAACACCGCCTGACGCAAATAAAAACGCAATTGCTGCCCTGCTTTAAAGCCAACACGCTCCCTTAAACAGACTAGTATTGATCTGCCTATGAAACAACCGACTAAAAAGCATAACTCACTTATAAACATTGTTGGTAGCTGCTTGAGCATAATCATTTTATGCAGCATTTGAGCCAGTAGCCACATCTGTCCGATAAGAAATAATGCACTCATAAAACCACACAACACATTTAAATAGAGCCATTTCTTGATTGGTTTTTGCTGCTGGCGTAACCATTTTTGTAAATGCTTTTGACGTTGTTTATCCATTATGCCAATCCGTTTATTAATCAAATTCAAAACGATAAATCAAATCGACTGCCTGATTAATGCTAGAAATCCATTGTAAATAGAGACTCGGTGCGAGGCGATAGCGTAATGTCAGTTCAGTGAGTGGTGCAAATAAACCCACTCCATACTCAACTTTAAACCGAGGAGTAAGACTACCACTGACTACCACTTTTGTATTATCACCAATACCTGCAGTCGTCACATTGAGATCATTAATCCCAAATACACTACCTACGCCACCAACCAACTGACTGCCTTTTGAAAGACTTAAACCAATTAAAGCAGCAGCAATCGAATTTTGTGAATTTGTATCTCCACCATCAAGAGATCGCCCCGTTAAGATATAAGAGAGAGCTTGATCTTGCGACATTGACGGATTAGAGAAAATTTTCACATCGGGGGAGTCTGCAATACCCGTAATTTTCAGGCCCGCTGTGATATTCGAATCTTCCATCGCATCTGGGTTTCTTATTGCCTCTATATCTAAAGTCGGCTGAGAAGGCAAGCCTGTAAATGAAATTAGACCTTTGTTAATAATTAAATCTTGACCAAATGAAGCAAAAGTACCATTTAACAAATTCACCTGTCCATAAAGCCCAAGTCCTCGATTTCCTTGATGTACTTTTAATACCCCTTGTAGATTGGTATTTAATCCATAGGCTTTCAATTTTACATCATTACCAATATTGATTGAGACATCAGCGTTAATCCCCATACCATTCGAACTATGTTTAGAGTTGACAAGGCTTTTGGCTAAATTCAACACTTTAGGTTTGGCTGTTCTATCTAAAATCACCTCATCAGCACTCACTGCCACCGCACTTTCAGGTAGCGATTCAATCGCAATTCTCGCTTTTGGAATATCAACATTACCTGAAATTTCAAGAAGGTTTGGAGTTGCTTTTACTTCAACATTTGGTGAAATATCGGCCTCAACCATATTCGGTATATTTATGCGGAAACCATCGCCTTTAGCACGAATGCGAGTATGCCAATTATCTAATTTCTTCCAATTTGCATCTCCCTCAAGCAAAATCTGCCCACTTTCACTTTGAATTCCCCCCTGTAATTGAGAAGTTGCACCATTAAAGTGTAATCCAAGATGACCATCTGACACATTAAATGGCATAGGAAAAATTTTTACTTTTAATCCTGTCAAATCTAAATCACCATAAAGCAATGGTTGAGTTAAAATACCACCTAGCTTCAACACCGCATTTAACTCTCCATCAAGATGATCGCCATTATTTAACAATGGTGAAAGCATTTTTAAATTTAATTGCTCCAGCCCTAAATGACCTGATAAGACTTTTTGATTGATAATATCATTAATTTCCAAATCAGAATGAATTCGCCCATTGTCCTTAAAACGAATATTTGTTGCCAATCTCAAATTATCATTAGCTAAATTTGCCTGAATTTTCACTGGAAAAAGGTGAATAGGAAAATTTCGTCCTTCTACTTTTTGACTAAACTTGATCTCTGGTGATTCAAATAATACATTCGCAGTTGGCTTTTTATCCTCAAACCATTGAATATCGCCATTGATATTCATCTTTCCAGCAAGCTGGCTATTTTTATCTAATAACGATTTAAAGAGAGCAAGATTAAACTGTTTCACCTCAAACGGAATATCTCCTTGTTTTCCTAGTTGTAATGTTTTTGGAAAACAGAGATTTAATTGTGGATTGAGCCAGCAATGGTGTGCTATCTTTGCTTGAGTTTGAAGATGATCATAATCTATTTGAATTGTGTGATTGTTCTTCCAAATACCCAATACTGATTTTATATTCGCATTGCTTAACTGCCCTTGCCATTTTTGTGTATTACGATCAAAGTGTCCTGCTAACTGCAAATCCATTGCAACAGGATCACCTGCTGATTTTATTGAAAGTTGGTGTGATTGATCGTTACCTGTTACCGCAAGTTGTATATTTTGCCAATTCATCTCTCCAAGTGATAGTTGTCCCAATAAAACATCAAGATTACCCTGAATCTGTTCTTGCGTTGTTATCTCTCCTTTTGTCGTTAAATCACGCAGTTTTACCTGTTGATAAGTGATATTTTTAGCCATCAGATCCAGATTAATATTCGGCTCAGTGATATTTCCCTTAACTTGAATATTTCCCTTTGCCGTTACTGTCAAATCAGGATATAACCCTGCCAATTGTGGTGCATCAATCTTCATTGCAAGGTTAGATTCTTTTCCTAATGTGCCATTTAATTGGATACGGTTATCGCCAAAAGTTAATACCAACTGAGGAACATTGAGTAGCCTATCTTTTACTGTATTTCCTGCATTAAAATGTCCGTTTAAATTGAGTTTACGCCCTTCAATATTACCATCTACATTCAATGTTGAAACACCAATGATCCAAGTCGTATGTTCCTTCCCATCTTGAGTATTCTCTTGTTTAATATGACCTTTTGAAACAAGCTCACCAGAGAATTGAGCAGCCCAATTTGGTAACAAATTTTTGGTATGGATATTGTCCAACGTTAAATTATTTTGCCATGTTATGCCATTAGACCAATCTATTTTGCCCTGTAACGAGGCTTTTCCTTCTAAAGTCGCTAAATTTAGATGTTTTAGCTCAAACTGCGTTAATTGCCCCTCTCCCTGCAACTCCACGTTATTGCTTAACTCAACTTTGTTTTGCGATTTACCTTGCAAAATAGGTCTACCAACCATATCTGCCTCTGCGACCACACGATAGTTCAATAAATCGCCTGATAGTTCCACCGCAGCATTCTTGATTTCAAATACGTTGTCGTCTTTTTTAGGCTCTACAGAGTAGCGAGCGTGATCAAGTTTTAATTGAAGATCAAATGGTGTTTTAGGCTTTGCAAGCTGAATGGTGCCATTAAGTTTTGCTTCAGCAATCCCTGTCAGCGTTGTATTTAACTTAGTCTGCTGAAATAATTCTCCCTCAAGATGCAAATTTATTTGTGTTTTAGGAAGTTGCCATTTGGGAATAGCCTCAGTATCAAGATGAATTTGCCAATCCAGCGGTGCGTTTCCAGCCAAATTTTGCACACCACTCCCTATCAATCGCCCTTTATCAGTTAAAAGTTCCAACTGAGTTAAGCGCACTTCTTCAGGTGTGATTTTGCCCTGTACACGAAAATCGGTTATCGCCAATAATTCTGACACCTCTGGTGATTTCGCTATCTCAGATAATGCCGTTGTCTCCAACACTACATTTGTCTTTGGCATTTGACGTTGCTTGATTGCGATATTACGAGCTTGCACATCGGACATATCAAGCGAAACTGGCATTCGAAGATCTTGCGATTTATTCAACAAAGGTTGTGAAAGACGAGTTTTTAACGTAGCCCAATCAATATTCTGCGAAGGCACTGCTGTCTGGCTTGCATTTTTTTCTTGAGAATAGACCGCTTCCTTAGCTATTGAATTTGATTGTGGAGCTGGTGCAGGAAGCACAAGGATTAATCCATCAAGTAAAGTGGGAGCAAGTTTTAGTGATTTGCCCTCTGCTTCAAGCCCTGTATGAAAATGGTTAAGCGAAACCTCTGTTTCATCTAAACGTAATTGAAGATTATTGACACTGATATTATTCAATGAAATGCCTAGTGGTAAATTAAACTCACCTTGTTTTTGATTTTTTTTAGGTGTAGGCGGAGGCAATTTTGAAGTTTCTACAATAATTTGGGTATCGTCAATTACAACATCTTCAATGCAAGCTTGTCCTTTCAATACACAAGCAAAATCAATGTGCAAATCCAGCTTTCCAATATGGCTTGTGATACCGTCCATTTGAAATTGCGTTTGCTCAAGGCTTAGCCCCTGTTGCAAACTGCCTTCAACACGACCGATATTAATAAAATCCAAGCGTTGATCTAGCCACATAATAGCACTACGTTGCCCTTTCCCTGTTGCTAAAAACGCTAAAAGCACCACCACAAAAACGAGAAGAATACATAACCCATACCATAACCAGCGTAAACGAGATTTAGGTTTAGTCGTTTTCGGAGGTTGTGAATGCTGAGATCGTAAATTTTGAGTTTCTGTATTTGATGTTTGAATATTTTCCATATTATCACTCTTCCCCTATTATAGCTCCGCACCTAAACCAATATAGAACTGTATACCTTTTTCTTTATTCGGTGACTTTACTGGTATAGCGAGATCAAATTTAATCGCCCCAATAGGAGAGGCCCAACGAACACCAATGCCAGAACCTGAACGTAATTGATTAAAATCGAAATGATTTGCAGCAAAGCCTACATCATAAAAGACCGCAGCCCACCAGTCTGGATAGACTTGATATTGATATTCGGCTGTACTTGTCATTAAGTACGCCCCACCGATTAGCTTACCGTTTTTATTACGAGGAGAAATTTTCTTGTAACCAAACCCTCTCACACTCATATCTCCACCAGCAAAATAACGTAGCGTAGGTGGAATACGAGAAAATTCACTGGCTTTTAAAGCCCCTAACTCTGCACGCAAATAAAAACGATGTTTATCCCAAAATGTTCTAACCCAAGCACTCGACAGTTTTACACTATAGAAATTCACATTAGAACCAACCACTTTGTGTCCCCAGTTTACAGTGAGCTTTTGAGAGTCGCCCCAAAGTGGAAAACGGTTGCCATCACTGCGAATACGAGTGAGTGAAGCTGTTGGATAAACTAATAGCGTTCTGCGTTTTTCTTCACCTTGCTCAAACGCATCATAGCGAGTTCTCACACCCAGCGAAAATACCCAACCTGTTTCGTGATTCCAAAAACGCTGAAAACCTAATTTTGCTGAAATTGAGCGAATATCACTTTGATCTTCACGCTCCATTCCACCAAGAATTTGATAATAATAGTGCAATGGATTACTTTTTATCGGAATATTGTATCCCACTTCAATATTCTGCTCAGGCTTAGAAAAATAGTTATTCATCTCAAGGCTATGACCGTATTCATTGATCCAAGGTTTCTTCCATTTAAACTGCAAGCGAGGGCCAATATCGGTCGCATACCCCAACCCAATGGTCATCTCATTTCTTTTTTTAGGACGAACCAATACATCAAGATCAACAACCTTATCGACCTCATTAATGTCAGGATCGACTAATACTGAAGTAAACCAGTTGGAGGACGAAAAATCACTCGATAATTTAGAAAGATCATTGATATGATAAAATTCACCTGATTTAATTCGCAAAATATTGGTTAAATATTCTTCATTAATTTGATTATCTTTAAATCTAATTAGTCCATAACGATAGCGAACGCCACTGTCGTAACCTAAACGCCAATCCGCCACATATTCCGTCGGGTAAACTTCTAAACGATTATACTGCCATTGCCCATCAAAATAGCCTTTTGACTGAGCTAATTTATCAATATTTGATTTGATATCATCGTAGGTTTCGTGATTTAACACAACCCCCTTTTCTGGCGTATTCTTTTGAATTAATTGCGTAAATTCCTCATCTTGTTTTGCCTCACCAATAACCTGAATATCTCGTTTGTCTAAACGCACAGGCTTATCTAATTGCACTGTTAGTTTAAGCAAGTCTTTTTGCGGACGAGGACGTGCTGTTAAATTAAATTGATATTGTGAATTATAATAACCCATTGCACGCAGCCCCTTATCGACCGCTTGCTGAACCAGATATTGATAACGATCTGAACCATCGGCAATATCATTGCTTAATTGTGAAAGGTGAATGCGTACGTTTCGATACAATGCTTTATCATCGATTCCTTCTACTTTTAGTAATACCGTTTGTTCTGCCCAAAGTTTGCTACTTAAACAAAATATCACAAAGGGCAATATTTTCTTTATATTCATAATACCTCTTAATTTTTTAGTCTTTCGGCACACCACGCAGCAGCGGTACATAATCAAATGGAGGTTTAGAGGTCAAGGCTGGCTCGATCTCAAATTGCATAATCAGCGGTTTAACCGCCTCTACTTTTTCCCCTCGCCAAAGATGACTCATACTCACTAGCTGAATATCAGTAGGCAAATTAGCCAGTCCCTTTTGTAATACTTCTATGCTATTTTTACGAGGGTGTCCAATCACTATTGCTGTTCCATATTTTCGAGCATATTCAATAGCACGTTGAAACTGACGTTCAACATCAACTAACTCATCACTGTCATCTAAAAATATATGTCGAACAAGAGCCTTCACACCTGCCTCTTTCGCTGTTGCAACAGCCACACTCTTCCCAGCAGTTTTACTGTCTAAGAAAAATAATTTTTGCTCCGCTAATATTGTCATCAAATGACGCATTAATGCTTTATCTGTCGTTGCAAGGCTCCCCATATGATTATTTAAGCCCACCGCATAAGGTACTTTTTGTTGTGCAAATGCCATCAATTTTCGTACTTCTGCTTCATTCATTCCAACTAATAATGCCTCTCGCTCTATTGGCTGTGCTTTATTTTTAGGCTGCATTGGCAAATGAATGATCACGTCTCGTTGTTGTCCAAAGGCTTGCTTGGCACGAGCAGTCGCCTGAGCAGTACTCGGAATAATCGCTACCGCGACTTCCTTTGGTAATTGGTAAATGGCTTCATCATTCTTCGCCCGATAACCAATATCATCAATGACAATCGCCAGTTTTCCAGCATAACTAACAGGCACGATTAGACAAACTATTTGCAAAAAAGTGGCAAAAAAGCACCGCTTGCTACTCATTTTATTTTTCTGCTCGCTGCTTTTAGCCCGCAATTGCCCTATTTTTTTCATTTTATTTTACCCAACGCAATGGATTAACCGCCACACCTTTACGGCGAATTTCAAAGTAGAGTGCAGAACGGTCTTGTCCTCCCGAATTCCCAACAGATGCTATCGCTTGTCCAGCTTCAATTCGCTGCCCCTTTTTCACCGAAAGCGACTGATTATAACCATACAAAGACATATCACCATTACCGTGATCAATCACAACAACCTGACCATACCCTTGCAGCCAGTCTGCCAACAATACTCTCCCAGCTGCAATAGCTCGCACCGTATCACCATTGCTTGCTCCAATAACTATCCCATTCCACTTAATTTCGCCCATTTGGGTTGTACCGAAACGATTAACGATCTGTCCAGAGACTGGCATCGCATATTTCCCTCTTCCTAAACCATTCCCAGCTTTAATTTGCTGCTTCTCCTGTTCGGTTGCCTGACGCTGTGCCTGTTTCTTGGTTTTCGCTTCTAGATCAACCAATGCCTGCTTTTCTTGTCTTTCAGCTTCATTCGTTGCTTGGGCAATTTGATTACGCAATGCTAATTCATTGTTTCTTAACTCACTCAAACGGCTTTCTGCCTGTTGCAAAGTTTTATCAATAGAACGAATTGTATTCTCTCGCTCTGATTTTACCTTTTTTAATGTTTTTTCTTGCTCTTTCCGTTCCTGCAGTTCTTTTTGCTGACCTTGTTGTTGTTTTTTTAGTTCATCTCTACGTTTTTTTAATTCTATTTGCGTTTGACGTAATTCTTGAATAGCAGTGATGCGAATTTCGTTGATATGAGCATAATAGACACTCATACGATCAGCATTTTTAGCTGAATCGGATAATAATCGCTCTATAATTGACGGCTGAATACCTGAACGATAAGCAGAATCTAGCTGTGCTTTGAGCTTCTCTTTTTGTGCTTTTTCCTGTTTTTCCAAGCGCACAATTTCCTGTTCAGTCAATTTAATGGATTGTTGAATTTCATTTAACGACAGCTCAGTTTTCTTTAAATCATCAAGTACTTTCCCCATCTCAATTTCTTGGTTCTTCAATGTCGATTGCAATCCATCACGTTTTCTTTTCTGTTCAGCAATTTTGCTTTGTTGCTGTTTTATTTTTTGTTGAATTTGTGAGAGATCATTGGCAGTAGCAGGAAGAATCCAATTAAAAACGATAATGAGCGGTAAAATAAATCCAAAAAATTGCAAAATATATGTATTAATGTGCTTTTTATCCTTATTCCTTCTCAAACCCGCTACCCCATTTCTTGACTTAATCTCATCTTCACCTTTCACTCTAGCTTGTTTTACCTATCTCAACCAAGTATGAGCATACATATAACTAATAACGGATTATTCTAATCTGTTATTAACGAAATAACCACGATTTTTGCCCTCTAATTTTTTGTCCTTATATTTTCTCGCTGGCAAAATTGCTTTACAATCTGCCACATTATCCGCAATGAATTAACACTATGATTGACTTACGTCCCTTTTACCAACAACTCGCCAGCTCGCCGATATCTAATTGGCTTGAAACACTTCCCTTACAACTGAAACAATGGGAAAACACGACCCACAGCGATTATGAAAGATGGTGTAAAATCATTGATTTCCTACCGCAATACCCTGCTCAAATTAATTTGGCTGACGCAGTCGAAGCAAAACTTGACACGCCACTGAGCGATGGCGAAATGCAACGTTTTCTACATCATCTAAAGCAACTAATGCCTTGGCGAAAAGGTCCTTATCATCTTTACGGTGTGCATATTGATTGCGAATGGCGTTCAGATTTTAAATGGAATCGCCTTCTTCCTTATCTTAGCCCACTGAAAGACCGCTTAATTCTTGATGTTGGCTGTGGCAGTGGCTACCATATGTGGCGAATGGTAGGGGAAGGAGCAAAAATGGTGGTAGGCATAGACCCCACAGAGCTATTTTTATGTCAGTTTGAAGCAGTTCGTAAACTACTCAATAATGATCGACGAGCAAACCTCATTCCATTAGGCATTGAACAAATGCAACCGCTGAATGCGTTTGATACTGTGTTCTCTATGGGGGTACTTTATCACAGAAAATCACCACTGGATCACCTATCACAATTAAAAAACCAGCTTAGAAAAGGCGGCGAGTTAGTGCTTGAAACGCTCATTATTGACGGTGATGTGAATGATGTATTAGTACCTGAAAAACGCTACGCTAAAATGAAAAATGTCTATTTTATCCCTTCCATTTTAGCCCTGATTAATTGGCTGAGAAAAGTGGGCTTTACCCATATTCGTTGTGTTGATCAATCAATAACCACATCAGAAGAACAACGAAAAACAGAATGGCTGGAGAATGAATCACTGGCTGATTTTCTCAATCCTCACGATTTAACTCAAACTATTGAAGGCTACCCCGCACCAAAACGAGCAGTGATTGTAGCCAATAAACCTTAATGCAAAATTTTTTTAAATTCTCTGAACTTTTTATTTAGTGGCTAGTCTGAATAGACGTTACGCTAGATAACAGTTTTTTCATAAGACCTCGCCGATACCCCTTTTTAGGTATCGGCTTTTTTATAGTCAAAAAGTTAGTATGGGCGTATTGTACACGCCCTTTACTAAATTTCTCCCTCTCTAATTACTAAGGAAACCCTGAAAAAGAAGAGAATTAGACAGCCATTTTGGCTCGTTGTACTTTCTCGTAGGCTTTCAACAATTTTTGATGTGCGGTTAAATCTTTGAGGAATTCATCAGTTGCTTGCAAGCCATAAAAAGGATTTCCGCCTTGTAAAGCCTCCCAAACTACATTTACAGTATTATTTCCGTACATTTTATTGAATACCCCACGATACTCAGTAGGAGAACGATCTGTATCTAAAAATAATTCTATTGATTGAATTAAACAGCGGTAATAATTATTACGTTCCGAACTAAAAACACTCGCATTCATATTCGCTGTCCAATTTGCCCAATCTAACGCCTCTTCCAAATTACCTAACGCAAGATGCAACATTGATTTTAGCTCGCCAACACGCAAAGTTTGCATTGCCGATCCTTTTTCTGCCACAATCCCTAAAAATTCACGCACACGGGTCAAATCATCAATTCCCTGTTGATCGAGTTCATCAAGCAGTTCTTGATAAGTCTCACGGCCGTAGTGAAAATGGGGTAAATCAAGCAAGATTTCTCGCCAATCCATACCTGCATTGTTATTTGCATAAATTAAGTCATCTGCTGGGTAAATATTTGACATTTTGGGGGCTAAAATACGGCACGCATACACGCCTAAATGCTCATAATCCATAATATATACAGGTTGCTGACGCTTATCAAAAATTTGCATTAAATTGGCAAACTCTTGTTCTGTTGTGCCTGAAAAATCCCAATGAACAAAAGGATAATCTGCTGTCTGTTTGAAAAGATCCCACGAAATCAGACCGCTTGAATCAATAAAATGGGTTTCCAAATTCGCATTATCTGCCACATCATCATTATTAAATGACGGTGGAGCAAACACATCTAAGTCTTTCAAACTACGCCCTTGTAACAACTCTGTTACGGTTCGTTCAAACGCAACTTGAAAGTTAGGGTGAGCACCAAAGGAAGCAAAACAAGTGCCATTATTCGGATTCAATAAAATCACACAAATAACAGGAAATTCGCCGCCAAGTGAAGCATCATAACAGAGGATTGGAAAACCCTCTTGCTCTAGCGTCTCAATAGAAGCCTTAATGGTTGGATAACTCTCAATCACATTTTGAGGAATTTCAGGTAGGCTGATCGCTTCAGTGATAATACGATTTTTCACAAAACGCTCAAAAATTTCGGATAATCCTTGAACTCGAGCTTCATGTTTTGTATTACCTGCGGACATACCATTTGAAACAAATAAGTTACCGATAATGCTTTGCGGAATATAAACCGTTTGATTATCTGATTGACGCACATACGGCAAGGCGACAATGCCACGCTCATAGTTACCTGATTGCATATCCACCAATAATTCAGGCGTAAGTTCTCTGTTAGGATCAAAATATTCCCATAAAAAATCGTCCATCATTCCTGCTGGCGGAGTTGTTTCATCTTCAATCGCAAACCATTTCTCATTTGGATAATGCACAAAATCACTGTTTGCAAATGTCTTCCCGAGGTAAAAATCTGCCCAAAAATAGTTAGTCGAGAGACGTTCAAAATATTCCCCCAATGCCGAAGCAAGTGCGGCTTTTTTCGTTGCTCCTTTACCGTTTGAAAAACATTGTGGACAATCTGCATCACGAATGTGTACAGACCAAACGTTTGGAACAGGATTTAACCACGATGCTTCTTCAATATTAAAACCTAAAGCGGTCAATTTTTGCTGAAAATTTGCAATACTTTCCTCAAGTGCAGCGTCTTTTCCGAGAATAAATGTTTGACTCATTAAATTGTCTCATTGTAAATAAAAATTCAAGGGCAGAGAGTAACAAAATTGCCTTTAAATCTCAATGTCTTACTGCCATCTACCACCATTTTCTACATCTCCTGTAACTTTTTCTTACATTTTGATAGCCTAATGCTAAAATTCTTTCCATAGATGGATAAAGGAGAAAAATTAATGAATTGTGCAGAACTATTGGTCAATGTTACGCCAAGTGAAACCCGTGTTGCATTAATAGAAAGTGGCGTATTAAAAGAAATGCACATTGAACGAGAAGCTAAGCGTGGTATTGTCGGAAATATTTATAAAGGAAAAGTCACTCGTGTATTACCTGGTATGCAATCTGCTTTTGTCGATATTGGGCTAGAAAAAGCGGCTTTCTTACACGCATCAGATATTGTTTCTCATACAGAATGTGTTGATGAAAATGAAAAAAAACAATTTATCGTTAAAAAAATCAGTGAACTAGTGCGAGAAGGGCAAGATATTGTGGTACAAGTGGTTAAAGATCCGCTTGGGACAAAAGGTGCTCGCCTCACTACAGATATCACTTTGCCATCTCGCTATTTAGTGTTTATGCCAGAAAATAGCCACGTTGGTGTTTCGCAACGTATAGAAAGCGAAACTGAGCGTGAACGATTAAAAACATTGGTTGAACCACTTTGCGATGAGTTAGGCGGCTTCATTGTACGCACAGCAGCTGAAGATGTCAGCGAAGATAGCCTGATACAAGATGCCACTTTCCTAAAACGTTTATGGCGAAAAGTATTGGAAAGAAAAGGAAAATACCCTGTTAAATCAATGCTTTATGGCGAATTAGCTTTAGCTCAAAGAGTATTGCGAGATTTTGTTGGCACACAGATTCAATCTATTCAGATCGACTCACATATTACCTACGAACAAGTGAAAGAGTTTCTCAGCGAATTTATGCCCGAATTAACCGAAAATGTCTCTCTTTACAGCGGTACACTGCCATTATTTGATGTTTATCGAGTCGAAGATGGTATTCAAAAAGCGTTAGGCAAACGAGTAGATTTAAAATCTGGCGGCTATTTAATCATAGAACAAACAGAAGCAATGACGACAATAGATGTTAATACAGGTGCATTTGTTGGTCATCGCAATTTAGCTCACACTATTTTTAACACCAACATTGAAGCAACTCAATCCATTGCTCATCAATTACAACTCCGTAATTTAGGCGGAATTATCATCATTGATTTCATTGATATGCAAGAAAACGAACATCGTAAGAGGGTATTAGAATCGCTGACACTGGCGTTAAAATCTGATCGAGCAAGAACCAACGTCAATGGCTTTACACAACTAGGCTTGGTTGAAATGACACGCAAACGCACACGAGAAAGTCTCGAAAGAGTACTTTGTGATGATTGCCAGTCCTGTAAAGGGCGTGGCACAATCAAGTCTGTTGAGACCGTATGCTATGAAATTTTACGAGAAATTGTGCGTGTTCATCACCTCTATCACGCTGAAAAATATGTTGTTTATGCCGCCAGAGATGTTGCCGAATATCTGATTAATGAAGAATCTCACGCATTACTCGCAGAACTAGAGGTCTTTATTGGTAAAAAAGTCGAAATCAAAATTGAACCTTACTATCATCAAGATCAATTTGACGTAGTAATGATGTAATCATCATTGGATATTCGTCCAAAAAAACATTTTAGCAATAAATTTGTTGCAAAATATCAAGGGGGGCTTAGAATGCCCCTATCTTTAAATCAATTTAAAGATAACAATAATTTGGAGCAATCCAACCGCTTTTTTACTCATTCTGGGAGAAAACTTAAATGAAAAAATGGGCTGTGGCTTTAACATCAGGTATGGTAATGTTAAGTGCAAACGCAATGGCAAACGATACTGTTCACCTTTATACTTGGACAGAATATGTGCCTGAAGGTTTGTTAGAAGACTTTACAAAGCAAACTGGTATCAAGGTTGTGGTTTCAACGCTTGAATCAAATGAAACAATGTACGCAAAACTCAAGATTCAAGGTAAAGACGGTGGTTATGATGTCATTGCACCAACAAACTATTTTGTTGCAAAAATGGCTCGTGAAGGAATGTTAATGGAACTCGATCACAGCAAATTACCTGTGATCGCAGATTTGAATAAAGATTGGTTAAACAAAGCCTACGATAAAGGTAACAAATATTCTTTACCACAATTGTTAGGTGCACCTGGTATTGCTTATAACACAGATACCTATAAAGGTGAACAATTCACCAGTTGGGCAGACTTATGGAAGCCAGAATTCAAAGGTAAAGTACAGCTTTTAGATGATGCTCGTGAGGTGTTTAATATTGCACTACTTAAACTTGGACAAGATCCAAATACGAAAGATCCTAGCATTATTAAAGCAGCGTATGAGGAACTGTTGAAATTACGTCCAAATGTCTTATCATTCAACTCCGATAACCCAGCAAGCTCATTTATTTCAGGAGAGGTAGAATTGGGGCAACTGTGGAACGGCTCTGTGCGTATTGCGAAAAAAGAACAAGCTGCTATTGATATGGTCTTTCCCAAAGAAGGTCCAGTATTATGGGTAGATAATTTAGCTATTCCATCAAATGCAAAAAATCCTGATGGAGCACATAAATTGATTAACTATTTATTAAGTGCACCAGTCGCAGAAAAACTAGCATTAGAAATTGGTTATCCAACCTCTAACATTAAAGCATTGGAACGACTTCCTAAAGAAATTACCGAAGATCCAGCTATTTACCCAACATCTGAAATTCTACAAAAAAGCCATTGGCAAGATGATGTTGATGAAGCGATTGAGTTATATGAAAAATATTATCAAGAATTAAAAGCTGCAAAATAGCTATTTAGTTCCACCTCACACATCTACTGTGTGAGGTGTTTTCATCATCAATTAAATATTAATCTACAAGCGGTCTGTTTTTCTTAAAATTGGCAAGCGTTTACCTGATCAATAAGCCTCTTTCCTACTTTTATTTCGATGAAAATAAACTACCATTCCTGCCAATTTTACCACACTGCTCTTTGACAAAGGTTGAAATTTTTTTAAACTCGTTGATAATAGCTACCTAAATAGTATTAGAACAATCTCTCTTTTGTCTGAACAATCATATTGATGCGGTTTAGACTTCAGTTTATGAGGACAAATTATGCAACAAATACCAATGACTGTGCGAGGTGCAGAACAATTACGTCAAGAACTCGAATTCTTGAAAAATACTCGCCGACCAGAAATCATCAAAGCCATTGCCGAAGCTCGTGAACACGGTGATTTAAAAGAAAATGCCGAATATCACGCAGCAAGAGAGCAACAAGGTTTTTGTGAAGGTCGTATTCAAGAAATCGAAGCAAAGTTAAGTAACGCTCAAATTATTGATGTTACTACCATAACGAATAATGGAAAGGTAATTTTTGGTGCAACGGTTACCTTAATCAACACGGAGACAGACGAAGAAGCAACCTACCGTATCGTAGGAGACGATGAAGCCAATATCAAAGAAGGATTAATTTCAGTCAATTCCCCAATTGCTCGAGGCTTAATTGGTAAAGAAATTGACGACATCGCACAAATCACAACACCTGGCGGTGTAGTAGAATTTGATATTATTTCAGTCGAATACCTTTAACTCCTCGTCACCATAAAATAAAATCTCCCATCACTAAACCAAGGGAGATTTTATTTTAACTAGCTTACCTAAACTCTTGAGATTCAATAAATTGCTGATACAAATTTTCAGGCGGCGGAGGCATCTGCAAATAAAACCCTTGCTCCTGAATTGCTCTGATAACCTCTTGATTTCCCACTCGTTGCAATTGCTTTTCACCAACTAAATTAAATAACATCACTAATTCAGGTTTGCCAAACTGCTGTAAAAGAGCTTCTGGCACGACTGAAAATTCGTCTCTCTTTTCAATGTAAAGATACATTTCTGATTTTTTAGGGCTTTTATAAATTGCACACAACATTAATATTCGTCCTCATAAGCTGCACCAGTATAATTATCAAAACGAGAGTATTGCCCTTGGAAAGTAAGCCGTACACGCCCAATTGGACCATTACGCTGCTTACCAATAATAATCTCAGCAATACCTTTTAAATCCGAATTGTCATTATAAACTTCATCACGATAAATAAACATAATCAAATCCGCATCTTGCTCAATAGAGCCTGACTCACGCAAATCCGAGTTCACTGGACGTTTATCCGCTCGCTGCTCTAAACTACGATTTAATTGTGATAATGCAACCACAGGCACTTGCAATTCTTTTGCTAACGCTTTAAGTGAACGAGAAATTTCAGCAATCTCTAAATTACGATTTTCTGAGAACCCTGGGGCTCGCATTAACTGCAAATAATCGACCATAATCAAACTTAAGCCACCATTATCACGATAAACACGACGAGCTCGAGAACGTAATTCTGTGGGCGTTAAACCTGAACTATCATCAATATAAATATTCTTTCGCTCTTGTAAAATCGCCATTGTACTCGACATTTTTGACCAGTCCTCGTCATCGTGTACCTGACCTGTACGAATTTTAGTCTGCTCAACCCGAGAAAGAGAAGCCAACATACGCATCATAATTTGATCCGCTGGCATTTCTAAACTAAAGATCAAAACAGGTTTATTGGGCTTTTTCACTACATTGCCCTGCTCATCAATCTCTTCAATATTCAGCAGAGACGCATTTTCACACAAATTCATTGCAAAAGTTGTTTTTCCCATTGAAGGACGAGCAGCAACAATAATCAAATCAGAAGGTTGCAATCCTGCTGTTTTTCGATCTAAATCTAAGAAACCTGTTGAAACGCCTGTAACTCCGCCATTATTTTTAGAGCGAGATAAAATCTCAATACGATTGAGGGTTTCCATCAAAATATCATCAATTTTTTTCGGTCCTTGATCGCTTGATGTGCGTTTTTCAGCAATATGAAATACCGAACGTTCCGCCTCATCAAGTACATCTTTAACCGACATACCCTTTGGGTGATAACTAATTTCGGCAATTTTATTCCCTGCAGAAATCAACTCTCGCCGAATAGCACGCTCACTGACAATATCTGCATAAGCTAAAATGTTTGCTGCACTTGGCGTATTTTTCGAAAGCTCTGCCAAATAAGCAAAACCCCCGACGTCCTCCAAAACCCCCTTATTTTTTAGAACCTGATCAAGCGTAATAATATCAATCGGCTGATTAACTCGAGCCAACTCAACCATTTGCTCAAAAATAAGGCGATGTGCATAATTATAAAAATCCCCTGCCTGCACACGCTCTGCAACATTATCCCAATGTTCATTATTAAGCATAATGCCCCCCAATACCGCTTGCTCAGCCTCAATGGAGTGGGGAGACACATTAATTTGCTTAACTTGTTTATCTTTAGATAATTTACTAGATTCCGCCATAAAAGCCCCAAAAACAATAAAATATGTGTCAGTTTAAAGTAAAAATAACAAAAGCTTAAGAAGCTATTGCTATTAAGCTACATTCAAATTTCTATAAAGCAAAAAATTGATAGCTATCACCAGTTTAAAGATCAGCCGCCCAATTCCTCAATTGCTACCAAACATTTCTGTTTTCGGTATTCAGTTTCAGTAATTTCTTGCAGGTAACGTGCTTTTTGTACTGGCTCTGTTGCTCTATAATGCTGTTCAACTAACCAGCTTAATTTTTCATTCAATGCTCGCAATGCTTTACGGTATTCCCATAGTCGCTTTGCAGGTGGTAATGTGTGAATATTTTTGGAGAAACTAAACGAGGTTCGAAATGAATTTGGCAACTTTGCTTCTACTGCCAAATGACTAAGTGCATTTTGTAGTGTTGAAAATTGGCATAATAATTTGGTTGCATAAATTTGTGCATATTCGGTATGCTGCTGAGTAGATAGTTTTTTTGCAGTTTGGCGAATCTCTGCAACAAATTGCTCTACCGTTGCACTTCTTTGTTTAAAATAGGGCGATTGCAATGCAATAACTTCATTTTTTTTATTAAGTAATGTGGCTAGTTGTTGTTCAATCTGCTGTAAAAATAACATAATTGGATTAACTTAACAGGGTTTTTATTATAGTAAGTTAAACTGGGATTATCAAAATCTGTTTAGGTTCAAAAAACAGATAAAAAATAGAATAAATTTGTAAATTTGTGAAGTAGATCACAAAATCAATGTAAATTTACATTGCTATCAACTCCATTTAGCATTAATCAAATAAATGCTTATTTTTCAATAATCTAAACATAAAATGTTGATATTTTACTCATCTTTTATTTATTGCTAAATATCAATAAAAATCATATCACTGTAATAAGTGATTGATTTTAAGCAAAAATAATATTTAACCTTCTTACTTGACATAAAATAACAATTCTGACAGTATTGGCACGCAGTCAGCATTATTGTATCTTTATGTAAAGATAGTGTTGGAAATTGGAGAATTGCCTTTATACCTTAACGAAGGTGATTTTTAATTTAACTACAATAACTTAAGGTGAGTATTATGAAAAAAACACTTGTTGCACTAGCAGTAACAGCATTCGCAGCTTCAGCTTCAGCAGTAACGCTTTATGAAAAAGATGGTACTGAGGTTAAATTCGACGGTTCAGTACGTTTACTTTTATCAAAATCTTCTGAAACTGAAGGTAGAAAAACAACAGACAAGCATTCAACCTTAAAAAATGATGGTTCGCGTGTTGGTGTTAGCGTTAATCAAAAATTAGATAATGGTCTTTACGCATTGGCTCGTGCAGAATTACGTTTAAATAACGCTGCAAATGATGCACACGGCTTTGGTGGCGTTAAAGCACATCGTGCCTACGTAGGATTGGGCAAGAAAGAGTTAGGTCAAGTAACTTTTGGTAATCAAGTTACTGCCGCTGATGGTGTAGGACAGGCAAGTTTTGCTAATGCTTTTGGCGTTGATTCAAGTGCATTAACCACATCAGGTGCATCAGTTTTACGCTATGAATATAAAGGTGTTGAAGGCTTAAAATTAGGTGCAAGCTATAGTTTTGCAGCTGACCGTACTAAAAATGAAGTTACTGTAGGTAAAGTTCAAAATGGTTATGCACTTGGTGGAAGTTATGAGTTTGACGGTTTCACCGTTGCGGCAGGTTATAGCAGAGACAACTTCAAAACTGGTCAATTTAAAGAAAAGGAAGATGGTGTTGAAAAGGCATATGTAACAGGTAAAAAATATTACAAAGAAGGCTTCCAAGTTGGTTTAGCAAAAGAGATTGATAAGTTAACATTAGCATTTAATACTGGTACACAAGTGGTAGTTGGTAAAAATGGTAACAGTAAAGAAACTCTTGTTTTCCTTACTCCAAGCGTGAAATTAGCAGTAACTGATAAAGTTAGTGTATATGCTGATTATGATTACTCTCGTAAGACAGAAAAAGGTAGCTTAGACAAAACTAAAACCCACGGTGTGGCAGTTGGATCAAGCTACAAATTACATAAAAATGTCTTTACCTTTGTTGAGGGATCTCTATCAAGAGAAAAAACAGGTCAACAAGATAAGAAAATTGCTAGAAACATCGGTGCTGGTGTGCGTGTAAGCTGGTAATTAATTTAATTACATAACCCTGATTTGCACTTCAATTTCTAATTAATTGAAGTGCAATTTTTTATACCTCAATACCTCAATACCTCAATTTTTGAATATAAGTAATCATATCTCTTTTTAGTCTAAAAATTTCCCTATGTGCCAACTTAATTAAGTTAGAAAACTAAAATAGTTACTAACCATTTTAGCGAAAATGGTCTAAGATATTAAGTACTTCTCATTTTTATGTTTTATTCAGATAAGCGGTTAATTTTTCTCAATATTTTGCAAACAAAAAAGACCCGTAAAACGGGTCTTTTTTGTTGATAACAATTAAAGCAATGATGGTGCGGCACTGAGTAGGGTCTTGGTGTATTCCTTCGTTGGATTATCGAATACCTCAGCAGCATCGCCTTGCTCAACAATTAAACCACCATTCATTACTACGATGCGGTCAGAGACTTGACGTACCGTTTGTAAGTCGTGGGAAATAAATACCATTGCAAGGTTGAGTTCTTTCTTTAAATCGGCTAATAAATTAAGAACTTGTGCTCGCACAGACACATCAAGTGCAGAGGTTGGTTCATCAGCCACAATAAGTTTTGGACTCAATGCTAATGCTCGTGCAATGGCCACACGCTGTTTCTGACCACCAGATAAACGACTCGGTTCAACCAGTGCAGCGGAACGAGGTAATCCTACTCGGGACAGTAATTCATACACTCGTTTCTCTCTCTCGTGTGGTTCAAGCACATTATGGATATCCATTGGATCTTTTAAAATATCCAACACTCGCATTCTTGGGTTTAACGCCGTAGAAGGATCTTGGAAAATCACGGAAACTTGGCGACCAAACTGCTTACGAGCTTCTGTACTGCCATATTTCATCTGTAAGCCATTGAATTTCACTAAACCTGATGTCGGCTGTTGTAACCCAATAATGACATTTGCTAGGGTTGATTTACCGCAACCTGACTGTCCAACCAAGCCAACCGTTTCGCCTGCACTCACGGTTAAACTTACTCCGCCCACCGCAGTAAATTTTTTCGGATTAAAAATTGAACCATCACGAGAGGGAAATTGTACAACAATATCTTCCAATTCAATAATTGGCTGTTCTTTTAAAGGTTTCATACTCATTGTTTATTTCTCCAAATGTGAAGCCCAAAGATGGTTAGGGTGGTCGCCTACTGGTACTAGTTTTAAACGCTTACTTGCATCAGCATCTGGTCGTAATGAACGACTTGCAAAACGGTCGCCTTTAGCAAAATCAAATGGTGAAGGTACGCTACCTGGAATTTGATATAGGCGTTTTGCTCGGCATTCTGTCGAAAGCACTGAGCCGAGTAGTCCACGGGTATATTCGTGTGTTGGATTCATTAATAACGGACTTGTTGGAGCTGCTTCCACAACTTGCCCTGCATACATTACGGTAATATGGTGAGCGATTTGAGCAACCAATGCTAAATCGTGGCTAACAAAGACCATTGCGAACCCAAGTTTTTCACGCAATTCATTCAGTAGATTAATCACTTCAGCTTGAACTGTTACGTCTAATGCTGTCGTTGGTTCATCAGCAATTAATAACTTCGGCTCTCTTGCTAAAGCCATTGCGATTAATACACGCTGACGCTGTCCACCAGATAATTCGTGAGGGTAACGGTTTAATGTTTTTGATGGATCAAGTTTTACCCATTCAAGTAATGTCTCCGCACTCTGTTTTCCACCTCGACTAATTAATTGAGCCATTTGGTCTTTAATTCGCATTGATGGATTTAATGCACTTAACGCATCTTGATAAATCATTGAAATTTCGTGTCCACGCAATTCATTTAATCTATCTGTTTTTAATAAATCATACTGGTTACCGGCTCTGTCGGTAAATAGAATTTCACCTGTGATTTTTGCTGTTTTAGGCAATAATCCCATAATTGAGAATGCTGAAATAGATTTACCACACCCAGACTCCCCAACCAAGCCCATTGTCTCGCCTTCGTGTACAGTAAAACTAATATTATCTACCAATGGAGTCTCTCCATAGCGATTTGGAAAACGGATAGAGAGGTTTTTTACCTGTAAAATAGCTTTTGTTTCCGAGTTAAGCTGCATACGGTCTGTACGGCTAGACTCCTTTTCATTTAGTTTTAACAGGTAACGTTTCAGGGCCAAACTTTCTGCCATCGCTTCTTGAACATCAGTTGAAAGTGGTTTTGAGACATCTTCTTTTGCTGCTGTCGGATTGCGTTTTAGTTTTGGGTTTACTAATGCATCAGTTAAACCTTCTGCCAAAATATTTAATGCCAATACCGTCAATAAAATACAAATCCCTGCGAAAGTTGTTGCCCACCAAAATCCACCTAATACTAGATTTCGTCCTTCGGACAAAATATTCCCCCAAGATGGGAATGGTGGTGGTACGCCTGCACCAAGGAAAGAAAGCGAGGCTTCAAATACGATCGCATCAGCCACCATAACTGTCGCAAAAACAAGCACAGGGGCTGCAGTATTACGCACAACGTGTTTTAATAAGATATAAGTGCGACTTCCACCAATAACTCGCTCTGCTCGAACATAATCTTCTTCCCACTGAGAAACAACATTTGCACGCACCACACGAGCTAATTGAGGGGTATAAACAATCGCAATAGTCAAGACGATAACAAAGACTGTATTACCAAAGGTTGCAAGTAACACAGCAGCAAGTGCAATTGCAGGGAACGCCATTAAGATGTCCATTAGACGCATAATCACTTCATTACCGAGACGTTGTGCTGTCGCTGCTGTTGCTCCAATGATGCTACCAAGCACAATTGCAAGCCCTACTGCACCAAGCCCAATAAATATTGATGTCCTTGCTCCCCATATAATACGAGAAAAAATATCACGCCCTAGACGATCCGTACCAAATAAAAATTCATTACTCGGTGCTTGTACTGGTCGGATAGTTTGCAGAGGATCATAAGTAGCTATCCAAGGTGCAAATATCGCAATTGTTGCAATAAACAGTAGAAAAATTAAGGCGATTTTAGAACTCATTGGTAATGCTCTAAATCTTGCACCGCCTGAAGCAAGTCGTTGAGCTAATCCTTGGCGAAACATTACAGACTCCGAATTTTTGGATTGATTAGAACATACAGAATATCAACAATAATATTCACTAAAACAAAGGTGAATGCAATCGTGATGACTACGCCTTGTACGAGATTTAAGTCGTGGTTAACAATCCCATTGAAGATAAGCTTACCCATTCCAGGTAAATCAAAAATTTGTTCAATAACGACCGCTCCGCCTAGCAAATAACCGACACGCAATCCTAATACCGTAACAGGCGTGATTAACGCATTACGCAATACGTTATGGCGAATAACCGTTGAATAAGGCACCCCATTACCAATCGCTGTACGCACATAATCTTTATCCATTTCTTCTACCATTGTAGTACGCACAACACGAATCAAAGAAGCACAAACGGGTACTGCCAATGCCAGTGATGGTAAAATCATTGAACGAAAATATTCAGAAGGATCTTCACTAAACGGAATAAAGCCCCCCGATGGCAGCCAATCTAATTCCAATGAAAAATATTGAATAAGTAAGATACCCAACCAGAAAGAAGGTGTTGCAACCGCTGCAACCGAGATAAAGCGAATAACCTGGTCAACCCAACGATCACGGTAAAGTGCCGCAGTAACCCCCAAAGAAAAAGAAACCACCGCTGCAAAAACGATTCCGATAAAGGTCAATTGTAATGTCAATGGAAATGCTTTTGCAATCATATCTAAAATAGGTTGGGCTGGCGGAGACGTTACGCCAAAATCAAACACTAATAAATTACCAATAAAGCGAACATATTGTACAACTAGAGGGTCGTTTAAACCTCGTTCTTGGCGATAAAGCTCTTTTGCTGCTTCACTTGCACTTTCTCCCAAAGCAACTGTAGCAGGATCGCCTGGTGTAAATTGCATCACAATAAAAACCAATGCAGTTACACCTAGTAGCATTATTGGCAATGCCATTAAACGGCGTAAAAGCAGACGAAGTATGATATCCATTTTATTCTCCGACTATAAAATTTGAATAAGAATTAGAAGCGGTTAATTTAAGTAAAATATTTACAAAATTCGCTTAAATTTCAACAAGAAACAAAACAAGAGGCTTTTCAGCCTCCTGAGTAGACTTAATAATTATTTGCGTCCAACGCCAAGGAAAGATAATCCTGTTGTTGGTAATGGTTGGAAACCAGTTAATTCTTTTTCATTCCAAGATGCAAGTAATTTACGGTGCAAAATCGGATAAAGTGGAACGTGTTCAGAAATAATATCAAAAATTTCTTTCCACGCTTTTCTCGCTTCATCGTGTACTTTTGCTTTGATTGCAATATCTAAAAGCTCTTGAACACGTTTATACTCTGGTGTATTTGACCAGCGATAGCGATTTTTCGGCCATACATCACCACGATGCCACCAGCTTAATAAGAGATCTAAATCGTTACCAAATACTGATGGATCACCTGGGGCGATAACCACCTCAAACGCACCCTTATCAACGTGTCCGCCGTATAATGCACCAGATTGTAAATGTTTAAGACTCACACTCACACCTGATAATGCATTCCACGACTCAAGAATAAGTGGAGCACACTCTTTCACCCATTGGTGATCCGTTGCAAGTAATTCAAATTTCAGCTCTTTCACGCCAGCTTCTTTAAGCAGGGCTTCAGCTTTCGCTTTATCAAAATTATATTGTGTACCTGCTTCCATATAGTCTGCGTGCGTTTTTTGTACATAAGAAGTTGCTGCTTCTGCGTTACCAAAGAACACCACATCAATTAATTTCTGCTTATCTAACGCATAGTGGAATGCTTGGCGTACTTTTGGATTATTAAACGGTGCTTTTTCACAGTTAAACATTAAGAATAATTGTACGAAAGATTGTACAGAACCTACAGTATTGCGACGTTTTAATCTTTCTGCATCAAGATAAGGTACATTTTCAATTGCTTGTACACGCCCTGATTCTTGAGCCGTTACACGAGCAGCATCATCAGAAAGCAAGAACCACGTCATTTTTTCAACTTTAGCAGGATATTTACCGTTATAGGCTTTATTGGCTTCAAAAACGATACGGTCATCTTTTACCGCAGAAACGAATTTATATGGACCTGTTCCCACAGGGTTTGCATCAAATGATTGCTGACCTTTCTCTTCAATTAACGCTTTCGGTACAATTTTTACAATGCTTAAACGTTGTTTGAATAACGCAAATGGGTATTTCAGTTTGAACTCAACTACTTTGTCATCTACTGCTTTCACAGAATCAATAAATGGAATAAATTGAGCAAATAGAGACGCTTTTTCTGGATCTAACACTCGTTCAAAAGAGTAAACAACATCTTCAGTCGTTACAGGCTTACCGTGGTGGAAAACGGCTCCATCACGCAATGCCACACGCCAAGTAACATCGTCAATTTGCTCTGGCTCTTTTTCTGCCAATGCTAAATACATTTCACGAGTTGCTGGGTGTAGCTCAACTAGCCCTTCAAAAATATGTAAATTCGAAGCAAGTGAAGAAGCACCACTTGAAGTAAGCGGATCAAATCCCGTTGAAATTGGGTAAGCAATCCCTGCTTCAATTGAGCTACCAGCAACTGGTGCAGCTAATGCTTCGGAAGAAAACGTTCCTAACGCACCGCTGAATGCAAAACCTGCACTCACACCTGCCATTAATTTCATAAAACCACGGCGTGATTCATTAAGTTCAAAATGATTAGCCATAACAGACTCCTTTAACAGTGTTGTGTTTCAAACGATTTAAGCTCAGAAAAGCATTTCTGAACAATCTCTGTTTTCAATCTTAATTTTGAAGTGTTTTTATCAAAATTAAAATCAAAAATGGATTAAAAACATCATATCACTAACTTAGTATGTGTCAATGAATTGATAAAACGATAATTAAGATTTGTGATCTACATCACGAAATTGATTTTTTAGATAAAAAAATAGAGGGTTTAACCCTCTAATTGATAGCCAATATCTTCCAATGATGGATTTTCAGCAGCACAACGAGCCAATTCATCACAAATCTCATTTTCACGATGTCCCGAATGTCCCTTCACCCAACACCACTCAAGTTGATGTGAAGAAATGACCTTATCCAGTGCGAGCCATAAGTCTTTATTTTTAACAGGCTTTTTATTACTCGTCTGCCAATTATTTTTTTTCCAGTTAAAAATCCACTGCCCAATCCCTTTTTTCATATACTGGCTATCACTGTAAAGCTTTACCTGACAAGGCTCTTTCAATTGCGAGAGAGCGGTAATGACTGCTTGTAGCTCCATTCGATTGTTGGTCGTCAAACGATAACCTTGGCTTAAGGTTTTTTCTTGTCCTTTGTAACGTAACAAAATTCCAATCCCTCCCTTCCCTGGATTACCAAGACAAGATCCATCAGTGAAAATTTCAACCTGTTTCATTTCTATACCTCAAAATAAGCAAGCGGTCTATTTCAAGACTATTTTTGCAATATCACATTGCCACTGACCTTATTACATCACAATAGTTTTATTTTGATAAACAAAAACACGTTCTGCAAATACCCATTCTAATGCTCGGCTTAATACTGTTTTTTCAACATCGCGCCCAGCTTTCATCATTAGATCAGCAGTATAAGTATGATCAACATTAATGACATTCTGAACAATAATTGGCCCCTGATCTAACTCATTATTAATAAAATGCGCGGTTGCCCCAATAATTTTCACCCCTCTTTCATAAGCCTGTTGATAAGGTTTTGCACCAATGAAAGCAGGTAAAAATGAATGATGTATATTAATTACACGGTTTGGATAACGCTCAACAAAGGCTGGATTTAACACTCGCATATATTTTGCTAATACAATATAATCTGGTGCATATTCATCAATTTTTTCACTTAATAATTTATCGTGTTCTACACGAGTTAATCCCTCGTGACTGACTAAATGAAAAGGAATATCAAAGCGTTCAGTTAAGTTTCTTAATTTATCGTGATTACCAATGACGGCTGCAATTTCAACATCAAGACCACCATAATAAGTTTTCATTAAAATATCCCCTAAGCAATGGGCTTCCTTTGTAACCAAAATCACAATACGCTTACGTTTATGAGGCACTAATCTATAGTTTGAGCCACTTGGCAAAGTAAATGCCAAATCCGCAAGTAAGGTCTGATCATTAAATATACCTTGTAGCTCAGTTCGCATAAAGAATCGACGTGTATCACTGTCTACAAACTCATTATTTTGAATAATATTCAATTGGTGTTTATAACAAATATTCGTAATTTTTGCGACAAGTCCTTTATCATCTGGACATTCTGTTAATAAAATCTTATTTTCAATCATTGAGTAATCCTTGCGTTCAAAATACAAAAAGAGAATCTATCAAAAACAGATTCTCTTCACAATATGGAGAATAGAATAGAAAAATTAAATTTCAAATTCTGCCAACGATTTCCCTTCATCTAAAGCACGCTGAATCGTAAGTGGCATTCTTCCCTGACCAGTCCACGTTTTATATTGTCCTTTATCATTAACATATTTATATCTTGCAGGATTCACTTGGCGATTATCACGTTTTTTGCCTTCCCCTTTAGCAGAGCCACTAAACAAACTTGCTAACTCTTCTAAAGAAATACCATCTTCATCAAGTAATGCTTTAAATTTCTTTAAGCTTTCAAGACGTCTTAAATTCTCTGCTTCTTGTATTTTAGCAGCCTCACGCTTTTCCTCTACCACTGCAGTAATTTTATTGAGTAGCTCTTCCATTTGCTCAAGCGTTGATTCACGAGCAATCACTCGTAAGCTGCGAATATTAGAGAGGGTTCTTAATACTTCAGACATTATTATTTCTCCTATAATTAAAAATATGTGTCCTTAGATAAATAAAGATTGACTGAATGTTACCTTAATATTTTTTCAAGGTAAACCATTTCTAAGTAAGCGACAGAAATAAATTGTTTTTATTTTTATTAATCTCCTTTTATTCTTATCATCTTAATCAATAAACTTTCGTTCTTCACTCTTGGCAAAATCAATTTCTTAATGTAACCTATCGTAATCCTACAACTTGTAGAGGTGCAGATACAATAAGTACTCTTGCTGAGTGGAAAACGAGGACGTAAGAAGAAAGGTGTATTTGCCGAAATCAGTTAAGCGTCATCTTAATTGGTTGGGGTCGCTTCCGAAAGGAGCGGCACTGTCATAGCAAATGCTATGGAGTGCTACTGTTAGGTTTAAACCATTTCTTTTTTATTACCTTTCGTTAATTTGCATTAATGTAAATGAATTCATAATGTAAATTAATTCAGTATCACTCTTTCTTTGTTTGACATTTTTTTAAACTAAAACAATCTAAGAGGTTTTATGAGTCTTATAGACTATTCAAATTCAGCGTGGTCGCTATTACCCGCATTACTTGCTCTACTACTCGCAATTTCTACACGTCGTGTTATCTTTTCATTAAGTGTTGGCATTATTGTCGGTGCATTAATGATTAATAATGGAGAGATTGTTAATAGTTTCACCCATTTAAAAAATAATGTACTTTCATTAATTTATAATGAGGAAGGTATAAATGCCAATAATGTTAATATTATTCTATTCTTAGTTTTACTTGGTATTCTTACTGCCCTACTAAGTGTTTCTGGTAGCAATCAAGCATTTGCAAATTGGGCGCAACAACATATTAAAGGAAGGAGAGGAGCCAAATTAATGGCAGCAGGTTTAGTTTTCTTTACCTTTATTGATGACTATTTTCATAGCCTTGCAGTAGGTGCAATTGCTCGTCCTGTTACCGATAGATTTAAAGTCTCTCGAGCAAAACTAGCTTATATTCTTGACTCAACTGCTGCACCAATGTGCGTATTAATGCCAATCTCCAGCTGGGGGGCCTACATTATCACGCTTATCGCAGGATTACTAGCCACTTATGGGATTACCCATTATTCACCACTTGGTGCATTTATTGAGATGAGTGCAATGAACTTCTATGCAATCTTCTCAATAATGATGGTGTTCATCGTCGCTTATTTTTCATTTGATTTAGGCTCAATGGTAGCATTTGAACAGCAAGCATCGAAGTCATCAATTCAAGAAACCACCGAACAAAACAGTGATCATTCTACTGGTAGTGTGCGTAATCTTATTTTGCCAATCGTTACTTTGATTGTTGCGACCATTGCAATGATGATGTATACGGGCTATCAAGCATTAAATGCTGATGGAAAACCATTTAGCGTACTAGGGGCATTTGAAAATACAACTGTTGGTATTTCACTTGTTGTAGGTGGTATCAGTGCATTAGTTGTTGCCACCATTTGTATCCTAGTCAGTCGATTAATTGACGTAAGAAGCTACTTTCAATCCTATACTATTGGGGCTAAATCAATGCTCGGTGCAATCACAATTTTATTCTTTGCTTGGACAATCAATGCAATTGTCAGTGATATGCAAACGGGAAAATATCTCTCAACATTAGTTGCAGACAGCATCAATCCTGCTTTCTTGCCTGTTATTCTCTTTATTTTAGGGGCTGGAATGGCATTCTCAACAGGTACAAGCTGGGGAACATTTGGTATTATGCTACCCATCGCAGCAGTAATGGCTGCCAATGCCGATCCTGCATTACTATTACCCTGTCTATCCGCTGTGATGGCAGGTGCCGTTTGTGGCGATCATTGCTCTCCTATCTCAGATACTACCATTTTATCTTCGACAGGAGCACAGTGTAATCATATGGATCACGTTACTTCTCAGCTACCCTATGCAATCACCGTTGCTGCAGCTTCAGCAATAGGCTACCTTGTCTTGGGCTTTACACAATCTGCACTGTTTGGTTTCTCAGCAACAGCTATAACATTAACTCTTTTAATCTTTATTTTCAGAAAAAGAAATCACTGATTTCACCCAATCTAAACAATCAGGGCACCAACGTAGTGGTGTCCTGCTAATATCTTGCTTATCCTATTCTCTTATTTCTTTTCTACATTGAGCAATGTACTAGGCTCCGTCCCTGTAATTAATCTCAATACCATCATACTCCTTGCTATGAATTCACGTAATCTCACTTGGTAATGTTTTTCTGGATATGTAGCCACAAAACAGATAGCGTCAATGTCGTGAAATTTTGCAATAAGCAACGCTCTCTCACAGTGAAAACGCTGAGAAATAATGGTAAATGGAGGAAGATTAAACACTTTATCTGCTCGCATAATGGAATCTAAAGTACTATATCCTGCATAATCTTTTAAGATAAATTTTTCAGGAACGCCTTTTGCACGTAAATCTCGACCCATTACTCTAGGCTCATTATAATAAGCTGTCTTATTATCGCCACTCATTAGAAAATAATCTGCTTTACTGTGAGTAAAAACTAACTGTGCCGCATTAAGACGATATTTATAATATAAATTCATTGATCCTGAAGGGTAATATTTAGCAGTACCTAAGACTATCACATATTGACGTTTAGGAAGCGTGTTGATGTCAGTGTAAACCTTATCTCTAACCAAATAGCTTGTTCCAAGATCAATAACACACATACAGCCAAACAAACCTATGAGGAAAAGTACACTATATTTTAGGCTTTTTTTCAAAATTTTTTTGGCAGCTTGGTATTTCATTGTTTAGCTTGCTTTGTTTCTGAATGTGTAATGTAAAGTATTGCGGCAATAATAATGGCTGCACCTAACCATAATTTACCTGGTGGAACCCAATTAAATACCAGCCAACCTGCTAACACATTTAATGGTAATTTAATAAAATCAAACGGTTGAATATAAGATGCATCTGCATAGCTATACGCTTTTGCGACTGCCAATTGAGCTAACGCAGTAAAAAATCCCAACAAAATTAAAAAGCCTACATCACTAAAAGAAGGCAAGCTAAACCCTTGAGGACTTAAATTAGTTAAAGCAATCAATAAATTGAAGGGAGTAATCAGAATAAACAAGTAAGCGACCATTGTCGTCGGTGAATCCTCGCTTGATAACTTTTTAACCATTAACGAATAGCACGCCCAAAAAAATGCAGCCGCCACAGGTAATAACACAATCCAGTCAAAGTTTTCAGACCACGGCTCTAAAATAATCATCGCTCCCACAAAACCTAAACCTGTTGCAAGCCAGCGAGTTATATCAACTTTTTCCTTCAATAATAAACCTGATCCGAGTGTTACAAACAATGGCGAAGTCATTAATAGTGCAATCCCTTGCCAAATTGGAATTGGGTGTGCCAGTGCAACCGTCCAACATTGAATACCAATAGCAGACAAGAAAACACGAAAACAATGCCACCCCAAATGCTTGGTTTTCAGTGATTGGAAAAATCCCATTGTCCCCATACTTGGCATCAAGAAAATAAACGCAAATAAATATTGCATTAACGCAACAACTCCAGCATCAATAGGGGATACAGAGGTCAGTTTAGGGATTAAGGTATTAATGCAGGCAAATAAAATACCTGCAATGACGATAGCAATCGCCCCTTTAATAGGCTGATGAGATTGCATAGGTAATCCTTCTAAATGAGTAAAGCAATAGGATAAAAGGTGCTAGAATAACGAAGTGAATGAAAATTGCAAGCTTAAAAAAGGCTGCATTTAGCCATTTAAAAATCTAGACGTTTAGACGGCTAAAACTTCTTGACAAATTCGCTTGCTCTGCTAATTTACGCTGCAATTTTATAATCAAATATCCTTCCCACACCGTGTAAAAGCGGTGATATTAGGGCAAATTTTTGCAAAGTTGAGGTAAGAATGGCACAGCAAATTCGGCTTTTTGAACAACAACCACTTGAACTGTTATTCGGTGGTTCATTATCCGCTATTGATGTTGCCTATCAAACTTATGGTAAATTGAACCAAAATAGAAGTAATGCAATTCTACTCTGCCATGCCTTAACGGGCGATGCTGAACCTTATTTTGCCAATTCAGCAAACAAAGGTTGGTGGCAAGATTTTATTGGTAGTGGATTGGCATTTGACACAGACAAATATTTTCTCATCTGCTCAAATGTGCTCGGTGGGTGTAAAGGGACAACAGGTCCAATGTCAATCAATCCTCACACTAACAAACCTTATGGCAGCGAATTTCCAATTATCAGTATACAAGATATTGTTCAGGTTCAAAAAGCCTTAATTGCTCAGCTTGGTATCCCAAAATTGCACGCTGTGGTTGGTGGGTCTTTTGGTGGAATGCAGGCAACTCAATGGGCAATTAGCTACCCTGATTTCGTTGATAATATCATCAATCTTTGTTCCTCATTAACACTTAGTGCTGAAGTTATTGGATTCAATCACATTATGCGACAAGCGATTATAAATGATCCGCATTTTAATAATGGCAATTATTATGACAGCACACCACCAAACAAAGGGCTAACAATTGCCAGAATGCTCGGTATGCTCACCTATCGCACAGATCTACAGCTTGCAAAAGCCTTTGGGCGGGAAACTAAGCAGCAGGGCGATATTTGGGGTGATCTATTTCAGGTGGAATCTTACTTAAGCTATCAAGGTAAAAAATTTCTAGACCGCTTTGATGCTAATAGCTACCTACGTTTACTCAGGGCTATGGATTTGTATGATCCTGCTCTCGGCTATGTGAACGAACAGGAAGCACTAAAACGCATTAAAGCTCGCTATACATTGGTTGGTGTTACCAGTGATCAACTATTCAAGCAAATTGATGTCCATAAAACAAAACAGAAATTAGAAAATGCAGGTGTATCCGTGAACTTTTATGAATTTCATTCTGATTTTGGACACGACGCTTTTTTAGTAGATTATGCATTTTTTGAGGAAATGATTAGAAAAGGACTAAAGGAAAAATAGTCAAAAATTCCCTTCCACAGCCCCCCATAAGCAGAAAGGACAAAAGAAAGCAAAGGAGGAAATGGCTATAAATGTTAAGATACAAAAAATAAATTAAGGGGCTGTATTAGATTAGCAAGTATGCTAGTCTATGAAAATGAAGATAACTCATTGTAAATTAAAGAAATCTATACAGAAAAAGCTCCTTGAATTTTTTGTGTTAGAAGTAACGGCTCGTTCTGCAGCTGATATTTTGGGGATAAACCCTAATTCCAATGCATTATTTTACCGAAAACTTCGTGAAGTCATTACTTACCATTTAGCTCTTGAAGCTGATGAAGTATTTGATGGTCAAATTGAGCTTGATGAAAGTTATTTTGGTGGTCATCGCAAAGGAAAGCGAGGACGAGGAGCTGCAGGAAAAGTGGCGGTTTTTGGTTTGTTAAAGCGGCAAGGAAAGGTGTTTACTGTTGTAGTGGAAAACACTAAAACAGAGACGTTAATGCCTGTTATTACAAGGAAAATTAAGCTTGACAGCTGGGTTTACACGGATACTTATCGGAGTTATGACGCACTTGATGTGAGCCAATTTCATCACGAAAGAATCAATCATTCCGAACTGTTTGCAGTGAAACAAAATCATATCAATGGGATTGAAAATTTTTGGAGTCAGGCTAAGCGAATACTTCGAAAATATAATGGAATCGACCGAAAAAATTTCCCTTTATTCTTGAAGGAATGTGAATTTCGGTTTAACTTTGGGACGCCAAAAGAACAGCTTAAAACGTTGAGAAAATGGTGTGAAATTTAGGGCTGATCTAATACAGCCCCTAAATTAAAACAAATTGCAAAAAATAATAATATACTGACCGCTTACTTTTACCTTTGTAGGTTATCTTGACGACTTATTTTTAACTTAATTGCTAATCGCTAAGCACTTTTTAAACGATTTGGTAAAATCCGCTGGAAAAGCTCTCTGCTTTTTAATGGTGCAGAACCTAAATAGGGTTTTAATGCAATGCGAATAAAACGCTTTGCTGCTTGTTGTGTTTCTTTTTCTGAAAAATCTAAACGTGAAAAAGCCAATAAATCTTTTCCCAAGAAACTATGATTATTTTGCATAAGCGAGGCAACAAATCCCTCATTCTCATAAAACTGATAACGCATTTGGGGATCAACAACCTCACCTGTCGCTGCACAATGTGCAAAATTAATCGCATAACCGAGTGCTTGCAATGTTCGAAATTCAAACGTTCTAAGTATTGGCTCAAGCTCTGATGGATTGGCAGCAAGATGCGTAACGCAATCCAAATAATATCCAAATAATTCAGGGTAAGCCGTATGATTTTCCAATACTCTCGACAGTATTTCATTCACATAAAAACCACTATAAAGTGCCGTAGTGCTCATTGGTAATGTCAGTGAAACATCTTCAGCTCGAGTCAGTGTTTTTAATTCTCCTTTACCAGCCCAACGTAGCAATAAAGGCGTAAAGGGCTGTAACACTGCTTTTAAAGGCGAATGTGGACGACGAGCCCCTTTTGCCAGCAAGGTAATACGCCCATTTTTTTCAGTAAAAAATTCAACCAGCAAGCTACTTTCGCTATAATTTCGACGATGCAAAACAAATCCACGTTGTAGTGGTTCGCTGTACTGTTTCATTTTTACCTCAAAAACGTCATTGATTTTGATCCAAAATAATGCGATTTATTCGTCAATGTAACCTAAACTTCTTAATGCTCGTTCATCATCAGCCCAGCCAGCTTTTACTTTCACCCATAATTCTAGATGTACTTTGTTATCAAATAAGCGTTCCATATCCGCTCTGGCTTCTGTCCCAATAACTTTAATTTTTTGTCCCTTGTTGCCAATGACCATTTTTTTCTGCCCATCTCGCTCAACCAAAATCAAACCATTAATTTCATAGGTACCACGCTCATTTAATTTAAATTGCTCAATTTCTACCGTAACAGAATAAGGCAATTCTTCACCCATAAACCGCATTAGTTTTTCACGAATAATTTCTGATGCCATAAAACGCTGAGAACGATCTGTTACATAATCTTCAGGATAATGATGTTTGCCTTCTTTAAGCGATTTTCTGACCAACGTTTCTAAAATAGCAACATTTTGCCCACGCTGTGCGGAAATGGGTATGATGTCGTTAAAAGGAAATTTCTCGTTTAAAAATGTAATATGAGGCAATAATTCTTCTTTTTCTTTAATGTTATCGACTTTATTGATTGCTAACACAACAGGGGCTTTCGAGGCTCGCAATTTATTTAGTACCATTTCATCATCATCAGTCCACTTCGTTCCTTCAACCACAAAAATAACCATATCTACATCAGCAATTGCACTACTGGCAGCACGGTTCATCAAACGATTAATTGCTCGTTTTTCTTCAATATGAAGCCCAGGGGTATCCACATAGATCTCCTGATATACGCCCTCGGTCTTAATCCCTAAAATGCGGTGGCGTGTAGTTTGTGCTTTACGGGACGTAATCGAAATTTTCTGCCCTAAAATTTTATTAAGTAATGTAGATTTGCCCACATTCGGTCTGCCAACAATTGCAATAAAGCCGCAATAGGTGAATTGCGATGAGGACGCACTTGTTTGTATTGTCATTTTTTTCTCTTTATAAGTAACAAATAAATCAATGGGACGCAATCACGTCCCCTACTTTCATATTAAACATTTTAATCTTTTAATGCTAATTTTTGGATAATTTGTCCTGCAGCATTCTGTTCAGCTTTACGACGACTGGTACCAACACCAATCACAACGTCCTCAAACTTTTCAATTTTACAGCGTACTTTAAACATCTGATTATGAGCTTCGCCTTTAATATCGATCACTTCATATTCTGGCAAAGCTAATTTACGAGCCTGTAAATATTCCTGTAAACGGGTTTTTGGATCTTTTTGAGCTTCACTTGGATTGGTTTCATTCAACAAATTTTTATACCAACAAGATACGCAACTGATTGCTTTATCTATACCACTATCTAAATATACCGCTGCAATAATTGCCTCAACACAGTCTGCCAATATAGATTCCCTGCGAAACCCGCCACTTTTTAGCTCCCCAGCACCTAGTTTTAAATAGTCCCCAAGTTCAAACTCACGAGCGACAAGTGCTAAGGTTTTCTCTCTCACCAAAGTTGCACGCATACGACTTAGCTCGCCTTCATTTGCCTTAGGAAATTTATCATATAATGACTTGCCTATTGCAAAATTAAGAATTGAATCCCCTAAAAACTCTAAACGTTCATTATTTCTCGCTGCGGCACTTCGATGAGTTAAGGCTTGCTCAAGATAATCTCTATTGGCAAATTGATAACCCAGTTTTTTTTCTAATCGTTCTAATTGCATCACTTCCTGTAAACCTACGACGCTAACCTTGCTAACTTTAGCAACTTTCTCATCAAATTTATTACAATTCTAAAATGGGATACTCATCGTATCCCAATACTCGCAATAAAATAAAAATACGTTATTTATTATCGAATTTCAGTAAACATTCGCTCAAACCGTAAGCCTTTCGGAAATTCATTTGGCTCTTTATCTAGGCTTAACCAAACCAAACTTGCTTTCCCAACCATATTTTTTTCAGGCACAAATCCCCAAAAACGGCTATCTTCACTATTATCACGATTATCCCCCATCATAAAATAATGCCCATCTGGTACAAGCCACTCTCCAACTGGTAATCCTTCTTGCTTAAATAAATAAGGTTCATAATTAAATGGCTGAGGGTGATTTAAAATTTGGTGGGTTACATCGCCAATCTCCTTACGTTCAAGTTGCATTTCACCACGATAAAAGAAATTCGGATTCGGTGTATTGCCTTCATATTGGAATACCGCCTCTTTTCCTGTATCGCCGTGAATGACGGTTAATTGTTGATTATGAATATCAAATTTCACACGATCCCCACCAACACCAACAACTCGTTTAATATAATCAAGATGTGGTTGGGGTGGAGCTTTAAATACCGCCACATCACCACGCTGAGGCTTGCCTGTCTCAATTAACGTATTTTGGAAAATAGGGTCTTTAATACCATAACTAAACTTATTAACCGCTAAAAAATCGCCAACACGCAAAGTCGGCTCCATCGAACCACTTGGAATTTGAAATGGTTCAAATATAAATGAGCGAAATAAAGTAACAAAAAAGAGTACACCAAAAAGCGAAGCTAAAAAATCACCTATCACAGAGCGAGGTCGAATAACCGCTTTTTCTTTGGCACTTAACACTTTACCTAAACGCTGTTCTTCTCGCACAATTGCCGCTTGGCGACGAGGTTCATTAAATTTATAAAACAACCAAAAGCCACCACAAATCACGACTAATGCCACTAATATGATTGAAATCGCATTGGGTAGCTGCATACTATCCAACCATTTCCAAATGCCATACAACGCTCCAATAAACAGAATAGGCAGAATATTCGCCATTTTTTCCCCTTAATATTGATAATGAAAATTCACAAAATAGTACTGTTCAGTAAATAAATCAATTAATGAACAGCACACAAACGGTCAATTTGACTAGTTTTTTTGCAAAATGTTCGATAAACATTAGATTTTTTCTAACCTTATCCCTTAATCTTTTCCAACGTGTAAAATCGCTAAAAACGCCTCTTGCGGAACATCTACATTCCCCAACTGCTTCATACGCTTTTTACCTTCTTTTTGCTTTTGGAGAAGTTTTTTCTTACGGCTTACATCGCCTCCATAACATTTCGCCAACACGTTCTTACGCAATTGTTTAACCGTTGAACGAGCAATAATATGATTACCAATCGCCGCCTGAATTGCGATGTCAAATTGCTGACGAGGAATTAATTCTTTCATTTTTTCCACTAACTCACGCCCACGATATGGTGCATTCGCACGATGAACAATTAACGCCAATGCATCAACTCGCTCACCATTAATCATAATATCAACTCGCACCATATCCGCAGATTGGAAACGTTTAAAACCATAATCTAAAGAGGCATAGCCCCGTGAAGTTGATTTTAGGCGATCGAAGAAATCCAACACCACTTCGCCCATCGGAATTTCATAGGTTAATGCCACTTGATTGCCGTGATAAACCATATTCGTCTGCACACCTCGTTTCTCCACGCAAAGAGTAATAACGTTCCCCAAATACTCCTGTGGCACGAGCATATTACATTCTGAAATCGGTTCACGAATATCTGCAATGTTGCTAATAGGCGGCAATTTTGATGGGCTATCAATATGAATCACTTCGCCATTAGTCATCTCAACTTCATAAACCACCGTTGGTGCAGTCGTAATCAAATCAAGATCATATTCACGCTCTAATCGCTCCTGAATAATCTCCATATGCAGCAACCCTAAGAAACCACAACGGAAACCAAAACCAAGAGCCGTAGAATTTTCAGGTTCATAGAAAAGGGAAGCATCATTCAGGCTTAATTTGCCTAACGCATCACGAAATGCCTCATAATCATCTGAACTAATTGGGAAAAGTCCAGCATAAACCTGCGGCTTAACTTTCTTAAACCCAGGCAGCACTTCCGTTGCACTATTGTGATGATGGGTTAGCGTATCGCCGACTGGTGCCCCTAAAATATCTTTAATCGCACACACCACCCAACCGACTTCACCACAATTTAATTCTGTCGTATCCACCTGTTTCGGCGTAAAAATACCCAATCTATCCACATTATAAGATTGCCCTGTAGACATCACCTTAATCTTATCACCTTTTTTCAGCGTGCCATTTTTCACTCTCACAAGAGACACTACGCCTAGATAATTATCAAACCAAGAATCAATGATTAACGCTTGCAACGGTGCAGCAGGATCGCCTTCTGGTGCAGGAATGGATTTCACAATTTCCTCAAGCACCAAATCAACCCCTAGCCCTGTTTTTGCAGAACAGCGAACAGCCTCCATCGCCTCAATGCCGACAATATCTTCAATTTCTTCCGCCACACGTTCAGGCTCTGCAGCTGGCAAATCAATTTTATTAAGGATAGGCACAACTTCTAAATTCATCTCAATTGCAGTGTAGCAATTTGCTAAAGTCTGTGCTTCAACTCCCTGACCTGCATCAACCACCAATAACGCTCCCTCACACGCCGCCAAAGATCGAGAAACCTCATAAGAAAAATCAACGTGCCCAGGAGTATCAATAAAATTAAGCTGATACGTTTCACCATCTTGTGCTTTATAATGAAGCGTTACGCTTTGAGCTTTAATCGTGATACCACGCTCACGTTCAAGATCCATTGAATCTAATACTTGTGCTTCCATTTCACGATCAGACAAGCCTCCACATATTTGGATTAGGCGGTCAGAAAGCGTCGATTTACCGTGATCGATATGAGCAATAATAGAAAAGTTACGAATATTCTGCATTTTCATACGGGCAAAAACTGTCCTGTAAAATAAAGAAAAAATTAATCTGTCAATTCTACTTGAATTCCACCCATTTGGAAAGAAAGCAAAAAATCAGCGACCAGTTTTGTCAAAATTTTTGCAAGGATATCGCCCATAATCCATTCTTAATCATCAAAGGCCAGTAAATTAGAAATAACTTTTAAAAACGGTCTTATTACAAATTTGCATTTTTTAATATAGCCTAGAATTTTGGCTATAATCTTCGCTTGTTTTTAATGGAGTTCATATGCCAGTCGAAAGATAAGCCCTGCTCTTAAAGGGATTGAAACAGTTTAAAACGGACACACGCAGTGTGTCCCTACTGGCTTGATATTAATTGAATGCGATTGAGAGGGACGCCAAGCGTGGTGTCCGTATTGAAATCAGCGTGATATACCCACAATCACATTATTTAAAACTTGCGTGATAGTGTCGCTTAGCTAGTCAAAATGATCAGCAAGCAAAAATTGCAGTACCGCATCTATCCTCAAATGCGGTATTGGTTGCTCGAAATCAATACGCTTTGGCTCAAATTGGTCAAATTCGAAGCGGTTGTGTTGCCAAAAATGAGCGTCAGGTAGACGACTTGGAACGCTCCCAGGGTAAAGCGTTACGCTTTTTTTATCCGATGAACGAATTCCTCGAATCGCTTTAAAACTTTGTCCATCTTGATTGGCGATAACAGGATCAGTTGCTCTTACTGAGGCAATCGCTTGGTAGGCGGTTTCAATACCATTGAACGCATTATGTCGTCCACCTTCTTGAACCAACTGACGCATCAGGCTTTCTAAATTCGGTAATTGATCGCTAGTGATATGATCTGCCTTAGTTGCGACAAATAATAATTTATCGATATTTGCTGAAAATAATCGGCTAAATAAAGAACGGTTCCCATAATGAAAATGGCTAAATAATTGCTGGAGGGCGATTTTCATTTCGATAAATGCTTGTTGGCTATGATTTAACGGCGTAAGGCAGTCAGCGAGAATGACTTGGCGATCAAATTGTGAAAAATAGTCTTGATAAAAAGGTTTGACAATTTTTTGTTGGTAGTGACGATAACGTTTTTCAAGTGTATGAAAAACACTCTCTTTGGGACTATTTTCAAGATGTTCCCAATCATCATCAGTCAAATTCAACAACGGAAAAAATTGATATACAGGTGCCCCTCGCTCCGTATACGGTAAAATAAAACGTGCAGGTTGAATATATTGCATTCCTGCTGCTTTACATTCAAAGAGATAAGCGGTGTATTCTTCGCTTAATTTTGCAAGCTGATTCTCATCGGCTTTGGCACTTAAATCCAATGCTTTAACCTGCTTTAGCCAATTTTCTGCTAAATTTGCTCGCAATCCTTGATGAATCCCCTGCTGTGCCTGCGACCATTCTTGGAAAGATTGGTTCATCATTGGCAAATCTAATAACCATTCCCCTGGGTAGTCAAAAATATCAAGATAGAGTATGGCTGTCTGTTTTAAATGTCGCAATAGGCTATCTCGGCGTCGATAACGAATGGCTAAACGTATTTCGCTAATGCCTGTTGTCGAAGGTGGCCAATAGGGAGGTTGAGCTTCAAAACTTTGTCTATTCTTGTCATACTCAAACCGAGGCACTGCGAGGTTATGCTGCTCAACTCGTTCCACTGAGATAATTTGCCCATTACGAGCTGGTGAAAAAAGGCTTAGGTGGCGATTATTTTGCTGGTTAATATAGAGTAGTTGATCGACAATACTCGTGATAAAGGCGGTTTTCCCACTACGACTTAAACCTGTTACCGCAAGGCGTAGATGATTATCCAAACCACGCTGCACCAAATGATGTAGTTTATCTTGAAGCTGTTGCAACATTACACTGTATTCCGCTAAAAATTTGCGTAAAATATAACAGAATATCTGGCTAAAACCTAGTAAGGAATAAAAATGGAAAATGAAATTGAATTAAAAATAATGTTATTTCCTGAACATATTTCAATATTTTTAGATTGGATTCATTCGTTCGATTTTCTAGAGAAAGAAACAAAACCATTAAAAAATACCTATTATGATTCAGCAGAACGCTTTTTTGCTGCTCATAAAATGGGATTACGGGTTCGCTCTTTTTATATTATGAATGAAAATAAGTACGAACTAACCTTAAAAACGGAAGGCGATATTATTGGTGGCTTACATATTCGTCCTGAATACAATGTAGAATTAACCTCTAAACACCCTGATTTAAAAAAACTCGTTAAAACATATTCTTTTCCGAATACCCCTACGTTTAATCATATTATTCACCTACAAAATAAGTTACAACCTGTCTTTACAACAGACTTTACTCGACAAAGTTGGCTAATTGCTTTTCAAGATTCCAACATTGAGATTGCACTTGATCAAGGAAAGGTTACAAGCAGTGAAAATCAAGAAGAAATCTGCGAAATCGAATTTGAATTAAAATCAGGCGATGTGCAAGATCTAATTGATTTATTATCGAAAATGCCAGTTAGGCAAGGAATGTGGTTTAGTAGCTTAAGTAAAGCGAAAAGAGGTTATTTATTAATGGATAGCCAAGCGATTGCAGAAAATATTGAGAAACTCACCGCTCGTGCTGATAATTCGACTTCATTATCTATATTAGAAATATACCAGTTAAGTCAAAACATTGCCGATATGCTAAGAATGGTTAAATATAATGATCATTTAGCCCAAATGTTCTTTAAACTTAATCCTTCTTTGAAATTCACTCCTCAAGCGTTGTTTCATTATTTATTCAGCGAAGAGTATTTTCTAAAGAATATTCATTTTATCAAACAGCAACTCCATTAATCCGCAAAGTTATAAATCCATTCTGCTTTACTTTTATTATCTTACTTCCTCTTTTTACAGAGGAAGTTCTTTTATAAAATAACAACGAAAGGAAATTAAATCTAAAAATAACCTATTTTGTTACTTCAAAATATTGTGTTGGAAAAATAATATCATTAACTTGAATATCAACACTATATTTACCTAAAGGATCATTTTTATCAAATGTCCAACATCGCTCTATAAACTTACCCTGTTGACTCGGTAATTTTGATGTCACAGTATGTGTTTTTCCATCTTCTGATGTACTTACTTGTTGAATCGTATCTATAAATTTTGCTTTTTTCGGCGAATAAAATACTTCTATAACTGTATTTGATACATCAAATGGCATATCAAATGCAGCCCAACACAATTTATGCTCCTTATTGCTGACTGAGAATTGATTACTTTCTAGCAGTCTCGATCCTTTTTCTTTCACCTCAAATACGCCAAAACGTAATTTTGGAGGAATATTTTCTTGAGGTCTCTCTATTGATGACACTGCCATTACATTCGCTGAAATCAGTGCAAATAAACTGATTGTAAACTTTTTCATTACATTTCTCCTTTAGCATTATTTAAAATAATAGCGGAATATTGCTCACGCAATTGTTTAGCAACTATCGCAATCGCCTCACCACTACTCGTTCCTTGCAGCATTAACTGCTGAATACGTTCTACAGCTTGCTGTTGCTGCTCGTGAGTTAAATTTAATAAAGCGTTGTCCATTATACCTACCCATCAATAGTGAATCTACAAAATATTTTCTTTTTCAAAAAGGTGGGGGAAATACCAGTTAAATTGTTGAAAGAGTGATTGCCATTGCTGATCAAGCGGTGCATTTATCTCTATTTTCTGCAATGTTTTAGGGTGTGTAAAATACAAGCTCTGGGCGTGCAAAAAAAGCCTATCACATTGTGTATGAAGACTCAAAGCACGATTTTGGTGTAAGTCTCCGTAGTTGGTATCGCCCATAATTGGGTGATGTAGATGTTTTAAATGGCGGCGTAATTGATGCTTTCTGCCTGTTTGCGGAAACAGTTGTAACAAGCTGTAGCGTGCTGTGTTAAATTTTCCTGCAGGATAAGGCATCTCTACCTGTGCTACGCCCTTATAATCTGTAATAGCCTCCTGTGCAGCTTTCGGTGCGGAAAATTTATCCGCAATTTTATCTAACTTCACCTTCAAGGGGTAATCAATTCGCCCGTCACCACTCAAATAACCTCTCACCACGGCTAAATAAACTTTGCGTATTTGATGTAATGCAAACTGCTCACTCATTATTCTCGCCATATCGCTATTTAAGGCAAACAACAATACACCCGATGTAGGGCGATCAAGGCGATGAATGGGGAAAACGTGTTGTCCAATTTGATCTCGCAACGTCTGCATTGCAAATACGGTTTCATTTTTATCTAACCAACTACGATGTACAAGCATTCCTGCTGGTTTATTCATCGCAATCAGTTCATCATCACGATAAAGCACATCTAAGACTAAACTCATTTTACAAATAACCGCTCAATATTTTTCATTGCTTCTAAAATTGCATTTTGGGAGGGCGTGTTTTTTAGTGCTTCTTCTAAATAGGGGCTGATACTTAAACTGCTTGGTAGCTTGCCTTTCGCATCAAGTAATGCCAAAAAACGAGGAATAAAAATCCACTGTAGCCATTGTGTTGCAGACAACGTATCAATACAAAAAGGCTGTGTGCTTGCCATTGCTTGTGCCGAAGGAGGAACTTGCTCCCAGTGATGATGTAGGCGAAGTACAATTTGTAGATCATTTAATCTATGGCGTAATTGTACTTCTACTATTTCCGTATTTGAGATTCTCATTTGCTATCCTTAAAAAAATCAGGCACTATTTTAGCTGATTTTTACAATGATGCGATGAGAAAAGGAAATTAAGGGAAATTTATGCAAACGCAACCGACTAGCCTGCAAAAACCAACAATCCTGCAAAAAATTGTTCAAGATAAAGCCGAATGGGTTAAAAAACAGCAACAGATACAACCGCTCTCCACTTTCCAAGCTCAAATTCAACCGAGTGATAGAGATTTTTATGCTGCTTTTGCCACACATTCGATGACCAATCATCCTGCTTATATTTTAGAATGTAAAAAAGCCTCGCCATCAAAAGGACTAATTCGTGCAGATTTTGATCTTAATTGTATTGCACAAGTCTATAGAAACTACGCTACTGCGATTTCTGTATTGACTGATGAGCAGTATTTTCAAGGCGATTTTCGCTATATTGCCCAAGTTCGCAATCAAGTGCCACAACCAATTTTGTGCAAAGATTTTATGATTTCCCCTTATCAGGTTTATCTTGCTCGTTATTACCACGCTGATGCCATTTTATTGATGCTGTCAGTTGTTGATGATAAAACCTATCTTGAATTAAGTACGTTGGCTCATTCTCTTGGAATGGGAGTGCTGACTGAAACCAGTAACGAACAAGAATTTGAACGAGCAATTGCCTTGGGAGCAAAAATTATCGGCGTGAATAATCGTAATCTGCACGATCTCTCCATTGATATGAATCGTATCGTGCATTTAGCACAAAAATATCAGCACAAGCTCTCCGATGATGTGCGGTTAATTAGCGAATCAGGAATTTATACGCACCAACAAATAAAAAATATTTCGCCTTTTGCTCACGGCTTTCTAATCGGAAGCAGTTTAATGGGCAGTGCGGATCTGAATAATGCCGTGCGTAGCGTTATTTTTGGCGAAAATAAAGTCTGTGGTTTAACTCGAAAAGAAGATATTGAGGCAGCCTATCGCTGTGGTGCATTATACGGCGGACTAATTTTTGCCGAACACTCCCCTAGGGCATTATCACTTAGACAAGCACAAGAACTTGTTGTACAAGCACCGCTACGTTTTGTTGGCGTTTTTCAAGATCAAGCGGTTGATTTTGTCGAAAAAATTGCACGCCAATTGGATTTATTCGCTGTGCAACTCCACGGTAACGAAGATGACGATTACCTTGCCAAATTACGCAATCAATTACCCCCTCATATACAAATTTGGCGAGCGATTTCATTTACTCAAGAAAAACCCATTATTGAAGATAGCACCGTCATTGACCGCTATGTATTTGACAGCAAAACCCAAACCCAGCAAGGGGGAACAGGAAAAACCTTTGACTGGTCATTAATTCCCCAAGAGCTGAAACAAAAAGCCTTACTGGCTGGCGGAATTAATGCTGAAAACATAGAACAAGCGTTAGCTCAACAGTGTTTAGGTGTTGATTTAAATTCAGGTGTCGAATCTGCAAAAGGCATTAAAGACCACGCAAAACTTGCCACTATTTTCAATCAAATACACGTTTTCAACTAAATACATTTTGCAAAAATTTGAGCCTCACTCACCGCTTGTAAATGACTTTTATTTCATTTCCTTCTTCTTTTGCAAAAGAGAAGGAAGTGAATTTGACCTGTTATGCTTTTTTCGCATAAAAAATTCAATTTACTCAATTGACATAGCAATCTAGACGTCTAGAATATCCCACTTGTTTTATCTCAAATTAATTATGGATAATCACTTATGATTCAGCTGAAACAGATCAGCAAGCAATTTGATGTAAAAGGGCAGAAAATTACAGCCCTTGATAACGTTAATCTTCAGGTTCCTAAAGGGACAATTTTCGGTGTCATTGGTGCTTCTGGAGCAGGAAAAAGCACGCTGATTCGCTGTGTAAACCTGTTAGAACGTCCAACCATAGGACAAATAATCGTTGCGGGTCAAGATCTCACTGCCTTATCAGAAAGCCAGCTTATTTTAGCCCGTCGCCAAATTGCGATGATCTTTCAGCATTTTAATTTACTTTCCTCTCGTACCGTGTTTGGCAATGTCGCTTTGCCACTTGAACTCAGCCACACGCCAAAAGAAAAAATTGAGAAGAAAGTTAATGAATTGCTGGCATTAGTAGGGCTTGCCGATAAACGTGATGTCTATCCAAGCAATTTATCTGGTGGGCAAAAACAGCGTGTTGCTATTGCAAGAGCCTTAGCAAACGATCCGCAAGTGCTGTTATGCGATGAAGCAACCAGTGCATTAGATCCAGCTACCACCCAATCCATTCTGCAATTGCTGAAAGAAATCAACGCTCGCCTAGGGCTGACTATTTTGTTGATTACTCACGAAATGGACGTTGTGAAACGAATCTGCGATCGTGTTGCAGTGATTGATAAAGGTAAATTGATTGAATCAGGCTCGGTTAGCGAAATCTTCTCAAATCCTAAAACAGAGCTGGCACAGCGTTTTATTCAATCTACATTTCACGTTGAATTGCCTGCACAATACACTAAGCAGCTGGCACAAATTCCGACAGCTAATAACAAGCCAATCATTAAATTTGAATTCACAGGACATTCTGTTGATGCCCCTCTATTGTCTTATGCTTCCAAAAAATTCAGCATTGATTTCAGTATCTTAATGTCTCAAATTGATTATGCAGGTGGCGTAAAATTCGGCTTTGTCATTGCAGAAGTTACAGGGCATCAAGATGCGATTGCTGAGGCGAAATTCTATTTAATGGATAATAATGTAAAAGTTGAGGTGCTTGGTTATGTGGAATGATTTTCTTAATGAACTTACCCCTAAAATGTGGGAACTTGTTGCTCAATCGACTGTTGAAACACTTTATATGGGATTTGTCGCCACTGCCCTTGCGGTGCTTATTGGGCTACCGATTGGCTTTGTTGCATTCCTAACAGGTAAGGGCGAGATCTTAGAGCATAAAGGGTTACATCAGATACTGGATATTATTATTAATATTGGACGGTCTGTACCTTTTATTATCTTACTTGTTGTGTTATTGCCTTTTACACGTCTTCTAGTCGGCACTACACTCGGAACAACGGCTGCTATCGTTCCTCTATCTGTTTCTGCTATTCCATTTTTTGCTCGTTTAACCTCAAATGCACTGTTGGAAATTCCAAGTGGTTTAACCGAAGCAGCAAAATCTATGGGGGCAACCAACTGGCAGGTCGTTACAAAATTTTACTTGCCTGAATCGCTCTCCATTTTGATTAATGGGATTACGCTAACACTTGTCGCATTAATTGGTTACTCTGCTATGGCTGGTGCGGTTGGCGGTGGTGGCTTAGGCAACCTAGCGATCAGCTATGGCGAACACAGAAATATGATCTATGTAAAATGGATTGCCACCATTATCATCGTTGCCATTGTGATGATCAGTCAGAAAATCGGCGATCGGTTGGCACAAAAATTTGATCATCGTTAATTCTCGCTGTCATTTCAGCTTTATTCATTTACTACTTCGGAGATTTTATTATGAATTTCAAAAAAATACTTGCAACTGTGTTAATTTCTACTTTGGCTCTTACCGCCTGTAAAGAAGACAAAAAAACAGAGGTTTCTACAACGACTTCAACGGCACAAAAAATTAAAGTGGGCGTAATGTCAGGTCCAGAACATACTGTGGCTGAACGTGCCGCTCAAGTTGCAAAAGACAAATACAACTTAGATGTGGAATTCGTCTTGTTTAATGATTATGCATTACCGAATACCGCTGTCAGCAAAGGCGATCTTGACATTAATGCAATGCAACACAAACCTTACCTAGATAAGGATAGCCAATCTAAAGGCTTAGATAATTTAGTGGTTGTTGGTAATACTTTTGTTTACCCATTGGCAGGCTATTCTAAAAAAATTAAAAATGTCTCTGAATTGCAAGATGGTGCCGTGATTGCTGTACCAAACGACCCTTCAAATCTTGCTCGTGCGTTAATTTTATTGGAAAAACAAGGTTTAATAAAACTGCAAGATAATACCAATTTATTTTCAACCTCTTTAGACATTATTGAAAATCCAAAAAATATCAAAATCCAAGAGGTAGACACCTCTGTGGCGGCTAAGGCACTTGATGATGTTGATCTAGCGGTCGTAAACAACACTTATGCAGGTCAGGTTGGTTTAAATACTACAGAACACGGCGTATTTGTTGAGTCGAAAGATTCTCCGTATGTAAACTTAATTGTTGCTCGCCAAGATAATAAAGATTCAGCGGCAGTACAAAATTTTGTGAAAGCCTACCAAACCGAAGAAGTATTTCAAGAAGCACAAAAACACTTTAAAGATGGCGTGGTAAAAGGTTGGTAACCCATTACTAGCGGTAGCTTTTTCTAGATTTTTTGCAATATTATTAATTATCTGAACGATTGAAGGCAGGGGGCTTCCTCCTGCCCTTAATCAACTGAATAAATTTGAAGGATCGTTTGGCTAACTCATCTATTTAACCTAATCTATCTTATTCCATAAGGATTACTATGAACTTAAAAAAATTACTCATCTTTGCCTTTGTTTCCGCTATTGCTCTTACTGGTTGTAAAGAAGAAAAAACAGCTTTAATAACAGATGTTAAACCACTGAAAATCGGTGTGATGACAGGACCTGAAGCCCAAATGACGGAAGTGGCTGTAAAGATTGCAAAAGAAAAATATGGCTTAGAGGTAGAATTAGTGCAGTTCACAGAATACACCCAACCTAATGCAGCCTTACACAGTGGTGATTTAGATGCAAATGCTTTCCAAACCGTGCCTTATTTAGAACAAGAGAGTAAAGATCGTGGCTATAAAATGGCCATTATTGGTAATACTTTTATTTGGCCCATTGCAGGCTACTCTAAAAAGATTAAATCCATTGATGAATTACCCCATAATGCCGTTATTTCTATTCCGAACAACCCAAGTAATACAGCTCGAGCATTGCTTTTACTTCAAGCTCACGGCTTAATTAAATTAAGTGATCCGAATAATTTATTTGCTACTGAAAATGATATTATTGAAAATCCTAAAAATATTAAGATCACGCAAATTGATACCTCACTTTTAACACGTTCTTTAGATGATGTCGATCTTTCCATTATTAATAATACTTACGCTGGTCAAGCAGGATTAAGCCCAGACCAAGACGGCATTATTGTCGAATCGAAAGATTCACCCTATGTTAATTTAGTCGTTAGCCGTGAAGATAATAAAAATGATGAGCGTCTACAAACCTTCTTAAAATCCTTCCAAACAGAAGAGGTTTACCAAGAAGCGGTGAGATTATTCAATGGTGGTGTGGTGAAAGGCTGGTAATCTTATAAAAAAGATCAATCGCTATTTTTAATCACTTATTATATTTATATCCATAACAAGCGGTCAGATTGAATGAAATAATTGCAAAATCTGACTTTCTTTTAACTAAAGGGGAAACAATATGCAATTTAATAAATTTTGGGGAATCATTTCTTTAGCCGCTATTGCATTAACGGCTTGCGAAGATAAAGCAGTATCAAAACTAAAAGTTGGTGTCATTTCAGGTCCAGAACACGAAGTGATGGAAGTTGCTGCTAAAATTGCCAAAGAAAAATATCATCGTGATGTGGAGTTAATTGTCTTTAGCGATTACACCACGCCAAATGCCTCATTAGACAAAGGCGATATGGATTTAAACGCCTTCCAGCATAAACCTTATCTTGATAAGGAAATGGCAGATAAAGGCTATAAACTCGTGCCTGTCGGCAATACTTTTGTTTATCCAATTGCGGCTTACTCTAAAAAAATTAAATCGATTGCTGAATTAAAGAATGGCGACAAAATTGCCATTCCCAACGATCCAACCAATCTCGGTCGTGCATTAATTCTGTTGGAAGCACAAGGATTAATTAAATTAAAAGACAACACTAAACTACTCTCCACTCGAGTAGATATTATCGAAAACCCTAAAAATTTAGAAATCCTTGAAGTTGATGCACCACTATTACCTCGCACATTAGATGATGTGGCATTTTCGATTATTAATACTTCTTATGCAGGTCAAATCGGTTTGACGCCAACTAAAGATGGTATTTTTGTAGAATCGAAAAATTCACCTTATGTGAATATTATTGTAGCTCGTGAAGATAACCAACATAGTGAGGCAGTAAAAGACTTTGTAAAAGCCTATCAAACAGAAGAAGTATTTAATAAAGCGAATGAAGTCTTTAAAGGGGCGATGGTACAAGGCTGGTAATCTTTTGACGATTTAAAGTAAAAAATGAGTATTTTAGATTAAAAAATACTCATTTTATATAGATATCATCTAAATTTATTTAAATACATCTTTTGCTTCTTTAACCAAAGCCTCTGGCAAATGAATCCCTAACGCATTTGCAGTCTGCTTATTTAACGAAAGCTCCATTTTACTTACTGAATGGGTCGCAATTGAACCTGCTTTTTCGCCTCGCAGTACTCGTGCTGCAACTTTTCCCGTTTCTACACCAATTTCATATTGATTAACTGCATAAGCAGCCAATGCCCCACGCTGAACGGTATCACGATCTGCTGCTATCACAGGAATTCCACCTTCTAATGCCGCTTTATGCAATGCCTCATAAGCAGAAACCACCCCATTATCTTCGGTAATATAAATCGCTTGTACCTTCCCATTTAAACTACGAGCAGCTGATCCAATATCTGCACTACGCTGTACCGCAACAGGCACAACCGTAATATTAACATTTTTTGCCGCTTGTTTGAGTTCTTCCAATACGATCGTAGAATTCACTTCCCCTGCACTATACACATAACCAAGGCTTTTTAAATTTGGCACAAATGCTTGAATTAATTCTAGTTGTGGCTCAATAGGCTTGTGATCTGAAATCCCTGTTACATTTGTCCCACTTGGCTCCCACGATTTCACCAATTTTGCCGCAACAGGATCAGTAACGCCTGAGAACACAATAGGAATAGAACGAGTAGCCGCCACTACAGGCTGTGCACTTGGTGTAGTAATCGGAATAATCACATCAGCTTTATCTCCAACAAATTTGCGTGCAATTTGAGCTGCTGTCGCACTACTTCCTTGTGCAGATTGAAAGTCAATATGAATATTTTTACCCTCAACAAATCCCTCTCGAGCTAACTCTTCAATCATCCCCTGTCTAATGGTATCGAGTGCTGGGTGTTCCACAATGGCGGTGATCGCCACATTTTGCAGATTTTCTTTTACCTCCGCTCCTGCCACAACAGAAAAAGCACCGAATAAACTCACCAATAATGTTTTCGAAAATTTCATAAAATCCCCTTGTTAAAATTAAGTAATGTACTATCGAAATAGTACGCTAAAACAAAATCTTCTTCAACTCTCCAATTTGATCTCTCACTGCTGCTGCTTTTTCAAATTCAAGATCTTTAGCGAAATCCCGCATTTGCTGCTCAAGTTGTTCCAGCTCTTTTTCTAACTCTTTAAGGGATTTAGCAGAGTAATTTGTAGATTTTGACACCTGATTGACCGCTTGTTTACTTCGTTTTGGTTTATCGCTTTGTCCAATATCTAATAATTCCCCCACTTTTTTATTGAGTGCCTGTGGTGTAATACCATTTTCCTCATTATATTTTTGCTGCTTCTCTCGGCGACGTTCTGTCTCAGTAATCGCTTTTTGCATCGAATTGGTAATGCGATCACCATAAAGAATTGCCTTACCATTCAAATTTCGAGCGGCTCGTCCGATAGTCTGAATCAATGATCTTTCCGAGCGAAGGAAGCCCTCCTTATCGGCATCAAGAATAGCAACTAGCGATACTTCTGGCATATCCAATCCCTCTCGCAATAAATTGATCCCCACTAATACATCAAACATTCCCATTCGTAAATCGTGAATAATTTCCACTCGCTCAACCGTGTCAATATCGCTATGCAAATAACGCACTCGTACGCCGTGTTCATCAAGGTAGTCGGTTAAATCTTCTGCCATTTTCTTCGTTAGCGTAGTAATCAGCACCCGCTCATTAAGAGCGACACGTTTATGAATTTCAGACAACACATCATCAACTTGAGTGGCAACAGGACGTACCTCAATAATGGGGTCAAGCAACCCTGTCGGACGCACCACTTGATCAATAACATCACCATTTGATTTTTCTAACTCGTAATGACCAGGGGTAGCCGACACATAAATAGTTTGTGGTGCAAGGCGTTCAAATTCCTCAAATTTTAAAGGACGATTATCTAACGCCGAAGGTAAACGAAAACCATACTGCACCAACGTCTCTTTTCTCGCTCGATCGCCACGATACATTCCACCAATTTGTGGCACGGTAACGTGGCTTTCGTCAATAATCAATAAGCCATCTGCGGGCATATAATCAAAGAGAGTCGGTGGAGCTTCTCCTGCTTGTCTACCCGATAAATAGCGTGAATAGTTTTCAATGCCCGAACAATAACCAAGTTCATTCATCATCTCAATATCAAATTGAGTACGCTGTGCAAGCCGTTGCTCTTCCAGTAACTTATTTTCTTGAAGTAAATTATTTCGCCTATCTGCCAGTTCAATTTTTATCTGCTCAATAGCGTGTAAAATACGTTCACGAGGCGTAACATAATGCGTTTTAGGATAAACCGTATAACGAGGTACTTTACCTAAACTATGCCCTGTCAGCGGATCAAAAAGAGATAAACTCTCAATTTCATCATCAAACAACTCCACACGCAAAGCGATATCATCTGATTCAGCAGGGAAAATATCAATGACCTCGCCTCTTACTCGAAATGTCGAACGCTGAAAAACCTGATCATTACGAGTATATTGTAGTTCTGCAAGTCGAGTTAAAATATCACGCTGATTAATGATTGCCCCCACTTGCAAATGCAGCATCATCTGCATATACGCATCGACATCACCCAAACCATAAATTGCCGAAACAGAAGCAACAACAATGGTATCTCGACGTTCTAGAAAAGATTTAGTCGCTGATAGACGCATTTGCTCAATTTGTTCATTAATTGAAGCATCTTTTTCAATAAAAGTATCGCTACTTGGCACATAAGCTTCGGGCTGATAATAATCATAGTAGGAAACGAAATATTCGACAGCATTTTCAGGAAAAAAGGCTTTCATCTCGGCATAAAGTTGAGCAGCCAATGTTTTATTTGGAGCAAGAAGCATTGCAGGGCGATTAAGAGAAGCTATCACATTCGCAATAGTAAATGTTTTACCTGAGCCTGTTACCCCTAATAAGGTTTGATATGCTAGCCCATCATTTAACCCCTCAATTAGTTTTGCAATGGCCGAGGGCTGATCACCAGAAGGCTTAAAAGGACTATGTAAAATAAAAGGTTTACCGTGTTTCTCGCTCATAATAAAAAATCCTTAACCAAATAGGCTAAGGATTCTATCATAAGCAAGCGGTGGGATTTGGCAAAAATTTTGCAAAATCCCATTAATTAAGAGATCGTAGTCCCCTCATCTGTTCCCATCACAACCTGACGTAATGCCCCTGCTTTACCCATATTAAAGACACGAATCGGCATAGCATGATCACGAGCTAATGTAAATGCCGCTAAATCCATCACTTGCAATTCACGCTCAATAACCTCTGCATAAGTTAATGTTTTATAAAGCATCGCATCTGGATTTTTAGCAGGATCTTTATCATATACTCCATCAACTTTTGTCGCTTTTAAAACAACATCAGCTTCAATTTCAATACCACGCAAGCAAGCTGCAGAGTCCGTTGTAAAAAATGGGCTTCCTGTGCCAGCAGAAAATATCACAACACGCTGCTCACGCAACATCTTAATCGCCTCTGACCAGTTATAAGTATCACAAATTCCATTTAGCTGGAAAGCAGACATCAATTTTGCATTGACATCAGCACGATGCAAGGCATCACGCATCGCTAAACCATTCATCACTGTCGCCAACATACCCATATGATCGCCCACAACACGATTCATTCCCGCCTTTGCTAGTTTCGCACCACGAAATAAATTACCGCCCCCTAGAACAACCCCGACTTCCACACCTAACGAAAGTATCTCTTTAATCTCTAATGCCATTCGGTCAAGAATTGATGGATCAATACCAAAACCATCCTCACCCTGCAATGCTTCGCCACTCAACTTTAACAAAATACGTTTATAAATTGGATTACTCATTCTTGACCTCTTTTTATGATTAACTGAATTGAAAATATCGTTATTATAAAGTAGCGAATGTTTACTTGCTACATAGTATTAAGACATTGTCTTAAACATAACCTTTAAAATCTTTCTATTTTTGACCTAATATCACAATATGCACTGTAATTTCTTCACGATCATGGTAGAGGTGTTTCGCCTGTACTTTAAACCAAAAACCTTGCTTAGTGAGTTCATCTCCAATAGATACCAAGCATAATTTGACTTCTTGATAACGCTTCTTCATTGGCAGCTTCAGATTAAAAATTGTCTCTCTACACCAGCCATTGACCAACCACTTAGCCATCAATTTTGTAATTCGCATCGGCTGTTCTACCATATCGCACACCAACCAGTCGATCTGCTTACGTTTAGGCGGCTGAAATTTAAATCCATCTTCCTCACAATGTTCAATCCTCCCAGTCTCGTGTAAACTCGCCGCCATCTTACCGTGATCAACGGCATAAACGAATAGGCCACGTTTTACCAGCTGATACGTCCAACCCCCAGGGCAAGCTCCAAGATCTACCGCAACCATTTGATCGTTCAAACGTTTAGCTTCTTCGGCTTTTGGTAAAAAAGTCAAAATAGCCTCTTCCAATTTCAATGTTGAACGGCTTGGAGCATCAACAGGAAATTTTAAACGAGGAATACCCATCAAAAACGGTGAGCTATTTTCATTATAAGCATACCCCACATAACAGCAGCCAGCACGCACAAATAAAATATGTAAAATAATACTATTTTTGGAAGATATTTTCTCTTTCAGCCACCCCATTTTTCTTGACGCATTACGCAATGGCACAGTAAATTTTCGACAAAACGTAAGTAGCTCTTTTGCCTCATTGGTATCAGGTGTATCCACCACGACATCACAACTATTTTGCAGGCTTAATTGCTGATATTTTGCCATAATTGGAGAAATTCGATCATTCTCAGGCAAATTTTGCAACAAATCGCCCACAACCAACATCTGACGCACAAAAATCAAAGTATCCAACCTTAATTCTCGAGCCAATTTATCTGCCTCTCCAGCTTGATAACACTCAAAAATCACATAGCCGCTATTCTCCCGAAGATTGGCAAAACCAAATACGCCTTGCTCTGCAGCTCGCTCACTGATTTCTGCAGCAACTTCCTTCTCAAAGCCAGCTCGACAATACAGTGCTAACTTATTCATTTTCGCTCTTCTGTCTGACAATTGAGATATAACATAAACCTGCCCAACCAATTAAAAAAAGTAGACCACCAACAGGTGTAACCCAGACTAACCCGCGATCAGCCCCCAATGCCAAGGCATATAAGCTGCCACTGAACAATGCAATCCCCAAACTCCAACTTCCGCCAATCAAACGAAACGCTTTAGTCCGACAAGCGGGCGGATTTTGCCGAAAATTTGCAATTTGAAATAAGCCCAACGCCAGCAAAGAGACTGTATGAAACATCTGATATTTCAACCCTGTCTCAATCCACCCTAGCGATTTTAAATCCAAATCCGCTTGTAATCTATGCGAAGCAAACGCCCTAAAGGCCACACAAAAAAAGCCGCTCACCGCAGATAAAAATAACCAACAATTTTTCATTTCTTATTCTCCATATAACTTCATTTAAAAACAAGGCAAACACTAAGTTTGCCTTGTTTTCTTCTTTACTTATGCGATTAATCTGTTGATTTCCAAACTTCAGGATCAACGCCTCGCTTAATCAGGTTAGGATAGTCTTCTATCTTGAATTTAGGTTGTTGAATACCTGATTGAATTTGTTTTTGGTAGTCTTTGAGAATGAGCCATACAATTGGAGCGAGCAGTATAATTGAAACCAAATTAATCATTGCCATTGATGCCATTACAGTATCAGCGAATGCCCATACGATGCCACCATCACGCACAGCACCGAAATAAACAAAAAATAGAACCACTAAACGAAAGCCAAGCACAAAACTTGGTGTATTGCGGATATAACGGACATTAGTTTCTGCGTAGGCGTAGTTACCAATAATTGATGTGTAGCAAAATAGTAGTAGGATAAAAGCTAAGAAATGCAATCCAAATTCGCCAACGTGGAATTCCAGTGATTGCTGTGTAAGTGATACACCTCGTAGAGCCTCGCTGCCATAATTATCTGACATCAAAATAATAATTGCAGTACAGGTACAAACAATAATTGTATCGACAAAAACCCCCAACATTTGAATGAGTCCTTGCGAAGCTGGGTGTTTGGCATCAGAAGTTGCCGCCGAGTTAGGCGCTGATCCCATACCTGCTTCGTTGGAGAATAACCCTCTTTTAATCCCCATTATCATTGCTTTAGAAAAAATTGCACCAAACATTCCGCCAGCCATTGCTGAAAAATCAAAAGCACTTTGAACAATATTTGATAAAACTGCTGGCACTTTTTCGATATTCATACCTAAAATTATCACTGCCATAATAAGGTAGAACAGTGCCATCATTGGTACAACTTTTGCTGAGACTTGAGCTACTCGTTTTATTCCACCAAAAATGATAATCGCTGTCAAAACGACGAGAGAAATCCCCACATAACTAGCATTCCAATTCCACGCATTACGTGTTGCTTCGACGATGGAATTTGCTTGTACGGCATTGAAAGCAAAACCAAATGTAAAAATTAACGTAATAGCGAAAGCAACCGCTAACCAAGGTGCTTTTAAGCCTTTGGTGATGTAATAGGCAGGACCGCCTCTAAACATACCATTCGGATCTCGTATTTTATAAACTTGTGCTAGTGAAGATTCAGCAAAAGCACTGCTCATACCAATCAGAGCAGTAATCCACATCCAAAACACGGCTCCTGGTCCACCCAATGCAATCGCTGTAGCGACACCACCAATATTCCCGACACCAACACGACTAGCAAGTCCTGTTGCAAATGCTTGGAAAGGTGTAAGCGATTCACCTTCTGCTGCACGCCCTGACCACATTTCACGAATACTACGAGGCAATAGACGGAGCTGAACCAACCCTGTTGTAATGGTAAAAAACAACCCAACGCCTAAAAGAGTAATCACCGTTATATCCCAAAGTGGTCCATCAATATTATCGACAATCCACTTCAGCATACTTTCAAATTGAGCAACAATGCTTTCCATAATGAGACCTTTGTAAATATTTTGTTATAAAATTATTCGTAATAGATTAAAAAATGAGTCTTTATTCTAAACTTTTTATCTCGTTAGAAGAAGTCTTTTTATAAATTGAATAATATTTATCAATCTAACGTTTAAATAAACCCACTGGTGCGACATCAATTAAGCTGCCGTGAAATAAGATTATTCCAAAGCTAATTAATATAATTCCTAATAGTAATTTTAAACCAAAAACTGACCGCTTACTCTGTGTCTCGGAGAGATACCAGCGGCTTATTTTGGCTGCTCTTTTACGAGCGACAAGCACAATCATTGCAAACAGACTCAAAGTTAATCCTGTGCCAGCCGCCATCACCAAAGCTGAAAAGATTCCCCAAAGGTATAAATCCAATGTATAAGCTAAAAACAATACCAAAATCGCTCCTGAACAAGGACGCAAACCAATACTGAAAATGACCAATAACATTGATTTCCAATCCTGTATTTTTGCCAGCTCATCAGAAGAGGGTAAATGTTTATGTCCGCAACCACATTGCTCTGAATGAATTTGAACTTGATGACCTGCGTGATTGCTATGTAAAGGCACTATTTTATAAATCTTGACCACTTTCTGGGCTGATTTTCGCCATACTTTAATCCCTTGATAAAGCCAATAGCAACCAAACAAGATCATTAAAATAAAGCTACCTCTTTCCACCCATTTTACAGTCAGATTAAAATAACTTCGAGATAACATCAGTCCTACAACCAAAACGGAGACGAGAGCAATCGCCACTAAACCTTGTGCCAAAGCAGACAATAAAGTAATACGCATCGCTTGTGGTAATTTTGCTTGCTCTATTGAAAGATAGCTACTTAAAATAAATTTACCGTGCCCTGGTCCGACTGCGTGAAAAACGCCATAAAGAAAGCTCACCACGAATAAAGTTAATCCTGCTTGCTGTGGTTGTTGCTCTATAAAATTGAATGCTTGAGAGATTTGTTGATTAAAACTTTTTTGCCAATTGACAACCTGAAAAAGTAAGTAAGGATAAATCTGATAAATTAAAAAAACTGCTGCAAAAATTATCAAAATACTGACCGCTATCCAACTACCTTGCTTTGTTTTTGAGCGAACTGTTTTTGGCTGACAAGTCTTTAGGGAAGTTACTGTTGATTTTCCTGCTACTGGCATATCACATTTACCTTTTGTGCAAACTGTGCTCCCAATGATCCGCCACTTTCCAGTGGCATATCTGGCGTTTCAGTTCTATCTAGCTTTGAGGCATAAAGCCTTAAAGATTGATTTACTTTCGCTTCCTCTAATACCACTTGGCATTGTGTCGGATCACTACTGCTCACATCATTTTTACTTTCATAACCCATATAAAGATAATAGCTAGGCTCAAATGTGAACAATTTAAAACGCTGACCTGCAACTTGTGGTGGTTTAGCAACAGGCAAGAAAAAATCATAAATAATGCGGTTATGTTCAATACGCAATGTCGGTGTTTCTGGAAGGGATTTAAATTTAACAGGCTGGTTTTGCTTATCATAAAATTCACTGAAGTAATGAGCCTGCACTAATGACTGTTTAAGCTCTTCTAAAATTTTTTCACGAGCAGCCGATTTGTCTTTACTACTATTTATTTCATAAATCAACTCAGACGAAGTAATTTCGTCTAGCCGCCAACTCATTGCAAAACCTTTTAACTTTCCTTGCTCAATACGGACTTGGTTTTTCATATCTAAAAACGAGTGAGGGTGAGCCAATAATTGGAAAGGCAAGCACCCAAAGATGACCGAAAAGCCTAGCTTCATCAGATATTTTTTCATCGTACTATCAACTATTGAGATAATCAAATCATTTACACAATCCAACCATTAATACGCCCAATCTCGTAAAACGACGGATACAAAACGAACAGAATTCCATTTGTAAAAATAGGACGAGTTGGTCGATAAGCCGAGTTCTGTCGTGGACAATCATTCCTCTAGGCGTAACATTACTATTACGCTCAAGCAACCTACCCGAATTCTGAGCGGGCCACTCATTGAATTCCTATTTGGTCTTGCTACGAGTGGAGTTTACCTTGCTGTGAACTGTTACCAGTCACACGGTGTGCTCTTACCACACCCTTTCACCCTTACCTTTATAAAAAAGGCGGTCTGCTCTCTGTTGCACTTGTCGTCAGCTCACGCTGCCCAGACGTTATCTGGCACTCTGCCCTATGTAGCTCGGACTTTCCTCTCGTTTACTTGTCCCCTAGATTATGCAATTGCAAATTTGTGCCATTACAAACTTGAGGGCTTCAATAAACCAGCGATTGTCTAACCAACTCTGGAGGTGGAGTATAGCCGTTTTGCAAAAATTTTCCAAGTATTAACCGCTTCACCTATATTTTTAGCCCTTAGTATGTCAAAAATAAAATACAATAGCAGCAAAACTTAAGAAAGGATTTCCTGCCACATTGCGGCAACAAATTGACGTTCCAAAATAAATTGGTCTGCTTCCACTACACTCTCTTTACCCAATAAATTCAAATGATGTACTTTATTTCGCAAAGTGGTATAACAACGCTTTAATTGCTTTCCCTTCTCAACGTCTAAAATCCCATATTCAATAGCAGTCTCGAAAATTCTGACATTATCTGACCAAACCGCCATTTGTGGAAAACGATCCGCATTCGCTAATACTAAATATTGTGCTATAAATTCAATATCAATAATACCACCACGATCTGTTTTCAGATGAAACTGTCCCTGCTTTACCTGTGCTAGATGTTGGTACATCTTCTCCCTCATCGTTTTCACGGATTGCTGTAACTCTATATTCACCCTTGGCATCACTAACACGGATTGTCGAATTCCCTCAAAAAGTCGCTCTAGCTTTTCGGAACCATAGACACAACGACTACGCACTAATGCTTGTGTTTCCCACGTCCACGCTTCTTGTTTTTGATATTGCGAATAAGCATTAAAAGTACTCACCAGTAAGCCAGCTTCGCCAGAAGGACGCAACCGCATATCAATGTCATACAAAATGCCCGCACTGGTATTAAGATTAAAGATCGAATTTATTTTTTGGGTTAATTTCAAATAGAACTGATGACTTGGGATCGATCTTTTACCGCCTACCGTTTCCCCTTCTTGTGGAGCATTATGTAGAAAAACTAAATCAAGATCGGAGTTATAGCCTAATTCAATTCCACCTAATTTCCCATAACCAATCACGGCAAAACCTTTTTCTTGTATTTCTGAATCTATTTGCAAATGATCAGGCAAACCAAACCGCTGAACCAAAGACTTCCACGCAATCTCCACAACCATTTTAATGATCGCTTGTGCAAGATAAGTCAGATGGTCACTGATTTTCATCACAGGTAATACCTCCAAAATATCCGCACACGCAATCCGCAATAACTGACTTTGTTTAAACTGACGCAAACCGTCAATGATTGCCTCTTCATCATCTTCAGAAATACGCAGCAAATAATCGTGTAAAATCCTTGAATATTGTTCTAATTCAATAACTTGCGTTAAACTTTTTAATACAATTATCTCATCAAGCAGCATTGGATAACGTGCAATTTGTTCAGCCACCATCACCGATTTACCACAAAGCAACATCAACTGAGGAATAATTTGCTCATTTTCAAGTAATAGTTCCAAATAAGTGGTTCGAGTGGTGATTTTGTCTATAATTTTCAGCAGTCGAGGTAACAGGCATAAATAATCACTCTCTTGACAAACCGCATCTAATACTTGAGGCATCAGCTTGCGTAACGCCTCACGACCTCGAATACCAATTGAACGCTTTACCCATTCTTGAAAAGTATGTTCTAACAAGTCAAACAGCACAGTATAATCTGATTGTGCCACAGGATAATCAGACAAGACGCTTGCTAAGTCATCAAAACTAATTTGATAATGTAAGATATCCCGCCATTGTGCCAACTCTCGTCTTTCTTTTTCTGACTCGACACCATTTGAGCTGCCTTCCTCGCCAATTAACGCCACAAAAATTGCCTGCACATTCGCTTGATGAAAGGCCAATAAACGCAGAAAGTCGTCCCAGCCATTTAGTTTTCCCTCTAGGCGTTCTTTGTTTATATTTTTCACTTTATAAGCAAAATCAAAATTTGCCCCTTTGGCCTGATTGATTGCAAAAATAAGCTGAGATTGAACCGCTTGATCTTCTGGTAAAGTTTGAGTTTGTCTATCGTCAATCGCTTGCAAAACATTTTCCACATAACGCAAAAATAGATAAGCGGCTTCCAAACTCTCTGCTTGATCTGCATTCAACAAATTAAGTTCACCTAATTGAGGCAACACTTTCAGCAAACTGCGTTGCTGTAAAATTTTATCTCTACCGCCTCGAATCATTTGGAACACTTGCACAATAAATTCTATTTCACGAATTCCCCCTGCCCCTAGCTTAATATTATTATGCAAGTTTCGCCGCACAACCTCTCGACTAATTTTTTGCTTCATTTCTCGCAACGATTGAATCGCACTAAAATCTAAATAACGACGATAAACAAATGGGCGAAGTAGCGATTTGAGGTAACGATGATGATTGTTTTGCAAATTCTCACCAAGAATTTTTGCCTTAATCATCGCATACCTCTCCCAATCACGCCCCTGTTCTTGGTAATAATCTTCCATCGCTGCAAAACTTAGCACCAACGCCCCACTTTCACCAAATGGACGTAAACGCATATCTGTTCGATATACAAAACCATCAGGCGTAATCTGATCTAGTGCTTGAATTAAACGCTGTCCTAAGCGAGTGAAAAATTGACTATTTTCAATAGGTTTGTGTGCGAGAGTGTCGGCTATATCCGTTTGCCCTCCCTCTGGATAAGTAAAAATCAAATCCACATCAGACGAAAAATTTAGCTCTCGACCGCCTAATTTCCCCATACCTAAAATAAGCAGCTCCTGCCTCTCACCTTGGGCATTTTTTGGCATACCATATGCTTTACAAAGCTGGATAAACAACCAATCCCTCGCACTTAAAATCAAAGTTTCCGCTAAATCCGATAAATGTTCAAAAATAAATTGAGGATCCACCAGAGCATTTGATTGCAAATAACTCAACGCTGCCATCTCTTGATGACGAAACAGACGCAAAAAATGGTGTAATTGTTCTTCAGTGCTAATATTTATCGCAATTTTTTGCCATTTTTCTGCATAATTCCCAACCGAATTTGGCATAGGCGGACTGACTAACCATTCTTGCAATAATGCAGGCTGTTTCTGTAATGTTCGTAACACGAAATCAGACATCAATACCGCTGTCTGAATTAAAGAGTATTGTGCCATCTCTGGTACGCTAAAATTATGTTCTAATAATAATTCAGCTAAAATTTGCGTATTTTTATTTTCTATAACCATAACTATTATTTTGCTAATTTAATAAAATAGCGTTCAAGTGTGTGATATGATAAATAACTCACGCCTAACGTCCCTAAAATTGAGATATAAAATAATTCATTTAATGTAAATACATTTAATCTATTCAATAACTGATACACAATAGGGTGTAACAAATATACACCATAACTTATTTCACCTAAAGTATGGAATAAACGATGTATAAACCGTGGCAATGGAAGTGGGAATTGAAAAAAGACAAGGACAGTTAAAATAGATAATATTGTCAATAATAATCGATGCTCACCTGAAATAATCGCAGAGAAATCACCTGAGACAGGATAATAAACCCAAAGTATCATTATCCCTATATATAAAAACATATGATTTCTATTTTCTGATCTACTCTTGCAAAAAAATCCAGCAAAAACACCGCTTGCAAAGAGGAAAATCTGATTTAATGGGTGAATATAATAAGACCAATTTTGAGATAAACTTAAATTATCAAAAATAATAAAGTAAGCAAAATAGCTATAAATAAATAACAATATAGCTAAAACAGCACCAAATAGCCTAATAGATTTAGATGATAATAAAATAAAAAATGGAAACAATATGTAAAAAAACAACTCATTGCCAATAGACCAGCCACCTGTTACTAAATATCCATCATAGTTTAAAATAGAAAACAATCCTGTTATATTTAATATTAACGTTATCCAAACTTGGTATGAAAAATCGCCATTCATATAGAAAACAATGAGCGTTACCAATGCAAATAAAGGTAAAATTCTAAATGCTCTTTTCTTAAGAAAAACTAACCAAGAACTAAATAAAGAAAAATCTTTCTGATTATAAATCAAACAGAGTGTTAATCCACTTAGAATATAAAAAATAGATACGCCATAAATAGCAAATTTTTCAATAATGCCACTTACATCAGGCTTTAGCCCTTGAAATATCAAAAAATGATAAACCATTATCGTCAATGCCATAATACCCCTTAAATAATCAAGGGAGTATATTCTGTTTTTCATTCTATTAACCTTTTTATAATCAAATAATAAATCTTTATTATCTCTCAATTACACTCAAAATAAAAAATATCTATTTATATAAAAAACTGACTCCGACAATATCGGAATCAGCTTCAAAACCATCAACTTTTAAAAATGAATATAAATAAACCTTAAATAACTTCTAACACAAAGTAGTTTTGCAATCGCTCATAAATAGGATCAGTAACATTAATACAGCCATTCGTCATTATCCGATCAGAGACCTTATTAGAAACGATTCGTTCTAAACGACGTTCTGAGGGTTTACGAGTCCAAACTCTATGTAATGCAAATAGGAAATTTCCTTCCTGTTTAAATCCTAAAACTGTACCACCATAACCAGGGAGCTTAGTTGCATAAAGTGTTAAATCAAACGTTCCTTTCGGCGTAGTTTTTCCAATTAATACTTTATGACAATCGCCTGTATCCGAAAAACAAAGCTCTGCTGTACGAATGTTTACAATCACCTTTTTATGGTGCTTTTGTATCTTTGCATAGGCAATCGCCTCTACAGACGATATGGCAAATACAAATATGATGGCTAATTTAAAAACTCTCATTATTAAACCTAAGTATAACAATATAAACTATCAATTTAAACTACTGGCGAATAAGTGCTTCAGTTTGTTTTATTTCACGAATGATCGCCCCTGGATCTTTATTTGGTGGACACACAGCGTCAACAGGATCGACAGCTCGCCAAAAGAAACTGCGAGCATAAGCTTTATTATCAAATACGACCTTATATTGGCAAGTAGTAATTCCATCAGTTCCTTGACTTGGCGTGTTAAAATGGAATAAATAGTTCCATTCTCGCACATGGAATCCCTCATAAAATTGCGGATAGCCGATCAACTTATAAAGCTGATCTTTTGTCATTGCTGAGCGAATATTTAATAAATTTTCTATGTTAGGAAATGTTCCTCTGTTTTTATCAAAAGCAGCTGAAGAAAGATCTGGCCATCTAAGTTCAGTAACCGTGCCATCACTTTTGATCGTTGAACCTGAACACCCTGCTAACACAAGAATAACAACAACACTGACTAACATTGTTAACTTCATTTAATTTTACCTCATAAATTAAAAATAGCAGACAGCATTGTCGTACAATCCTGTCTGAAAACCACGCTAAAGCATTTCTACCATTGGAACCCAGCACTCATTGTTGCACCGACGTGTCCACGGCTATTGCTATTTATAGAACCTTTTAAGATCCAATCGCCGCCATCACTGATTGCTGAGATACCGATTGCATAAGCTTGTCTGCCTCTGTAGGTACTTCCGCCAATCGCAATCATACTTTTACTTGGTAAATAAGCCTGTGCTAATCCACCAGTCGCCATTGCTGAAGCGATACCTGCATTTGCATCGTTATCCACTTCATTAATACGAGTATTTAATCCAGCAATTGCTCTACCTAGGCTATGTAATTGGCTACCATTGACAGCATCAGTTGATGTTGGAGAAATCTCACCTGCAGCTACGTTTTGAATACGGCGTTCATTACCAGTAGAACCGACTGATACCGCACCATTCGCTTTTGCACCAGCAAAATCTCCATAGGTAATACCACCAATCGTCGTTCTTAAAATAACGCCTTTATCGCCAGCCGTTGTTGTATCACCTTGTTTACCCGCTAAGCTAAGATGGCGAGTTCCTTCTTGGTTACCTGCTGTAACCTGTGTTTGGTTACCCAAATACACAGAGTTTTCAATGGTATTTTTAACGCCACTACCCAATACAAATGTATTACTTGAATTAATCACATTATTATTACCAACAGCATAGCTACCTGTTAGCTCATCACCTTGATCTAGCACTTCAACACGGTTTAAGCTACCTAATGCACCTGAATTTTTAGTCAAGACTTGGTTATCGCTACCGATACTGACACTATTATTACCTTCGGCAACATTAGTCTTACCGACAGCAACTGCATTTTTACCATTTGCTTCTGATTGGAAACCTACAGCAGTAGCATATTTCCCTGCTGCACTTGAGTCCTCATTACTTTTGTCTGAACCAGTCGCAGGATTAGTACCATCATTAACGTGGAAGAAACGAATCCCCTCTTTATTCATATTGTTGATTGCTTCTGTTAACGTCATACCACGTTTTTCGCCGCCTTTCACATCATAAGTTTTGATAATATCAGTACCAATAACATTATTAGTGATAGCTTGTAAATCACCCACATTTACTGCATTCAACAGAGCATCTTCTTCTGCTTGTATAATGGCTTTTGCAATCGCATTACGTTCAGCATCGGTTGGGTGCCTCACATCTAAAATAGATACCTCGCTATGAACAGCACTTGCGATATTTTGCAATTGCACAGCGTTATCAGAGCCTTTTTCACCGACTAGTTTCACCTTATCACTTGGCGTTGAACTATCTGCTTTATTGGTATTGATATAAGCTAATGGGCTGTCAATCTTTAGAGCAATTTTACCCACTTGATCGACCTCTACAATTGCCGTCGTGCCTTGACCATTTGTAAACTCAACTGTATTACCTGCTTTTACTTTGCTAGTAACATTCGTCCCATTTGCCTCTTTGCCATTGATATTAAAATGACTGTTACTCACCGTCTCGACCACATCGCCTGCAGTCAAGACCTTGCCTGCATCGTCAGGGCTTGTGAGGCTCACATTACCAGTAGCAGAAATGATTGGTTTATCCGCTTTTGCCACATCAACATTGTAGGCATTTTGACCACTTAAACTCGTTATATTGGTTACCATAGCCAAGCCTGAGGCTGTAACTTCGGTCTTCGCACCTTTAAGCTGCTTCATATTCACCGCATCAGTATCAGCTACGCCATCAGCCACATTGGTAATTTGCTTATTGCCCGCATTGATACCATCTTTGCTAACCATTGCATCACCGACTTTGACATTGTCAAACGCCACCTCTTTTTTGATCTCAACCGTTACTTTGCCGCCATTTTCGCTGATGATAATATTGTCGCCACCAAAAAACTCAATCGCATCGCCTAATTCGATCAGCGTGCCATCTTTGCCATTAGCTTTGACAATAAAGCCTGCGTTGTTAAGTGCCTCTGCCACAGTGTTTACCGTTGCCAGCTTATCGCCATCGGTTTGGTTACCCGTTGCTTTGCCGCCAGTTACCACCATGTTACCCGTTTTGGCTGCAATCTCGCCTTTCTCGTTAATGCCAACAGTAACATTATCGGTCTTCGCTGCGACTTCATAGCTGGTGCTGCTATCTGCATTTTGCCTCTTGGTAACCGTTACGCCTTGGTCGCCAGCTACTTTAGTGGTTGAGGCGACTTGAACCGCTTTAAGCTGCTTCACTGTCGCCGCATCGCTGTCGTTCTCACCATCTTTAACATTGGTGATTTTCACAAGGTTACCATCTTTATCACCCACTTTGACATTGCCCTTACCATCGCTAGATAATTTGGGTACAGTGTGATCATTGTCTAGCTGAACATTATTAAACGCCATATCATCAATGCTAATGGTGAAATCGCCGCCATTACGCTCAATTTTCACATTTTTGCCCGCTTTAAGCCCTAGCATATCGCCAGATTTAATCAGCTGACCATCTTGCTGATCATTGGCTTTTACAATAAATCCAACACTATTGACCGCTTGCACGACGGTGCCAACCGCTGCTAACTTGTTCTCATCGCCCACTTTAGCTGCTACTTTACCCCTTGATAGAGATTGATCTGGCTTGGTATTATCGGTCACTTTCTCTATCTCACCCGTGTTGGCTTTTAATCGAGTTTTCTCTATGCCATCTTCTACAAATTTCTCGGTAGTTAGCGTAGTGTCGTCCATATTAACATCAACTTTCACCGTTGAAGTTTTACCGTCCCTATTTATCACCACAGCCGATGTACCCATGCCGTTGATAAAGTTTACCGTGTCATATGACTTAACAAAGTCTACCGCAATACCATTACCTTGTAGATTCCAGCCAGCGTTTAGCACATCACCCACAGTTGCCACATTGTTGTAGATATTCTGTACCTGTTGCGGTAAAGCTTGGTTGCGAGTGAAATCAGTGGCTAGTCGGTTGCCCAAACGCTGATTTAAACCTACAATTTTATCGCCAATATTGACCGCTTGTGCGAGTGAACCTGCCGCATTGTTTAGCGTGGTTGGCGTATTGGTGCCACCCTTACTCGGACTATTTAATGTAGCAGTGATTTGATCTGGATCGACTTCATCGCCACCGCCATTTGGCTGGGTGTAGAACTTGCCATCAGTGTGCTTATACACTTTATTACCGTAGCCATCAGTATACATCATAGACGTTTGAGCTGTGCCTACCACACCTTGGGCATTGACATTGACAATATAAACATCCTGACCTTTATCACCTTGTGATTTGCTCACCGTGGCAAGCCCCATACCTTTGACTTCCGTCTTAGCTGCATTTAGCTGCTTCACATTTACCACATCGCTGTCTTTCACACCATCTTTAACATTGCTAATAGCTTTTTGACCCGCGTTAATGCCGTCAGTTTTTTCAATGCTAACCGAACCTACTGTCACTTTATCAACCTCAACTTGATCTTGCATTGAGAAAGTAAAATCTGCCCCAGATTGCTTAACTGTGAGGTTTTTGCCTGCTTTAAGAGTAATTTTCTCGCCAGCTTTGATCAGCTTATCTTCTTTCGTACCAGTCTGCATACCCGAGTCCTCTTTATCAGCAGTGATCTTAAATCCTGCGTCATTTAACGCTTTAACAACGGTATCCACAGTAACAAAACGATCGCCATTAGTTTGATTTGCAGGATCGACCTGTGCTATGCCATTAATGGTTGTAACGCCAGCTTTATTGATATCCACCTTAACTTTTGCACCACCATTGTCTGTAGTTACTGTCACCGTTGTGCCAGTACCATTCTCAAAGTTAAGCGTATCGCCTGCATTGATTACATCATTGCCAGTGCCATTGTTTTGCAGCTTAAAACCAGCTTTATTGATAGCTTCTACCACGCCACTAACGGTCAGCACTTTTTCGCCATCGGCTGGATTTCCCAACTTGCCATCAGCTGTTGCATTTGGCACAGTGGCTTTTTCTACAGTTACGGTATAAGTTGTGCCTTTAGTCGGATCACCATTGATATTAGCTTTAGTAACTTTGGCTAACTCTGCACCTACCACTTTAGTTTTGGCTTTGTTTAGCTGAGCTATATTCGCAGCGTGGTCGTCTGCTGTACCATCAGCCACATTGGTGATCTTAGCCGCTTCGCCATTGTTGCCCTTGCTCACTTTTAGATCACCTCCATTTGCCGTGATGGAAGGTGTATCAGCTTGGTTATTACCTGTCACAAAAGTAATTTTTGGAGAAACAACGCTACTGCCAGTAATTGTCGTGCTATTATTTTCTCCCACACTCACCTTTTCTTTGGCATTGACTGTTTTGGTCTCAACACTGTCTATTTTCACGTCTTTGTTTAAAACGATTTCAATCGTGTCTTGATCTACATTTGGAGCAGTTTGTTTAACTTGTGTTGTGATATTTTTATATGTACCTAGTGCTGGTGCAGTACGGTCAATAATGGTATCACCACCTTGAATTTTTAAGATCTGACCATTTTCACGAGTGACTGTCGCTCCCCAAACGCCATCGGCTTGATAACGAGTTTGTGGAGAAGCTGCTTGTAGCTTACCTTCTTGGTTTACCCAAACAGTTTGATCGTCCACGTCAATATCTAACTGAACAGTGTTTTCTGTTAGCTCTGTAGTATTTTGACCATCATTAATCTTAAAGCGAGTACCCTTACCATCTTTAAAGGTAATGCTGTCGTCTTTTTTGACATCATCTTTTTTATGTGCTGCATCGTAGGCTGTATCATGATCTTGCTGTCTTGCCTCGTGCTTCAATTCCCAGCTTGAGTTTTTGAGCTGTCCAACATTGACGGCATCAGTGTTCTCTATACCTTGAGCAAGGTTAGTGATTTTCACTGGGGTATTGGCATTACCAGACCCGACACGTAAGCTGCCATTCAATCCGTCTATAAACGGAGCATTGGTAATATTTTGACCTGCTGCGTCAGCAAAGATGAATTTTAGACCAACAACGCTAGTACCTGTAATATTTACTTTTGAGCCAGCATTGCTACTAACGCTGATAGACTGGCTTGCTTCTACGCTATTAAAGTTTACATCACGCTTAGTTTGAACTTTAAACGTCTTATCTTGGCGACCAATTTCTAAATTGTCGCCAGCTTCAAAGATCAGCTCATCTCCTCTTTTAACAAGCTCGCTTGTAGCCATATCTCTGCCTTGAATTTTGTTACCTGCAGATTTGACTTTAAAGCCTACTTTATTAATGGCCTCTACTACAGTTTGAACAGTAGTCAGTTTGTTAGCATCACCATTATTGACAACCGCTTTGCCTTCATCATTAGTGTTCGCAGCACCTTCATTGATTGTCCCTGTAACTGCTTTTAACCTATTGCCGCTATTTGCATCAATGGTAATCGTCGTGTTATCAGTATTAACATCAACTTTGATGGTATTTTTCTGGCTGTTATCAGAACTAACAATGCTAACTGTCGTTGCATTACCATTTTCAAACACAACAGTATCATAAGGCTTTACAAAATCTTTAGCACTTTCGTTATTGCCATCTTTATGAGCCAAATTCCAGCCTGCATTTAGCACATCTCCCACGCTAGCCGCTTTCGTTTCGTCAAGTTGCTGTGGCTTGGTGTTGCCAGTTGCACCATGAGCGGTCAGATTTGGCATCAAACCTGTAATGCTAGTAATGCCTTTTAATACCGAATTGAGGGTAAGTGTGAAATCGTTACTCACAGCAGCTGTAGTGATGTTTTGGTGGTTGCCGTTATTATTGTCAGCCGCACCAACAATATTAAGCATTTCGCCTAATTTTTTGGTTACGCCAGCACCATTGTCATTGCCTTTAAAAGTAATACCTTGAGTATCTACTTTATTTTTGAAATCTACGCCTTTTTGGATTTTATCTTGTATGTCTTTTGTTAAACCAACGGTATAATTGGTTACATTATCAGCGCCATCAGTGCTTTGTACTTCCAAGCCGTTTCTAGCAAAGACTTTCGCACCCTTCGCATTAATAGTGTAGGTTTTCTTATCACCATTATCTTGCACATCTACGCTAACGATGTTCGTACCTTTTTCAATCACTGTACGGCTTGCTCTCAACTGTCCAACCGTCGCTGCGTGGTTGTCATCTGTACCAGATGCAATATTTTTGATGACCTTGGAGCCAGCATTAATACCGTCTTGGTTGATTTCGATAGCTTTATTGAGATCTATCTCATTACCAGTCATTTTTTTCACAATTGCATCAGCAGGAATGATCTGCAAGCCCGTACTCTTTAAAATAACATCTTGCCCTTGCTCTGCCTTATCAGGGGTAAATTTGATTGAACCTGTACCCATGACAATATTTTTGGCTAACTTGACCACTAGTTTGTCAGTACCATCACTCACCACACCGATATTATTCTCGGTTAAGTTACCTGCAATTTTCTCACCACCAGAGACAGTCAGCTTTTGGCTATGAATACGAGTAATGTCATTACCTATATCACCACCAAACTTCAGGTTTGCACCCACAGTAAGGGTTTTCTTCAATTGACCAAAGTTCACTGCGTCGCTATCCTTCACGCCATCTTTGATACCAGTTAGCGTTATATCTTGATTGCCGTTACCACTTGTGAGCTTAATAGTGCTACCGTCATCACCCTTAGTGATTTTTGGGGCATCATTACCCAGCTGTATGCTGTCAAAGCTTACATTACGCTTAGTTTGAATCGTAAAGGTTTTATCTTGGCGACCAATTTCTAGGTTATCGCCCGCTTTAAATACCAACTCTTCGCCATTTTTTATCAATTGGCTAGCCACCGTATCAGCACCATTGATTTTATTGCCCTCCGATTTGACTTTAAAGCCTATGTCGTTGATTGCTTTAGCAACGGCTTTAACAGTGGTCAATTTATCACTATTGTTTTGAGCTTGTGGATCTTGAGCTTTGCCGTCAGTGATAGTAATATCAGCTGTATTGATATTCACCTTAACTTTCGCCCCACCATTGTCTGTAGTTACTGTCACCGTTGTGCCAGTACCATTCTCAAAGTTAAGCGTATCGCCTGCATTGATTACACCATTGCCAGTGCCATTGTTTTGCAGCTTAAAACCAGCTTTATTGATAGCATCAATCACACCTTTGGCACTTAAGACTTTATTATCGTCATTAGCATTGTCGTTTAGCTTACCGTCGTTATCGTCATCATTTGGCACAGTGGCTTTTTCTACAGTTATAGTGTAAGTTTTGCCCCCCTCTATCTGATTATCTGTTGAACTCACTTTTGCCAAACCATTTGCTTCAACCTTGACTTTGTTGTCTTTTAGTTGCTTAAAGTTCACTGCATCGCTATCAGATTCACCCGCCTTAAGGTTGGTGATTTTTACTTCACTTTGATCGTCTGTACCCATTATTTTGATAGTATCTTGGTTATCGCCTTTTATAATCTTTGGCCCTTGGTTACCAAGGGTTATCCCTTGATTAAAAGTAGCCATGGCAGTTGAAGTCAGATTTTGAGTGATGATATTGGTTACCCCTTTAAGCTCCTTATTTAGTGCAAATTCAAGTGTACTGCTACTATTCGCTTTGGAAACGATGATGTTTTGGTGATTGCTATCCTTTTTACCGTTCAAATTAAGTGTTTTATTACGGGAGGTAATTTGTACTCCTTGACCATTATCCCCTTTCACAGTAATGTCATAGCCACCTTGTACATTCTTGGCAAGATTCTTGGCATATTCGGCCACTGCCCGTAGCTGAGCAACGTTTACCGCATCAGAATCCGCAGAACCTGCTGCCACGTTAATTATTTGGCGGGTGAATGTGGCAGATTTGGGAGCAGTACCCGTTGAATCCCCCACTGAGACTGCCCCCTTTGTCTCCCGAACAGTCTCTTTAATATCATTGTGATTAACTCCTTGAGGTCCCCAAACACTATTTACTCGAGTATTAGGCTGCACATTAATCTTATTAGTACTCACATTGTCGCTAGTTAGTGAAAATCTATCTGTTTTTGAATATGCTCCTAAAGCCACGCCCTCTTTTGCACCTCCATGTGCTTTATAGCCAATCGCAGTAGAACTTACATAATTATCACCACCAGTGGCACTAGCTCCAGAACCAATCGCAATAGAATATTTACTTGTAAGATTTGTGTTATAGCCAATGGATATTCCCTCTAGAGCCTTTACTTTAGCTGCGTGTCCCAAAGCGACTGCACCACCTACATTTGCGGAGCTACTCTCTCCCCATGCAACAGTGTGCCCTGTACCACCATTACCTGGGGTATTATGCCCTCCCCACGCCATACCAGTATATAAGCTAGAGAGTACTAAGATGCTGATAATGGTTAGTTCGCCGTAGTTGCTTAGATGATGGCTTGGGGTGTCAGTCGTTTGAGATACTACTGGGGCAGCCAGGCTTTGTGATTTGACTTTGGTGGCAGATTTGGCAAGCTCAGAGACCACTGTCCAAGTTTGGGTGGATTTGTTGAAGATGACTTTGAAGATTTTATTCATACCGACCTCCAAGTGTCATCAACGCACAAGGAGAGATACTAAGTGTCGGTTTAGAAAGGGCGTATAGAGGGCGTTTGAGAAAAATTAAACCGTCGGCATGGTAATGATGAATAGTGCG
>NZ_SLXJ01000004.1 GCF_004345745.1 Nicoletella semolina | reverse complement strand
GAATTTCTAGTTCAAGCACCTATTAAGTTATATTCAAAATATTCAATTATATATCTAAACTAACCCAAACAAGTGCCCACACAGATTGTCTGATTATTTGTTAAAGAGCAAAAAATAACGACGCACCGCTATCTCAAATCTCATCAAGCACAACAGTGCGCCGTTGTGTGCCGTGCATTATAGGTAAATTCAAAATCTATGCAACCTATTTTTGCAATTTTTTATTAAAAAATGATTAGATGATTATTTTTAATACAAAAAAGAGTTTACCTAATTTAAAATAACTATTTATTATAAAATTTAACATATTCATATCATCATATATACACTATACTTAGTCTCCTTTTAAAATACATATAGGAAAATTATTTATGAAAAAAATATTTTTATTAGCACTCAGTAGCGTGGTGTGTATGGCTTGTTCAAATATCTCTAATACAAATACAGTAGATTCGTCAGCTGTTGAACGTTCTGCCAGTAATCTTCTAACATTCAATAGCAACTACAATTTTACGGAAACTAAAAATAAAATTATTACTGCATTACAAGCTAAAAATATGACCATTTTTTCTCAAATTGATCATCAAGCTGCTGCTGAGAAAGCTGGGTTAAATATGCAACCTGCTAGCGTAATTATATTTGGCACTCCGAAAATAGGCACACCTTATATGGTTAAAGACCCTAAATTTGCCCTTGAACTCCCTTTAAAAGTTTTGGTTACCGAAGTTGATGGAAAAGTGCAGGTGGTGATGAAAAATACAAAATCTCTGCTATCTGATAGTCAGATCGAATACAGTGAAATTAAAGATACTTTAGGTAAGGCAGAATTATTGATTGAAAAGGCTATTAAATAGTTATCATATTATCTCGAATAAAAGGTGTATTCTTAGATAAATACACCTTTTAATAATCAAATCTTATCTCTTTTGACCTAATTGATGCTCTCTAGCCGCTTTGACAAAACCAGCGAAGAGCGGGTGTCCATCTCGAGGGGTAGAGGTAAATTCTGGGTGGAACTGTGCAGCAATAAACCAAGGGTGATTAGGTACTTCAATAATCTCAACTAATTTTTTATCCGCTGAGAGCCCAGTAACTTTTAAACCAGCCGCTTCAATTTTTGGTAACAATGTGTTATTCACTTCATAACGGTGTCGGTGACGTTCAAAAATAGTTTCTGCCCCATATAATTCTCGTGCTTTTGAACCTTCTGCTAAATGACAGGCTTGAGCACCTAAACGCATCGTACCACCAAGATCAGATTCATCTGTTCGTTGTTCAACATTTCCTTCAGAATTTTGCCATTCAGTAATTAAGCCTACCACAGGCTGTTCACACATTTTATCAAATTCACTTGAACTCGCATTCGTTAAACCTGCAACGTTTCGGGCATATTCGATCAAAGCAATTTGCATTCCTAAACAAATACCTAAATAAGGAATACCGTTTTCACGTGCATATTGTGCAGTGCGTATTTTTCCTTCTACGCCACGATAACCAAATCCCCCAGGTACAAGAATGGCATCTACACCTTGCAAAACTTCAACGCCTTTTGTTTCCACATCTTGAGAATCAATATATTTGATATTGACTGCTAAACGATTTTTTAGACCACCGTGCTTTAAAGCTTCATTTACAGACTTGTACGCATCAGGTAATTCAACATATTTGCCCACCATACCTATAGTAACTTCACCCGTTGGGTTAGCTTGCTCATAAAGCACCTGTTCCCACTCAGATAAATCAGCTTCTTTGCAATTTAAATGAAAGCGATCACAAATAAAATCGTCTAAACCTTGCGACTTGAGTAATGCTGGAATTTGATAGATAGAATTCACATCTTTTAAAGAAATGACCGCACGTTCTGGCACATTACAAAACAGAGCAATTTTAGAACGCTCATTAGCAGGAATCATACGATCCGAACGACAAACCAGCACATCAGGCTGAATACCAATTGAGAGTAACTCTTTCACTGAATGTTGTGTTGGCTTCGTTTTCACTTCACCTGCCGTTGGGATATATGGCACAAGCGTAAGGTGCATAAATAATGTTTTTTCACGCCCAACATCGACCGCTAATTGGCGTAATGCTTCTAAAAATGGTAACGATTCTATATCACCAACAGTGCCGCCAACTTCAATAATAGCCACATCATAGCCTTTTGAACCATCTATTACTCTTGCCTTAATTTCATTGGTGATATGTGGAATAACTTGGATAGTCGCCCCTAAATACTCGCCACGGCGTTCTTTCCGTAATACTTCTGAATAAATTTTTCCACTGGTAAAACTATTCGCCTTTGTCATCTTGGTACGAATAAAACGTTCGTAATGTCCTAAATCTAAATCTGTTTCAGCACCATCTTCAGTAACATACACTTCACCATGCTGAGTTGGACTCATCGTCCCTGGATCAACATTGATATAAGGATCAAGTTTCATCATCGTAACACTTAACCCTCGAGCTTCTAAAATTGAAGCCAATGACGCAGCTGCAATGCCTTTTCCCAAAGAAGAAACAACACCACCTGTGACGAAAATATAATTCGTTATCATTTTTTTGCCTTGTGAATAAATTGATTGGAAATTTGGAATGGTAAATAAGTAAATAACCATCAGAATGGGATCGCAGTTTACAGCAAATTTTACCGTTAGGCTAGAAGATGTTATCAATCATCAGCAGTAACTAATTACAAAATTTTCTCAAAAACTTACCGCTTTACCTCATTTTATAGTATGCTTTTGGCATTTTTATCTAAGTTAGGATTTACCTTGAGCAAACGCAGATTAACTCAAAATCAACAACGTCGAATTCAATCTAACCAACGTAAAAAAATTAACCAATCAAGTATCGAATGGCAAGATGAAATGTTAGGTGATATACAGCTAGGCATTGTCGTTACACGCCACGCTAAGCACGCTGACGTTGAAACCGAGCAAGGTAAAATTTATCGCTGTAATTTACGCCGAACGCTCAAAAATGTAGTTGTTGGCGATTTGGTGTCTTGGCGACAAGGTAATCAGCAACTGCAAGGTATTAGCGGTGTCATTGAAGCGGTTTTTCCTCGTAAAAATGAGCTTAGTCGCCCAGATTATTATGACGGAATCAAGGTAATGGCTGCGAACATTGATCAAATTATTATCGTCTCTGCGGTGCTACCACAAATTTCCTTAAATATCATCGATCGCTACTTGGTTATTTGCGAAACAGCAAACATTCCAGCTCTCATCATCTTGAATAAAATTGACTTACTCTCCCCTGCAGAACGAAATGATGCTGAAAAACAGTTAGAAATATATCGCAAAATTGGCTATAAAACACTCTGTTTATCCGCCGAAACAGGGGAAAATATGGACGCTTTGGATACCTACTTATCACAAGGAACATCAATTTTTGTTGGGCAATCTGGCGTAGGGAAATCAAGTCTCATCAATCAACTATTGCCTGATATAAAAGCACAAATAGGAGAAATCAGTCTCACTTCTGGTTTAGGGCAACATACAACCACTGCTTCACGCCTTTACCACTTGCCACAAGGTGGACATTTAATTGATTCCCCTGGTATTCGTGAATTTGGTTTATGGCATTTAACCCCTGAACAAATCACCGCTGGTTATCGTGAATTCCAAGCCGTATTGGGGGCTTGTAAATTTCGTGATTGCAAGCACCTTGATGATCCTGAATGTGCCTTGCGTGAGGCTGTGGACACAGGCAAGATTGATCCAATCCGCTTTGAAAACTACCACCGCTTACTAGAAAGCCGTGAAGAAACAAAAAGCCAGCGTCATTTTCGCAAGGAAGTCTAGCTACTACTAGCCATAATTAGTAATAATGTAATCTTATCGCCAACCCATTTAAATCTGCTCCCATTCAGAAGACATCAGGTCGTCTTCTGATCCTGCGATTACTTTTTTCTCATCAGTCCACTCCCCTAAATCAATTAATTGGCAACGTTTGCTACAAAAAGGGCGATAAAGGCTTTCAGGCAGCCATTTCACCTCCTTTTCACAGGTTGGGCAATTTACGATTGTTACGCATTTACCCTTTATTACACACAAATCCTTTGCCATCATATTCTCCTTGTAAAGCTAATTGTAAATAACATTGGTGCAATTGCTGTACACGCTGCTTAAGCAACGTAAATCCTTCCTCAAGAGGAAAGTTGTTATCAATTACATCATCGGCATATTCGAGCCGTGTTTGACGAGAAACTTGCGATGCAATAATATTCCGAATAACTTGCTTGCAGTTATGATCTCGTTGGCTAGCACGCTCTAATTGAATGTGAGATTCAACATCGACTACCACTACCCTATCACAAAAATCAATCAAACCATTTTCAATTAATAATGGCACAACCCATAGTGCATAAGGCTGCTGAACGCTGTCCAATTGTCGGATCATTTCTTCTCGAATAGCAGGATGTAACAACGCCTCCAGCCACGCTTTTTGCTTCGGATCGTCAAATACAATCTGACGTAAAGCGGTGCGATTTAACTCAAAATTTGCAAGCAATACCTGTGAACCAAAATGCTCCACAATTTTAGCCAATAATGGACTGCCTTTTTCAACCACTTGGCGAGCCACTATATCTGCATCAATAATTGGTACACCTAACTCAGCAAAAAGATCCGCAACTGTGCTTTTCCCACTACCAATCCCACCTGTTAAACCGACCACATAAGTCATTACACTCCACCTTAAAAATATTGAAGATCAGAAAAATTGGAAACCGCAATTTTAACTGAATTTCATAAACTAGCGGTCTTTTTTACCAAATTTTTTGCAATTTCTTTAAAATCATACAGAACAAGGTAAAATGAATGTTTTACTTGTATCAGCAGGCAATATTAGATGGAACAAATGACAAATGAGCTTTGGTTTTTACTTGGCTTGGGAGCTTTATTCTTTATCGCTTTGTGGCTATTTTTGAACAACTTACGTTACCAACGTGAGCTACACGCACTAAAGCAAGATCTACAATCCTCCCATACTCAACAACAACAGCAATACAAAAAATACGAGCAACTCAATAATGAAAAGCAACAATTAGAACAATGGGCTATTCAACAACAAACAAAGTTAGAAGCCTGTCAAGAACGACTGGCAGAACGAGATACAATGATTGCCCAGTTCCAAGAAAAATTAACCGAATCAGAACGGTCTGAAAACCAATTAGAAAGCTATATCAATGAGCTAAAAGAACGAATCGGTTCTGCACAAACCAAAGCAGACAGCCTAGATGAACAGCGATATTTAGCACAACAGCAACTCCTGCAAAAATCGGTCGAAATTGACCGCTTGCGAACAGAGTTACATCAAACGGAACAAACCCTAACTGAATTGCGAACAACGCTCTCTGAAAAACAAGCAAATTTTGAGCAACAACAGCAAAATTTTCTAGACGTACGTCAACAATTAAATAGTGAATTTCAACAGCTTGCCCAACAAATTCTAGACGAAAAAAGCCGTACTTTTGCCCAAACTAATCAATCATCACTCACTCTATTGCTAAAGCCATTTAAAGAACAAATTGAACAGTTTCAAAAAAGAGTAAACGAGGTACACTCTGAATCCATTAAAGGTCATGCTAATTTAGAAGCTGAAATCAAACGAGTACTTGAAATTGGTATATCAATATCGCAGGACGCTCAAAATTTAACGACTGCACTAAAAGGCAATAATAAAACCGCTGGTAATTGGGGGGAAATGCAATTAGAAACTGCTCTCCAAGCCGCAGGCTTATTATCCAATCAACATTATATGAGCCAAGAGAATTTCCGTAATGAAGAAGGTAAGCGATTTTCTCCTGATTTTGTAGTGAATTTGCCAGATAATAAACATCTTATATTGGATAGCAAGGTCTCTCTGCTCGCTTACGAACAAGCAGTCAGATCAGAAGAAAAAATTGCAATTTCGCAAGCATTGAATGAACATTGCTATTCATTACGTAACCATATTGATGGACTTTCCAAGAAAAACTACAGTACTTTAATTGGCATAAAAAGCCCTGATTTTGTGTTGATGTTTATCCCTATTGAGCCTGCCTATATCGAAGCCTTAAAACACGATCCACAACTATTTCAATATGGCTACGAACGCAATGTTATTCTTGTCTCCCATACAACATTAATGCCGATTTTACGCACAGTAGCAAATTTATGGCGAATTGAACGAGGCAATGTAGAAACACGAGAAATCAGCGAAAAAGCAGGCGATATTTATAATCAAGTATGTGTAATAGCAGAACGTCTTGATAAATTGGGCAATACTTTGAGCACTGCCAATAACCAGTATAATCAAACCGTTACATCGCTCGTTGGAAAACAGGGTTTATTAGGAAAGGTGGAACGTTTTCAACATTTGTCTAGCAAAGCTTATCAAACCACACCACAAGTGGAATTACTCGAAAATGAAGTGGATACCTTTAAATTACAGGTGTTGCTAGAAAAGAATGAATAAGAAAAGCACACTATAGCCGTTCTGTGCATTTTTACCTTTCTATGCTATACTTAGCAACGATTTTTGTCTGTTTATTCTCTTATTCAAATGATGATAAAAGGGTAAACAGATACGTTTATTAATGATTAGGAAATTTCAATGAGCGAATTAGCCAAAGATATTACGCCCATCAGCATCGAAGAAGAACTTAAAACTTCTTACCTTGACTATGCAATGTCGGTGATTGTTGGACGAGCTTTACCTGATGTACGAGATGGTTTAAAACCTGTTCACCGTCGCGTACTATTTTCAATGGATCAAAGTGGCAATACAGCAAATAAACCTTATGTAAAATCCGCTCGTGTAGTCGGTGATGTAATTGGTAAATACCACCCCCACGGCGATACCGCAGTCTATGACACCATTGTCCGTATGGCTCAACCTTTTTCACTACGTTATATGTTGGTTGATGGGCAAGGTAACTTTGGTTCAATTGATGGCGACTCACCTGCGGCGATGCGTTATACCGAAGTACGTATGCAGAAAATCACACAGGAATTATTAACCGATTTAGATAAAGAGACGGTAGATTTCTCGCCAAACTACGATGGCAAAGAGATGATTCCAGATGTATTGCCAACAAAAATTCCTGCACTCTTAGTCAATGGTTCATCAGGGATTGCAGTGGGAATGGCAACCAATATCCCACCGCATAATCTAAATGAAGTCCTCAACGGTTGCCTTGCCTATATTGATAATGACCAAATTTCAATTGATGAGTTAATGCGATATATCCCAGGTCCAGATTTCCCAACTGCTGCAATTATCAATGGGCGTAAAGGGATTGAAGATGCTTACCGAACAGGAAGAGGCAAGGTGTATGTGCGTGCAAAAGCAGAGGTACATACCACCGAGAAAGGGCGTGAGCAAATTATCGTGACCGAAATCCCTTATCAAGTCAATAAAGCCAAGCTGATCGAAAAAATTGCCGAATTAGTAAAAGAAAAGAAAGTCGAAGGCATCAGCGAATTGCGAGATGAATCTGACAAAGATGGATTACGAATTGTCATTGAGATTAAGCGTGATGCGGTAGGCGAAGTCGTCTTAAATAACCTTTACGCACTGACCCAAATGCAAGTCACCTTTGGTGTCAATATGGTGGCATTGGATCACGGTCAGCCAAAAGTGCTAAACCTTAAACAAATTATTGAAGCTTTTGTCTTACACCGCCGTGAGGTTGTTACTCGCCGCACGATTTTCGAACTGCGTAAAGCGCGTGAGCGTGCTCATATCTTAGAAGGCTTAGCTATTGCACTCGCTAATATTAACCCTGTTATCGAACTCATCCGCAATTCTAAAACGGCTGAAGAAGCACGAGAAGGGTTATTAGCACGTCCTTGGTTATTAGGTAATGTTGCCACAATGCTGGAAGCGGCAGGTGTTGATGTCGCTCGTCCTGATGATTTACCTATAGAATGTGGGGTACGAGAAGGACAATATTACCTCTCTGAAGCACAAGCTAAAGCAATTTTAGAGCTACGCTTACACCGTTTAACGAGCTTAGAACACGAAAAAATTCTTGATGAATACCGTGATATTTTAGTTGTGATTGGTGAACTTTTATACATTCTTAATAGCCCTGAACGCTTGATGGAAGTAATTCGTGAAGAATTAGAAAAAGTAAAAGCAGAATTTGGCGATGAACGCCGTACCGAAATTACCGCAGCGTCTGGCGATATTAATTTAGAAGACTTGATTGCTCAAGAAGATGTTGTCGTCACGCTTTCACACGCAGGTTATGTCAAATACCAACCATTATCTGATTACGAAGCACAACGCCGTGGTGGAAAAGGAAAATCTGCAACAAAAATGAAAGAAGATGATTTCATTGAGCGTTTATTAGTTGCGAATACGCACGACACCATTCTCTGTTTTTCAAGTAAAGGGCGATTGTACCAACTCAAAGTCTACCAATTACCACAAGCTAGCCGAGGTGCGAGAGGCACACCAATTGTTAATATTCTGCCACTTGTCAAAGAAGAAAATGAACGTATCACTGCTATTCTTCCTATTCCAAAAGGCGAATTTAGTGCAGATAAATTCATCTTTATGGCAACCGCAAGTGGTGTGGTGAAAAAAGTTTCACTAGACGCATTCAGTAACGTGAGATCAAGCGGTCTAATTGCATTGAAGTTGCGTGATGGCGATGAATTAATTGGCGTAGATATCACACACGGAGACAGTGAAATTATGCTGTTCTCTGCACAAGGTCGAGTTGTACGTTTTGCAGAAACTGCTGTACGAGCAATGGGTAGAACCGCCACTGGCGTGCGTGGTATTAAACTTGCCACCAACGAATTGATGAGCGATGAAACAGAAGAGGCTGAAATCATTGATCTTGAAAATGAAGACTGTGAAGAAAATAACAGCGTTAATCTTTCAGCAGATAAAGTCGTATCATTAGTGATCCCACATACTGAGAGTGCAATTCTTACCGTTACTCAAAATGGATACGGCAAACGCACGGAGTTACACGAATACCCAATTAAATCCCGTGCAACCAAAGGCGTGGTATCTATCAAGGTGAACGAACGTAACGGAAAAGTCGTTGCCGCAGTACAAGTTGATGAAGCAGATCAAATTATGCTCATTACAGATGCTGGTACTTTAGTGCGAACTCGTGTCAGCGAAGTCAGTCTCGTTGGTCGAAATACACAAGGCGTACGAATTATCCGCACCGCTGAAGATGAACAAGTCGTTAGCCTTGAGCGAGTATGTGAAATTGAAAGCGAAGATACTAACGAAGTTAGTGAAGACGAATAGCTAAACAAATAGCAAACCAGCGGTTACATTCTCAAAAATTTTGCAATATTTTTGATGAATCTAACCGCTTGTCTTTTATCTAGAGGCATCAAATACTCAATAAGAAAAACAAAAAAGGAACAGTATGAACAATCAACTTAAACAATACGGCATTATTGAGCTACACCTCCATTTAGATGGATCACTCTCGCCTGAATGGATCATTGAATGGGCGGAAAAGCAGCAAATTGCCCTACCAACCAAAGATATTCAGCAATTGAACCAATATATTTCTGTGCCAGCAGATTGCACCGATCTCAATGACTATCTCCGCTGCTTTGCATTACCCGTTTCATTATTACAAACGCCAGCAGCACTCACTTCTGCGGTGTGCGATCTTGTCGAACGTTTGGACAAACTTGGGCTAGTTTATGCAGAAATTCGTTTCGCCCCTCAATTGCACACAAGAAAATCAATGACTCAAGAGCAGGCTGTTCAAGCCGCATTACAAGGCTTAAAACAGGGGTTGGCGAACAAAACCAATTTATTTACCGCCAATCTCATTTTATGCTGTATGCGTTTTGAAGATAATCAAGCTCAAAATATGGAAACGATTCACTTAACCAAACAATATTTAGGACAGGGCGTAGTGGCCGCAGATTTAGCTGGTTCAGAAAATCTTCACCCAATGGAATATTACGCCGCTCCTTTTGAGTTTGCTAAACAGAGCCGTCTTCCATTTACGCTTCACGCAGGCGAGGGGGCAGGGGCAGAAAATGTTGCAAAAGCATTAGATTTAGGAGCAGCACGCATTGGACACGGCGTCCGAGCAATTGAAAATCACCACGTTGTGGAACGACTCGCTTCGCAAAAAACGCCACTTGAAATGTGCCCTTGCAGCAATTTACAAACTAAAACGGTAAAACATTTAGCAGACTACCCATTACGCACCTTTTTACAAAAAGGTATTGTTGCCACATTAAGTAGCGACAATATGACCGTTTCTAACACCACGATTCACGCTCAATTTGAATTATTGGAAAACCATTATCAGCTTTCTCAAACAGAAGCCCAGCAGCTAGTTCGCAATGCAATACAAGCGGCCTTTTTATCGGAACAAGATAAACAAGCCTTGCTTGCCTATACTCAGCAACGTTACCCTGAATTAGCCCTGTAATCATAAATTTCAATCAACAAAAAGGCTGAATTCAACCATTGGTGGAAATCAGCCTCTTTACTCTCAGTTTATCGCAATTGTTTCTTGATTTTCTAACTCTAACGTACCTAACCTTTTACAATGCTTCAATCGCTGTATATTGTCCTTGCAATTTATTCAAACCGTTTTGGTACTCTTGCATTTTTTCACGCTCTTTGGCGATCACAGCTTCTGGTGCTTTTGCTACAAAGGCTTCGTTGCTGAGTTTATTTTCAATGCGAGTAATTTCGCCTTGCATTTTCTCAATTTCTTTGGTTAATCGAGCAAGCTCTGCTTCTTTATTGATAAAGCCCGCCATTGGGATTAGCACTTCCACGTTACCGACCAATTTCGCCACGGAAAGAGGTGCAGTTTCGTCCGCACTTAGCACTTGTACGCTATCTAACTTCGCCATTGCTTTTAACAAGCGGTCGTTTTCCGCCAGAATTTTGCGTTGCTCGTCAGATACATTGCGAACAAGGAATTCTAAGCCTTTGCTTGGTGCGATATTGCTTTCCGCACGAATGTTACGCACAGCGATGATTAACTCTTTAATCCAGCCGATTTGCACTTCCGCTGCTTCGTCTAATTCGCTTTCCACCACTTTCGGGAATGGTTGTAACATAATGGTATCAGCGTCAATGCCCGCAAAGCCTTTCACTTTCTGCCAAATTTCTTCGGTGATGAACGGCATCATTGGGTGTGCCAAACGGAGTAATTTTTCAAGCACACGCACGAGCGTTTGGCTTGCACCACGTTTTTGTGCTTCAGTACCGCTAGCAAACACTGGTTTAGTGAGTTCTAAGTACCAGTCGCAGAACTCGTTCCAAGTGAAGTCGTAAATGGCATTTGCCGCTAAGTCGAAACGATATTGGCTTAATGCCTCACGGAACTCGCCCACAGTGCGGTTGAATTTTGACTCGATCCAACGATCTGCCAAGCTATATTCCATTTCGCCTGCCGATAAATCAAGTTTATCGTTAGTTAATACGAAACGGCTTGCATTCCATAATTTGTTACAAAAGTTGCGGTAGCCTTCTAGGCGTTTCATATCCCAGTTGATATCACGACCGTTGCTCGCTAATGCGGCAAGGGTGAAACGCAATGCGTCTGTACCGTGTGCCGCAATACCGTTATCGAATTCTTTGCGGGTTGCCTTAGCAATTTTTTCTGCCAGTTGCGGTTGCATCATATTGCCAGTGCGTTTTTCGAGTAAATCTTCAAGAGAAATACCGTCAATCATATCGATTGGGTCAAGCACGTTACCCTTCGATTTTGACATTTTTTGACCATTTTCATCACGAATCAAGCCCGTTACATACACGGTTTTGAACGGCACTTGCGGTTTGCCATTTTCATCTTTTACAAAGTGCATCGTAAACATAATCATACGAGCCACCCAGAAGAAGATGATATCGAAACCAGTGATCAACACATCGGTTGGGTGGAACATTTTTAGATCGTTGGTTTGCTTTGGCCAACCTAAGGTCGAGAACGTCCACAAACCTGATGAGAACCAAGTATCTAACACGTCTTCATCTTGTTTTAATGGTAAATCCGCAGGTAAGTTGTGTTTTTGACGCACTTCTTCTTCGTTGCGTGCTACATACACATTGCCTGCTTCGTCATACCACGCAGGGATACGATGACCCCACCATAATTGGCGAGAGATACACCAGTCTTGAATATCACGCATCCAAGAGAAGTAAAGGTTTTCGTATTGTTTTGGTACGAATTGGATTTCGCCGTCTTCCACCGCTTTGGTCGCTACTTCGGCAAGCGGTTTCACACTCACATACCATTGGTCAGTTAGCATTGGCTCAATTGGCACGCCACCACGGTCACCGTAAGGCACTTTCAAATCGTGTGGTTTGATTTCGTCTAATAAACCTAAGGCTTCAAAATCCGCCACCACTTTTTTACGTGCAGCGAAACGCTCTAAGCCTTGATAATCCGCAGGGATTTTCGCCTCATAAGTCGCAAGCGGTTTACCGTCTGTACCGATAATTTCCGCTTCCGCACGGATATCCGCATTTAGCGTCATTACATTTACCATTGGCAAGCAATGACGTTTACCCACTTCGTAGTCGTTGAAGTCGTGGGCTGGAGTAATTTTCACTACACCTGTACCGAACTCACGATCAACGTAATCGTCCGCTACGATTGGGATTTCACGGTTTGCAAGCGGTAAAATGACCGTCTTACCAATCAATGATTGATAGCGTTCATCTTCTGGGTGAACCGCTACCGCTGTATCGCCTAGCACGGTTTCAGGACGAGTGGTTGCTACCACCAAGTAATCTTTACCGTCCGCGGTTTTCGCACCGTTTGCCAACGGATAGCGGAAATGCCAAAGCGAGCCTTTGCTCTCTTTGTTTTCTACTTCTAAATCTGAAATAGCGGTGTGAAGTTTCGGATCCCAGTTTACGAGGCGTTTCCCACGGTAAATCAAGCCTTCTTCGTGCAAACGAACGAACACTTCTTTCACTGCATTCGATAAGCCTTCGTCCATTGTGAAACGTTCACGATCCCAGTCGATTGAGTTACCCAAACGACGCATTTGTTGGCTAATTGTACCGCCTGAATAGGCTTTCCAATCCCAGATTTTATTGATGAAAGCCTCACGCCCATAATCGTGGCGAGTTTTGCCTTCTTCTGCGGCAATTTTACGCTCCACCACCATTTGGGTTGCGATCCCTGCATGGTCAGTCCCTGCCTGCCACAAGGTGTTGTTGCCTTCCATACGGTTAAAACGGATCAGCGTATCCATTAACGTTTGTTGGAATGCGTGTCCCATATGCAATGAGCCAGTAACATTCGGCGGTGGAATGACGATACAGTAGCTTGGAACATTAGGATTTTCAGTCGGCTTAAAATAGCCCTGTTCTTCCCAGTGTTTATAAAGTGCTTGTTCTACTGCAGACGCATCGAAACGGTCTGCCATTTGGAGGTTTTGTGTCATTGTTTTTTCTCGTTTTTCCTAATTATTATTTTGGAAATTATCCCAAAAATCGTTATCTAATTTTTTAATACTAAATTCTTTTTCTTTTTGTACACCTAATTCATAATCATAAATATATTTTGCCAACTGATTTCCATCAATTAAAACAATACGAGCTTTTGAAAAATTTTGAGCAAATACTTTTGCATCATCACTAAATTTAGATGTAGTAATAAATACGCCCTTTGTTGCATTCCCCTCTAATCCTAATAATGCACCAGTAAATCCTTGAACTTCTTTTCTAGATATCGAATTGTCTTGTTGATATCGTTTGGCTTGTACATAAATTTGCTCAAAGCCTAAAACATCACCTTTAATTATAGCATCAATACCACCATCACGAGTTAATTGGGTAACCTTGCCATCACCATATCCCATTTTTTGTAATAACTCTGTTACAATTTGTTCAAATGCAGCAGCTGACTTCAATAAAATAGTCTCTAAAATATCATCGTAAACTTTTCGTCTAATTGCTTTATATGATGTTTCTAACAGCGTCAAAGGATCTTCTTCACGTTTACTAGTATCAGGTAAGAGTTCTAATTCATCACTAATACCGTCTGAGAACTTAAATTTAGCTAAATAATTTTCTCGAATATATTTCAAAATCTCATCATTAGAATTGTGAATAAATGATTTTCCTATATCACTAATTTTATAAACTCTTTTATTTTTCTGTTGCCTGAATACTAATAAACCCGCTTTTTCAAGGTCATTCAGCTTCCAATAAACAGTATTATCGAAAATTTTGGCGTTACTTATTTCATAGCGCTTATTTAAAAAATTATTATCTAATGCAAATTCTTTGGCTAAATACCCAATAATTTCTGAAATTAACACATAATTATCTTGATTGAGAAAATTTAAAATTGGATTTAATAAATCCTTAGGTTTCTTATAATTCATTATTTGTTACCTAGATCTTCTAACTTCTATCTATGCAGGACTAATGTGCATTGCGGTATGATCTGAATCAATCACAATCTGCACGGTATCTTTATTAAAGCCACGCAAGGTTGTTTTGCCTGCACCGTTTGTTCCACAGTAGAAAATCGCAAGATTATTTTGCATACTCAATCACTTCTTCGTGTCCATCAGGATAATGTCGCACGATATTCCCATTCGGTCGCTGAAACGTCAGCACTTCACGCGTTTTCTTATCCTCCATCCACGCTTTAAATTGAATTTGCAGTTGGCGTTGCTGCTCTCTAATTTGTTCAATTTTGGTCATTTTCTTTCTCCAACATCTGCAGATTTTGGCAAACTTTTCAAATCTCCCCAGTTCCTTTTTTCTAAAGAAGGGAGATTTGTCCAACACCATATCCAAATGCGGTATACCATCTTCCAAATAAATCTCCGAAACCGTTTGAAATTCTAAACTTTCATAAAATCCTTGCAGATAACTTTGGGCTTGGATTTTGATTGGGTTTGTTGATTTCTTGGCAAATTTGACCGCTTGTAACATTAACTCTCAAGCTAAACCTGAACCTCAAGCTTCTTTTGCTACCAACACTCGTCCAATTTTCACGCAATCCCCATAAGGAATAATGCAGCAATAAGCGGTGATATTTTCTTGATTTTTTGCAAATAAATGTATGGCAATTAAATCCAGCTCATCAACTTCTTGATATGGGCAATTTTGTTCCACAACAAATACAGTGGTGCGAATTTGATAAATTTGCCACATCATTCATTTCTTATGTATATGCATAACAATTTACAATCAACGTTTATCCTCGATTGGCATTTTTCATAATTCTCTGTTTTGCAACTTGCCATTCACGATCTTTAATGTCCTCACGCTTATCGTGTAGCTTTTTACCTTTTGCTAAGCCAATTTTGATTTTTGCCCACGCATTTTTCCAATAAAGGGAAAGAGCGACAACAGTAAAACCATCTCGACTTGTTTTCCCAATTAAGGTCGCAAGCTCTCGCCTATTTAAAAGCAAACGGCGAGTTCGAGTGGGATCACAAATGATATGAGTTGATGCCACATTTAAGGGGGTAATTGTTGCTCCGAAGAGAAATGCCTCTCCGTTACGGAAAGTTACATAACTATCGCCAATATTTGCCTTGCCTGATCGCAATGCTTTGACTTCCCAACCTTGCAACTCCAGACCTGATTCAATCTCTTCTTCAATAAAATACTCGTGTCTTGCACGCTTATTGAGTGCAATCGTATTAGCTGCCACTTTTGGTTTCTTGCTCATAATGAAAATCGCTTTAGAAAAATTGTTGGAATTGTACCTTAAACTCGCATAATTTTGAATGCTTGTATGGCGTAATAATTAGGTTACAAAAGAATTAGACTGGAAATAGAAATGATAACAAAAAAAGAAACCCACATTTCTGTTACCAAAAATATGGGTTAAAAGATAAATCGTTAAACTAATTATAATTAACGAATAACGGTAATATCCACCGCCGAAGGACCACGAGCAGAATCTTGTACATTGAACTCTACTCTGTCGCCTTCATTTAAACTTCTAAAATTCTCACCAACGATACCAGAAAAGTGAGCAAATACATCTTTGCCACCTGCATTTGGAGTAATAAAACCAAAGCCTTTATCTGCGTTGAACCATTTAACTGTGCCGTTTAATTTAGACATATTGTCTTCCTTCTATAAAATATAAATTGAGCCTGAAAACAGGCAATGACGCTAACATTTGAACGGAAATAGAGTAGATATTAGAAAGAACTTTCACAAACAAATGTAAAACTTGTAGATAGGAAGTGCAATAAATAATAACTTAATAACCAGCTGTTTAGCTTGGGAAGCATTAGAACACAGTATTTCACTAAGAGCAAGCACTATTTTCACTTATTGGAAAATAATTATTTCTAATGCTTAATTTTCACCGTATTCAATCAACACTCGTGGTGTTAATTTAGTAATTAGTTCGTAATTAATTGTACCAATGGTTTTTGCAACCTCTTCAATCAATAACTGTTCCCCCCATAGCACGACTTCATCGCCTACTTTATCCTGACTATCAACACCGAGATCAACGGTCATCATATCCATTGACACCCGTCCAACAATTGGCACTTTTCGTCCATTAATCAAGACAGGCGTACCCTCTGGTGCATTACGAGGATAGCCATCGCCGTAGCCTATAGCAACCACGCCAATTTTGGTATCAGACTGGCTTACCCAAGCACCGCCATAACCGACTGGCTCGCCCTTCTTATGATCACGAACTGCAATCAATGAAGAGGTTAAACTCACGACTGGTTTAAATCCAAGTGGCATAATGGATTCACTATGCGGCGAAATGCCATACAGTATAATACCTGGACGAACCCAATCATAATGGGCTTGTTGCCAATACAAAATACCACTTGAAGCGGAAATACTACGCTCTACGGAATAGTCTTGACTGACTTGTTCAAAAAGAGAAATTTGCTTTTTGGTATAGTCGCTTCCCTCCTCGTCCGCACGGCTAAAATGACTGATAAATTTTACTTGCTTTACCAGTGGGCAAGCGGTCAATTCTTGGTAAAATTTTGCAACTTGCGTAGGCTCAATCCCCAAGCGATGCATACCTGTATCAACTTTTAACCAAACTGTTATCGGAAAATATAGTTTAGTTTTACGCTGCCAAAAATATTTCTTCTGCTCATTTTGCCACTCTGCTGCGACAGATTTGAGCAGCTCAAGCTGTTCAATACAATGGACTACCGTATCAAAACGCCGAGATAACGTTTTTAATAGTTCTTCTCTATCAAAAAAGCCCTCTAGCAAAACAATTCGTCCTGTATATCCACTCTCTTGAATACTCAATGCCTCTTTCATTCGTGCAACACCGAAGGCATCAACCATTTCTTGTAAATTTTTTACCACTCGGTAAATCCCCTGCCCATACGCATTCGCTTTCACAACGGCACAAATTTTACTTTGAGGTGCAAATGTTTTAATCAATTGTAGGTTGTGGCGTAACGCACGCTCATTAATTTTGATCGTTGCAGGTTTCATCGCTTACTCTTGAATATTAAAAGGCTAAAATTATACATAGAAAAGCCCAAAAATCCCTAGTAATTAAGCAAAAAATAGTTACTATATCAACTTTCTACTATCCAATTTTAGAAGGAGTATCGCTGTGCTATTAACTGCTTACATTCTGCCTGTTGTTTTTGTCTGCTTGGCTATTCTTGTCTTATTTTCGACCATCAAAATTGTACCGCAAGGCTTTCATTGGACAATTGAGCGTTTTGGTCGTTATACCAAAACATTAACCCCTGGATTGAATATTGTTGTTCCTTTTATCGATCGTGTAGGGCGTAAAATTAATATGATGGAACAAGTATTAGACATTCCATCTCAAGAAGTGATTTCTAAAGATAATGCCAGCGTCTCAATTGACGCTGTCTGTTTTGTGCAAGTTATTGATGCACGCCGAGCCGCCTACGAGGTCAATCATTTAGAGCAAGCGATTATCAATTTAACGATGACGAATATGCGTACTGTATTAGGCTCAATGGACCTAGACGATATGCTCTCCCAACGAGATTTAATTAATGGTCGTTTACTTGCCATTGTGGATGAAGCAACGAACTTATGGGGGGTCAAGGTAACACGGATTGAAATTCGAGACGTGCGTCCACCTAAGGAATTAGTGGCTGCAATGAATGCTCAAATGAAAGCAGAGCGAAATAAAAGGGCTGATATTTTAGAAGCGGAGGGTATTCGACAAGCTGAAATTTTGCGAGCAGAAGGCGAAAAACAATCTCGTATTCTAAAAGCAGAAGGAGAACGTCAAGAGGCCTTTTTACAAGCAGAAGCTCGTGAACGTGCAGCAGAGGCAGAAGCCAAAGCAACTAAAATGGTTTCTGAGGCGATTGCAATGGGAGATACTAAGGCAATTAATTACTTTATTGCACAAAAATACACAGAAGCGATTAAAGAAATTGGATCTGCCGAGAACAGTAAAGTGGTCTTAATGCCATTGGAAGCTGGCAATTTAATTGGCTCCGTTGCGGGCATCGCAGAATTACTAAAAGGTGATAAAACAGTCTAGTTTATTAAATACACAATCAACGGATAGCATATTTGGTATAACCGTGTATTGACGATTGATCAATTATTCTACTTACTATCAATAAGGAGAAACCGATGCAATGGCTTTCAGATGGGAGCAATTGGCTTATTTTAGGCTTTATTTTGCTCATTATTGAAATTTTCGCCCCAGGTGTGTTTGTGATGTGGTGGGGACTAGCTGCACTTTCTTTAGCCACTATTGTTACATTAATCACTGATTTAAGTCTTATATTACAATTACTTATCTTTGTATGTCTTGCTATTACATTTAGCCTCTTTTGGTGGAGGTATCAACACAATATAAATCAACAAGAAGATGTTACAACGTTACTGAATGCAAGAGAACATACAATGATTGGCACACAAGGAATGATTATAGAGCTATTGTCGAATGGTGTGGCAAGAGGGAAGTTTGGCGATACGACGTGGCGTGTCCAAGGAGAAAATCTCGCTATTGGTGATAAAGTTCGAGTAATAGCAGTAGAAGGTATTACCCTGCAAGTTCGGCTCGTTTAAACTATTTTTTAAATAACCCTGTTATTTTATACAGTTTTTTGCTATTGTGAGAAACCTATTTTATTTGTAAAAGTAAGCAATAATGATCGGACGATTACACGGAAAGGTTCTTGAGAAATCACCGCCTGAAATGGTACTTGATGTACAAGGCGTAGGATATGAAATATTACTGCCAATGACTAGCTTCTATGATCTTCCTCAAGTTGGAGAAGAAACTAGTATTTTCACGCATTTGATCATACGAGAAGACGCACATTTACTATTTGGTTTTGTACACAAACAAGACCGCACGCTATTTCGTGAGTTAATTAAAACAAATGGTATTGGACCTAAATTAGCCTTGGCGATTCTTTCTGCAATGTCCGCATCGCAATTTGCCAGTGCCATTGAACGAGAAGAATTATCTAAATTGACGAAAATCCCTGGTATTGGGCGAAAAACTGCCGAGCGTTTATTGGTAGAGCTAAAAGGCAAATTTAAAGATCATTCCCACAATGACTTCTTTGTAGAAAATAGCCATCTAGATACCCCAGCAATACATTCAGTTGAACCGTTAGACGAAGCTCGTGATGCTCTAATTGCGTTAGGTTATAAACCTGCAGACGCAGAAAAAATGGTAAAAAAAGCCAACCACTTGAATGCTTCCAGTGAGCAAATCATACGAGAAGCCCTTAAAAATGCCTTATAACGTCTCCCTAATATCTTATTATTTAAATTATGATTGAAGCCGACCGAATTATCAGCTCAGTACCTAAACGTGATGAAGATCTCGTTGATCGTGCTATTCGTCCTAAATTGCTCACAGATTATGTAGGGCAACCTATTGTAAGAGAGCAAATGGAAATTTTTATCCAAGCTGCAAAAATGCGACAAGATGCTCTCGACCACCTCTTAATCTTTGGTCCACCAGGGCTAGGAAAAACAACGCTTGCCAATATTGTCGCAAATGAAATGGGCGTAAATATACGCACAACTTCTGGACCAGTGCTAGAAAAAGCTGGCGATCTTGCTGCGATGCTTACTAATCTAGAACCTTATGATGTGCTTTTTATTGATGAAATTCACCGCCTTTCACCCGCTATCGAAGAAGTACTTTATCCTGCAATGGAAGACTACCAGTTAGATATTATGATTGGAGAAGGACCTGCAGCACGCTCAATCAAGCTAGATCTGCCTCCATTCACGTTAATTGGTGCAACCACACGAGCAGGCTCACTCACTTCTCCCTTGCGTGATCGCTTTGGCATTGTACAGCGACTTGAGTTTTATTCCATTGACGACCTCACCTCTATTGTTAGTCGCAGTGCAAACTACCTCAATTTAAACCTTTCAGATGAAGCTTCATACGAAATTGCTCGTCGTTCACGCGGTACACCACGGATAGCAAATAGATTACTTCGTCGAGTTCGAGATTTTGCTGATGTTCGCAATAAAGGAATCATTTCATCAGACATTGCCAAACAAGCTCTAACAATGTTAGATGTTGATCCTGAAGGCTTTGATTTTATGGATAGAAAATTACTATCGGCGGTTATCGAACGTTTTGATGGAGGTCCTGTTGGACTAGACAACCTTGCCGCTGCAATTGGCGAAGAACGAGACACAATTGAAGATGTTCTCGAACCCTATCTCATTCAACAAGGCTTCTTACAACGCACCCCTCGAGGAAGAATAGCCACTTCCCGAACCTACCATCACTTTGGTCTTCTCAAACCAGAATAACAACTCAATTATTCCCTCTTCATAAGTAATGATAGAGGGATTTAGAATGTTGCTTACCATTTATGCTTCCAATCTACCCTGTATTACGCATTCCTGCGGCGATACCAGTGATGGTAATCATTAGAGCTTGTTCTAGATCTGGGTGATTGAGATTTTCTGATCTTAGGCGATGAAGCAGTTCTACTTGTAGTAAATTCAGCGGATCAGTATACACATTCCGTAAGGCGATTGATTGTGCTATCCACGGTAAATCTGCCATTAATTGCCCATCGTGAGACAGTGCAAGTACCGTTTCAAGATCTTGTTGTAACTGACTACGCAGACATTTTCCTAGTGGGTGAAGCTCTTTTGGTACGAGACGCTGATCATAATGTTCCGCAAGCCATAAATCCGTTTTACTGAATACCATTTCAAGCATTCCGATTCGAGTGGAGAAAAATGGCCACGCTTTGCACATTTCTTTTAGTAATGCTTCTTTTCCTTGCTCAATCAATTTAGTCAGTGCTTGTCCTGCCCCAAGCCACGCAGGTAACATTAGCCGATTTTGCATCCACGCAAAAATCCACGGAATAGCCCGTAAACTTTCAACTCCTCCGTTCGGATTACGTTTTGCAGGACGAGAACCAAGTGGCAGCTTAGATAGCTCTTGCTCTGGTGTGGCTGCACGGAAATAAGGTACAAAATCAGGCTCGCCACGCACAATGTCTCGATAGAGATGACAAGATATATCTGCAGCACTTTCCATTACATCACGCCACGCTTGTTGAGGCTCTGGCGGCGGAAAAATATTCGCTTCTAAAATAGCACTAGCGTATAAATCAAGGCTTTCAAGTGCAACAGCAGGCAATCCCAATTTGAAGCGAATCATTTCACCTTGTTCAGTTACACGCAAACCATTTTTCAATGAACGAGGAGGCTGAGAAAGCAGTGCGGCGTGTGCTGGTGCCCCTCCCCGTCCGATAGTGCCTCCCCGTCCGTGAAATAAAGTAAGTTCAATATTGTTTCGTTCACATAGATTAACTAATGCTTCTTGTGCACGATATTGAGCCCAAGATGCCGCCAACATTCCTGCGTCTTTTGCAGAATCTGAATAGCCAATCATCACCATCTGTTTATTATTGATAACACCTCGATACCAGCCAATATTGAATAATGCAGCCATCACTTTTTCACTGCGGTCGAGATCGTCTAGCGTTTCAAATAATGGGGCAACAGGGATAATTTGCTGACAACCTGCCTCTTTTAATAATAGATGAACAGCAAGCACATCAGATGCTTCACGAGCCATTGAGATAACGTAAGCGGAGATCACCCCTTCTGGTTGCTCAGCGATCACCTTACAAGTATCCAAAACTTCTTGTGTTTCTGGCGTTGGCTGCCAATTTGTAGGAACAAGCGGTCGGCGTGAACTTAGTTCTCGCACTAGAAATGCCTGTTTATCGTCTTCAGTCCATTGAGCATAATCACCTAAACCAATATAACGAGTAATTTCAGAGATTGCTATTGTGTGGCGAGTGCTTTCTTGACGAATATCCAAACGAGACAATTCTAATCCAAAACAACGAATACGTCGCAATGTATCTAGTAATGCTCCATTTGCAATGATTCTCATACCGCATTGCTGAAGAGACTGATAGCAGTCGTAAAGTGGTATCCAAAGCTGCTGATCATCCGTGAGAATATCGTTTTTTGAGATCGTAAGTGGTTTATTTTCCAGCAGTTCGCCATAATAAGCCACGGTTTTAGTTAATTGGCTACGCAGCGATTTTAATACCGCACGATAAGGCTCTAAATGAGAGCCGTATTTTTGACGAAATTCATCGGTACAAGTTACCACCGACAATTCTTCTGCCAATAATCGAATATCTTCTAAAAATAATTCCGCAGCTTTCCAACGATTCATTCGTAGTACTCGACAGGTGGTTTCTGCAGTAACAAATGGATTACCATCACGATCCCCTCCCATCCAAGAAGAAAAGCGTACAGGTGTAATTTCTACAGAATGCTGAATATCAAAATGCTTTTCTAGGTGAAAATTCAGCTGGCGACAAAACTCAGGCACAGCTTTCCACAAGCTGTTTTCAATGACTGCAATTCCCCATTTGGCTTCATCAACAGGCGTTGGGCGTTGTGTACGAATTTCATTTGTATGCCAAGCTAATGCAATAAATTGCATTAATCGGCGTTTCAATTTTGTTGTTTCTGCTTCAGTTAGATCATCGTGTTCCAAGCGACTTAAACAGCGGTTAATTTCAACGTGTTTATGCACTAAAGAGCGGCGAGTTACCTCTGTTGGGTGGGCGGTTAGGACTAAATCAATAAGTAATTTCTCAACCGTCTCAATCACTTTTTCTGCAGGTACATTTTGTGCTTTCAAGCGAGCAAATAACGCCCCCATTGAACGTTCATCAACCATTGCAATTTTACTGTGCCGAGAGACCGCTTGATATTGCTCAGCGATATTAGTGAGGTTCAGAAATTGACTAAATGCACGGGCAACTGGAATCACATTTTCGGTTGAAATATTTGCTAACATCTCCAATAATTGCTGGCGAGCTTTCTCATCACCTGCACGGGAACTGCGTGAAAGCACTCGGATACTCTCAATTAATTCTAAGATTTCATTACCTTGTGCCTCTCGAATTGTCTCACCTAGAAAATCACCCAACATCGAAATATTATGACGCATTAATTCGTACTGCTCGCTCATAAAAAAATATCCTCTTTTTTAATTCATATCACTATGCATAGATATAACTAAAAAGAGGATAAATAGCAATTAAGATTTATTTTTTTGATGAATTAAATTAGAAAATTTAATCCTAAAACAGGTGGCGGTGTGCTACAAGTTGCTCACGAGTAAGACTAAATACTCCTAGTCCGCCATTTTTAAACGTTAGCCAATTAAACGGTACAGCAGGGAATTGTTCCATCAAATGTACCATACTGTTACCCACTTCACACACAAGTACGCCATTATCTGATAAGAAATCTGCAGCTTGTACCAAAATCCGTTTGGTTATCTCTAAACCATCAATACCTGATCCTAATGCCATTTCTGGCTCATGAAAGAATTCCTCAGGCATCTCTGCTAGATCTTCTTGATCCACATACGGCGGATTGGTTACGATAAGATCGTAGCGATCTCGTGGCAAATCCGTAAATAAATCAGATTGTAAAGGAAACACCTTGTCCCCTACATTGTGTCGCTCAATATTGATTTCAGCTACATTCAATGCATCAACGGATAAATCTACTGCATCAATCTCTGCATTCGGAAAACGCTCTGCACAGGCAATAGCGATACAGCCACTGCCCGTACACATATCTAAAATGCGTTTTGGTTCGGAGCGTAAAATACCTGTGAAACCTTGCTGAATTAACTCACCAATCGGTGATCGAGGCACGATAACTCGCTCATCAACATAAAACTCTAGACCTGAAAACCACGCAGAATGTGTTAAATACGCAACTGGCTTACGCAGACCTAGACGCTGTTCAACCATTGCAATAATTCGCTTTTTCTCCGCCAAAGTTAAACGTGAGGTATACAAACTTTCTGGCACATCAACAGGTAATGCTAAGGCACTTAATACCAACTGGTTTGCCTCGTCCCACGCATTATCGTGTCCGTGCCCATAATAAAGATCTGATGCATTAAAATAACTGTAAGCCCAACGCATCATATCCAGAATTGAGCCTAAATCCTGCTCGACTGGTGATGATGTAATCTCTTCTAATAACTCCAAATTATATTGTGGCGTAACCATATAAATTTCTCAAAATATCCATAATCAAAAAAGTGAACCGTTATACCATATTTCGCTTTGTGTTAGAATGGTGATGCTTGAATTTAGAGAGAAGAGAAAATAAAAATGCTACCTGAAGACGAAAAAAATCTATTTAAAAATGCGGTTCAAGGCGTGAAAAAAATTAAACAAGATACTTTTTACCCAAAAACTCAACCTAGAGTAAGAGTAAACGAGGCTCGACAATTGAAGGAACACGCAGATACGCTATTTTATTTTTCTGATGAATATGAACCACTTTTAAGTGAAGAAAATGACAAAGTGCGTTATCGCCGTGAAGATATTGATCCCTATATTCTTAAACAGCTTCGTCGAGGTGATTTTCAACCTGAACTCTTCCTAGATTTGCACGGTTTAACTAAAGAGAGCGCAAAAAAAGAACTCGCTAGTCTACTGCTCGCCTGTGAACGTGAACGAGTTTATTGTGCCAGCATTATGACAGGCTACGGTACTCGTACTTTGAAACAACAAATTCCCCGTTGGCTCGTACAACACCCCAAAGTCCTTGCTCTTCATCAAGCCCCCAAAGAATGGGGAGGCGATGCGGCAATTCTTATATTGGTGGAACAACCTGCTTGATTAAATAACTTAGATAGTTGCATAGTTCAAGCAGGCTAGCGGTGCGAATAATTAAAAAATTTGCAAATTATTCCAATTTTGGCAAGGTGTATAACTGCTTTTGATATAAATAGCTACCAAGCAACGCATAGGATAATGCTTCTTTCTTCATTGCCTCTGACTGCTCTGCAGCAGTTAAGCTGTGATCTGCTTTGTTATAAACAAAACCCTGCACAGGTATATTAGGACGCATTACGACTACAGATCCATCACCCTTCATCATTGCCTGCGTGTCATTATATTGCATAAATGCACGATCAGGATTGACATTTTGCGTTAGATCATAGCCCATCATTGGATAATCCCCACTGATGCCAGCTAATGAAAGTAAGGTGGTTGGCATATCAATTTGGCTGACGAGGCGATTATCACGCTTTGCCTCAATTCCTTCCCCAATAAACAATGCAGGAATACGGAAGTGCTGGATTGGAACTAAATGTTCACCAGCAGCCCGAGAGTCGTGATCAGCAATCACCAAGAAAACCGTATCTTGCCAATAGTTAGACTTTTTCGCTAAATCAAAGAAATGCCCAATCGCAAAATCAGCATATTTTGCCGCATTATTGCGGGTTTGTTTCGGCTGTTCATACAATTCAATTTTACCGTCAGGGAATTCAAATGGATCGTGATTACTGGAACTGAACACGAGGCTGAAAAATGGTTTACCTTCTTCGTGCAATTGAGTAAACGTCTCATTGGCTTTATCAAACAAATCCTCATCGCTCACTCCCCAAGTTGCCTTGAACGTTGGGTTTCTATAATCTTTTTCATCAATAATTTGCTCAAAGCCATTACCGTAAAAAAAACTTGCCATATTATCAAAATGTTTCTCGCCACCATAAATAAAACTGGTGTGATAACCTTGGCGACGCAATAACTCGGCAATGCTAAAAAAGTTATGCTGACTTTTAGTTAATTTCACCACAGCTCGTGCTGGCGTTGGCGTAAAGCCTGTCGTTACTGCTTCAATGCCTCTCACAGAACGTGTTCCTGTTGCATATAAATTTTCAAATAACCACCCCTCTTTCGCTAAACGATCGAAGTTTGGTGTGAGAGGTTTACCGCCAAGCGTGCCAACAAATCGTGCACCAAGACTTTCCTCTAATATAATGACGATATTTTTCGGCTTGCCTTGATAAGTGGCTTGATTATAAGTCAAGGTTGGAATATCAGCAGAAATATAATCCGTATCAGGCCGCCCCCTGGACTGTTTTACGATGCTAAACATCTCTTCCACAGACATTTTTCCGTACTGTTCAGACGATTTATCTTCATCTTTCAATTGTTGTACCGCATAAAGTACTGAATAGCCTGAACTTAACACTAAGGAATTCACAAGCGGATCGCTTGAGAATGCAACCATTGCTGGATTAATACCACGGTGCGCAAATGAAGAACGCCCGCCAATAAATACCAACGCAGCGACCAATAAGCCAAGTATTGGACGCACTCTCCACTTAGGAAAATGAATATTCTTTGTTGCCCAACCAGACAGCTTCCAATATGCCACTAAAGAAATGAGTGCCAAGAATAAGCTAATAATGACCGTCATCAAATGCCCATTAATCAACATTGTAAACACTTCTTTTGGGTGAGATAAATATTCAATAAACAGTCGGTTTGGACGTACATCAAAGGTTTCAATAAAATTCGGTGTCGCAGCTTCCATAAATAAAATAAAGACCGACCCTGCCGTTAGCCAAATACGCAAAATCACACGCCAAATTGAACCTAACCTATTGTTGCTAAGGAAAAGTGCAGTAAACAATGCTGGCACCCCAAATAACCAGCAGAGTGCCGAGATGTCAATACGAATACCTTGCAAGAATAGTGGCAGCCAGCCATCAACAGCTGAAACTCGATCCACTTGCCATAAACTAAGCCCAAGACGAGAAAAGAATAATATCAATAGATTGATCGCAATAAAAAAGAATATTGGGAATAAAACAAAACGGCGTCGCTCCATAACGTATCCTCTAAATTTGATGAGCGGTGTTAACAGGTTGGGAGCAGTCTATCAAAATAAAATTATTATTCAATAAAGATAAATATATCAGCTGAAACCCCATAGTGTAGCTAGGAAGGATTTCAGAAATTCAGTACAATGAAAGTTATTAAATACCGTACTCATTGAGTATTGTAGTTATGCTTAAATTATTGGAGAACATTTATGTTAGAACTCATTCTTGCTATTTTATGCAGCGTTAGTGTTGGAATGTTAATTAAAGTTGCACGCAGCAAGGGTATTCATATTGCCCAGAGTATTGCGGTAAATTATTTGGTGGCAATGGGGCTTTGTTATTTTTTACTCAAACCTGATTTCAAAGGACAAACGTTGGTCGAAATTGTCAGCCATCATTCATCAGCTTACTTATTTTTTACATTAGGTATTTTACTGCCTAGCGTTTTTTTAATTCAAGCTAAAGCACTGGAATTTGCAGGTATTATCCGCACTGATGCAGCACAGCGACTATCACTATTTTTACCTATCTTAGCCGCCTTTACAATCTTCGGTGAAGCGGTCGTTTTTAACAAATTAATTGCAATATTGTTGGCATTTATTGCCCTAGGCTGTTTGCTTTGGAAAAGTAACCAAGGAATAACTGCCAAAGGTAGCAAAATTGCATTTATCAGCTTGGCACTAGTTTGGATTGGCTTTGGCGTAATTGATATTTTGTTTAAACAGATGGCGAAAACGGGATCTGCGTTTCCTCTTACACTTTTTATTACCTTTATTAGTGCAGGCTGTGTAATGTTTATCTACTTGTTAATCAAACGAACGCAGTGGCACGTGCCAAGTGTATTGGTAGGGCTGCTGTTAGGTACATTAAATTTTGGTAACATTCTATTTTATATTCAAGCACATCAAGCAATGAAAGACGATCCAACGCTGGTGTTTACGGGTATGAACCTTGGTGTTATCTGTTTGGGAACATTGGTTGGTGCATTTGTATTTAAAGAAAAAATTAATCGTACCAATTACCTCGGCGTTGCTACTGCAATCCTTGCCATAGTTTGTTTATTCTATTGGCATTAATACGCATTGGTCTGTTTAAGTTTTTCTATTTAATTTCATTATCATACAGTGCATTTCATCTTGAGGATAGGCTATGCAAAACCTGAAGCATTACGGTCAAAATTACGTTAATTGGGTACTTAGGCTAGGGAAAATACGTTCTGCTTTACTTGGCTTTGCTATTCTCTCTATCTGTGCGATCATCGTTCAATCTTTTCTCAGCCTGCTATTTACAGGCTCCATTGATGCCAATGACATATTTAGATCAATTATTTTCGGCTTGATTTCTGCTCCTTTCGTCATCTATTTTTTCAACCTAATTGTTGAAAAACTGGAACGTTCTCGTCTTCGACTTGAGCAATCTCTTGCTACACTCTCTCAACTGCGAGCTCATGATGTACGCTTAAATGAGGAACTTGAGCAGCAAGCAGAATTCTTACGCTCTTTTTTTGATGCCTCCCCTGATTTAGTGTTTTATCGTGATGAACAAGGTTATTATTTAGGGTGTAACCGTGCAATGGAGATTCTGACAGGACGCAGTGCCGAAGAATTAATTCAGCTTACGCCTCACGATATTTATCCTGAAGTAACCGCCAAAACGATTATGGATACAGACAGAGACACTTTCATCAGCAATACAGGCGTTACTTCTGAACAATGGATTCGATACCCAAATGATAAATTAGCGTGTTTTGAAGTACGAAAAGTTCCCTATTATGATCGTATTCAAAAACGACATTGCATTTTGGGATTTGGACGGGATATTACCGAACGGAAACGTTATCAAGAGGTGATTGAAAAAAACAGCCGTGATAAAACTACCCTTATGGCAACCATTAGCCACGAATTACGCACACCACTGAATGGCATCATTGGCTTAAGCCAAATCTTACTAGAAGGCGAGTTATCTACTCAACAGCGTGAATATTTAAAAACGATTAATATCAGTGCTGTTTCATTAGGACATATTTTTAGCGACATTATCGATCTTGAAAAAATTGACAGTCGCAGAATTAAGTTATTCCGCACCGAAATTGAGTTTTCACAACTCATCAGTAACATTAGTCATTTTGCCAATTTAATGGCCGAGCAAAAAAAATTAAAATTCCATATTGCCTGTGAAAATAATTTACCTGCTTTTATCTACGTTGACAATGCACGCCTTAGCCAAATTCTTTGGAATTTAGTCAGTAATGCGGTGAAATTTACACCATCAGGTGGTGATATTTACCTGAATATTGTTCGATATGATGATGATCATTTTGGCTTTATTTTGCGTGATACAGGTATCGGCATCGCAAAAAACGAACAACGTAAAATTTTTGCAATGTTTTACCAAGCCCCAAATACCCAAGGAAAAAAGGCTGCAGGCAGTGGCATTGGTCTGGCAATTTCCAAGCGTATCGCAAAATTAATGGGGGGAGATATTACGGTAGAAAGTGAGCTAAACAAAGGTTCTACATTCACACTCACCATTCAAGCTGATACGGCTGAGCCACAGCAAGAAATGGAAATCAACCCTCACGCCCTTAAAGTATTACTGGTCGAAGATATTGAGGTGAATATCGTTGTTGCACAGGCAATGCTAAATAAATTTGGCTGCAATGTTGATGTGGCAATGACAGGTAAAGAAGCATTCGAACTTTTTGAGCGTCACAGTTATGATTTAATTTTACTTGATATTCAATTACCTGATATGACAGGCTTTGATATTGCTCGCCAATTGCGTGAACGTTACGAGCAGGGCGAGATGGATTATCTACCACTACTCATTGCACTAACGGCTAATATCATTCAAACCAAAGAAGAATACCAGCAACAAGGTATGGATGATGTCCTTCGTAAACCCCTTTCGCTACAAGCTCTAGCTGAGTGTTTAAATTATCATTTCGATGAAGGTTTTTTGGAAAATTCGGCAGAAATCTCACCGCTTGCGAACATTGAACAACCGACCATTTTTGATCCTAAAATCCTGCGTGAATTAATGGAGGTAATGGGCAAAACTGCCTTGCTTGCTAATTTTGATTTATTCGAGAAGGTAATGCCTGATTATTTAACCCATCTTCATCACGCCCTAGAGCAATGGCAAAAAGAGCAACCATCACAAGAGAAGCAGTCCCTATTACGCAAGACAGTCGCTGGTGAAGCACATAAAATCAAGGGAGCATTTGCCTCTGTTGGGTTAATTAAATTGCAACAGGTGGCACAGTTAGCACAAAATGACAATGGGGAATATTGGGAGCAACATATCACAGATTGGGTCAGTGAGATTAATGACAACTGGCAACAAGATTTGCAGGCTGCAATTAAATGGGTAAGAAACTAATCCTCAATTGAATTGCAAGTTTTAATTGGAAACTAACCGCTTATGAAAAATATGCGTCCGAGTTGGCTTTTTGTCTGCATTTTGGCACTTCTTTCAATGTTGCTAGCGCTGGCAATCAATATGTACCTTCCAGCATTTTTGGAAATTGCAAAAGATCTAGACGTTTCTCAAGAAAAAATACAAAGCAGTCTAGCTATTTTTACTTTTAGATTTGCGATTGCCTAACCATTTTGGGAGCTATTTCCGATAATTTTGGACAAAAAACGATCATTTTGTTTGGAATCACAGGAAGTACAATATCCTCTTACTTTTTAACTCAAGTGAATACTATAGAATACTTCTATCTATTACGTTTTAGCCAAGGTATTTTCGATGCAGCACCTATTGTCTTGGTTGGTGCAATCATTCGAGATCGTGTTAAACGAAATCATCTATCTCAATTAATGTAGAATATCATGATTATCGCAATGATCGCCCCTCTCATTGCCCCATTATTGGTGTCTATTTAACCAAGTGGTTTCATTTATTTTAGTTGCTTGGAAAATCTATGAAATCCTCCTACAACCAAGCAACAAAATGCCACTAGGCTTTACAACAATCTTGCCTCTCTTATATCGCATAAACCTACACTGGGCTACATTATACTCAGCGGTTTTTCACTCGCTGGACTATTTTGTTTTCTGACTTCAGGCTCTGTTGTTTATATCGGCTTGTATGGCGTTTCACCCGAATATTTTGGCTACTTTTTTATGATGAACATCTGTGTATTAATGACAATGACTTTCATTAATAGCAAACTTGTTATCAAAGTCGGCTCAGAAAAAATGTTACAAATAGGATTGTCAGTCCAAACACTCTCAGGTATTTTCATCGCCCTTATTGCTGCTTTTCGGCTCGGTTTTTGGGCAATGGCAGGCTGCATTATTATCGCTAGACTCGCCTATTACTTTTTAGCTTATCGCCAAAACATAAAAACGAAAAGAGTATAAACTACTAAATTTGACATAGTATAGTAAAGATGTTAGAAATGTATTCGGCTATTGAGAATACTTTCGTAGCCAATTGACCGTAATGTTTAAGGAGAAATCTATGAGTAAATTTGATGCTAAGCGTGAAGAGCTTTTATCTGAAGTGCGTGATATCCTCACGAGTGCAGAGGCACTTTTTGATGAAAAAAGCAAAGCGAGTGCTGATGACTTGAAAAAATTAAAAGCTAATTTAAATAGCCGCTTTGAACAAGCAAAAGCATATTTCTCTGAATTGCAAGAAGAAACAACTGAAAATGCAAAACAAGTTGCTAAGCAAGCTGATGCTTTAGTACAAGATAATCCGTACAAAGCAATTACTGTTGCAGGCGTGATTGGGTTATTACTTGGATTATTAGTCAGCAAACGCTAATTTTACTGGTTTTAAAATGGCTGCAAGATAAGCAGCCATCTTTTTATTTACTGAGGAAGATCAATGCTACCAGTCAAACAGATTAAAAATAGTATCAAAAATACAGTGGTTACTGTCCTTGAACTAGCTCACGTCCGCCTTGATATGGCTCGTATTGAGTTAGTGCAACAAAAAAATTATCTTATTACAACATTAATTGCTGTTTTCGTTATCTTTGTTTCATTGTTGGTTGCGTTTTTAAGTTTATTATTCGGACTTCACAGCGTGCTTGATCCCGAAATGCAAAAGATTGTCTTCTTTTCCATCAGCGGAGGAGCAATGCTGGTGTGTCTGCTAATGGGCATCATCATTTTACGCTCTCTTAAGAAACAGAGCCATTTTATGACACAAACCCTAAATGAAATTCGTAGCGATATTATTGCGATAAAAAGTACATTAGAAACTCCATTAGAGCGTGAATAAGGAAAATAATAATGAACCATTATGAAGAAGAAACCGCCCTATTAAAAATGAAAGGTGATGCACTTAGAACAAAATTGCAAGCTCAAACACGCTCAAGTAAAAAAGAGATTTATTCTCCCTTTACTAATGGCTTGAATGTATTACAAACGACATTAAAAGCCCCTATTGGTCGGTCTTTACTTGTCGCAGTATTTACCAAGCTATTTTTAACGCCCCGCAGACTTGCTTTGCTCGGATTGGGAGCAACAGCACTTTACCTACTTAATAAAAACTCAAACAAATAAAAATATTATTCTTCCGCTGGGGGAGCTTGACTGCTTCCCTTGTTTACTGCTCTTCAACAACATTCTTTTCCAGCAGTCTCTCCCTAATTGCTTGTACTTTATCACAAACTAAAATTACTCTAGAATAGCATTCAAGCCATGAATATTTACACAATCTATAGATAGGAACTCGTATGCAAATTATTTCTTCCTCTTTTCCACAACGCCGTATGCGACGTTTGCGTAAACACGATTTTAGCCGCCGATTGATGGCAGAAAACCAACTAACCGCCAATGATTTAATCTACCCTGTTTTTGTTATAGAAGGCGAAAATCAACGAGAAAAAGTACTTTCAATGCCAAATGTAGAAAGATTAACTATCGATCAACTATTGATTGAAGCAGGTGAACTAGTCAAATATGGCGTACCTTTAATTGCTTTATTTCCTGTTGTAAATAACGAGCAAAAATCACTAATGGCAGAAGAAGCCTACAATCCTGATGGACTTGTACAACGAGCGGTGCGAGCATTAAAATGTACCTACCCTGAATTGGGCGTAATGACCGATGTTGCGTTAGATCCTTTTACTACCCACGGACAAGACGGCATTATTGATGAGACAGGTTATGTCCTCAATGATACCACCACTAACATTTTAGTGAAACAAGCTCTTTCACACGCTCAAGCAGGTGCAGATATTGTTGCCCCAAGTGATATGATGGACGGACGCATTGGCGAAATTCGTAACGCATTGGAAAAGAATGGCTTTATTAACACGCAAATTATGGCGTACTCGGCTAAATATGCCTCAAATTATTATGGCCCATTTCGTGATGCCGTGGGTTCGGCTGGTAATCTTAAGGGCGGCAATAAATTCACTTATCAAATCGATCCTGCTAATAGTAACGAAGGGTTGCACGAAGTCGCTCTGGATATTCAAGAAGGGGCTGATATGGTAATGGTCAAACCTGGAATGCCTTACTTAGATATGGTTTGGCGTGTCAAGCACAGTTTTGGTGTTCCCACTTTCGCCTATCAAGTTTCTGGCGAATATGCTATGCATATGGCAGCTATTCAAAATGGCTGGCTTAAAGAGCAAGAATGCATTTTAGAAAGTTTACTCTGTTTCAAACGAGCAGGTGCTGACGGCATTCTTACCTATTTTGCAAAAACGGTTGCAAAATGGTTATATGAACAAACTCATCAGTAACCCCAATAAATGCCTATTATGTCAATAGGCATTTATTTTTTAGGATTTGTTATTTAGAAAATCTATCTCTTCCAGCCATTATCGCCTACATAACCACCTAAAAAATAGAGCAAATTAAGCATAATTATCTAAACATACAACAATATTAATAATTTTTTACTTATTTATCAGCATAAAAAATGCTATTTCTCATTAAAATAGCATTTTACATTGTATTTTAGAACAGTTATATTCTTTGCCTCTTGTCAGCGGTACAAACCGCCAGAGAATGGCCTCTCTATAGTTCCTATGATAGCTGATGGCGTTGTTAAATTTAATGCAAAATTTTTTGCAAAACCTACCGCTTACATTATTACTTAAGTTTAAGAGCTGGATCGCACTATGAAAAAAACATTATACGAAAAATTATTTGATGCCCATATCGTTCACGAAGCCTCAGGCGAAACACCTCTACTCTACATTAATCGCCATCTTGTCCACGAAGTTACCTCGCCGCAAGCGTTTGACGGTTTGCGGGCTATGGGACGAACTGTTCGCCAACCGCGCAAAACTGTTGCCACAATGGATCATAATGTCCCAACAAATAGCCGTGATTTAGCAGGCTCTGGCGAAATGGGACGAGTTCAGATGGTTGAACTTGCTAAAAATACCGAACAATTTGGCGTTACTCTCTATGATATTAATCACATCAATCAAGGTATCGTACACGTTATGGGACCAGAACAAGGGCTAACATTACCTGGAATGACCATTGTCTGCGGCGATTCTCATACCGCTACACACGGTGCATTTGGGGCATTAGCCTTTGGTATTGGTACATCTGAAGTAGAACACGTTTTAGCCACTCAAACGGTAAAGCAAGCCCGAGCTAAAAAAATGAAAATAGAAGTTCGAGGCAAAGTGCGTGAGGGAATAACGGCGAAAGATATTGTACTTGCTATCATTGGCAAAACAACAATGGCTGGCGGCACTGGACACGTCGTCGAATTTTGTGGTGAAGCGATTCGTGATTTATCTATGGAAGGAAGAATGACCGTCTGTAATATGGCGATTGAGCTAGGTGCAAAATCAGGTTTAATTGCACCAGATGAAACCACTTTTGCTTATCTTAAAGATCGTCCATCAGCACCAAAAGGGCAAGATTGGGAAGATGCAATTGCTTACTGGAAAACGTTACATACTGATGAAGGTGCCGAGTTTGACACGGTCGTTACATTAGAAGCCGCAGAGATTGAACCTCAAGTTACTTGGGGAACAAACCCAGGTCAGGTGATTAGCGTAAACAGCCCAATCCCAAATCCTGAAACGATTTCTGATCCGATTGAACGCCAATCAGCAGAAAAAGCCTTAGCTTATATGGGATTACCACACAGCATTAAGCTTACTGATGTATCAATTGATAAAGTGTTTATTGGCTCTTGCACTAATTCACGCATTGAAGATTTGCGAGCTGCCGCAGCGGTTGCTAAAGGGCGAAAGATTGCACCTAATGTACAAGCTCTTGTCGTCCCTGGCTCTGGTTTAGTCCGAATGCAAGCTGAACAAGAGGGACTAGATAAAGTCTTTATTGAAGCAGGATTTGAATGGCGTCAGCCTGGTTGTTCAATGTGTTTGGCAATGAACAATGACCGCTTACTCCCAGGTGAACGTTGTGCTTCAACCAGTAATCGTAATTTTGAAGGTCGTCAAGGACGTGGTGGACGTACCCACCTCGTAAGCCCAGCAATGGCAGCGGCGGCGGCAATTTTTGGTAAATTTGTAGACGTTCGCAATATTGAGTTACATTAATCGTGCTGATACAGCGAGTAGCGGCAATGACAGTAAGCTATTACTAGCGGTCAATTAGCCCAATTGTGTTGCAACACAAAGACTAACATCAAGCAGATAAAACTGATTAAGACATTCATAATAGGAAGATAAAATGGCAAGAGAATTTAAACAGCATACTGGCATCGCTGTTCCACTTGACGCTTCAAATGTGGATACAGATGCTATCATTCCAAAACAATTTTTACAGAAAGTTACTCGAGTAGGATTTGGAGCACATTTGTTTCACGAATGGCGTTTTTTAGATGATGAAGGTAAACAGCCTAACCCTGATTTTGTCCTTAATTTTCCACGCTATCAAGGTGCAAGTATTTTGTTAGCTCGCGAAAATTTTGGCTGCGGCTCGTCTCGAGAACACGCCCCTTGGGCATTAGATGATTATGGTATCCGAGTGATCATCGCACCAAGTTTTGCGGATATTTTCTATGGCAACAGCCTCAATAATCAAATGTTGCCGATTCGATTAAGTGAAGAAGAAGTGGACGAATTATTTAAATTTGTAAATGCAAATGAAGGAGCAAAAATTACTGTTGACCTTGAAGCACAAACTGTTTGTGCCAATGGGAAGAGCTATTCATTTGAAATTGATAGCTTTCGCCGCCATTGTTTGCTGAATGGGTTAGATAATATCGGCTTAACCTTACAACACGCTGAAAGTATCACACAATATGAAAGTAAAATCCCTACTTTTTTACGTTAGTTCATTATAATAACACCACGCCATAAATTTATTTTTATGGCTTATCTGTTGATTATTTTTCATATTAATTATCTTTTCATTTCCCCTACAATCCATTCAACAAAACATTGCACTTTGGTACTATTTGCAGCCTGTGGCGGATACACCACATAAAATGCTTTTTCATCGTCTAAGCCTGTAGGGAATGGCTCAATCAAATTATGCTGATCCAACTCGTGTTGTGCTAAAATTCGATTGGCAATTGCAATTCCCTGCTCGTGCATTGCCGCTTGCAATGCCATAAACGTATGACTAAACATATAGCCAATTTCCTCAACATCAATGGCATCTGCAAGCTGAAAATGTTCAATGGTTCGCTTCCATTTATTACGACTGAAAACATGCAACAATGGCTTACCAATTAAATCTTGTGGCGTAGTAAGCGGATTTTTTTCTAAAAATTTAGGTGAAGCTAAAATCACCAAGGGTGATTCCGTTAAACGAATGGACTCTAAATTCTGCCAACGTCCAGAACCATAATAAATTGCGACATCAATCTCTTTACCCAATAATCCATCATCTTGATCCACTCCTTTAATTCTTACCTCAATATCAGGAAATTGTTGGTGAAAATCGTTTAGCCGTGGTACTAACCAGTGCATACCAAAGGTTTGTGGCACACTGATAGTTAATATCTGACGATTATTTTTTAGCTTAAGTTTATCGGTGGAAATGGCAATTTGTTCTAATAGCGGTCGAATTTCCTCAAAATATTGCAAGCCCAGCTCCGTCAGCTCCAATAATCGATTTCGCCGATGAAATAACTGAATACCGAGGAAGTCTTCTAATAACTTAATTTGATGACTCACTGCAGCTTGGGTAACAAATAATTCTTCCGCCGCTTTCGTAAAATTTAAATAACGAGCGGCAGATTCAAACGCCTTGAGTGCATTCAGTGGAGGAAGTTTTTTATTAGTCATAGCCGATAACTCATACTATTAGATTATTTTTTTTGATAAAGAAAATAAAAAAAATTCGTTTGTTCAATAGGTCAGACATCTCTAGAATACTGACCGTAGCTGAGAAAACGTATCAAATACTGTTTTGAGGGTTTTGCTCAAGTACAATGTTGTGTTTGCATATAGTCTAAGAGTCTTAACTTTATAAATCTTAATGTTGAGAGCCTAGACGTTGAGTGGTTAAGGCTACTCATTCACTTCCTGTATATTTTTAACCGTTTTGGTTCTATGCCACCCATTTGGGTGGTTTTTTTACGACTAAAGCTCAGCAGAAAACCCTATCATTCTAACAGAAATCCTAAAAGTCGCTACCAAAAGCATTTACTCTTATTTATTTTTAATCATTTTTGCCTTTTCCCTATTTTATTTTTATGACAATAGTGTAAATTTATTGGTATTTTTCATATAACATATTATATAACAATAAAGGACAGACACAATGGCAGAGCAATCCCAACAGATCCAACGACCTGAACAAATTGATTGGCAAAATATTGGATTTTCCTACATAAAAACGGATTACCGCTTTATTGCACACTGGAAAGGTGGCGAATGGAGTACAGGCGAGTTAAGCACGGACAACACCTTACATATCCACGAAGGTTCAACTGCTTTACACTATGGACAGCAGTGTTTTGAAGGCTTAAAAGCCTATCGCTGCAAAGATGGTTCAATCAACTTATTTCGCCCAGACCAAAATGCAAAACGTCTTCAAGCAAGCTGCGATCGCCTGCTTATGCCACAAGTTCCAAATGAACTTTTTATTCGAGCTTGTAAAGAAGTAGTCAAAGCAAATGAGCACTGGCTTGCCCCTTATGGAACAGGAGCAACTCTTTATTTACGTCCTTTCGTGATTGGCGTAGGGGAAAATATCGGTGTTCGTACCGCACCAGAGTTCATTTTTTCTGTTTTCTGCTGTCCTGTTGGTGCATATTTTAAAGGCGGTTTAGCTCCATCAAATTTCTTAGTCTCAGACTATGACCGTGCAGCACCTGCTGGTACTGGGGCAGCAAAAGTTGGTGGTAACTACGCAGCCAGTCTTTACCCTGGGAAAATAGCAAAAGAGCGTAACTTTAGCGATTGTATTTACCTTGATCCCAAAACGCACACTAAAATCGAAGAGGTCGGCTCGGCAAATTTCTTCGGTATTACCAAAGATAATAAATTTATCACGCCTGATTCACCATCAATTTTACCGAGTATCACCAAATATTCACTACTCTACCTCGCCAAAGAGCGTCTAGGGTTAGAGGCTTTAGAAGCTGATGTTTATATGGATAAATTAGATCAGTTTGCAGAGGCTGGAGCTTGCGGCACTGCGGCGGTCATCACGCCAATCGGCGGTATTCAATATGGCGAACATTTCCACGTTTTCCATTCAGAAACAGAAGTGGGTCCAATCACTAAACGTTTATACGACGAGCTTGTCGGCATTCAATTTGGCGATATTGAAGCACCAGATGGCTGGATTGTTAAAGTTGAATAATTAAAAGTACGACATAAGCGGTCAATTCAAGCGAAATTTTTGCAATTTTTTGGACTACATTGACCGCTTCATTGGCTACTTAATCGTGGCTGTTCAATAATTTTTATATAGACCATAGGAATACAATGATCCAACGTTTTTATGTGAGTAACCGACTATCTGAAATGGCTATCCACAATAATGTAGTTTACCTCGCAGGGCAAGTGCCTGAAGATTCCAGCCAAAATATGTACCAACAAACCCAACAAGTATTAAGCACTATTGACAACTTGCTGGCGGAAGCAAAAACGGATAAACACCATATTTTAATGACACAAATATTTTTGGCTGATATGTCTGAATATGATGAGATGAATCGTGCGTGGGACGAGTGGGTGTCAATTACCAACGCTCCACCTCGTGCAACCGTCGAAGCCAAATTAGCCAACCCAGCTTGGAAAGTTGAAATAGTCATTACCGCAGCTTGCTATACACAGGATTGAGGGGAGAAAATTTTAGGTTTGGGGAGGAAATCTCCCTCTAAAAACATTCTTTAAAATTTAGTTTCTGTTGAATAACAGTCGATAAATAAAGCTAATTTTGTTTTTATATCCTGCATATTGGTTTGTTTTTAAACCAACCAATCAAAATATCACCATATTTATTTCAAATTTGTGAACTTGATCACAGATTTTTTTCTCATTTTATATTACCTTACACCCTGTATAAAATTTAGCAATATCGCTGTATCGCTCAAATTTTATATGAGTGATTTCCATATATAACTCTTGAGGAATAAAAAATGAAAAAAGCCAAGCCTTTCTATCCCCTCACATTACTTTTAGTCGCAACACCTGAAGCTTTCTCCACTAATTCTTTTTGGAAAAATGATCTTAACGAAAATCTCACCAACATCACCAAACGAGCAGGTCTTGATAATTTCAGTCAAAATGTAGCAGGTCGGCCTTGGGCTGGTACTGGTCCAAATGGTGAAGTTGCAGGCACGATGCCATTACATTACAGCCGTATTCCTGCAATGACGGTTACTGATGACAATAAGCTTATCGTAATGTTTGATTTACGTTGGAATAACGCTTTTGATCAAAATCGTATTGATCCTGGTGTGGCTGTTTCTGCTGATGGTGGACACACTTGGGAAAGAAAAACGGCTTGGACATTTAATGATTCAAAAGCTCCTACTCGCCGAGCAATGGATCCGACCATTTTATACAATAGTATTGATGGCAGTATCTATGCGATGCACGGTACTTGGGCAGATGGAAATCAAAACTGGTTTAGAGATCGTGTCAACTATTTTAACGATAATCTTTGGGCGGCAACTATCTACAAATCAACAGATGGTGGCTTAACGTGGGAGAAAAGTGCAGAATTTAGTAAGCAAAACAATGCCGATATCCTTGAAAAAGTGAAAATGCGTAGACAGCCTGTCGTTGGTTTTTTGGGTGGTGTAGGGTCAGGGATTGTAATGCGTGATGGTACTTTGGTCTTCCCAATTCAAACCGCTCACGGACTTGGAAAATATAACGGCAGTATCGCCACCACTATAATGTATTCCAAAGATAATGGTAAAACGTGGGATATGCCAACCATTGATAATGCACTCGCACCAAATCAAAGCTCATTAGAAAATATGGTATTTGAGATTGGCGATAAGTTGGTGATGACAGGGCGAGAAGACAACAGAACCAAAGCGAGATGGGCATATTATACGCAAGATTTAGGCAAAACGTGGCAAGTTTACGAACCAGTCAATGATTTTAGTACTACGACCGCCGCTCCTTCTCAGGGTTCATCAATTTATGTAACGCTGAAAAATGGTCGCCGAGTGCTGCTTGTATCTAAGCCTGATGGCAACGGTAATGATGGCTACAAACGAGGCAATCTCTCCCTTTGGATGTTAGATGCCAAAGATCCCAACCACAAACATAAAGTTGCCGTAATCCGTCCAGATTCAGGAAACGGAGCAGGGGCGGGTTATTCCTCTTTAGCCTATAAAGAAGGGAACTTATTTATTGCTTTTGAAGATGACGGCGATATTACAGTAAAAAATTTAGCTGAACATATGCAAGCGATTGAAAGTAAAGCTCTTGAGTGGAATTTACCTGATGAAATCCAAATTGAAGTGGACAATATCAATCAGTTAGCTCATTTAAATCAAGGACAGAAAGATGAACTTGTTGCCAAAATGCGAAAAGCTAATGATTACGCTGTCGCACAATCTATTGCAATTGATCAGGCGATGTCAACGTTAAAAGGTGATCGTTCTAATTTTGATAAGCAAGCTCAAAAATTGGTGAAAGCCTTACCATCTCAACGCCAGCTTTTCACCAACGTGCTAAACCAGATTGCACAGGTAACACATTCAGCAGACAAAACCTATTTGGATTATAATGCAGTACAATCATTGTCTGATGAATTGAAAGCACGCTTCTTTGCATTAAGCCAGACAAAATTAGATTTCCCACAATACCGTAGTCGTACAGAAAAATTGCAATCCTATAATACCGATATTCTCTACCGCCCATTTGAGCATTTCTTCGTTCACCACAGCATCGGTTCAAAACATAACTATTCAACTGTTGGATTTAATACTCAACTTAGTGAAAACTTTCGTGCAGGCTTTTTCATTGAGCATAGCAACAGGGAACGTGAAAGTTACCATTTTGGAATTAGAGCAAAATATGATAGTAATCGCCATCAACTTTCAGGCTTTGCTCGCTATCGCACCGTCAAATATGACGACTTTTTAGAACAGCATAAAAATGCAGATATTTATCTCAATTATGGCTACTACTTCCCAATAAATTCAAAACTAACATTAACGCCAGCATTGGGTGCTTATCTGTCTCACGGCTATCGCAGCTTGATTGATGAAGATGTTGCAATTCGGAAACATACGGCTTATGCCACAGATCTTAGTCTTAATATTGTCTATAAATTAGACAATGTAAATGCATATATCCGTCCAAACGCTGCCTTAGTTAAAAATAGTACGCTACTCGCCCAATCTAACGATAGCAATAACCGCTATAAATTAAATGATGGTACACAAATGGTTTATTCTGTCAGTACAGGAATTGAAAAGCACTTTACCAATGGTTTAACTGTGGGTACAGAGGTAAAACTCCAAAAAGACAGTTCAAAATCCTCACAAACTCACTTTGGCTTAAATGTCGGTTATAAGTGGTAATAGGATAAGGATTAGTTGATTTTACCAACTAATCCTTTTTTGAACCCAATTTATCCCTGCTTTAACTATATGTAGCCGATATATTTAAAGATATTTAGATAAATATTCTCACTCACAATAAGGATATCAATATGAAAAAGCTCAACCCACTTTCACCTTTATCACTACTTTTACTTACCGCCCCCGTCTCTCTTTCTGCTAATACCTTTTGGAAAAGCGATCTTAATGAGAACCTGACAAATATTACCAAACGAGCTGGCTTTGATAACTTTAAGACCAACGTTGAAGGTAAACCTTGGGCAGGTATTGGTCCAAATGGCGAAGCCGCAGGCACTGCACCACTCTATTATAGCCGAGTCCCTGGAATGGCAATTACCGATGATAATAAAATGGTTGTGATGTTTGACTTACGCTGGAATCACGCTGGTGATGAAGGACGTATTGATCCTGGTGTCGCCGTGTCTGTCGATGGTGGACACACTTGGGAACGAAAAACCGCTTGGGAATTTGAAAATTCTAAAATGCCAACTCGCCGCACAATGGGAGCAACGGTTTTATATAACAGCATTGATAACAGCCTCTATACAATGTATGGATCTTGGGCTGGTGGGCATAAAAACTGGGATAGAGATCGTATTAATTATTTCAATAATAATATTTGGTCTGCATTGATAAGAAAATCGACTGATGGTGGTTTAACTTGGGAAAAGCATTCTGAATATAGCAAAACACAAAATCTTTCTGTATTCTCAAAGGTGAAAAGACAAGGATCTCCAACGATTGGCTTTTTAGGTGGTATTGGATCAGGCATTGTTATGCGTGATGGCACTTTAGTCTTTCCAATCCAAACAGTGCATTATAATGGGATTGCAACAACGATAATGTATTCTAAGGATAACGGTAAAACTTGGGATATGCCGACAATCGATAATGCGTTAGCACCAAACCCTAGCTCAGTTGAAGCTATGGTGTTTGAGATTGATGACAAATTGGTGATGACTGGACGAGAAGATAATCAATCTAAGGCGAGATGGGCCTATTATAGCCAAGACCTTGGTAAAACGTGGAAGGTGTACGAACCTGTCAATAATTTTAGTACAACGACCGCCGCTCCTTCTCAAGGCTCATCAATTTATGTTACTTTAAAAAATGGTCGCCGAGTGTTGCTTGTTTCCAAACCAAATGGTAATGGTAACGACGGATATGCAAGAGGAAATCTTTCTCTTTGGATGTTAGATGCAAGAGACCCAAATCACAAACATCAGGTTGCCATTATTCGTCCAGATTCTGGTAATAAGGCTGGTGCAGGTTATTCTTCTCTTGCCTATAAAGAAGGGAACCTATTTATCGCATTTGAAGACGATGGTGATATTACAGTAAAAAATTTAACCGAATATATGGATATTATTCAAAGTAAAGCTCTTGAATGGAACTTACCAGATGAAATCCAAACCGAAGTAGACAATATCAACCGACTCGCTCACTTAAATCAAGGACAAAAAGACGAACTTATCGCTAAAATGCAAAGAGCCAATGATTATGCAGTGGTACAATCTATTGCAATAAATCAGGCAATGTCTACATTAAAAGATGAAAATTTTGATCTTTATCTCCAATCTCGAGAAATCGCAAAAGCCTTACCTTCCAAACAAAATCTATTCAAGGCTCTTTTTGCTGAAATAAACGAAGTAACCCAAAAAGAGAGCAAAACCTATTTAGATTACAATGCGATACGTTCACTCTCTGATGATCTAAATACTCGTTTTTTTGCTTTGAGTAATGCAAAATTAGATTTCTCACAATATCTTGAACGTGCAGAAAAATTGCAAGCCTATAACACGGATATCCTCTACCACTCGTTTGATAATTTCTTTATTCATCATAGCCTAGGTTCAAAAAACAATCGTTCAGCAATTGGGCTTAGCTCTCGTATGAGCCACAATTTACAAGCAGGCTGGTTCTTTGAATATAACAATAAGACCAATGATAGTTATCACTTTGGTGCGAGGGCAAAATACGCAAACAATCAGCACCAAGTTTCAGGTTTTGTTCGCTACCGTACCGTCAAACACGAGGGATTTTTAGAACGTAATAAAAATGCCGATGTTTACCTAAACTATGTTTATCATTTCCCAATTGACCAACAATTAACCTTAAGCCCATCATTAGGAGCTTATATTTCTCACGCTTACAATAGCTTAATTGATGAAGACGTATTAATTGATAAACATCTCTCTTATGTGAGTGATATTGGGCTAAATATTAGCTATCAGCTAGGAAATTTAAATGCACATATTAGACCTAATGTAGCCTTTGCCAAAAGCAATACTGTACTTACACAGTCTAACGATCAACATAACCGCTATGAGCTGCAAAATAAAACCCAAGCGATCTATTCAGTTAGCACAGGTATTGAAAAACAATTCACTAATGGTTTAACTGTTGGTACAGAGATGAAACTCCAAAAATACGGTTCAAAACCATCAAAAGCGAATGTTGGTCTAAATATTAGTTACAAATGGTAAAAAACTAAGAGGACAATGAATTAAAATGCAAGTGGCAAGATTAACTTGCCACTTTTGTATAAATATTCAAATAGAAATAGGATATAGAAACGGCACCTAAACTATCCAAGATGTTAGGTGCCGTTGTATTTAATCTAAAACTAAGCTTTGTAATTATGAACTAATGCAACTAAGTCCAATACTTTATTTGAGTAGCCAGTTTCGTTATCGTACCAAGAGACTAATTTAACGAAAGTATCAGTTAATGCGATACCTGCTGCTGCATCAAAAATAGAGGTTTCGGTTTCGCCATTGAAATCTGTTGAGACAACAGCATCTTCCGTATAGCCCAAAATACCCTTCATTTCATTTTCAGAAGCACGTTTAATTTCTGCACAGATTTCAGCATAAGTTGCTGGTTTTTCAAGATTTACGGTTAAATCAACAACAGAGACGTTTGCTGTTGGAACACGGAATGCCATACCAGTTAATTTACCGTTTAATGCTGGCAACACTTTACCTACCGCTTTTGCTGCCCCTGTTGATGACGGAATGATGTTTTGTGCTGCACCACGACCACCACGCCAGTCTTTTGCAGATGGACCATCTACTGTTTTTTGCGTTGCTGTTGTTGCGTGAACAGTTGTCATTAGACCATCTTTAATTCCAAATTTTTCGTGGATTACTTTTGCTAATGGTGCCAAACAGTTTGTAGTACAAGATGCGTTAGAAACAATATCTTGTCCTGCATAAGCATCAAAGTTTACACCGTTTACAAACATTGGAGTGTTGTCTTTAGATGGACCAGTTAAAACTACTTTCTTCGCACCTGCAGTGATATGCTTACGAGCTGTTTCATCATCTAAGAATAAACCTGTTGCTTCAACGGCAACATCTACACCAATTTCATTCCATTTTAAATTTGCTGGATCACGCTCAGAAGTAACACGGATTGTTTTACCGTTCACAACTAATTGTCCGTCTTTCACTTCTACCGTGCCGTTAAAACGACCGTGTGTTGAATCATATTTAAGCATATACGCCATATAATCCACATCAATTAGGTCATTAATACCGACTACCTCAACGTCATCACGTTGTTGTGCTGCACGGAATACGATACGACCGATACGACCAAAGCCGTTAATACCAATTTTAATTGCCATAAGATTTTACCTATATTAAAAGTTAAACGAAATTTTTTCTTTATATAAAATGCATAAAAGCTTCGGAGATTATACCACAATCTTCTCTTAACACAAATTACACCAAAGCGAATAAGCGGTACGTTTTTACAAAATATTTGCAACAAGATTAACGAATAATGCCTCGAGTTGAACGCTTAAAGAAGTCTAAAAAGAGACTAATCGCTGCTTCTGTTTTTGCATAATGTTCAATTTCTGGGATCACTTCTTCCAATGTTTTGCCACTACGATAAATTAATTTATATACGTTGCGAATGGCGTGCATTGTTGCCTTTTCAAACCCTCGACGCTTTAACCCTTCAAGATTAACGCCAAATGGTTGAGCGTGATTACCTTGTGCCATCACATATGGAGGTACATCTTGACTAACCATTGAGCCGCCACCAAGCATAACGTGTGCTCCAACGATAACAAATTGGTGAATTGCCGACATTCCACCCACAATCACGAAGTCATCTAGAGTAACGTGCCCTGCAAGCGTCCCATTATTTGCGATAATACAACGATTACCAATGTTACAATCGTGTGCAATGTGAGTGTTAATCATAAACAAATTATCATCACCTACTTTTGTTACGCCCCCACCTTGGATTGTACCACGATGAATAGTTACGCTTTCTCGAATACGATTACGGTCGCCAATGATGGTTTTAGTACTTTCACCTCGATATTTTAAATCTTGATTTATTTCACCAATACTGGCAAATTGGAAAATTTCATTCTCCTTACCAATTTCTGTATCGCCTTGAATCACAACGTGTGAATGAAGTTTTGTACCTTTACCTATTTTGACGTCTTTTCCAATGACACAAAATGGTCCAATCTCAACATCAGCACCAATTACCGCACCTTGCTCAACAACAGATAATGGGCTAATTTTTGCTGAAGAATTTATATATTGCATAAGATTACCCTTCTATGTTAAGAATTATTTACGTGCACACATTAAATCAGCTTCACACACTACCTTGCCATCTACAAATGCTTTGCCTGTAAAAAGACTAATTCCACGGCGTTCTTTTAAAAAATTCACTTCAATCAACATTTGATCACCTGGTACAACAGGGCGTTTAAAACGTGCATTATCAATTGAGGCAAAATAGTAAAGTTCATCTTCTTTCAACTTGCCGTAGCTTTTCACTGCCAGCACGCCTGTCGCTTGTGCCATTGCCTCTAGAATAAAAACACCTGGAAAAACAGGCTCTCCTGGGAAATGCCCCGTAAAGCAAGGCTCATTCACACTGACATTTTTAACCGCTTTTAGCCATTTACCTTCTTCAAAATCAATCACTCGATCCACTAATAGGAATGGATAACGATGAGGAAGAATTTGCATAATTTCCGTCACTTCAATAATTCGAGCTTCTCTACTTTCTACTGGCTGTTCCATTTGAGTTGATTGTTCCATTGTTAAAATTTAAACCTCTTTAATAATTACAAAATTTTTTAGTGCTATTATTCGGCTAAACGCTTTTCTACCGCTTTTAAACGCTTATTCATTTCATCAATATTCATTGTCAGTGCTGCGGTTTTACGCCATTCTTTATTCGTTTGAAGTGGAATACCAGAAGAGTAAATTCCTTTTTCAGTAATCGGTCGCATTACCATTCCCATACCCGTAATGATCGCCCCATCACAAATTTCCATATGTCCATTGATAACACTCGCTCCACCAATTTGACAAAATCGTCCGACTTTTAGACTACCTGCCATAATTACGCCGCCTGCAACTGCGGTGCCAAAACCAATATGCACGTTGTGTGCAATTTGGCATAGATTATCAATAATTACATTATCTTCAATGATAGTAGGATCTAATGCACCGCTATCAATACAAGTACAAGCACCGATTTCGACATTATTGCCAATAATGACGCCACCTGTTTGGGGAATTTTAATCCATTTTCCTTTTTGATTAGCATAACCAAAACCATCACTACCGATCACAGTTGAAGATTGAATTAAACAATCTGAACCAATCTGAACATTATGATAGACTGTTACATTCGCCCAGAGCTGAGTACGCACATTAATTTTGCTATTTTTACCGACAAAGCAACCAGCACCAATCACAACGCCATCACCTAATTCTACTCCACTTTCAATCACTGCATTTGCACCAATAGCAACATTGTTACCTAACTTCGCAGTAGGTGAAATAACAGCACTTGGTGCAATATTTTCAGCTGCTTTAGGGGTGGTATCCATATACTGAGCTAATAGTGCATAAGCAATATAGGGCTGTTCCACAACAATCAAATTTTGAGAAGATGCACAAAATTCAACATCGTTTGGACTTACAATCAATGCCCCTGCCTGACTATTGACCAATTGTGAACGATATTTTGGATTGGAGATAAAACTAATTTGTGTAGAATTAGCTTTATCCAATGGAGCAATACTAGAAATAACTAAATCAGCGTTTCCCCGAAGAGAACCGCTGACTTGCTCCGCTAATTCAATTAAACGGAATGCCATAAATTATTTTGCCGCTGGTTTTGGTGTGTTCTTTTTGATTGTATCAAACACGACTTGAGTTAAATCATTTGCATCATTTTTAGTATAAATGACCGCTGATGAATCAATTACTAAGCTAAAGCCTTTCGCTTTAGCTGTGTCTTGAATAATTGTTTCCATTTCCCCCACGATGCTTTTTTGAATGTTTGCACGCTTTTCATCAAATTCACGTTGAACATTCGCAAATGTTTGCTGAAATTGTGCCACTTTTTGTCTAAAAGCTTCTTCACGTTTTTGAAATGCATCTACTTTTTTCTGGAAAGCTTGACCTTCCGCATTCAACGCATCTTGACGCTTTTTAATATCCGCACTACGCATTCTCGGTGCTTCTTTTTCCAAAGCTTCTATTTTTTTCTGCAATGAAGCAGTTAATACTTTCTCTTCTTCTTGCAATTTTTTTGCTTCTTCAGTCAGTTTTTTTTCTTCTTCTGCTAATTTTTTGTCTTCTTCAGCCAATTTTGCTTCTTGTGCCTTAGTTTCTTTCACAAAATCAGAATTTGGGTCAGTTAAAAGTGGGTGGTTTTGCATCAGATAATTTGGATTAACATAGGCAATCGTTTCTTCTGCCATGGCTACATTGCTGCTTAATAAAAATGCACTAGTTAAAGCCGCTAATTTAAATACTTTTTTCATTAAAATTCCTTTTAGTTTGTGTTGTATATTGAGAGAAAGTGTGAAATTTTGCAAATATTTCACAAAATCTCACCGCTTCTTCTACTAGAATGAGCCGCCAATACTGAATTGAAACTGCTCAATCTGGTCTTTTTCATATTTTTTAATTGGTTTTGCATAAGAGAAAACAAGTGGTCCAATCGGAGAATTCCATTGGAAAGCCACACCAGCGGAGGCTCTTACACGCTTATAATCTTTATAATTTTCTAAAGAGCTATAATCATACTGCGTATTATTTAAGATTGGTTTACTATTCCACTTTGTATCCCACACACTCGCCGCATCAACAAATAATGAGGTTCTGACATTGTGTTGAGATTTTTCGCTGACAAATGGCGTTGGCGTGATAAATTCAAGTGTTGCGGAGGCAATTGCGTTCCCACCCACAACATCACCGCTCATAGCATCAAATTTACCTGATTTTTCACCTAAATAAATTGCCTTCGGTCCAATAGCTCCATAAGCAAAACCTCGCAATGTGCCGATACCGCCAGCAGCATAAGTCTGATAGAACGGTAATGCTTTGCCGCTTAATCCATTAGCATAAGCTAAAGACACTTTCGAACCAATTACCCATTTATGTTCACGGTTTAATGGGAAATAATTTCGAAAATCTGCACTTATTTTGTAATAGCGATTATCTGAACCAGGTAAGGTAATTTTTGCTCCGATATTTGCACTCGACCCTTTAGTTGGCAAGAACCCACGATTTAAACTACTGTAATTCCAACCAAATGAAGTATCAAAATCATTAGTTTTGATTTTACTATAAAGATGACTTTTCTGCTCAATTGGGATATTAAGTGATTTAACGTATATCTCACGATTAAATTCACGAGGTGCATTTTTAATCGTATCGTGCGTATAGCCCGAGCTCAAATAATAGGAATTATTTTCATCAACTGGAAAACCAAGTGTTGAATTAAGTCCATAAGTACGGCGTTGATAACTCGCAGACTGCTTATTTTTAGAACTGTTATAGTCCTCGTAGAACACATTACCACCAAGACTAACGCCATCTTTTGTAAAATACGGCTCGGTATAGCCTAAATTAAGGTTGGTACCGTAATCATTACGTGCACCATTCAAGCTAATGCTCGACCCCATACCAAGGAAATTATCCTGTCTAATTCCTGCTTGGTAACTAAATCCATTACCCGTACCATACCCAATACCAAAATTAATACTTCCCGTATTTCGCTCTCTAATTTTATAAAGAATATCAACTTGATCTACCGTATTTGGTACAACAGGATAACTCATTTCAACAGCATCGTAGAAACCTGTTCGCTCTAGACGGACCTTACCCAATTCGGCTGCGGTGGTTGATAGCCAAGCCCCTTCTTGCTGACGCATTTCACGGCGTAGCGTAGAGTCTGCGGTAACATCATTGCCCTCAAAATTAATTTTTCTCACATAAGCTCGAACACCCGCCTCAACCACAAAGTTAATACGTACAGTATGGTTATCATCGTCAAAAGTAGGGTGAATATTCACTTGTGCAGTCGCAAAGCCGTGTTCCCCTAAAACTTGCTTAATACCATTTTCAATTGCAACTAAATCATCTCGGCGGAAAAGCTGACCTGCTTTAAAATCTTTTAAATGTTTATTCAGTTCTTTGTCAAGCTTCGCTGTATCACCTACTATACGGATATCACTAATACTGTACTGACTACCCTCATCAATGGCATAAGTCAATGCCACATCTTGTTTAGTCTCAAATTGCACATCAGTTGCTACGAAATTAAATTTAGCATACCCTCGATTCATATAAAAACCACGAAGCGATTCCATATCTTGCTGATACACATTTTGTTCAAATTTACTACTTTCAAAGATGTTCCACCAAGGCACATCAGGCTGAATATCCAACAACTTCATCAATTGTGCTTCTGTAAAATCCTTATTTCCTTTAATCGTAATTTTTTTTACTTTGGCAATTTCACCCTCATTGATTTCTAACTTGATATCAACGCTACCTTCTTTACGAGTTACTTTTGGTGTAATGCTAACATCGTAGCGTCCAATAGCGTGATAATGTTCAACCAATGCATTTTTAAATTGCTCTAATTTAAGCTCATCAAAAACCTCGCCTTTTGTAATTAAATTTGCTTTCAAATTTTCTGTTAGCGGCTCTTTAGGGATTGCTGAATTCCCTTTTATCTCGACGGACTCAATAATAGGCAATGGCACAATTTTAATCACCAATGTATTGCCTTCTCGCACAGCTCGCACATCTTCAAAACGATTCTGCAGAAATAATTGACGAACAACATTTGCAACATCATTGTCGGTTGCTGTTTGTCCAACTTTAATAGGTAAAGTCGAAATCAACGCCTCACTCGAGCTTACTGATGGTATGCCATCGACACGAATATCTTTTACAACAAAAGGAGCAGAAATTGCTACGCCATTTGCCATTAAAAGTGTAGAAAGTAAAAGTTTCTTCATTGGAAAAATCCCATTCATTTGCAAAATAATTGAAAAATCTAGCCGCTTGTTACTAGAAATGTACTAGATCATTAAATAAGGTAAAGACCATCAATCCTAAAACGAAAATTACCCCTAATTTCTGAAACACCATCTGAACTTTTTCAGATAAAGGCTTGCCCTTAATCGCTTGTGCAATGAGTAATATTAATTGTCCGCCATCAAGAGGTAAAATCGGGAAAAGGTTCATTACCGCTAAATTAAGGCTAATCAATGCCATAAAGCCCAGATAATAAACCCAACCAGCCTCAACCGTTATTCCAGCCCCTTTTGCCATTGAAATCGGTCCACCCATATTACTGATTGATAACTCACCAGTAAGCAAATTACCTACAAATTGTAAAATGGTTCTAACTAAGGAGACAACCTTATGTATCGCCTTTTCAAATGCGGTAAGGATATCATACTTTAATTCTGTTCGATACTTATCAGAAAGAGGCTGATATTGAGGCTGGATACCGATTAAATAACGATTTTCTTTCGATGATTTTTCAGGTTGAAGCATAAGCTGATGAACAACATCATCTCGCTTAATCTCCAATGAGATTAGCTGCCCTGTTTTCACTTGTTCAAGCAGCAATAACCAATCAAAATTTCGCCCATTTATCCTCAAAATTTCATCACCCACTTGCACTCCAGCTTTTGCCGCCGCTGAGTCTTCGACTACAACATCTATAATTGGTTCAATACTTACATTTTTAGCTCTAATGCCTAAGCTAGTCAGTGGGTTTTCTTTATAACCGTTCACCTGCCAATTGCTTAAATCCAATGTGAAAGCACGATTTATGTCTTCGCCTACTCGCTTACCCTCCACTGATACACTTTGTGTGCCAATTTTTCCCATCAATGCAAAAGTAACTTCCTCCCAATTAACCACCGCTTGTCCAGCTATTTTCTGAATTTCAAACTCTCTTGGGAGCTTAGCTTGAGCCGCAATAGTATTCGGTATCACATCATCAATCACAGGTTTAACACTTGGTATACCAATATAAAATACTACCCAATAAGCTAAAATTGCAAACAAGAAATTCGCCAAAGGCCCTGCAATCACAATAAAAGCTCGCTGTAATAATGATTTTGACTGTAATGCTTGTGATTCGAGATACTCCGCATTTTCACCATTATACATTTGGACATAACCACCAAGCGGAATAAGTGAAAAGGCAAATTCTGTACCGTACTGATCCGTTTTCTTCCAAAGCACTTTTCCAAAACCAATTGAGAAACGCCTAACTCTTACACCACACGAACGTGCTGCCCAAAAATGTCCATATTCGTGAACAAAGACAAGTACACAAATTAAGGTAAAAAATGCAAGAATTGAAGTCATCATTTAGCTCATCAATCGTTTATAAGAAAAAGAAAAAACCTGTGGTAAATACAGGCACTGCAGCTGTCAAACTATCAATACGATCCAAAATACCACCGTGTCCAGAAATTAGATTACTACTGTCTTTTATACCCGCCTGACGTTTAAACATACTTTCAGTCAAATCCCCCAAGATAGAAGCTGAAACCGTCAATGTAGACAACAACATAAAAGGGAGTATTCCTATTTTTCGTCCAAAAATATGCTCAGGCGAAACCTGTAAAAAAATAACTGCTATCAAAATAGCGACAAGAACGCCACCAATCGCCCCTTCTAACGATTTATTAGGGGAAACATTCACGGCTAATTTGCGTTTACCAATAGCTCGACCAATAAAATACGCCCCCGAGTCTGCCCCCCATACTAATAAGAAAACATACAGCAACAAGTAAGTGCCTTGCAGCGAATTAAACGGATATTGATAAAAACGTAAAGCCAAAACACTAATCAAAAAAGGAAGCAACGTTACCACTCCAAAAATAAACTTCGCACTGACTGATTTTGTCCAGTAAGAAGCAGATTTAGGATAAGTAGTAACTAAAGCTAACGCAATGATCCACCAAATGCAACCAATAAAAAGCCACGGTGTCGTTTCATCAGTCAGAAAACGAGTGGATTGAATAGAATGCGTCGTTGCCATTATCACTAAAAGCAACAAACTTGCGACAATCAGTGCCACAATAATACGCCCAATAGAGCTTTTAATCCCAGCAAATTGACTCCATTCCCACATTCCCAACACAATGAGCGACGACAAAATCAACGTAAATAGCAAAGGTGGCAGCCAAAAAATAGCCACCATAGCCAAGATAATCATCACAATCGCAGAAAATATCCGTTCTTTTAACATAAATATTGTTCCTTTAATTTTATCCCCAGCTCTAACAGCCGCCAAAACGTCGCTCACGCTGCTGGTAGGCAACAATTGCCTCACTAAAATTAGCTTGATTAAAATCAGGCCAAAGAACAGGAGTGAAAAAAAGCTCCGCATATGCAATTTGCCACAATAAAAAATTACTAATTCGTTGCTCACCGCTAGTACGAATCAGCAAATCTACCTGCGGCTGAGACGCTGTTGATAAATGCTGGGCAAAACGTTCTGGGGTAATGTCAGCAACACTTAACGAACCTTGTTCGACTTGACTTGCTAACTGCCGAGCAGCATTGACAATATCCCAATCACCACCATAATTTGCAGCAATATTTAAAATTAATCCTGAATTGCTCGCTGTTAAGCTCTCAGACTTTTCAATACGACTTTGCAAATCTGTACTAAATGCAGATTTATCGCCGATGATATTCAGTCGAATATTATTTTTATGCAATTTCTTAGACTCAGAATCTAATGCTCGCATAAATAGCGTCATTAACGCAGACACCTCTTCTTTGGGACGACGCCAATTTTCACTACTAAATGCATACAAAGTTAGCACTTTAATACCATATTTTGTTGCAAAATTAACAGCAGAATGTACCGCCCTTACGCCATTTTGATGTCCCCAAATGCGTAATTTCCCTTGCTGCTTTGCCCAACGACCATTACCGTCCATAATAATCGCAACGTGTTGAGGCATATTTTGAAGATCAAAATTCACAGAGACTCTCTTTAAACGCTTAACTTACAGCTGAAATAATTGAGAGCAGATAATACCATAATGAGCCATATTCGGAAATCTTTCAGATTAAAACTCATCTCGCTGCTGACGTAATGCAATAAATTCCGCCAAACTCACCGCTTGCATAAACGGATTTATCTGCTTTTCTAATCCTATTGTAGTTGGCAACGTTGGGCAATTTTCTGCCCGTAGAATATCCACTCGCTCTTGATGCTCTAATAATAGACAACTTGACGGCAACACTTTTAGTGCAAAACGTAAATTATGCTGGGTATATTCGTGAGCAGGATAAACAATTGTCCGATCGTCAAGCTCTCCAAAACGAGCTAATGTCTCAAATTGTGCCACATAATCCCCTGTGAATACTCGTCCACAACCTGCTGAAAACAACGCATCACCACAAAAAAGGTGCTGGTTATCCAACAAATAACTAATATGTCCTGCCGTATGCCCTGCACTTTTTATCACTTTTACAGACAAACCAAACAACGAAAATAGCTGATCAGGTTCAACTTGCTGTGTAATAAACGCCGCTGCTTCTAGCGGTCCATAAACAGGCAGGTCAGGATAATGAGCGATAATATCCGCCACGCCATCTGTATGATCGTGATGATTATGTGTTAGCAAAATAGCGGTTGGTTTTTGTGAATTTTTTGCAAGATACGCCAAGACAGGTTTTGCTTCACTCGGATCAACCACCACCACACCTTGTGGGTGAGAAATGATCCAAATATAATTATCGCTTCGTGCAGGAATAGGAAAAATATACATCTTCGCTCCGTTTGTATTTCGTCATATTTTGTGTTGCCACGGTTTGTACTGCTTAAATATAACTATTTCAAAAATAACGCCGCTGCTCCACGCACACCACCAGAATCACCGTGAATAGCTTTTTTGAATACTGGCACTTTCGCTGTACGCATTAAGTAAGGCGGTAATGCTTTTGGCAAGGCATCATACAAATAATCAAAATTAGACAAACCACCACCAAATACGACCATATCAGGATCCAGAGCCGTAATTAAATTGCCAATGCTTGCTGCCATTAATTCCACAAACATTGCCACGAATTTCACTGTTTTATCCTCATTTTGGTAAAAACGTTTGATAATTTCTTTGGCTGACAGTTCCTCACCCTGTAAATCACGGTACAACATTTCAAAACCACGCCCTGAAAGATAAGTATCTAGGCAAGCTTGATTACCACAACCGCACTGATAAATTGGAGCCTTATCCCAACCGAGCAATTTCAGTGCGTAATAATTAAGCTGTAAATGTCCAACTTCCCCAGCCATACCAATCTGACCAGAATACACTTTACCATCAAATACCAAACCACCACCAAACCCTGTACCTAAAATCAGCCCAAGCACCATTGAGTACTGTTGATTTTCCAAATCCCACGCCTCTGACAATGCAAAACAATTCGCATCATTTTCTGCTCGAATCTCTCGCCCCAAGCGGACGGATAAATCCTCTAAAATTCGCTTGCCATCAGCCACACGAATATTAGTAATTTCTGCAATCCCTGTCTCTTTATGGATAAACCCTGGCACGCCCAGTCCAACCGTGCCTTCTGCACCCAATTTTTCATCAGCACGCCGCACTAAATTTTCCACCGTGTCCAACCACGCCTCATAACTTGTTTGAGGGGTTGGTACACGCTCACTATGGCATTTCTCAAGTTTATCGTTAAACGCCGCTAACTCAATTTTCGTTCCACCAATGTCTATCCCATAAAAATAACGCATTTATCCCCCGCTACTTATAAAAATTAACGCTGTTCTTCACGACTAAAGAAAGAGTAACCTAGATTAAAAATCGGCAATGCTGCGACACGAGGCAGGTACCAAATAAAAAATACTAGATGAAATCCCCACGAAATCAGCGTACTTGCCAACAAATCAATTGGATAATGCATACCTAAACGTAAACGACTAATTAACATTAATCCGCTCCAAACAATTGCAAAAATTTGAGCAAAAACGACCGCTTTCCCACGCAATCCTGCTAAAAATCCCCCAAATAACAACAACCAAGACACCGCAAAAATCGTATGCCCAGATGGAAAAGAATAACCTAATTCCTTTGCTTGATGATGTGCGACAAAATGAGGTAATGGATAATTTTCAATCAACGCTTCTCGCTGCTCTGTTTTCGATAAACGATAAAAAGCCTCGCTTTGATTAATAAAAATCTCACTCACAAAAGGACGAGGCTCTTTAAAAATAGCCTTAGCTCCCTCTTTTATCAATTGCGTGCCAACAACCGAGCTAGCACACATCACTCCAACCAGTAGCCACGAATAATGTTTACGCACCAACCACATAATCCATAGCATAAAGACGACGCAAGTAATCAACGCATAAGGCACCGATCCTGTTTCTGTTAAAATAAATAACCAAAAATCGCCATCAAAATCTTGATAATCAAGTGCTGTCGTCCATTGCCAACTCAATCCCCACGTTGCCAGTGGTATGACTAACATTAATGCACTAAACAGCGTTACTCTCTTTAATCTAGTCTTCTTTAACATTTTTTCTCCATAAAAAACCGCTTGCGTTGTTCAATTTCAATCAACTCAAGCGGTCAAATTTATTCATTTTTTTGCAAGTTTTTTACCATTAAACAGACATTATTGCCTTTAAATAGACTTAACTGTCTTCGGCAAGCTGATCTTTTTTTCCTCACTTTGGCGGTAAAGCACTAAAATATGTCCAATTGTTTGCACCATTGACGCTTTAGTCTCTCGAATAATCGCATCAATAATTAATTGCTTTGTTTCACGCTCCGCACCTGCAATTTTTACTTTAATGAGTTCGTGATGATTGAGAGCGAGATCGATTTCGGCTAATACCCCTTCAGTTAAACCATTTCCACCCAGCATCACCACAGGGTTTAAGTGATGTGCTAAGCCTTTGAGATACTGCTTTTGTTTTGTTGTTAAAATGACTGACATTTAAATTTGCCTTAAAATATAAAAACTTAAATTGTAAAAAACAATGCAGAAAATAGCACAAATGAGGCAATTTTTAAAGTAAGATCTCGCTATTCTCACTGAGCCAAATAAAAAGAGGAAAATTATGCCAACTTTAAGCGTTGCAATGATTGTAAAAAATGAAGCACAAGACCTCGCAGCGTGTCTAGATACCGTGGCAGATTGGGTTGATGAAATTATCATTCTAGATAGCGGCAGCACCGATGAAACAAAACAAATTGCCCTAAGCTATGGTGTAAAATTTTTTGAAAATACCGATTGGCAGGGCTTTGGTAAACAACGACAATTCGCTCAACAATATGTTACAAGCGATTACGTTCTTTGGCTTGATGCTGATGAACGAGTAACACCTGAATTGAAAGATGCAATCCAACAAGCGGTGCGTCGAGACGAAAAAAATGCAGTCTATCAATTGCCTCGTCTAAGTGAGGTTTTTGGGCGGCAGATCCGCCATTCGGGTTGGTACCCAGATTATGTAACACGCCTCTACCGCACTGATTTTGCTCAATATGGTGATGAACTCGTTCACGAAAAAGTACATTATCCGAAGCACGCCAATGTGGTAAAATTAAAAGGCGATTTATTACACTACACTTATAAAGATCTTCATCATTACTTGGTTAAATCCGCCAGCTATGCTAAGGCGTGGGCAATTCAACGAGCAAACAAAGGCAAAAAAGGATCACTTTTACAAGGCATCACCCACGCCATTGCCTGTTTTGTAAAAATGTACTTCCTTAAAGCAGGCTTTTTAGATGGCAAACAAGGACTGCTGCTTGCCATCCTTTCCAGCCACTCTACCTTTATTAAATATGCTGACTTATGGAATCGTACTCGCAACGAGTAGAAAAATGAAAAAACTTAAAAACATAAAGCGAGAATCGTTCATTCTCGCTTTATGTCTTGTTTATCTATCTTGCTATCTTTTCTTCGCTCACTACTTACCGTGTAGCCGCTTTCATTTCTCGTATAAATTGCCCTAATTCCGTAAGTAAAGCGGTCTGATTTTCGAGATTTTTTTCAATAATTTTTACAATCGCTGAACCTGAAATTGCCCCATCACAGCCTAAATTCAATGCTTCTTTCACCTGTTCTGGCTTAGCAATCCCAAAGCCTTGCAAAATCGGAGCTGCATCTGACCGCTTGAGCAGATCCACTAAATTCGCCAAGTTTGAGGCGTGCTGCTGATTTTCAGCACTGGTTACGCCTGCACGAGAAACTAAATAAGTATAACCCCCCGTAAAAATAGCTATCTTGTTAATCGTTATACTATCTGCATTTGGTGGACAAATAAACACCAACTGAATACCGTGTTCTTTCGCTTCGTCTGCAAACTCTTGGGCATAAGCAACAGGCAAGTCCGCAATTAACACTGCATCAACGCCTGTTTTAGCACAACGAGCGAAAAATTCCGCTGCACTCGGTACAAACACCAAATTCGCACACAATAACAACCCAATTGGAATATCCGGATATTTCTCACGAATTTTCACCATCAAATTAAAGCAAGATTCTGTGCTGTGTCCCGCATCTAACGCTCGTTTGTTGGCAGCTTGAATCACTGGTCCATCAAGCAATGGATCAGAAAAAGGAAAGCCTAGCTCTAATGCATCAGCTCCATTCGCAATCAAGGTTTCAATAATCTCAAATGAACGCTCGAAATCAGGATCACAGAGCGTTACAAATGGCACAAAAGCCCCTTCATTTTTGGCTTTTAACTTGTGAAATAAAGTATCAAAACGACTCATTTACCCTCCTCACCATTTAAAATTTTATCGACAGTGAAAATATCTTTATCACCTCGTCCAGATAGATTCACAACCAATAACTGCGCTTTATCTGGTGCTTGTGCAATTAATTTTAATGCATACGCCAATGCGTGTGAACTTTCAAGAGCTGGAATAATTCCCTCGTGGCGAGCCAATGCTTGGAAAGCCTCTAGTGCTTCCTGATCGGTAATGGATACATACTCTGCACGCCCAACCGCATTCAAATAGGCGTGTTGCGGTCCAACTGATGGAAAATCTAACCCCGCAGAAATAGAATAAGATTCTTCAATCTGTCCATCTTGCGTTTGCATAATAGGCGACTTCATTCCAAAATAGATCCCTGTACTTCCGTGTTTAAGTGGTGCACCGTGTTCACCTGTCTCAATGCCCTTGCCTGCAGGCTCAACCCCAATTAATTTCACCTTTTCTTCGTTAATAAAGTCAGCAAACATACCAATCGCATTCGATCCCCCTCCCACTGCCGCAATAACCGCATCAGGCAAACAGTTCTCTTGCTCTAAAATTTGCTGTTTTGTCTCTTCGCCAATCATCTTTTGGAATTCCCTGACCATCGTAGGGAAAGGGTGAGGACCTGCGGCAGTCCCAATTAAATAATGTGTTGTCTCATAATTCGCCGCCCAGTCTCGCATTGCCTCGCAACACGCATCTTTCAACGAACAAGACCCTTTTTCAACAGGAACAACCTCTGCTCCCATCAAACGCATACGAAACACATTCGGAGATTGACGTTCCACATCTTTCGCCCCCATATACACCACACACGGCATATTCAACATTGCACAGGCTAATGCCGTCGCCACACCGTGTTGTCCTGCCCCAGTTTCAGCAATAATCCGAGTTTTACCCATTTTTTTTGCTAACAACGCCTGCCCTAATACCTGATTGGTTTTATGTGCTCCACCGTGCAATAAGTCTTCTCGCTTAAGATAAAGTTTAGTCTTGGTTCCCTTCGTCAAATTACGGCATAGCGTCAAAGCTGTTGGACGACCTGCATAGTTTTTCAGCAAACTACTAAATTCTGCCTGAAATTGGCTATCTGATTGTGCTGCAACGAACGCCTGCTCCAGCTCTTTAAGCACAGGCACCAAAATTTCTGGCACATACATTCCACCAAACTCCCCAAAATAGGGATTTAAAAGGGTATTTTCCATCATACTTTCTCACTAAAAATCAAAGGCTAAAATAAAATGCGTAATAGTGTACTATTAAACTAGTGCAAAATAAAGAAAATATATAGCAAACCACTGCACAACCACTTTCCGATTAAATTTTATATTCTTCTATTTCGCTATACACTGCGACTTACCAACAACGGTGAAAATGTTTGTGCGGTAGGCATTACTTCAATACGATTGATATTAACGTGTTCAGGTTGTTGGTTAAGCCATAGGACTATGTTGGCAATATCTTCAGCAGAAACATAATTGACATTTTCGTACAATTTTGCAGCCTTTTCATCATCACCTTTAAAACGTACATTAGAAAATTCTGTGCCACCACACAACCCTGGCTCTACGTTGGTAACACGAATTTTTGTACCCGCCAAATCTGCCCGCAAATTTAAGCTGAATTGTTTGACAAATGCTTTTGTTCCGCCATATACATTGCCACCAGGGTAAGGGTAGTTGCCTGCGATGGAGCCAATGTTGATGACTTGTCCGCTATTGCGTGCCACCATTTCAGGCAAAACGAGTCGTGTAACAGCAACTAAGCCTTTAATATTAGTGTCAATCATCTGATACCAATCAGATAATTCAGCTTTATCTGCGGATTCTAAACCTAATGCCAATCCTGCATTATTCACGAGTAAATCGACCGCTTGCCAGTCTGTTGGGCGGCGAGCCAATGCTTGTTCTACAGCATTTCGATCGCTGACATCAAAAGCAAGCGGTAAAAATTGCTCGCCAAATTGCAATTTCAATGCATCTAAACGTTCAGCTCGCCTGCCAGTGCCGATCACACGATACCCTGCTTCAATTAATGTGCGACAAATGGCTAATCCAAAGCCTGATGTTGCCCCTGTAACTAACGCTGTTTTCATATTCACTGCTTTATTCTCCATTCAAATCCATTTGCTGTTTGCAAATCATTGTTCAACGATAAAACAACTTTGTAAAAGTTGTGCTATTTTTGACCGCTTGTTATACTTCATCGATCACAAATTCGAACCAATCAATCACCTGATTTTCGTGAATGCCGTGGCGAATTAATATATTTGCACGCAGCACTGAATTGGGATCACCACTAATGAGAGGGTGCCAATCAAACAGTGGCTTGCCTTCATAAAGCAGGCGATAAGCACAAGTCTTAGGCAGCCAACCAAATTGCGGCAGATTTTTCTTTGTCAGCTTAGTGCAATCACTCTCAATCTTGAAACGATTTGGGTAATTGCTGCATTTTCCTGTTTCCAAATCGAGTAAATTACAAGCAACTCTCGTGTAATGAAGTTGTTCTCGCTTGCCTCGCCCTTGAATATATTTGCGATAACAACACTTTCCACAGCCATCGCATAAGGCTTCCCATTCTGCCTCATTCATTTCAAGCAGCGATTTTTTCTGCCAAAAATGGACATCAAGTTGATGAGAGCTTTGCATATTCCGAACTCATTTACCATTCTAATTAACGGACTCGCACTGCGGTGCCAGTTGCTACAACAATAAACATGCTTTTATTCCCACCCATTGATTGATAATCTAACGAAACGCCCACTACGGCATTTGCACCTAATTTTTTTGCTTCATTTTCTAGCTCTTTCAAGGCATTTTGCCGTGAAGCATTCAATTTACTTTCATACGTTCGAGAACGACCACCAATAATATCCGTAATGCTTGCAAAGAAATCTCGAAAAATATTTGCTCCAGAAACTACCTCACCAAAAACTAATCCTTTGTAGTCAATAATTTCTTTTCCTTCAATGTTATTCGTTGTGGTGATAATCATCATTCCTCCTGATTAAGTTGTTTTTTGAGTTGATTGAGTGCGATTGCACGATGAGAAAGGCGTTTTTTCTCTGCCGTATCCAATTCTGCAAAAGTACAATTTTTAGGCGGATAAAAGAACACTGGATCATAACCGAAGCCATTTTCACCTCGTTCTTCTGACAGAATTTCCCCCACGCATTCGCCAATTGCTATTCGAGGGTTCGGATCTGTAGGGTGTTGTAAAAACACAATACAGCTTAAAAATTTTGCTCGACGATCATTTTGTTCTGTCATCTTCGCCAATAGTTTTTGGCGATTAGCAGCATCATCGTGGTCTGTCCCTGCATAACGTGCAGAATACAACCCAGGCTCGCCACCTAACGCCTCAACCACTAAGCCAGAATCATCTGCGATAGCAGGCAGTCCTGTCATTTGGCTTGCATAACGAGCTTTTGATATCGCATTTTCAACAAAAGTCAGCCCTGTTTCTTCTGGAGAAGTGAATCCAAATTCAGTTTGAGCAACAACTTCAAAGCCCAAATCAGCTAATACGTCTTCCATTTCACGCACTTTACCTGCATTACCTGTCGCAAGAACAATTTTTTTCATTATTTTTCCTTTCTATTCATCAATTTTTATTCATACAAGCTCGGATCATTTTCGCTTGGGCGAGTTTTAAATCGGCGATGTAGCCACATATATTGGCTCGGTGCATTCATTATTTCTTGCTCAACCACTTTATTCATCAATGTTGCTGTCTCAATCTCATTTTGACAACCGCTAAAATCAACCGCAGGTTTAATTTTGATCGTATAGCCTGATCCATCTTCATTACGCACAGGACTAAATGGTACGACTACAGCGTTCGGTGCTGAACGTAATAACATTTGAGTTCCGACTGTCGTTGCTGCTTGTTGAACTGCAAAAAAAGGCACAAACACACTATTTTTACGTCCATAGTCGTGATCAGGGGCATACCAAATCGTCTCACCTGATTTTAGTGCCCTAATCATTCCTCGCAGATCTTTGCGATCTAACATTGCCTTATTAGAACGAATACGCCCTCTAAACTGCAACCAATTAAACACAAGATTATCATTTGGACGATAAACGCCAATCCCTTGATGATGTAACCCCACCACTCTTGCCCCTAATTCTAATGTGAGAAAATGCACACCTACGAGCAAAATTCCTACATTATCTGACCGCTTGAGATGTTCTATTCCTTCAATTTTTACCCATTTCAGAATACGCTTATCTGACCAAAACCACGCCATACCTGTTTCAATAATCGCCAGTCCCACAGATTCGCCATTTTTAGCAATCAGTGTTTCAATTTGTGCTGCACTATAATCTGGAAAACAGAGTTGTAAATTACGACGTGCGACAGCAATACGCCGTTTCCCAACGCTCAATGTTGCAAATAATTTGCCCAATCCTTTACCTATCTTGATCAAGATAGGATAAGGTAACAATAAAATTAATCGAAATAATCCTATCCCTAACCATAGTCCCCAATATTTAGGGTGTAAAAACGCAGATTGAAAGGGGGGTAACTGTTTTTTATTCATTGCACATCTCCATTGCACGCCCTACTGCAAAAACTTAATATTCCTACGTCATAAATAGGGTTAGATTATAGTCAAAAAAACACAAAAGTGTTAGGTAGTTCGAACTTTTCATATTTTGTTAGGTTTATTGCTTGAATTTTTAGTGTAAAGGCATATATTAAAAACACTACTCATCAATATCACAAAGGAGAATGCTATGACAATCAATATTTCAAGCAAACAAATGGACATCACTCCAGCAATTCGCACTCATATTGAAGAACGCTTGGCAAAATTAAATAAATGGCACACCCAGCTTATTAATCCCCATTTTATAATACATAAACAACCAAATGGCTACGAGGTTGAAGTAGCAATAGGTACACCAGTAGGTGATCTTTTTGCAAAAGCACATAATGCAGATCTCTATAAAGCAATTAATGAAGTGGAAACCAAATTAGAAACCCAATTAAATAAACAGAAACATAAAGGCGAAGCTCGCAGAGCCGATGAGAGTATCAAAACCCTCAGCAGTGAAGAATAGTTTTAGCTGATAAATGATTAAACAATAGCCGAACAATTGTTCGGCTTTTTGATAGTTTCATATTAAGGAGCAAGCTAGATGCCAAAAACCATTGTGCAAGAAAATACCTTACAAGAAACACAATTTTTAATTGATGGAATGCATTGTGCAGGCTGTGTTAGACGAATCGAAAAAACATTACTTGAAATTGAAGGCGTAGCTTTAGCCAGCGTCAATTTAGCCGATCACACCGCTTTTGTACAAAGTAACACAGATCCCAATTTGCTTATTCAAGCGGTCAAGAAAATGGGATTTAATGCAGAAATTTTAGAAAGTGAACAGGTTCGCCGAGCAAAGCAACAGACCCAAACTTTACAGGTACTCGCTCGCAAAAAACAGCAAGCCATATTAACATTACTCGTTGGGTTTACATTGATGGGATTCGGTTTATGGCAAGGAATGCACCTTAATGAAAATAACCGCTGGTTATGGGCAAGTTGGGCGGCAATTACACTAATCACACTCTATTTTTCAGGTAAATCATTTTTTATCGGGGCGTGGATTAGTCTCAAAAATCGCACCTCAACAATGGATACCCTTGTCGCACTCAGCACAGGTACAGCGTGGCTCTATTCTTTTAGTATGCTGATATTTCCGCAGCCCAATACACATCTTTATTTTGAAGCCAGCGTAATGATTATCGGTTTTATCAATTTGGGCAAATATTTAGAATTAAAAACCAAGCAACGTTCCTCTCTTGCACTAGAAAAATTACTGGATCTTGCCCCTCAACAAGCGGTCATTTTCGATGAAAATCTTACAAAAACAATCCCTGTCAAGGCAATTAAACCTGAAATGAAAATACAGGCACTCACAGGCGCTCGGCTTGCTGTTGATGGAGAACTATTGAGTGGCAAAATTTGGGCTGATGAAGCAATGCTCACAGGAGAGGCTCTACCAGTTGAAAAAAATGTAGGCGATACGCTACGAGCTGGTACGATCATCACCGATGGGGCTGGCGTGTATGTCGCTAAACAAGTCGGTAGCCAAACCGCTTTAGCAAGAATTATCCACGCTGTCCGCCACGCACAATCCAGCAAACCACCCCTTGCACAGTGGGTCGATAAAATTGCGGCGATTTTTGTGCCAGTTGTGGTTAGCATTGCACTTTTAAGTGCAATATTTTGGTGGGTTCAAGGTCAGAATTTCGCTTTTGTTATGTCGATTTTTACTACTGTGCTAATTATCGCTTGCCCGTGTGCTTTAGGATTAGCCATTCCACTTTCTACGATTGCAGGCGTAGCAAAATCTGCAGAATTTGGCGTGTTAGTGAAAAATATTGAAGCATTACAAGCTAGTAGCGAGCTTGATACCCTCGTATTCGATAAGACTGGGACATTGACTACAGGGAAAATGACGGTAAGTAACGTTCAATCGTTTGGAAATATTGATCTAAATTTATCCATTCAACTTGCCACTACGCTTGAAAAACACGCCTCCCACCCTATCGCTCAAGCGATTGTGGCATACGCTCAAAACCTACCAGAACACACCTCTTTGTCACCACAAGCCATCAGTGAAATCAAGATTGAAAAAGGATTAGGCATCAGTGGCAAATGGCAAGAAAAACAACTTAAAATCGGCAATGCACAATTTGTTAATTTTAACGAAAATTCAACCGCTTATACGGCTTCTGTTCCCTCCGCCTCTGGCCCAGCAATAATCGATCAACAATACAGCACGCAGGTCTATTTTAAGATTGATGAAAAAATAGTTGCCATATTTACGCTAGAAGATCAACTTCGCTCAGACAGCAAAGCGATGATTAACCGTTTTCAACAACAAGGCTACGAATGTATTATGCTCACAGGTGATCGCCAAACCAGTGCAGATTATTTTGCTACACAGCTCGGTTTAGACGGAGTGTTGGCGGAGGTACTGCCCGAACAAAAAGCAGAAGCAATACGCAATTTACAAGCAAAAGGCAAAAAAGTGGCAATGATTGGCGATGGCATTAATGATGCCCCAGCCCTTGCTCAAGCTGATGTTGGCATTGCGATGCAAAATGGTTCAGATATTGCGATTGAGAGTGCAGATTTATCGCTAATGCAAGCAGGATTTGCTCCTTTAATTAAAGTTTTGCCTTTTTCAAAGCAAGTATTAGCTAATATGAAACAAAGCCTTGTCGGAGCATTCATCTATAATCTGATCAGTATTACAATTGCTAGCGGCGTACTTTACCCTTTCACAGGCTGGCTATTAAATCCCATGGTTGCTGCTGTTGCAATGACATTATCTTCTATCACTGTAGTGCTTAACAGTCAAAGGTTGCTACACAAATCGAATAAGCAGGAAATTTAAAATGCCTAAGATATCATTTACCGAACGCTACCGCCAACTGATCGCCATTCCAACGATCAGTAGCCTCAAACCAGAATTCGATTTATCTAACCTTGAATTAATCGAATTACTTGCACAATGGCTGACAGATCTCGGTTTTAACACAGAGATCATTGCCGTGCCTAACAGCCGTAAAAAATATAATTTATTGGCAACTTATAATAACAGTAAAAGCTCGTCTAAAGAGGGAGGCTTACTGCTTGCAGGACATACCGATACCGTCCCTTTTGACGAAGGTCGCTGGACATTTGATCCTTTTTCACTCACAGAAAAAAACCATAAATTTTACGGTCTAGGTACTGCTGATATGAAAGGTTTTTTTGCTTTTGTCGTGGAAGCGATTAGCCAATTGGATTTAACGCAATTAACCAAGCCACTGCGTATTTTGGCAACCGCAGATGAAGAAACTACAATGCTGGGAGCAAGAACATTTGCACAGCACAGCCATATTCGCCCTGATTGTGCCATTATCGGCGAACCCACCTCGCTCAAGCCAATTCGAGCTCACAAAGGGCATATAGGGGAAGCGGTAAGAATTATGGGAAGATCAGGGCATTCTAGCGATCCTGACAAAGGCGTAAATGCCATAGAGGTGATGCACGATGTTACCAGCAATTTACTTAAAATGCGGCAAGACCTGCGTGAGCATTACCACCACGATTTATTTCAAGTACCTTACCCAACAATGAACTTTGGCAGTATTCGAGGCGGCGATGCGGTAAATCGGATTTGTGCTTGTTGCGAATTACAGCTTGATATTCGCCCTCTACCTAAGATGGCACTGCAAGACTTGCGTGATTTAATGCAGGCAAGACTCATGCCGCTGTTAGAAAAATGGGGAAATTGCATCGAAATCTACCCATTACACCAAGGTATCCCTGCTTATGAATGCGAGCATTCTGCTCAGATTGTGCAAGTGGTTGAAAAACTATTAGGCGAAAAATGTGAGGCGGCAAACTACTGTACCGAAGCCCCCTTTATTCAGCAACTTTGCCCAACCATCGTATTAGGAGCAGGCTCAATTGAACAAGCTCACCAGCCCGATGAATTTTTAGAAACCAAATTCATCGGGCCTACAACAGAATTGCTCAAAAAAGTCATTTGGCATTTTTGTCGCTAGTACAAGCAATCTAAAGCGAGTACTAGCGGTCTAAAAACAGTAAATATTTGCACATTATTTAGCAATTAAATTGCATAGCCTAAAGCATAAAATACCACTAAAACAATAGCGATAATGACTGTTCCAAGATTGAGTTGTTTCATTTCACCTGAAACAACTCGCCCAATCACTAAAGTTGCAAAGCCAAGCATAATCCCTGTTACAATATTGGCGGTTAGTACGATAAACACAGCACAAACCAAGCCTGACATTGCACCAATAAAATCATTAAAATCTAATTTTGAGACATTACTTAACATTAATAAGCCAACATACATCAAGGCTGGTGCAGTCGCATAACTTGGTACTAAAAACGCCAATGGTTGGAAAAAAAGCATTAACAAAAACAACACACCTACCACTACAGCAGTTAAACCTGTTTTACCGCCAGCAGCCGTGCCAGCGGCTGATTCAATGTAAACCGCAGCAGGTGCAGTTCCAAATAAACCTGATAGAATGCTACTGATTGAATCGGAAGTGAGTGCTTTATCGCCGTTGATGATTTGCCCGTCTTTGTCTAATAAATTCGCTTGCCCTGCCACCGCACGAATAGTCCCTGTGGCATCAAAAATCGCAGTCATTACCAAAGCAAAAACAACAGGCAAAATAGCCGCATTTAATGCCCCTAAAATATCTAGATTTAAAAATTGTGATTGTTCTCCGAACGTAGGTAATTTAAACACCTCGCCACCAAACTTGACATTAGGATCAAAAATTAGCCCAATAATGGTAATTGCAATAATGACCCACAAAATAGAGCCTTTTACTTTGAGCTTTTCTAAACCAATGATCGTAGCCAACCCAACTAGAGACATAATCACAGAAAAGGAAGTAAACACCCCCATTTTAACAGGTAAGCCAGCTTGATTTCCAACGACCAATCCTACACCATTCGCCGCAATTAGCAGCAAGAACAAACCTATGCCAATACCTGCACCGTGGGCAATGCTGGCAGGTAAATTACGCAAGATCCAACCACGAATGCCTGTAATTGAAACAAGTGTAAAGACGACACCCATTAAGAAAATTGCCCCTAATGCAACAGGGACACTAATATTTTGCCCAAGTACGAGGCTAAATGCAGTGAAAGCTGTAAGAGAAATCGCACAGCCAATCGCCATCGGTGCATTTGCCCACAAACCGATAAGGATAGAACCTAAACCTGCAACAAGACAGGTTGCAATAAACACCGAATCAGCAGGAAAACCTGCACTGCTGAGCATATTTGGCACAACAATCACCGAATAAACCATCGCCAAAAAAGTTGTTAAACCTGCAATTACTTCTTGACGGGCAGTCGAACCACGCTCTTGCAGTTTAAACACAGAGAGAAAAGACATAAAACCTCAATAAATTTTAGATAAACATAAAAAAAGAGTGGCGAATTCTACCGAAGTTTATTTTCTTAAGCAAACGTTTGCCTTGCTTTTGTTTGTGTTACCAAAAGTTGGTGTAATGAAAAGTTTGCGTAATCAAAGAGTAATCCGAGCAAAAGCAGCATCAAGGTCAGTAATTAAATCTTCCACTGCTTCAAGTCCAATATGAAGCCGAATTAATGTGCCAGTTAAAGTCCGAGTAATATTTGGACGAATACGGGCAATTTCATTCGGTTGATTAGCAAGAATGAGTGATTCAAATCCACCCCACGAATACGCCATACTAAATAGCCTAAAGTGATCGAGAAAATCGGACAGTTGCTGATCAGATAAGGTTTTGCAAAGTTCAAACGAAAATAGACCGCTTGCACCCTTAAAGTCTCGCATAAAAAATTCATAGCCTGCACAGCTTGGTAAAGCGGGGTGGTAAACGGCTTTAACTTCAGGTCGCTTCGCCAACCATTGTGCAATTTTTATACTACTCTCATGATGTTGATTTAATCTTACTGCCAGCGTTCGCAATCCACGAGCAGTCATATATGCCGTATCGGCATCAACCATCTGCCCCATCAGGTAAGAATGCTCTCTTAGCTGATCCCAACAGCGTGCGTTAGCAACAGCCGTACCAATCATTGCATCAGAATGCCCAACCAAATATTTAGTACCAGCCTGAATAGAAATATCAATACCATATTGCAAAGCAGGAAATAGCACCCCTGCTGCCCAAGTATTATCAATCATAATGATAATATCTGGATTCATTGCTCGAGCAGCATTGACAAGAGCAGGAATATCAGGCACTTCCATCGTAAGAGAGCTTGGCGATTCTAGAAACAGCACCTTGGTATGAGGCAAAATAAAATCACGAATATTGGCACCAATCAAAGGATCGTAATAACTTGTTTCTACCCCTAGTTTTTTTAAGATTTGGTTGCAAAAATATTGTGTCGGCTCATAAGCCGCACCGCTCATTAAAACGTGATCACCTTGTTCAACAAACGCAAGAATAGAATGGCTGACGGCCGCTGCTCCACAAGGGTAAAGGTAGCAACCTGTTCCCCCCTCAAGCTCGCACATTGCATCTTGTAAGGCAAAGTGAGTAAGTGTTCCACGACGACCGTAAAACAATGCTCCTTTGTAACGATTATGAGTGGCCGCTTTTTTATCTGCAACGGTATTAAAGACCAATGATGAAGCACGCTGGATAACCGCACTAACAGCACCTTGTGTGTAGCGTGATTTTCGTCCTGCGTGAACGAGTTGTGTAGCAAGTTGTGTTTGGGCTGGCTTATCCATAACAAGTTCCTCTTTATAACAAATTCTTAATGCAAAATTATTTCCAGTTTTTGCGTTTAGGGCGAACAAATTCAATCCCCTTATCCTGATAATCAATTTTTTCTAAAGTGAGCAAAAATCGCTTATTCGGTAAACCGCCACCAAAACCTGTCAAAGTTTGACTTTTACCCAGCACTCGGTGACAGGGAATTAAAATGGAAATTGGATTACGCCCCACTGCACCGCCCACCGCTCGCATTGCATTCGGCTTACCTAGTGCGTAAGCAATTTCACCATAACTTATTGTTTTTCCATAAGGGATTTTACGCAACTGCTGCCAAACACTTTGCTGAAAGGGTGTACCTTGGGGATTAAGGAAATCCAATTGAGCAAAATCTATTTTTTCACCTTGAAAGTAGCGGTCTAAAATCGTAAATGTTTTGCAAAAAATTTGCCAAATCTCACCGCTTGTTTCGTCTGCCAATTGAATATGTTCAAGAGAGATTGTTTGTTGCTCTTGCTCAAACTCAATATAGATCAAGGCGTTATCTTGTGCTAAAAGCAACAATTTCCCAACAGGAGAGGGGTAATAACAATAAAAAATAGGGAACTTCGATTTCATTACATTCAAAAATAAAAAAGCGTGTAAGAAGTTTACACGCTTTTGTTAGAGTTAGAAATGGAATGTTAGAATTTGTAGTTTACATTCAAGCCGTAGAGGTTACCTGTTGCTTTTGAGGTAAAGACAGCTCTACCTTCTTCGTTAAAGGTTGATTTACGTCCACGCAAGTGAGAATAACCAATATCTGTGCTTAAATTTGGTGTAAAGCGAATAGTTGCCCCTGCGGAATACCACGTACGATCGGTATCAGGGATCGAGATTGATGGATTACTTACGCTTGCACTTTCATCATAAGCCACCCCAGTGCGCAGAGTTAATGATGGAATGAGATCATAAGAGAAACCAATTGCGATACGAGAAGAATCATTAAAGTTCTCGGTTTTGTGGAATAGTCGATTACCATTTTGACTGTAACCATCTAAGCTCTTAAAGCTGCTCCAATCGGTGCGTTTATAGCTGTATTGTGCTGCGAGCTTGTCTGTTAATTTGTGATAGCCTGAAATTTCCCAATACGCTGGCAATACTAAAGTTAAGCTCCCAGAGATACTTGCTCCGCCTGTTACCTTTTCAACCACACCTTGTACTGGGAATGGCATTGTATTGGAATATTTTCCTTTAAAGCGTAAATCTACTGCAGAGTGATAAGCCACCCCTAGACGGTTATTTGGATTGAACTCATAAGCTAAGCCCACATTCCAACCGAATCCCCATTTAGCCCCTTCGAGTTTGTGAATAACCGTGTTGTACTGAAGGGTTTCAACAGCTTGAACAACTTTTTTCATTTGTTCAATACTAATATCCATATCATCAAAATTATTGATTCCTAATCTGCGAAGTTTTGCTGTTTTCTCTGGATCAACAACATAACTCAATTCGCCAGTACTGGTAAGTACAATATTACCTGTACTGTCTCTCTCAGGGCTAAGTACAGCATTATTAAAAAAGTTCTGTTTGTGATATGTAAGTAATTCTTTCTGTTGCTCAGCAGTTGTAGTATCACCATTCTTTTCAGCTGCCGCAATCACCCGCTCTGTCGGTAATATTGCAAGCTCTAACGCCCGTTTTAATTTAGTAGTCTGTACCTTAAGTGCTTCTGCACCTGCACCTAAATAACGCTCAATCATTGCATCGGCGTGAACCGCATTTAAACCAACACCTAAGCTAAAACCACCACCCAATTTATAAGCGCTACTTAGATTAATATTAGTTGCCGCAAGAGAAGTACGTCCACCGAATGGTCCTGCACTATAATTAGCATCAAATTCGGTTTTCATACCGTAATTCACATTAATACCCGCACCAATAGCGAAACGCTCATTAACAGGCACAACCGCATAGATATTCGGAATAAACGCTTTTGGAACAATATTTTTATGTAAAGCATCTTCTTGTGCTGGTTCAACATCGCCAACTAATCTACCTTTCTTAACCGTGTTAATTTTTCCCTCAGTAATATTAACATTGGGAGCAACATACACACCACCAGCTGAAATTTCTGCACGTTTAAACGTTGTCATTAATGCGGGGTTTGTTGCAACCACGGAAGCGTTGTCCGCCACTGCAGCATTACCCGCATAAGCAAAACCCAAGCCTGAGGTTGAAACTTCAGCTAATTGGAAAGCAGCTGCTTGTACGCCTGTCGCAGACAGTGCGATCAAAGAGGCAACAGCGGTTTTAGTAAAGGTCATAGGTTACTCCTTCAGTAATCATAAAAAATAAGCAGAAAATACCGAATACACAAAATGCGTTATATCTGCTATAAAAATAAAATTTGTAGTAAATGCATTTTTTAGGCAAATACACTTGCTTTATTCTTTCGATTCTAAAGGTAGAATCAACCGCTCGCAATGAAATTTCCTAAATGGGAGAAGTGTTCCGACCAGTTGCGGTTATTGATAATACCATCTTAGATATGTCGCAATGCATTAAAAATACAAACGTACGTCGTATTCCCATTAAAATTTTACTGGAAATTTGCGATTGTAGAATTTGGGGAGTAGAATGGCACAGATAGTTTTTAATGCCAAGGAGATGTAATATGGCTGAATGTAAAACAAACGAAACAGCAGCGTGTTGTTGTGTTGATGTTGGAACAATCATTGACAATAGTGAGTGTGCGGTTGATTTTTCTCAAGTGTATTCCACTCAAGCAGAAGCAGAAGAAGCGTTAGCATTCTTAACCAACAAAGCTCGAGCGGCTGAATCTGAACCTTGTAAAATTACGAGCGAAATAAAATCTGTAGAAAATGGATTTAAATTAAAGGTCCATTTTGATTTTTGCTGTCAAGCGGAAACAATAATTTTTCAGCTTTCTACTCGTTAAATACCATAAAGCCTGATTAGGGTAATCAGAAACAAGTATCAGAGCATATAAATAGCCTTTAACAATCAAAGACTATTTAATCTATTAGTTAAACCTCTCAAAAACGGTATTTTTATACTTGACTAAATAAGTAGGGTATATAGAATTCTACCGTTCATTGTTCATTCTTTGAGATATAAGGTGAGAATATGAAATTAACCTCAAAAGGACGCTATGCTGTAACTGCAATGCTGGATATAGCATTACACGGCAAAAAAGAGCCTGTGAGTCTTGCTGATATTGCAGAAAGACAATCTATCTCTTTATCGTATTTAGAGCAATTATTTGCTCTGTTACGCCGTGAGGGAATTGTTAGCAGCGTACGTGGGCCAGGTGGCGGTTACCAGTTAGGTAAAGATGAACAAGACATTACCGTGGGAACGATTATTAGAGCAGTGAATGAGGGTGTTGATGTAACAAAATGCAAAGGTAGTGGCAATTGTCGTCAAGATTCTCGTTGTTTAACGCATTCGTTGTGGGAACGTTTAGAAATGCAAATTGAAAATTTTCTGCATACCATACCTTTGTCTGAATTGGTTGAAGAACATTCTGAACACAATTGCGAAGCGGAAAAATGCCATAATCACCATCATTAGATGTAATCACCAACTGTTTTGGTAGCATTTGAACCAAAGCAAAAATTTTTTATTTTAGGAGAAATAATGCAATCACCTATTTATTTAGACTATGCGGCAACCTGCCCTGCAGACGAACGTGTCGTCAAAAAAATGATGGAATATATGACTAAAGACGGGATTTTTGGTAATCCAGCTTCTCGCTCTCACAAATTTGGTTGGGAAGCCGAAGAAGCCGTTGATATTGCACGCAATCAAATTGCAGACTTAATTGGTGCAGATAGTCGAGAAATCGTTTTTACCTCAGGGGCGACTGAATCTGATAACCTTGCTATCAAAGGTGCAGCACATTTCTACCAAACGAAAGGTAAGCATATTATCACCTGCAAAACAGAGCATAAAGCAGTATTAGACACTTGTCGCCAGCTAGAGCGTGAGGGCTTTGAAACTACTTATTTAGAACCAGAAAGTAATGGCATTATTGATTTAGCAAAATTAGAAGCAGCAATTCGCCCAGACACTATTTTAATTTCGATTATGCACGTTAATAATGAAATTGGTGTTATTCAGCCTATCGCTGAAATTGGTAAACTTTGCCGCTCGAAGAAGATTATTTTCCACGTTGATGCAACGCAATCTGTGGGTAAAATCCCTGTAAATGTACGAGAACTCAATGTTGATTTAATGTCGTTTTCTAGCCATAAATTGTATGGACCTAAAGGCATCGGTGGCTTGTATGTTTGTCGTAAGCCTCGTATCCGTTTAGAAGCTATCATTCATGGTGGTGGACACGAGCGTGGTATGCGTTCTGGTACATTACCAGTACATCAAATTGTCGGAATGGGTGAAGCCTATCGTATTGCAAAAGAAGAGATGACTGATGAAATGGCTCGCATTACGAAATTACGTGATCGCTTAATCGCAGGCTTTGAAGGAATGGAAGAAGTCTATATCAATGGTTCAATGGAACAGCGTGTAGGTAGTAATTTGAATATCAGCTTCAACTTTGTTGAGGGAGAAAGTTTGATGATGTCATTGCTCGATATTGCAGTTTCTTCTGGTTCAGCCTGTACTTCAGCAAGTCTTGAGCCATCTTACGTATTGCGTGCAATTGGTCGCAATGATGAACTAGCACACAGTTCACTACGCTTTTCTCTCGGTCGTTGGACAACAGAAGAAGAAATTGATCATACGATCGTAATTGTGAGAAAAGCAGTAGAGAAGTTGCGTGAACTTTCTCCACTTTGGGAAATGTTTAAAGATGGGGTGGATTTAGACGCAATTGAGTGGAATCACCATTAATTTTTTCAACAAATGGTAGGGGCGTAATGCATGCGTCCTCTAACAAAATGAAGTCAATAAGGGGACACATGCAGTGCGTCCCTATAAGAAAATGTCTTATAACGAGATAAGTAGGGACACAATGTTTTGTGTTCCATAACAAAAGGAACAAAATATGGCATACAGTAAAAAAGTGATTGATCATTACGAAAATCCACGCAATGTGGGAACATTTGATAAAGATGCAGCCGATATTGGCACAGGGATGGTCGGTGCTCCCGCTTGTGGCGACATCTTACGTTTACAGATTAAAGTCAATGATTCAGGTATTATCGAAGATGCTCGCTTTAAGGCGTACGGTTGTGGTTCAGCAATTGCTTCTAGTTCTCTAATTACCGAGTTAGTTAAGGGTAAAACATTAGATGAAGCAGGGCAGATTAAAAATAGTGAAATTGCTGAAGAGCTGGAGTTACCTCCCGTAAAAGTACACTGTTCAATTTTAGCAGAAGATGCAATTAAGGCTGCCATTGCAGATTACAAAGAAAAAAACGGTAAATAACCAAACATAATACTATACAAGGTGGGCAATATGCCCACTGTTGTTTTTCTAGAATATAAGCTTTTAAAAGGCAAATGTACTTGCTGATTTTCTTGATTTAACAGATTAAAAGGAAAAAAGATGAGTATCACTCTTACAGAAACAGCGGCAAATCGTGTTAGAACTTTCCTTGATAACCGTGGTAAAGGGATTGGACTAAGGTTAGGAGTAAAAACATCTGGCTGTTCAGGATTAGCCTATGTGTTGGAATTTGTTGATGTGTTAAATGAAGATGATCATATATTTGAACAACACGGCGTAAATGTCATTGTTGATGAAAAAAGTCTCGTTTATTTATCTGGTACAGAACTAGATTTTGTTAAAGAAGGACTAAATGAAGGGTTTAAATACAACAACCCAAACGTAAAAAACGAATGCGGTTGTGGCGAAAGCTTTAACGTATAAAAATAGCAATATAAAAATTGGAAAGGATAATCAGATGAGCAACCCATTTTCTCTGTTTAATTTACCCGTGCAATTTTCGGTGGATCGCGAGCTGCTTTCTGAAAGATACCTCACATTACAAAAACAACTTCACCCCGATAATTTTGCTTCCCATTCCGTGCAAGAACAGCGTCTAGCGATACAAAAATCAGCTGAAATTAATGACGCTTTCCAAGTGTTAAAAAGCCCTGTTCGCCGTGCTGAATCGATCATTTTGATCAATACAGGGGAAACACAAAATGTTGAAGAAAAAAGTATGCGGGATATGGACTTCTTAATGCAACAGCTTGAGTGGCGTGAGAAACTTGAGCATATCGAACATACTCAAAATGAAACGGAATTGACGGTTTTTCTCAAACAGATTAATACACAAGAGGCAGTAATTATTGCTGAACTTGATGCAACACTTTCTGCAAAAAATTGGCAAAAAGCGACCGCTTTATGCGATAAGTTACGTTATATCCAAAAGCTTATCACTGAAATTGAGCGAGTTGAAGAAGCCTTTTTTGAATAGCTTGTTGCCTCTTGGGTAAAAAGAGGTTAATTAGAACAAGCGGTCAGATTCTAAGGAAATTTTGCAATGAGATCATTAGAAGAATTACTTGATAAACAATCGGCGTGGTTAATTTTGCGTGATTGGTTCGTTTCAGCCCAAAATCATTACGAAATTTTACCCAATTGTGCTGAAGAGGCAGAAAGGGCTCTTGTGGGAATGCAACTTTCTACTCGCTCGCCATTAGGAGCGATCCTATATGAAACAGGTGGTATTTTAATTGACCATGGTTGGCTACGTTTATTGGGTGCTGGACACGAAAAATTGCCACGAAGCTTATTTGAATGGAACTTTGGTAAAACTTTCCAGCAATCAGGTGAACAACCAAGCTATTTACTGGTGGCTGATGATGCTGTCGGTGGCTACTTTGCAATTAACGCAGGTGGTCTGGGAGCAGAAATGGGACTAATTTACTACCACAATCCAAAATCCAAAACGTGGGAATGCCTTAATCTAAGTTATTCAGAATTTGTCGGCTGGGCGTTAGCTGGCGATTTAGCGAATTTTTACCAAGATTTACGTTGGGATAACTGGCAAGTAAATATTAAAAAATTACAGGGTCATCAGGTATTAAATTTAACTCACAAAATTGCTATTCCAATAGAACGCCATTATCAAAATACATTTGCTACAGAGAATATGGGGTATTCGGTGGCATAAGTGGTCAGCATAGAGAAAAATTTGTAAAGGAAAGAGAAATGGCATTACTTCAAATCGCAGAACCAGGGCAGACAGCCGCACCTCATCAAGTAAAATTAGCGGTAGGAATTGACCTCGGTACAACCAATTCTTTAGTGGCGACTGTACGCAACGGCACAGCAGAGGTGTTATTAGATGAGCAAGAATGTGCGTTAATACCGTCTGTAGTCCATTATGGAAAAAATACGCAAGACAGTGAGAATAAAAAAATCGTTGGAGTAAAAGCCTTTGAAAAAGCCGCAGAAGATCCGCAAAATACGATCATTTCATCAAAACGCTTAATTGGGCGTTCGCTGGCAGATGTGCAGAGTCGCTATCCAAATTTACCTTACCAGTTTATAGCAAGCGATAACGGTTTGCCGCTATTAGCAACGGAACAAGGCAATAAAAGCCCTGTGGAAGTATCAGCAGATATTTTGAGTCATTTAAGCCAATTTGCTGAAAAGCGTTTAGCTGGCGAATTAGCAGGCGTGGTGATTACCGTGCCAGCTTATTTTGATGATGCACAACGCCAAAGCACTAAAGACGCCGCTCGCTTGGCTGGTTTAAACGTGCTGCGTTTGATTAACGAACCAACAGCAGCAGCGATTGCCTACGGTTTAGATAGCGGTCAAGAAGGCGTGATTGCTGTATATGATTTGGGCGGTGGTACCTTTGATATTTCGATCTTGCGCCTAAGTCGTGGCGTGTTTGAAGTGTTAGCAACGGCAGGCGATACTACTTTAGGTGGCGATGATTTTGACCATTTATTGGCAGATTGGATCGCAAAACAGGCTAGTGTAGCGGTACAAACCGCTAGCGAACAGCGTGAGCTTTTAACCCTTGCGACTCAAATCAAAATTGCTCTTTCACAAGCGGTCGAAACGGAAATAAAATTTGCAGATTGGCAAGGTTCGATAAGCCGTATGCAATTTAATGAGTTGATCCAACCGCTTGTTAAACGCTCACTGCTAACGTGTCGCCGTGCAATGAGAGATGCTGGCTTAGAAAATGAGGTTATCCATGAAGTGGTGATGGTAGGTGGTTCAACTCGTGTGCCATTTATACGTGAGCAAGTGGGCGAATTCTTCGGCAAAACACCACTTACCTCTATTGATCCTGATAAGGTTGTTGCATTAGGAGCGGCGATTCAAGCTGACATTTTGGTCGGCAACAAGCCAGAAAGTGAAATGTTACTGTTAGATGTGGTGCCACTTTCGCTCGGTATTGAAACAATGGGTGGCTTGGTGGAAAAAATTATTCCACGTAATACAACAATCCCTGTGGCAAGAGCACAAGAATTTACGACGTTTAAAGATGGTCAAACTGCGATGACTGTTCACGTTGTACAAGGTGAGAGAGAGTTAGTGAATGATAACCGCTCTTTAGCCCGTTTTACGCTACGAGGTATTCCACCAATGGTTGCAGGAAGTGCAACGGTGAGAGTGACTTACCAGGTTGATGCTGACGGCTTATTAAGTGTAACAGCAATGGAAAAATCAACAAAAGTACAGGCTTCGATTCAGATTAAACCCTCTTATGGTTTAACCGATGAAGAAATTACTCAAATGATTAAATCTTCAATGAGCAATGCCAAAGAAGATATGGAAGCCCGTCTGTTAGCAGAGCAACAAGTAGAAGCAGATCGAGTCATTGATAGCGTAGTCAATGCACTAAAAATAGATGGCGATGCGATTCTAACCAAAGACGAATTTAACGCAATTGAAGCTGCTCTGACGCATTTGATTGAATTAAAAAAAGGCACCGATCGTTTTGCCATTGCAGAAGGAACAAAAGCGTTAGATATTGCAACGCAAGAATTTGCAGCAAAACGCATGAATTTATCAATCCAAAAAGCTCTTGCTGGTAAAGCGGTTGATGAAATTATCTAACTTTTACTTCCCTCTTTTTAAAGAGGGACTTGGGAAATCAAAAACGTAATTTGCAAGAAAATCGGTAAAAATGACCGCTTGCAAGTGTGTGAAAATTTCCCTCTCGGCTCTTTTTGAGCAGAGACTATTTTGATGAACTAAAGAGGAAACTATGCCAAAAATTGTTTTTTTACCACACGAAGAATTTTGCCCAGAAGGAATGGTGATTGAGGCAGAAAGTGGAGCGAATTTATTAGAAGTGGCTCACGAAGCTGGTGTAGAAATCCATCACGCTTGTGATTGCTCTTGTGCGTGTACAACTTGCCACGTAGTTATTCGTGAAGGGTTTGACTCCCTTAATGATACTAGCGATCAAGAAGAAGACATGCTAGACAAGGCTTGGGGACTAGAGATGGATAGTCGTTTAAGCTGTCAATGTGTTGTAGGTGAGGAAGATCTTGTTGTGGAAATTCCAAAATATAATTTAAATCATGCAAATGAGGCGGCACACTAATGAAATGGACTGATACTCGAATGATTGCGGAAAATCTGTATGATATGAATCCAGATTTAGATCCTACTACGGTACGTTTTACTGATATGCACAAATGGATCTGCGAGATGGCAGATTTCGATGATGATCCCGAAGCATCAAATGAGCATATTCTTGAAGCAATTTTGACTATTTGGCTTGAAGAGTATGAGTAAGGAAAGTCGATAAAAAAATCTAAATTTATTTCTCTGCACTTTAAACGTTAGGTTAAGTTCAAACGATTAAGGTGCAGATTTTTTTATTATCTGCACCTTAAAGATTTAGCTAAGAATGTTCATTTTATTCACTGCTCTTAGAACTTCGCATTAATAGCAAACACAAAATTTCTACCCATTTGTGGTACATAGGGTAGGAACGAGTTGTGAATATAAATTTGCTCATTTAACAAGTTATTTGCTCGTAATGAGAACGTATAATCAACATTCTTAATTACCTTATTATAGTCGATACCTGCATTCACAAGGTTATAACCCTTAGTTTGAGTTTCTGTAACGTGTCTTGGAACCATTTTAAGATTATTTTTATTATAGGTATCAATCTTACAACCACTAGCATCACCACGTTTACAGCCTTTAGGGTTACGATCGTCGGGTCTAATTGCTATTGTTGAAGTAGAAACCCGTTTTTGTGCAAACATTTTGGTGTATTCTAGACTTGCTGACCAATTTTCATTGAAATAACCTTGCCAACGGAAACCTAAACGAATTGGTGGGACACGTGGTGCATTAGTTGCTGGACGAGCCAGTTTATCATAATCCTCATCGCCTGGTGTGGTAGTACCGTTTTTATAGACATTAACCTCAGTGAGGCACTCACTATCTTCATTGATACTAAACCATTCTTCTGCGGTTTTGGTTGTACAGCTGGCAGCTGTTGCATAATCTGGATTAGGGATAAACTTTCTGCCTTTGGGTATGACTTGTGGCACAGTATAGCCATCTTCATCAACACGCATTTGATCTGCATCTTCTGTCAGTTCGTGTTTAGTACCAGTAGGAAGTAATTTACCCACAACAGGTGAAAGTTTACCAATTTTTCCACGCACCACATCTCCAAAGAGCGTAATGGTATGATCAGGGTGGACCTGATAGTTTAACTCACCTTCTAAGCCATAGAATTTTGCAGTGGTTTGGTTATAACGACGTAGATAAAGATTGCCTTCTTTTTGCACATTTTCATTGAAAATATAATTGTCAAAGTCACTGTAATATCCGCTTGCTTTATACGTCAAGTTCTTGCCAGTATGACGAAATGCCAATTCGTAGTTATTCGATTTTTCTTTAACTAAATCTTTATTACCGTGTTCAAATGAGCTGGTAGCTAAATGATGCCCGTGATAATAAAGCTCCATTGGTGAAGGAATACGTTCATTATGCGAATAGGTGAAAGAGATGCGATTTTCTGGCGTGACGTCATAGGCAGCGGTAGCTGCGTATGATAATGCTCTTTGGCGAAAAGGTGCCATGAGTTTATCCAAGGTTTCTTGACTTTCTATTTCGTATACCTTGGGTCTGTTTGGATCTTGTGTCAAGCTTTTATAGGCGTGATCCAGCAGTTCTTTATCATAATGAACAGGTGTTTTTTGCTGTTCATAACGCATTGCCGCTTCTAGCGTTAATTGATCAAGCTTTAAGCGTTCTAAACCAAAAATACTTAAACTTTTATTGGTGTTAGGAACCAGCAAATATGGACGGTATCGGTTTACATTGTTTGCCTGAGCTTCTTCAAAAGCGGCTGCAGATTCAAAATAGCTAGGTAGGTAAGGCTCTCCTGCACTGGATTTTTGCGTTTGATATTGTATGCCAAACATACCGCTTAAATAATGGGTTGGCGTGTGGAAAAATTCTAGGCGACTATTAAAGCCTCTATTCTTGAACACAGAGCTGGCACTGCCCTTATCCAAAGTGGTATCACGACTGGCGGATTTGTAGTTACTGAAAGTTTGCTCATTACCTGGGTCTTTTTCATTGTGATGATAGTCAGCATAAGTTAGGCTAAGTTTGATTTTATCTAAGCCTCTAATCGGCTGTTTCAATTCACCACGAACATCATAACGCTTGGTTTTCATATCAATCCATGGTGTATCATGTTCATGGTTGACCTGAAAACCTAAGGGGTTGTCATGGCTTGGCTCATCGTGATCGTGCTTACAATGCGTGTGTGGATTGTCGCTATAATCCCTATCTGACATCAGATGTGGGTAAATATTCAGATAATAACGCCCAGAACCATAAAAGCTGAGAAAATGCTCTTTATTGCTGCCACAATGAATATGCCCTGGGATACTATACTTATCTTGTCGTTGGCTGTAAGATGCCCCCAAATAACCTTTATCGTGAATAAAGGAAAGTCCAACAGTACCCACAGTGGATTTATTGTCGCTACCTGGTAGATAATTTAGTGGTTTGTCTGCTTGGAAGTGGGGAACTTTATAATCGTTAGCCTTACGTTTTAAGCCTTCAACCCTAAGGGCAAGATGATCACCTATTCCCAGAGTAGCACCTGCGGTGGTTGCAATTTCATTACTCGCCGTGTTGTAGCGTACTAACGCTTCACCCTCGATATTAGGTATTACCGCACCAAATGGCATTTGGTTAGGAATACGTCCATCGACAACATTCACCACTCCAGCAGGCGAAGCTGTGCTGTATAGCAATGTATTCGCACCTCGTACAATTTCAACCTGACTAGCAAGCAAAGTATCTGCTGCCACCACATGATCAGGAGAAAGTGAAGAAACATCAATGACATCTGTACTATTTTGTAAGATTTTTACACGCACGCCATCTTGTCCACGTATAATTGGTTTACTCGCCCCCCCACCAAAAGGATTGGAATGCACTCCAAGTTCGCCTGCCAGTGCATTACCTAATGTTGCAGAGCGTGTTTTAAGGCTTGAGCGATCAATAACTTGATCGCTAATGTTCATTTTCCCATTGAGTATAGAGCCTGTTTTACCAGTACTCGCATTCACTTGAATTTCCTCTAGCTGCTCAACGTTATTTGCATTTGCACCATTGGCGGAAAAAAGTGCTAAAAATGCCAGCGTAATAGCGTTTTTTTTCATTATATTTCCTCAAAAATAAATCCCATAATTTTTATATGGGATAATTATAACTGTAATTCCATAAAAAAAAAGCGGATTATTTGTAAAGGTACTAGAAATGATAAAAAAATCCCTTGTATTATCGTTCCGTAACACTAATCTTTGTTGAGAGAATTTGATTTCTAGACTATATAATTGTAGGGTCGATCTTATTGATATTTATAAAACAAGTATTTTTCTAATCATTTGTCACTTGGTTTGGACGATGATATTCTCTAATTCCTCTTGCAAGGCTAACCATTGAAGTTCCAATTCTTCAACCTGTTTTTTAACACCAACTTGTTCAGATAATATTTGCGTCAATTTGGATTTATTCTCCGCTTGATAGATTTCAGGACTTGTAAGAACATTTTCTAAGGACGCTAATTTTTCAGTGAGTTGAGATAATTCCGTCTCTAACTGCGTTAATTTTTTGCGTAATGGGGCAGCCTGTTGGCGACGTTCCGCATCAAGTCGCTTTTGTTCTTTACGGTCCTTTTGCTGATAATTTTGTGAGCCATTTTCAGCAGAACAAGCACTTGAATTAACTGATTTTTTTGCAAATTCAAGTGTATTCTGTTCACTTAGCCATTTTTGATAATCGTCCAGATCCCCCTTAAATTCTGCCACCTCGCCATTATTAACAAGATAAAATTCATCAACTGTACTACGCAAGAGATGGCGGTCGTGTGAAACAATCACGAGTGAACCTTGATAGTGCGTAAGTGCTTCTGTGAGTGCTTGACGCATATCAAGATCGAGATGGTTTGTTGGTTCATCAAGTAATAAAAGATTTGGTCGTTGCCAAACAATGAGAGCCAGTACCAATCGAGCTTTTTCCCCTCCAGAAAATGTATGAACAGATTGCTTAACCTTATCGCCGTGAAAATCAAAACCGCCTAAATAATTACGCAGCTCTTGCTCCGCTTGTTCAGGTGCAAGGCGAGCTAAATGCCACAACGCATTTTCATCTGGACGTAGAGTGTCTAATTGATGCTGTGCAAAATAACCCAATTGCACACCTTTTGCCAGCTGTGTATGACCTGATTGTGCTTGAATTTCACCCGCAAGCAATTTAATCAGTGTCGATTTGCCTGCACCATTCTTACCAAGCAGTCCGATACGAGAACCAGGGACAAGATTTAATTTGATCGAATGCAAAATGGTAGTATCCGCATAGCCTGCACTGACTTTTTCCATAGCAAGTAATGGACTTGGTAGCGATAATGGCGATTTAAACGCAAAAGAAAAGGGGTTATCTAGATAGGCTGGTGCGATCAGTTCCATTTTTTCCAATGCTTTAACACGACTTTGTGCCTGTTTGGCTTTACTGGCTTTCGCTTTAAAGCGTGTAATAAATTGCTGTAAATGAGCAATTTTTTGCTGCTGCTGTTGATAAGCCGCATTTTGTTGAACCAATTTTGTGGCACGCTGAATTTCAAATGCACTGTAGTTGCCTGTGTAGTCGTGCAGTTTCTGCTGTTCTATATGTAACACTCGATTGATGATAGGATCGAGGAAATCACGGTCGTGCGAAATAAGCAAAAGTGTACCCCGATATTGCTCAAGCCAGCGTTCGAGCCAAATAACCGCATCTAAATCAAGATGGTTTGTCGGTTCATCAAGTAACAACAAATCAGAACGACAAATTAATGCTTGAGCGAGATTTAAACGCATTCGCCAACCACCTGAGAATGATTTCACAGGGAGGGTAAGTTGCTCCGTTGTAAAACCCAAGCCATTGAGCAATATTGCTGCTCGGGATTCTATTGTCCAAGCATCAATTTGATCTAGTTGTCCGTGGAGTAACGCAATTTGATTGCCGTTATTGTCTTCATTTGCTTGCTGCAGTCGTGCGATAAGCTGACAATACTCTCTGTCACCTTGAATAACATACTCTATTGCAGAAATGGCTAAGGCTGGCGTTTCCTGATTTACCCAAGCAATCGACCAGTGATGAGGATATTTTGCCTCTCCCCCTTCAGCAGTAAGTTCATTTTTTAATAAAGCAAACAGAGAGGATTTTCCACAGCCATTTTTTCCAACCAGTCCCACTTTCTGTCCTGTATGAATGGTCGTATTAGCCTGTTCAAGTAATATGCTTTGTCCACGTTTTAAGGTTAAATTTGTAAAAAAGATCATTGGAATTTGAATAATTTATTTTTTTTAAGGTTAATTTAATGCACAATAGCCCATCGTTTTATTTAGTCAAGGAAAGCTCATGTTTGATTCATTAATTGTACAATTTGTCGTACTTTGGGCAGTCATTGATCCAATCGGTTCAATTCCTGTTTATCTTGCTAAAACAGTCGGATTATCTCCTGAAGATCGCCACAAGATTGCACGCAATGCGATTATTATTTCCGCTGGCATTCTACTCTTTTTCTTAATGATAGGACAATGGCTGCTCGATGCAATGCAAATTCCACTTTCTGCTTTCCAAATTGCAGGGGGATTAGTCTTGCTTTTGTTTGCATTGTCAATGATCTTTGGAGAAAGTAAACAAGATCAAGAAATTAAAATGAAAAGTAACTTACACGAATTAGCTGTTTATCCGCTCGCTGTTCCCTCAATAGCTTCACCAGGGGCAATGATGGCAGTCGTGCTACTTACTGATAACCACCGTTATAGCTTTTCAGACCAAGTGATCACAACAGGCATAATGCTATCGGTATTACTCATCACCTTTTTATTGTTAATGGCCGCAAACCGTATTCAACATTTGATTGGTAATGCGGGTGCGGCAATTATTAGTCGAGTGATGGGCTTAATTCTTTGTGCGGTTGCAGTCAATAATATTTTACTTGGTCTGCGTGATTTCATTACACAATCAGGCACTGTCTAACCTTAAAAATCCTCTCTAATGAGAGGATTTTCGTTATTGATATTTACAGCTGTCCACGTCATTTATTAAGGAAAAATAATGTCTCTTTTTACCTTAGCTCAATCATTAACTCAGCTTTTGAACACTCTCCCCTCACCAACACAATGTGAATATATCAACCTAGATCAAGCGGTCAATCGAGTATTGGCTGAAGATATTTTTTCTCCTATTTCCATACCAAGATTTGATAATTCAGCAATGGACGGTTATGCGATACGTTTTGCTGATTTAAATCAGCATCAGCATTTCACTGTCGTGGGAAAAGCCTTTGCAGGGCGACCATTTGAAGGACAAATTGGCATTGGAGAATGTGTCAGAATAATGACAGGAGCCTGTATTCCAACTGGAGCGGACACCGTTGTAATGCAAGAAAATACCAAACTTGATGCTCAGGGCAAGATCACTTTCCTAACGCTGCCAAAATGCAATGCCAATATTCGCCATTGTGGAGAAGATATTTTACAAGGAGCATTAGTACTAAAAAAAGGGACAAAACTTAACGTAACAACCTTGCCGCTATTGGCTTCACTCGGCATTGAACGTGTAGCCGTTTTCTCTCGTATCAAAGTAGCTATTCTTTCAACAGGCGATGAATTAGTCAGCGTCGGAAAACCGTTAAAAACAGGACAAATTTACGATACCAATCGTTTTACCATACGTTTAATGTTAGAAAAATTACACTGCGAAATCATTGATTACGGTGTTTTGCCTGATTGCTCTGAACAGATTGAACGAGTGTTCTGCCAAGCTCAAGAGGCTGCTGATGTGCTAATTACCAGCGGTGGTGTTTCAGTTGGCGAGGCTGATTTTACGAAAGATGTGCTTGAAAAATTGGGCAAAATTAACTTCTGGAAAATTGCGATGAAACCTGGTAAGCCCTTCGCTTTTGGAAAGCTTAATAAAACGTGGTTTTTTGGTCTACCTGGCAACCCTGTTTCAGCATTAGTAACATTTTATCAGTTGGTGCAACCTGCATTACTCAAACTAGCGGGCGTTTCAGCAGAAAAAATTGCAAATTTTTCACCGAATTTAACCGCTTGTACCACAGAGCCTCTAAAAAAAGCCGTAGGGAGACAAGATTTCCAACGAGGTTTTTATTATACCAATGCTCAAGGAAAATTAGAGGTAAAAAGTATTGGCACGCAAGGATCACATATCTTTAGTGCTTTCCAAGAAAGTAATTGCTTTATTGTACTTGAGCAGGAACGAGCTGACGTGCAAGCTGGCGAAACGGTAACCATTCAACCGTTTAATCACCTCCTCAATTAACCCAGATTATAGAATAGCTATGGAACTAACCGATCACGAAATGCTGCGTTACAATCGTCAAATTATGCTAAAAAGCGTCGATTTTGACGGACAAGAAAAACTCAAAGCCAGTCGAGTGCTGATTGTTGGGCTAGGCGGGCTGGGGTGTGCTTGCTCACAATATTTAGCAAGTACTGGCGTGGGCAATCTGACATTAGTCGATTTCGATACAATCTCATTATCTAATCTACAGCGTCAAATTTTATACACTGATGAAGATATTGGACAGCCCAAAGTGGATATTGCCAAACAGTGCTTGCAAAGATTAAATCCCAATATTTGTATTGAAAAAATCTGTGCTAAATTGACTTCAGAACAGTGGCAGAGATTAATTCCAAAGTTTGATGTGATTGTAGATTGCACGGATAATGTCGATATTCGTAATATACTAAATTTGCAATGTTTTTCACATAAACGACCGCTTATATCAGGCTCGGCAATCCGTTTTGAAGGACAAATTAGTGTGTTTACCTATCAAAAAGATGAGTCTTGCTACCAATGTTTGAGCCAACTATTCGGTGAAAGTGTATTAAGTTGTGTAGAATCAGGCGTTATTGCACCCATTGTTGGTGTGATTGGCAGCTTGCAGGCATTAGAAACAATTAAAGTACTGTTGCAAATTGGTAAAACCTTATCAGGCAAATTATTGATCATTGACGGATTAAATTTTTCCGTGCGTGAATTTCTGCTACCGAAACAAAATTGTTCAGTATGTGGAGAGATTAAAAGCTGAGATTGACAGCTAAATCCAATTAGTCTACTATCAGTAACTCTTTTCCTCCTTAGTTCAGTCGGTAGAACGGTGGACTGTTAATCCATATGTCGCTGGTTCGAGTCCAGCAGGAGGAGCCAACATTTCTCCTTATTTTTGCTTTTAATCTTTGTTTTATTTGTCTCCTTTTATAAAACAGTCATTCATTACTGAATCAGATTAAAAGCTGGCTCTCGGACTTTCTGAGAGTCTTTTTTTATCTGAAATTCTTGAACCGACTGATACGATGATTTACATGGAAAAACAACCATCATTTCAAATTTAATGAAAATCCATCATTTGAATATTTATACGCCTCTATTACCCCATATTTTATCAATAAATAATAAAATGTGAGGCAGGGCTTGCTCAATAGAGATTTTCTTTAAATTCATTTGCGAAGCCTTGTCAGAGGGTGCAGCAAAAGCAATATGCTTATTTGGATCATTAATCGGCTGCCAACGTCTTGGAGTTGCTGACAAGCGGCTTGGATAAAATCCAATCGTTGGCACGTTTAACGCTCCTGCGATATGAAGCGGTCCTGTTGAGCAAGCTATCATTAAATCTGCACAAGCTAATGATAAACTAAAATCTTCTAGTCCTTCATTTTGGTCATAAACAACTACATTAGAGTGATTGATTTTTTTCTGCAACAAGCGAGCCTTTTCTCCCTCATTTTTGCCAGCAGTTAGCACAACAACACATTGATGTCGATTCAAAATACCTTGAATTAACTCTGCAAATTGCTCTACTGACAGCGCACTGGCAGATCCCCCCGTTGAACTGTGTAAAAACAGCCATTTACAAGCGGTCGAAATAGACAAATTTTTTGCAAGTTTGTGTCGCTGAAAAATTATCTTTGCGGCTGAAAATTGCAAATAAGGAAATGTAGGTTCAATAGGTACTACATTATGATCGGTCAAAAAAGCACGCACTAAATCAAGGTTATATTCGCTTTCTGATTTTTCTGAACGGGATCGTCGTTGAGTTAAACGGTGATTATACAAAAACTGAAACAGCTTCGTTGCAGGGGCAAGGCGATAACGAATACCACTTCGCCAAGTTAATTTGGCATTATACCAACTTGATACAAAACAAATCACCGCATCAAATTGTTCTACTTTGATCGTTTGCAAAATACGCTGAAATTCTGCAGGATTATTTTTGTCCTGTGTATCTAGAATAATCTGATCTATGGACGGACAAAGCTTGGCTAGTGGGGCGGTATAATCTGGCACTAATGCAGCTATTTCAACATTTGGTAAAGACTGCTTTAACATAGCAAAAGCAGGGAAATTCACCATAAAATCGCCAATTTTATCATTACGAATCACTAAAATCTTCTTCATTCTTATCCTCAACTTTTTTGCAAAATTTTAGCATAACATAAATAGACCGCTTTACCTTATTTCTCGTAAGATTTTAGATGTAATATTTGCTATTTTCTAGTACGATATAATCACCCAACTCCGCAATCGTTTGCTTGCGTTTATTATCACACAATAATAGGAATTTATATGTCAGCTACAATCCTTGAAACTCTCCCCCTCTCACAAAAAGTCGGTATTGCTTTTTCTGGTGGCTTAGATACTTCAGCAGCACTATTATGGATGCGTAAAAAAGGGGCTGTACCTTACGCCTACACTGCAAACTTAGGTCAGCCTGATGAGGACGATTACAATGCTATTCCACAAAAAGCAATGGAGTATGGTGCAGAAAATGCTCGATTAATCGACTGCCGCAAACAGCTCGCTCACGAAGGTATTGCTGCGATTCAGTGCGGTGCTTTTCATATTTCAACAGGCGGCGTCCCCTATTTCAATACTACGCCTCTTGGTCGTGCGGTAACAGGTACAATGCTTGTGGCAGCAATGAAAGAAGACGATGTTAATATTTGGGGCGATGGTTCAACCTTTAAAGGCAATGACATCGAGCGTTTTTATCGTTATGGTCTATTGACCAATCCAAAATTAAAAATCTATAAACCGTGGCTAGATCAAGTCTTTATTGATGAACTTGGCGGACGTTTTGAGATGTCGCAATTCCTTATTGCTAACGGCTTTGACTACAAAATGTCGGTGGAAAAAGCCTATTCCACCGACTCTAATATGCTGGGTGCAACCCATGAGGCAAAAGATTTGGAAGAATTAAGCACAGGAATGCACATTGTTAAGCCGATTATGGGCGTGGCATTTTGGGATCAATCTGTTGAAATCAAACCAGAAATAGTTACTGTTACCTTCGAAGAAGGCGTGCCAGTCGCATTAAATGGCAAGCGTATTGATGATGCCGTAGAGCTAATTTTAGAAGCTAACCGCATTGGTGGTCGCCACGGTTTAGGTATGTCAGACCAAATTGAGAACCGTATCATTGAGGCGAAGTCAAGAGGGATTTATGAAGCACCTGGAATGGCATTATTGCATATTGCCTATGAACGTTTAGTTACAGGTATTCATAATGAAGATACGATCGAACAATATCGCATTAATGGATTGCGTTTAGGGCGTTTACTTTACCAAGGTCGCTGGTTTGACCCACAAGCCCTAATGCTACGAGAAACCGCCCAACGCTGGGTAGCCAAGGCTATTACTGGCACGGTAACGCTCGAATTACGCCGTGGTAACGATTATTCTATCCTCAATACTCAATCACCAAACCTGACTTACGAAGCTGAACGCTTAAGTATGGAAAAAGTGGAAGACGCACCGTTTACGCCAGCCGATCGTATTGGTCAATTAACTATGCGTAATTTGGATATTGTGGATACTCGTGGTAAATTAAGTATTTATACCGATACAGGATTACTCTCTGTACAAAACAATGTGCTGCCTCAATTGAAGAGCGAATAGTAATAGTAAAAAATATGCAAATGAATGAGCTTACTCATTTATTTGCATAAAAAATAACCTTAAAATGTGTTAGTTTAGCCGTCATCTTTATTCATCATTTCTTGTACCTGCTGATATTTCTGCTGGTATTCTATTTTAAATTTATCACAAAGTTCAGGAGAAACACTCGCACGCTGATGATTAAATTTATTAACCTGTTTAGAAAAATAATCTCTTGATTCAGGATCTTGTGCTATTTTGATTATATTCTCTAAAGAAATTAAATCTTCTAATACCTTCTCTCGATAATATCTCATTAATAACCGATCTTTTTCGGTCAAGCTATTATAAACTTGCTGATAATTCTTCTGCCCTAATTCAGGAAAAATACACTGTTCAATATTATTCATTTGACGAATGAATATCTGTATATCCGTATCTGAAATTTTATAGGTAGACTAGATTGCTAAAGGCGGATGTGCAACCACCGTGAAGCTAATAAAAAATAAAAAGAAACTAAGAAAGTATTTAAATATTTTATGGTTATATCTGCTGTATATAGAATCAAATTAAAATAAAGCCCATAAGTATTTGAAGGATAACTTATGGGAACTATTTAAAAAACCGATCAGAAATTCAATTAGTCTAAACAAATCTCTCTTTATTGGCTAGGATCAGATTCTTTTGTACTATCAAACTTATCCGATTTATCCTCCAAACGAGAACCCTGTGGTGAGATGTAATCTTGCAGTAAACGATTAATACGATATTGCTGATGAACCAATTGCTGAGAACTTATAAAATCACGGTTTTCAGTATTGTAGCTTACTGGCTGTATTGAATTGCTAAATGGTAATGTCTGTAATGTTGGCTGACTTGACTCAACAACTTGTGCAATTTCATTTTCTGAATAAAAAGAATTTACACCAAACACAGCGACAAAACAAACAGACGCTGCGATCCCCATTTGCATAACTGGCATTGTCCAGCGTTTTAATTTAAGTATCTTATCTCTAGATGATTTAGTATTCACTAATGGATCAGATGCAGGGACTACCGCTCGCTCAATCTGTTCATTATCTAATAACGCAGCCATTTTAGCCGAGAAATCTGCCCCCAAAAGCAATTCTTCCCCACGTATTACGCTACGAATGATGTGATAGTTTTGCCATTTTTGTTGCAACTCAATACTGCTGCATAATGTTTCACTAAACACTGGATCTACATTATGTCCATCTATATAACTAGAAAGCTCTTCTTTCGATTGCATATACCACTCCAATAATATTGTTTATTTAATGAGCCTTTTATATGAACGGATTAACGGCATGAATAATTTACTGTATAAACGAATTTACTTTTGCGTCAATCGCTTCTCGAGCTCTAAAAATTCTCGACCGAACCGTACCAATAGGGCATTGCATTATTTCTGCAATTTCTTCATAACTTAATCCATCAAGCTCTCGTAAGGTAATCGCCGTTTTTAGCTCATCAGGTAAATTTTCTATCGTATCAAAGACAATGCGTTTTAATTCATCAGATAACATTAAATTTTCAGGCGTATCCACTTCACGAAGATAACTGCCGCTGTTATGAATTTCCGCATCTTCAGCTAAAACATCTTCTTTAGGCGGTCTTCGACCTAATGCCGTCAAATGATTTTTTGCCGTATTTACCGCAATACGATAAAGCCAAGTATAAAAAGCACTTTCGCCTCGAAATGATTCTAGCGAACGATACGCTTTTATAAAGGATTCTTGCACAATATCAGGAATATCATCACGAGACACATAACGTGTTAGCAACCCTGCTACTCTGTTTTGATAGCGTATGACGAGTAAATTAAAGGCTTTCTTATCGCCACCTTGTGCACGTTCAACCAATACTTGATCGGTTATCTGCTCACTCATCTATTTTTGTTCTCCTAACTTATACGCTTTTCCATTTGCCTATTGCACGCTCTTTAGTGCTTTATTTATTGGAAAAGTTCACTATGGTCATTTATTTATATAAAATTTCGATCCAGATAAATCATCTTGTTATTTTATCTACGACGACTTTGCATTCTGCCAATAACTGCAAGTAACAGTATAACACCACCGATCGCCCATATTCCCCTCCGTCCCCACTCTGCGAAGAACGTTTTTCCCTCGACAACTGGAAGTGTGTATGTCAGTGCTAATTCTGAAAATTGAGGTACTTCTGCGAGAACTTTTCCCTTATGATCGATAAATGCTGTTACCCCTGTACTTGTCGCACGAATAAGCGGTTTCCCCAACTCCAATGCCCGCATTCTCGCAATTTGGAAATGTTGCCAAGGTCCAATGCTTTCGCCAAACCACGCATCATTAGAAATAGTTAATAAATAGTCTGACTGATAGGCTTTCGCATTTTTCTGAACTTGCTCGCTATAAATAATTTCATAACAAATCGCCATCGTAAATCGATGATTTGCTGCCAATAACGGCTTTTGAATAAATTCCCCCTGCGACAAATTCACGGGTAAAATAAAAACATCTCTCAACCAATCCAACGCTCGCCCAAAAGGGACATATTCGCCAAAAGGTACGAGATGATGTTTATTATAACGAGGAGAAGTCTCTAACGAATAAGGTTGTTCTGGATTTCCCAATGCAATGGCACTATTAAATAAACCATTATCAGATTGATAAAGCGTACCAATAATCATCTCTGTACCATGCCTTACGCCAGCTTGGTGTAGCTGTGCCAAGAGCGGAGCAATCTGCTGTTCAACAGCAGGTATCGCAGACTCTGGAAAAATAATCAAATCACTTTTTCCTAACAATGGCGTAAATAAACGCTCATAGGTACGAATCGTTTCTTGAAAATGGTTTGGATCCCATTTCATTTTTTGTTCAATGTTGCCTTGTAGTAAGCTGATTGTCAGTGGCTTTTGTTGAATATTGACTTCAACAAATTGAAACCTCTGAGTTACAGCTCCCCCCACAATCAATACAAACAGCGAAACACAAGCGGTTAAAATTTCTAATTTTTTTGCAGAATTGCAAAAAATTTGAACAAAATAACCGCTCGCAACAAGTACAAAAAAGGTTAATCCTTCTACCCCAAAAATGGGGGCAATGCCAAAAAAAGGAGAATCAATTAAACTGTAACCCAATTGTAACCACGGAAAACCAGTGAAAACCACTTCCCTTAAGTATTCGGTAAAGGTGAAAACCGTTGCCATCACCCACGGATTATTCACCCTAAAACGCCCGACAATATAAGTAAATAACAGCGGATAAAGTGCAAGATAAGCAGCTAAAATCAACACGGCAACATAACTGACAATCTCAGGCACGCCGCCGAATTGAATCATACTGACCTGTACCCAATTCACGCCGAACGCAAAATAACTTACCCCCCATAAGAATGTCGTCCATAATGCTGCTCTACGCTCAAATTGAGTCGCAATCCAAACCAACCCAGCGGCAGAAATAAAACTTATCCACCAATAATCAAATGGGGAATAAGCAAAAACACCTATTCCCCCACTGACAAAAGCGACCGCACAAGCGGTCAATTTTGCACTATTTTTTACCTTTTTCATTCGTTTGAACTCTCTTGTTGCATACGATCGAGTTGTTCATCGCTAACGGTAATGCGTAATTGAATGAGACGACGACTGTCTGCAGAAGTAACCTTAAATACCACCCCCTCAAGCTCAATCTCTTCACCTCGTTTTGGCAAATAACCAAATGCTTTCACCACTAAGCCACCCACCGTATCCACTTCTTCAATATTAAAATTCGTGGCAAACTGTTGATTAAAACGTTCAATATCAGTCAAGGCTAATACGGCATAACTGTGCTGCGATAACTGGCGAATTGGCTCCGCTTCTTCCTCATCAAATTCGTCTTCAATATTGCCCACAATTTGCTCTAAAATATCTTCAATAGTAACTAAACCAGACACAGCACCAAATTCATCAACAACGACCGCCATATGAAAACGCTCGGAACGAAACTCTTTAAGCATACGATCTACTCGCTTACTTTCAGGCACAATCACCGCGGGACGTAAAATTGCCATCATATCAAAGGCTTCAGAATCAGAACGCAAATACTTCAATAGCTCTTTTGCTAACAGTATTCCTTCAATAGTATCTTTGTCATCACGGATAACAGGAAAACGAGAGTGTGCAGATTCAATAATTGTATCAACACAAGCATCAAGTGGTTGTTCAGCGGTAATAAACACAATTTGTGGACGAGGGATCATAATATCACGCACGCGCAGCTCAGAAATCTCCATCACCCCCTCAATCATTTCTTTCGTGTCTTTATCAATTAATTCATTTTCAGCTGAATCACGAATGACACCAACCAAATCCTCACGATTTTTGGGTTCTTGTTGGAATAGCCCACCAAACAACGATTTTAAAAACGATTTTTTCTCTTGCGTAGCCACGCCTTGCTGTTCATCACTCATTTTGTATACTCAATCAATTAAATTACAATCAAAAATTATCATATTCTAGATAAAAAATCGACAAAGAAACATTATTCTTCTGCTAATTTTTCCATTCATTTCATCTTTAAATCAAGCTAAATCCGCTTCGTTTCCTCGATGTTGTAGCCACTGCTTACGATCTTCTGCTCGCTTTTTAGCTAATAACATATCCATTAATTCAAAGGTTGCTGATTGCTCATTCCCTTCATCAACAGGTTCTTCCAACATCAATTGCACTAAACGGCGTGTTGTCGGATCCATTGTCGTTTCTCGCAATTGACTTGGATTCATTTCACCTAAACCTTTAAAACGCTGAACATTCGGTTTTGCTTTTTTCTTCGCTAGACGAGTCAAAATGGCTTCTTTCTCATTTTCATCAAGTGCATAATGTACTTCGTCTTTACCAATATCAATGCGATAAAGTGGCGGCATTGCAACATAAACGTGTCCATTTTTAACTAAACTTGGAAAATGGCGTAAAAATAATGCACACAGCAGTGTCGCAATATGTAAACCATCAGAATCTGCGTCTGCAAGAATACAAATTTTGCCATAACGAAGTTGGCTTAAATCATCATTGTCTGGATCAATCCCCATTGCCACAGCAATATCGTGAACTTCAGTCGATGCCAAAACCTGATCAGGCGAGACTTCCCAAGTGTTCAGAATTTTTCCTCGTAATGGCAAAATAGCTTGGTATTCTTTATCACGAGCCTGTTTTGCTGATCCGCCCGCAGAATCCCCTTCTACTAAAAATAGCTCTGTTCGATTTAAATCCTGCGAAATACAATCCGCCAGTTTACCAGGTAATGCTGGACCACTTACCAATTTCTTGCGTACAACCTTTTTCTCCGCTTTCAAACGGTTCTGAGCAGAGCTAATCGCCAATTCTGCAAGCTGTTGTGCCAACTGTACATTTTGATTTAGCCATAAACTAAACGCATCTTTCACGCCATTTTCAACATAACTCGCCGCTTGACGAGAAGAGAGACGCTCTTTGGTTTGCCCTGCAAATTGAGGTTCTTGCATTTTTAATGAAAGCACATAACTACAGCGATTCCAAACATCATCAGCCGCTAATTTAACCCCTCTTGGCAATAAATTGCGGAATTCACAAAACTCAACCATCGCTTTAAACAAACCTTGACGTAAGCCATTAACGTGCGTCCCCCCTTGAGGGGTAGGAATTAAATTTACATAACTTTCACTTAATAATTCCCCTTGCATTTGCCACGTCAATGCCCAGCTTAGTGCTTCTGTCTCACCACTTATATCGCCAATGAACGCTGGATTAGGTAAATATTCACTTTCCCCTAATGCCTCCGTTAAGTAATCGGATAAGCCGTCCTCGTAATGCCACGCTTCCTGAGTATGATTAATATGGTCAGTAAAATTAATCGTTAATTTAGGACACAATACGGCTTTTGCTCGCAATAAATGTCGTAAGCGACTAACAGAAAATTTAGCAGAATCAAAATATTTTGGGTTAGGGTAAAAATGTACCCTCGTCCCCGTTTGGCGTTTTGGACAACTTCCGATGACGGTCAAATCCTCAATTTTTACTCCATTAGCAAACGCAATCGTATAAACTTCACCGCCACGCTTAATCGTGATTTCGACACGTTCAGAAAGTGCATTGACAACTGAAATTCCAACGCCGTGCAGCCCGCCCGAAAATGTGTAATTTTTATTTGAAAACTTACCGCCTGCGTGCAATTTGGTCAAAATCAACTCTACACCAGAGATTTTCTCCGTTGAGTGAATATCGACAGGCATTCCTCGCCCATTATCGATTACTTCAAGGGAATTATCTGAATGTAAAATCACATCAATTTGATTAGCAAATCCTGACAATGCTTCATCAACACTATTATCAATTACTTCCTGCCCTAAATGATTAGGGCGAGTCGTATCCGTGTACATTCCAGGACGAAGCTGAACAGGTTCAAGATCTTTTAGGACAGTGATTTCATCTGCACCATAACGTTTTTCAGACATAATAAACTCAATTTAATACTTATTAATGAATGCTCTACTTGCAATCACTCACGATAAAGATAACGAAAAATTCTATAAAAATGACCGTCTATCAATAAACAACAGCAAGCGGTCAATTATACGATTTATCTTGCAAAATGCCTTTAATTTACACGTCTTATGTCCCTATCTCATTGACCAAATTGGGTACAAAAACGAGCAAGAAACAACCAAATATCTTCATCAAACGCCTGCTTTATAGATTTTTCCAATTTTGCAAGAGACTGAATTAATTGATACAACTTCTGATAAGTCAAGCGACTTACAGCCTGCTGATAAAGCATTCGGCGAGTTTGCCATACTTTTAAGCGATCAAACTCACCACGAAGATTGCCTGAAAACAGCAGTTGATGAGCTGTAGCCTTTTGTGGAGAACGTGTTATTTCTAATAGTAAAAATAACTCTTTCTGCACAATTCTCAACAGAACAACAGGTTGAATATCTTCTTGTTGTAATTGTGCTAAAATGCGTATTGCTCGATGAATTTTCCCCTCAAGTAGTGCATCAACCCATTGAAATGGGGTAAATTGAGCAGACTGTTCTACAATTTCCTTTGCTCGAGGTAAGGTAATTTTACCGTTATTAAAAGAAAGTTTGAGCATTTGCAACGTTTGCTTTAATGCCAATAAATTCCCTTCATAATTATGGCTAAGAAATTGAATGGCTTCTAATTCGATATGCAAATTCATCGACTGAGCACGATGGGCGATCCACGCTGATAATTTTGTTATATCGGGTGTTTGGCAATTTACTTGCACAGTGTTTTGACTAATCTGGCTAAACCAGCTCTGCTTCTCAACCTGCTTCGTGAACTTTGGCAAATGTAGAATAAACAATAAATCTGGTGAAGAATAAGCAAGCAATTCTGCTAGATTTTTTTGCTGACTCACAGTGATACTATCAGGCAAGTTTAGCAATAGAGCTTGGCGGTTAAAAAACAGACCGTTAGATTGTACCTGCTCAAATAGCTGATCCCATTTGGTATCGTTTACAATGACAACATCATTTTTTTCATCAAAGCCTGATGAAAATGCTTTCTGCAAAATTTTGCTTTTAGTTTCATCAACCAACAACAAATCCTGCCCAGTTAAAAGATAAAAAGGCTGCAGTCCTTTTTCAAGGGCGAACTCAATAGCTTCAGGGAAAATACGTTGCATTATTTTACAGACTGTTTTTCTGGTGATACAGCTAATGTTTTATACACGCTTGAAATTTTAATGAGCAATTGCCACGAGGCTTGCTGATACATTTGTTTCATAATGCTCTCACTCTCATTGGATTTCGCCAATGCAGCACGAGAATCATCAAAAAACGTGCGATAAACTGATGTTTCAACTGGGTAACTGCCTTTATTTGGTATCGTAACCGTTGCGTTCACTGTGAGGCTTAACACCTTCTCTGCTTCTCTTGCCTGCTTAAATACAGAAACAACTCGTGCATCGCTAGCGACCGCATTTAACCTGATATTCGCTACCCCATCTGATTTAGCCACCGTTTGAATGCCATTCAGCTCCATCTGTTCTCGCAAAACCCTTGACATATCACTATAAGGATCCGCACTATCGAAACTTAATACTCTTAACTCAGCAGGAAGTAACTCACTATTTTTAAATTGCCAGCCACAAGCACTTAAACATAAAATAAAAATCAGAGAAAGCCATTTAAACATACATATTCCTCAAGTTTTGGTATAATAAGCGGTTAAAAATTACCGAAAATTTGCAATATTCCCCACGGCATTATATACAACAATACGGCTGTCGAGATGAACAAAATGAAGACGCACCTAAGTGCGTCCGTAAATTGAACAAACAGATTATCTTGACAGATAACGTGTCGGATCAACCGATTTTCCTTGATAACGAATTTCAAAATGTAATTTATTGCTGTTCGTACCAGAGCTTCCCAAAGTTGCAATAGTTTGCCCAGCAGCAACATTATCTTGCTCATCAACTTTAATACTATCATTGTGAGCATAAGCACTTAGGAAATCATCGTTATGTTTGATGATAATTAAATTACCATAGCCCTGTAATGCATTACCTGCATAAACAACACGTCCTGCAGCCGCTGCTTTAACTGCTTGTCCTTTTTGCCCTGCAATATCAATCCCTTTATTTCCACCTTCAGAAGCAGAAAATCCTGCAATGATTTGCCCCTCCGTTGGCCATACCCAATTTATTGATGATTTTGGTTCAGACGAAACTGGCGTTTTAGTTGGCAATGCAGAAGCAGGCACGGCAACAACACCTCCTTTAGCTTTTGCAGTTCCAACGCCTGCTTTCACAGGTCCTGTAATGGTACCATCAGAACCATAAGCTGTTCCATTTGCTCCTTGCGTATAAGTGATCGCAGGCTTCGCTGACTCTGATTTAACAGAATCTGGCGTTACAGCTACCGCATTTGCTGACATAGAAGCAACTGATGGAGAAGTAACAACAGCTTGCAATGCATTCCCCAATTTAATCACTTGTCCAATGCTTAACGGATACGGTTCACGCAAATTGTTCAACGCCGCAATTTCTTTAACATCTTTTCCTGCGATATAAGCGATTAAAAAAATCGTATCACCTTTTCTCACTGTATAGCTTTCCCCATTGTAGAAGCCCTTGTTAATTTGGCTGTAAATAGGTGCATTTTTTTCATCACGAGGAATAGTAAAATCTTGTGAAACAACTCTATTTACCGAGGCAGGTTTAACCACTGCCGATTTTACTGCCTGTTGTGCCACGGGTTGCTGAACAGTCGGTTGTGATAAAGAAGGCTGCTGTAAAACTGGTTTTTGTATAGGCTGCACAACCTGAGGTATTGCCATTGCTGTTGGCATTTGGGTTTGCTGTACTGAAGTTTGTTGTACTGGAATTTGTTGCATTTCAGTCTGCCAGCCAGCACTCGCATTATTGGCTATCGCCACTGGCTGGATTGGTGCAAGATCCGCACCGCTTGCAGAGACAACAGGCGCTGGCGATTGGTTTGAGCAAGCTACCATCATAAATGCCACAAGCGGAATGAGACAAAATGATTTTTTCATTCGTTATCCTTAAAAAAATAATTGCAAAATCGCAGCGAATACTCACCGCTTGTCGAGAGAATAATTATTGTACTCGCAACACTTGACCAATTTTGAGCTGATAAGGTTGGTTCATCTGATTTAATTGGGCAATTTCATCAACACTTTTACCCACTAAATATGCCACGAGAAAAATCGTATCACCCTTGCCGACAGTATAATTTGCCTCACGATAACAACCTTTTTGTATTTGTGTATAATCAGGCGAACCATTAGCAAGTCTCACCACTTGGCAAGCATTGGCTGGCGGAGTCATCAACACTGGCTGTGCAGGGTAAAGTGCCACTTGGGGATAAGCTGGTACAGATTGAACAGAAGGGACTGATGGCATAGGCTGGGACATTGAACCATTCATTCCTGCTGGCATTTCTGCAACTTGAATATCACTATCTAACCCCATTGGGATCGCATTAGGAATAGCATCTACATCTACCTGCGGTGCAGGCTGATTATTCATACACCCTACTAACAATGCACTCATAAAAGATAAAGGTATCCACGACTTTTTGATTTGCTTCATAAAATTTTCTCACTATTTGTATAACGTATAAATAAGGTAAGCGACTACCGCAACTGCGACAGTCCCCCAACCAATTAATTCAATTGAACGGCGAATTTTTTCTGCGTATTTACTGCCTCCCCAAGCGGATAATTTTGCCACAAGAATAAAACGTGCAAAACGAGAAATTGCCGCCGTTGCAACAAAAGGCCAAAACACCATTTGCATCACGCCAGCACAAAGGGTAAATACTTTAAAAGGGATTGGAGAAAAACCTGCGAGAAAGACAACTGCGACTCCCCACGTTTCAAACCACATCTGAGCTTCATCAAATTGTGCTTGCATTCCCCAATCCAACACCATACTTTTGACCCAATCAACGGCAAAAAACCCCAGTCCATAACCAACAATACCGCCAAGCACAGACGCAAATGTGGTATAAAACGCATAACGTGTGGCTAAATGTGGTTTACGCATCGACATTGGGATCAGCATTACATCAGGCGGAATAGGAAAAAAAATAGCTTCTATAAAACTGATAAAACTTAGCCCCAAAGCAGCAAACCGATGTGCCGCCCACGCCATCATCGTATCGTAAATTGTGCCAAATAATTTCATTTAAGCCTTTTCCTCAAACGTCCCTTTTAACCCCTCAATCGTTTGGTGAGCGGTCATATCCGCTTGTAGTGGCGTAATGGAAACATACTGATTATCCACGGCATAAAAATCCGTCCCTGCGTCCTTATCAATCGGTTTCCCACTTGCACCAATCCAATATACCGTTGCACCACGGGGATCTTGTTGTTTTACAATCTCTGCAGCAGGTGAACGCTCTCCTAAACGGGTTACCATCACGCCTGAAAGCTGATGGTACGGAAGATTAGGCACATTCACATTTAACACTTGATTAGCTGGCATTTTTGCCACCACGATTTTAGGCAATAATTCAACAACCACTTGAGCTGCAGTGTCAAAGTAGACTTCATCAGTCAAATAATTTGCCCCATTTTTCCCCACAAGCGAAACTGCAATTGAAGGCAAAGGCAAATAACGCCCCTCTAAAGCTGCTGCAACAGTCCCTGAATAAACCACATCATCACCTAAATTTGAACCGTGATTAATGCCTGACACAACTAAATCAAACTGCGTATCCAACAACCCATTTAAGGCTAGGTGGACACAATCTGCTGGTGTGCCAGCAATGACAGTATAATCACCATTATCAAAACGGTGTACTCGCAATGGTTCAACTAACGTTAAACAACTTGACGCCGCACTACGATTACGATCAGGTGCAACCACTGTTACCTGATGCCCTGCATTGCGTAACCATTTTGCTAAAACCTGAATCCCTCTTGCGTGAACCCCATCATCATTACTGACCAATATATTCATCTTGTTCCTTTTACTCAAATTTAGGTACCACTTGTTTAGCTTTTCACCGCAAAACTTAACATTTTGTATGGAATATAAATCTCTTTCACAATTTCTACATTCTCAAGGAATTTCAACACATTACTATCTGCTTTTGCAATCGCCTTCACTTCCTCTTCTGTGGCTGTAGCAGAAACAGTAATTTTTCCTCTTACTTTCCCATTGACTTGTACCACAACCAATTTTTCACTTTCTACCATTGCAGATTCATCAGCAACAACCCAAGGGGCAAAATCAATATTATCGTGTCCTAATGCCTGCCAAAGCTCAAAACAGATATGAGGTGTGATAGGATAAAGCATTCTCACCACAGCACTTAAGGCTTCGGCCATTACAGCACGATCTTGTTCGCTTTCCAATGGAGCTTTAGTCAGCTTATTCATCAGCTCCATAATCGCAGCAATCGCCGTATTAAACGTCTGACGGCGACCAATATCATCGCTCACTTTCGCAATAGTTTTATGCACATCACGGCGTAATCCCTGCTGAGTAACAGAAAGCACCTTCGGATCGAGCGTTGCTTTCGCTGGATTTTGACTGTATTCATACACCAAATTCCATACACGCCCTAAAAAGCGTTTTGCGCCTTCCACGCCTGACTCTTGCCATTCTAGTGTCATTTCAGCAGGCGAAGCGAACATCATAAATAAACGCACAGTGTCCGCACCATATTTTTCCACCATCTCTTGTGGATCAATCCCATTATTTTTGGATTTAGACATTTTGGTCATACCCGTGTACACCAACTCACGCCCTTCTGGATCGGTGGCTTTAATGATACGTCCTTTATCATCACGTTCTAATGTAACCTGCGTTGGACTTACCCAAATTCGCTCATTAGTTGGGCTGGTATAATAAAAAGCGTCAGCTAACACCATACCTTGACACAACAACTTATGTGCTGGCTCATCGGAAGTCAGTATACCTGCATCACGCAACAACTTATGGAAAAAGCGGAAATAAAGTAGGTGCATCGTAGCATGCTCAATCCCACCAATATACTGATCCACTGGCAGCCAATAGTTCGCTTCTTCAGCCTCTAGCATTCCATCGGCAAAATTAGGTGTCGTATAACGAGCATAGTACCAAGATGACTCCATAAATGTGTCAAACGTATCCGTTTCTCTTAAAGCTGGCTTGCCGTTATAGCTGGTTTTTGCCCAATTCGGATCCGCTTTAATCGGACTTTGCACGCCATTCATCACCACATTTTCAGGCAAAATTACAGGTAAATCTTGCAATGGCACAGTAACCACTTCGCCGCCCTCAAGTGTCATCATTGGAATTGGTGCTCCCCAATAACGCTGACGAGAAACCCCCCAATCACGCAAACGGAAATTCACTTGACGCTTACCAGCTCCCATCGCCTCTAATTTATCTGCGATCGCATTAAAAGCTTGTTCAAACGTTAAACCATCAAATTCGCCCGAGTGAATTAATTTTCCGTGTTCGGTATAAGCCGCCTGCGAGAAGTCCCATTCACTGTCATCAAGCGGTCTAATCACCTGATTTATTTGCAAACCATATTTTTGAGCAAACTCAAAATCACGTTCATCGTGAGCAGGTACAGCCATCACGGCACCTGTGCCATAATGCATTAATACAAAGTTAGCTACCCAAACTGGCACTTCTTTTCCAGTAAGTGGATGAATAGCAAACAACCCTATTGCCATACCTTTCTTCTCCATCGTGGCTAATTCTGCCTCTGCCACTTTGGTATTTTTTGCTTCACGGATAAATCCTGCCAACTCAGGATTAGTTTTTGCTGCAAGCTCTGCCAGTGGGTGAGCAGCAGCCACTGCAACATAACTCACGCCAAAGAAAGTATCTGGGCGAGTAGTATAAACTGGCAATGTCGCATTTGAGCCTGCGATTTTAAAGGTAATCTCCACTCCTTCAGAACGCCCAATCCAATTGCGTTGCATCGTTTTTACTTGCTCGGGCCATTGTGGAAGATTATCCAATTGATTTAACAACTCTTCCGCATAGTCTGTAATTTTAATAAACCATTGCGGAATTTCACGCTGTTCTACAGGCGTATCGCAACGCCAACAACACCCCTCGTGAACTTGCTCATTAGCCAGCACCGTTTCATCATTCGGACACCAGTTCACAGTAGAAGTCTTCTTATATACTAATCCTTTTTTATACAACTCGGTGAAAAACCATTGCTCCCATTTATAATATTCTGGACGGCAAGTCGTAACCTCTCGATCCCAATCATAAGAAAAACCCAACACTTTCAACTGGTTTTTCATATACTCAATATTTTCATAGGTCCATTTTGCAGGAGCGGTATTATTTTTTACCGCCGCCCCCTCTGCAGGCAACCCAAATGCGTCCCACCCCATTGGCTGTAACACATTTTTACCAATCATACGTTGATAACGAGAAATCACATCGCCAATCGTATAATTACGAACGTGCCCCATATGCAGACGACCTGACGGATAGGGAAGCATTGATAAGCAGTAATATTTCTCTTTTGTAGTATCTTTAATCGCTTTAAAAACTTTATTTTCTGCCCAATATTGCTGAACCTTTGGCTCAATCGCACTTGGGTTATAATGTTGCTGTATCATTTTTAACCTTAAATTTAATCGAAAAAATTAGGCGTAGCATAGCCTAAAATTACCTTTTTTTGAATGCTAAGCGGTCTATTTCAGTGATTTTTTTGCAGACTATTCGGCAGCTATTCTGCTTCTACGCTATAAAATTTGTAAGCATATAGACCCAATATTGAAACAATCGATACGCCTATTCCTATGATTAAATATTGCACTGAAGAAGTTGGCAAAAATAAATGAGAAAAAATAAACGTACCTATCGGCATAAACAGTGTTGCGACGGTAAAGATAATTGAAAATACTCGCCCGATATATTCATCAGACACCTCTTTTTGTATCGATGAAAAAAGCATAACATTAAACATAACCAAAAATATGCTATACAACAATATAAATAATGCTGAGAAAAGTAAATTATTCATCATCACCAATGATAAATAAAAAAAGACAATTGATAAGCCACTTAATGCCAGAAAGTAGAATAAATAACTTGTTTCTTTATTTTCTAATAGCTTGTAGGTAAATATACCGCCTATTATTCCACCTACTGCTTCTAAAGAGGTAAATAATGTATAGGGATGTATATGCTGACCAAAGATATAGCTTTTCTCAAATAAGTTCATACTATATGGCAAATACAAATCATAACCTGCAAAAAATATATTCACCAAAGAAGCAGTAATTATTAATGAAAGGATTTTCTTATAGCGAAGCAAATAGACAAAACCTTGTTTTATTCCTGTAAATATGCTTTCTTTTCTTTTAGATGAATCTTCAGTTTTATGCTCAAAAAGATCTAATTTAAACTCAAAATAGGCAGACGTGATAAACGTAATAAAATTAATCAAAATCACCGTGTCATAACCTAATTTATCCATCAGAACTAGGGTAACAAGTGGTGCAATAACCTTTATTAATTGATTAGAAACCTGCATAATAGAATTAAACTTTAGAATTCTTTCTTTTTCTACTGCAAATTTCACTAACGATTTTGAAGCTGGAGAGTTAAAGCTAGAAAGTACAGACAATAATACATTTACTATAATCACCATTGTTATCTTTTGCTCTGATGGCGATATTAACAATAGTAGCATTAGCATTGCAGATAATATATCTGTCACAATAACAATCATATTTTTTCTTTTTGAAATGTCCGATATCGCACCACCAAACAGATTCAACAATATTGAAACGATTGCTTCTAAACTCTGATAAATAGCTAACAACGTTGTGGAATTTAAATTTGACGTAGATAAAAACAGGTTATTTGCAAAATCAAAAAACCTATTTCCTATCACACTTGTAACTGTGCCAACATACAATTTTATTTCATTTGGTTTTATTTTCATGGTGTTTATCCTTATACTTTTTAATTATCTTATTTAAGTTAAAACTTCTTTCTGTAATTTCATTGATTATTAGATGTACATTATCACCAAGATAAGAAAAATAATCACTAACAATAAAATTATATAGATCTTTTGCATCACTATCAGACATCTTTGATAAGTATTTAAAGATACCTAGATCATAATAAAATTCCTTTTGGTTAATTTTTGCACTAAAAATTAGAGACAGTAGTTTCTTATAGTTGCTTCCTAATTTCCTAACCATAATACTTATACTCTCATTATTTTTCATTTCACATCCATAAGGATAAGCAATAACACTTATTCTCGTATCATGAAAGATCTCGCAGAAATTTAACAGCAAGTAATTTTCTATAACTTGTTTATGTGTTGAAGAAACTATTAAAAACTCTTTTTTAAATGTAAAAGGTAACAGCTGTAAATAAAAATCTATATCAATATTATATTTCACATTATTAACAGTTATTTCAATGCTTGTAGCCCTTAATTTAGAGACTAATCTGTCATTATCCTTATAGTTTTTATTTATATCAGACAGGGCTTTATTAAAATATTTCGGATAAATATTATATTTTAATAAGTCTATATCTTTATACTTAAAAAGTAACACACTTTTCGTAACCCTGATCAATTTAGAACCACACAAACTACAAATTTGTTTTTTATCCTTAAAATCAGATATTTTTAAATTTCGTACTTTCAATAAGTTTTCTTCAAGCTCTTCCACTTTACCACATGAACAAATAATAACATTTCTTTCTGACACAGTAATGTAATCACTCTGTAATAGAGAGTAAATTAAGTTACATACCTTCCCTTTCTTAGATGAATCTAAATAGAAAGTTGTATAAGCTCCTCCGTAATCTTGATATTCATTTAAGAGATTAGATATATTTTCATCAGATTTTTTATTATAAGAATTGAGGTTATTTATTGCAAATACATTATTAAAATTTATAACATCAGAAATAATTTTATTTAATAGTGGTGTAATAAACATTCCATATTTATTATGGCTATATGCTTTAATAGGCATATTAGAAATAACACAACTTCCTCTAATACCCATTATTAAATAAACAACCATTCTCTTAAAATGAATAAGCAGCTCACTAAAATTTAATTTTGTAGAATCAATAAAAGAATTAGATATTTTAGAATTATTATGAATACTAAACTCTTGATTGTTATTACTTAATTCCAAATACAATTTATCTGAATAATAATTTAGATTATATATACATACTTTAATGTCATTATTTGAGTCAATATCATCATCTATGTACTTTTGAAAATGAGTATAGTTAGCTAAACTCTTAGTGATTTTTAATAGAAGAATTTCATAACATGCGGTTAATAGTAATTTTATATTTATCTTTATGTCTTTATATTTATCTAATATTAATGGTTGATTTAGTCTACACTCAATTTCATCAAGAATTAATTCACATAAATCATGGTCAATAGATCTATTTTTTATATTCAGATATATTTCTTGTAACGAGTTATATAAATAACATTCTGAATTAGCATCAGAAGAAAAAATGACATTGAAAAATATAGTAAAATCGTTAATTTTATTCTTTTCTCTACTCTTTATTAATAAATAATCTAATAGATCATCTATTTTAGCACTATACAAAAATTGATTTCTAACACCAAAATCATCATAAGATGATTTTATATTATATATAAAACTCCCCCCTTCCAAATTAATTTTATATTCTAATCCCCCACTTTCAGATATATTTATACATTCTGTAGATTTACATTGATAATCTTTAGTATAAACAGTTATAGCATGAAGATTCGTTCTTTTAATATTAAAAATATTTAACAAAATACAATACAATACAATACAATAACTCCTCAAACTGATAAACTTCATATCTTGTATTGAAATTACTTAACACTGTTAAGTCTAGATCGCTGTTAAATCTTATCATATTCCTTGCATAGCTACCATTTAGTAAAATAACTAACTTATAATTAAAGTATTGATTAATAAACGTTGCCGTATCATGAATAATTAACTTTTTAATATTTATAATTTCCTTCATCAGTTTTTTATATAAAAACAGATTAAAATCAGACTCTAAACATTGGCTAATTATTTTTTCTTTTTCTTCTAAGAATTTATCATAAATCTCTTTTTTTACTTTAATAAATTCCTGTACATCTATAAACTTTATATTTCCCAAATTTATTTCTCTTATCATAGCAACTCTCCCTTCTTTCTAAAGAATAATTAAAAACTAAAATATATCTTTATTGGACAAAATATATAATTTTTCGTTTACAGTATATGCTGTTATATAAATATTCTTTGTTATATTATACATTTGACATTGCAACTTATACATCTCATTAATTTCCCGATCTAACTCAGTCTCCTTTATCTCCCCGAGATAATTTATAGACATAATATTGGCGTTGCTTATTTTCTCTTTTATAGTATTCAGATATTCATTTTTATTGAAATGAAATATATATGAAGGTCTGAAATTTTCTGTTGCGAATAACTCTATAATCCTCTTTGAATTTACAACATAACTATCATAATCTTCATTACGTCTTAGTATAAATGAGATACCTACATGAATATCACCTATAGTATTTTTAAATCGATAGGAATGATAATCCCTAATATTAAATAGTGTTCTTGCAGAAATACTATCCACACCTAGTTTCTCTATTGTACTTTTAGCGACTGTATATGAGATAAATATATTCATATCGGCGTTATCTAATTTCTCATAATTAGAAAGGGATAACACAAATTTACCATCTTTTAAGCTGTCTAATATATTTTCTTTTTCCTCAACTTCCGTTTTTATCAATTCATTAATATAGGCTGAAGAAATGATAGTATCAGGCGTATTTTTTGCTATGATTCCCTTACAGAATAGTTCGTAGCTGTTATTTTCATTTTGTAATTTATGACTAAGAGCATTCGTAATCTTGTGTTTGATAACATTAATGGTAGAAAAATCAGCAATACAATGGTCTAATCCACCAACTATTACAATATTATTTTTAAACCTTAAAATAACAAATAAAGATAGATAACTTTCAGTATAACGATTTAATGAAATAGTAGCTTTATAGTTATTTTCTATAAATGCTATAATATCACCATTATAATCTAGCTCCGTCAAATCTACCAATGGAATAACCTGTTTAAATTCAAACTCTTGAAAGATTAATTGTTTTTCTCTCACAATAAGTTTAGACCTTAAAATACTATTTGTATGAATGAGTCTGGTTATTGCCTCTATCACTTGCTGTTCTGAGTATGCCGTTCCCAACTTCATAGAAAAAGTAATCACGCTATTAAATTTCTCGAAATAATATCCATGTTGGATATGAATACTTGGGTATTCTGTCAAGATTTTCTCATCTCTAGAATCAAAGAAGCTGATGATGTCTTTATTCAGCTGGTGGTATTTTTCTGAAATATTTATGTCATTCGGTTTTGAAGCATTAACCCTTGATTCAACATTTAAATTTTCTACTATTTTTTCTATTGTTCTTTGGGTATAAAACAGATCAATGTCTATTTCTCTCAAGAGAGTTCTTTCTAATTTATTTGCAATATTAAATACATCTAAAGAATTTATACCCAGCTCAAAAATATCATCAGTGATTGCTATGTTATCATTTTGTGTCTGTACTTTTACTATATTTAATAATTCACCTAAAATACCTTTCTTCACAGGGATACCATTTTCTTGTGAGGTTTTATTAGATTTAGATATATAGTTTTCTACTATGAATTTTCTATCAGTTTTATTATTTTGAGTTAATTTTATCTCATTTACTTGCTCGATATAATTAGGAAGCATATATCTTGGTAAATGTGCGGACAATAACTGGTGAAGATTCTCTCTAGAGAGATTATTTTCTAAGACAATATTCGCTAAAATTTTATTTTGATAAAATGCAACACCGACACTGTTCACTTGAGCTATTCTTGATATTCTATTTTCTATATCGCCTAACTCTACCCTAATACCATTAACTTGAATTTGATCATCAAATCGCCCACAATATTCCAAACCATAATTACCTATTGAAACAAGATCACCTGTCTTATATGCTTTTTGATTTGTACTATCATAATAGAACTTTTCTTTATTTAATCTAGGGTTATTGATATACCCATCACAAACTCCATCTCCTAATAATACCAGCTCCCCTATACCGTCTTTAATGTTTATTATATCAAAATGGCAACCCGTTAATGGATAACCTATTGGGATTTTGTGCTCAAAGTAATTATTTTTTCTAAGTAGTTCATGATAAATAGCATACACTGTCGATTCTGTTGGGCCGTATAAGTTAAATAATCTGAAATTCCAATCGGATTGCTGCCACTTTTCAAAAATAGGATATTTAAACGCTTCCCCCGCTAACATAACAAATTCTAGCGAATGAAACATTTTATCCAATTCTTCATTATTGAAGTTATTTAACATCTGTAAAAAAGTAGAGGGGGAGGCAGCAAAATGTGTAATACGATACTGATAAAATAAATCAGGGCTGTTATTATAATTTCTAAAATCTGACAAATCTAAAACACAAACGGCTGATTGATAAACCCAAGAAAATATTTCTGTTATTGATACATCAAAGAAATAGGGTGTACTGAAAAGGTAGACAGATTTTTTACTAACTGGGCAAATATCTTGCATATTCTTAATTATATAATTCAAATTATTATAATTAACTGAACAACCTTTAGGTATTCCAGAGCTACCTGATGTAAAGAGTAGATATGCCTCATTATTTGGATCATAGTCAGTGGTAAATTTTTGATTTAAACACAATCTCTGATTATCAGCATAATGAATGATGTTGATGTCATTATAGTTAAACTGTATATCATCAGAGATCAAACACGTTATCTCTGCAATTTCCAGTATATTACCTATATCTTCAGCTTTTAAATTTTTATTAATAGGAACAAAACTTTTACCTGCTTTTAACACAGCAATAATTGAAATGATAATTTTACTTGAATGGCTCAGTAGTAGCCCAACTCTTCTATTGTCAGGATTCATCTTCTGTTGAAGAATAGAGGCATAATAGTTTGAAATCTCATTGACATCTTTATAGCTAAAAGAGTTCTCTTTTTCTATAATTATTATTTCATTTTCTTGCTCGATTAAATTCTGATAAAATTTTTCTAATAGGTGTAAATATGACATTTATTCCCTCCGGCTCAGTTTCAAAATTGTAAAATTTTATTTGGCTATGTTTATCAGCACAAACAGCAATAAACCTATCCTCTCTTGCTATAGTAAAAACAGAATTGATATAGTTTTGAATATCTATTCTTTTTATATCAGATAGCGTCAAGTTCTCTTTTTTCAAAATAGCTTCTTTTATACAAAATACTTCAATGTTGGTATATCTAGCTTTCAACTGCTTATCATATTTTGTCTGAATAATACGTTGATCTACATAATCCTGCTTAGATATACAATCAATACCTATTGGATAATCATTCACAGCAAAAAAAATCGTATTATTGCAATATGAAAAATTAATGTAGAGAAGCTCTCTATCTAAAATAATTTTCCCATTAACACTTCTATAAAACTGAGTCTCTAGGATCTTCTCTAAATGGCGATATATGTTATTTTTTAATTCACGTTTTATTTTAGCAATATTCTTAACTACAATTTCTATGATTATCATTGCTTACACATTTTTAAATGCTCTTATTGTCTTATTTTTCGTAATAGCACCATCGATTCATAATGAGCAGTATGTGGAAACATATCAAATAACTGCACTTTCTCTAAAATATAATCCGACAATACCGCCAAATCCTGTGCCATTGTTTTTGCATTACAGCTTGAATAAATCAGATAAGATGGTCCTAATGTATTCAGGAAGTTTGCCAACACCTTGCCTATTCCTCGACGAGGTGGATTTACAATCACTAGATCAGGAATACTCTTTTCTTCTAACGCAAATTTTGCCGAGTCTAAAGATGCAAAAGAGACATCTGTTAAGCCAATTTGCTTGGCAGACTGAATAGCACTCTCTATTGCCGCAGGAGAAATCTCAATTCCCGTCAAGCTAACATTCTTATTACATTCTTGCAACTTTTTTGCACAATGAAGCCCAAATCCGCCCACGCCACAAAATAGATCCCATAAATGACGAATGGGTAAATCGCTTACCCAAGATTGTGCTGTGGCATAGAGCTGGCTGGCTACCTGAGGATTCGTTTGAAAAAAACCTTGTGGGCGAATAAATAAAGGAATGCCATTAAAATGCTCTTCTAATGCTCTGCGTTCTGTCAGAAAAATTTCTTGTTCTCCCTCTAATAGTGCAGCGTGTTGCGGCTGAATGTTTAAACTAACGACCGAATTTTTAGGCAATTTAGCCAAAAGACCCGTTAGCTCTCGCTCAACAAGCGGTCTTTTTTGTTCACTTTTTAGTACAAAGCGTAACATAATAGCTTGATTATACTGGCTTTCTGTCAGCAAAATATACTTTAATTCCCCTCGTTTTTTTGCCACATTGTAAGGCACTAGCCCTGCACGAGCGATAAAATCTTTTAAAATAGGAAATAAGCGGTAGAACGAACTGGGGTACAAAGGACAATCAGTTAAATCAACGCCTGACATACCATTATTATCCGATAATATCCCTAATATTGGACGCTCAACACTGCCCGATACCACCATTTTCGCTTTATTTCGCAAAGAATGAATAGGCGAATAAATAGGGGCAAGAATCTGGGTTGATTGCAATAAATACGGAGAAATTAACCGCTTAAGTTCCTCCGACTTATCTGCTATTTGTTGGCAATAATCCCTTTCTATCCACTGACAAGAACTGCAACGCTTTTCAGCAAAGTGTATACATTGTAATTGATTTTCTGTTTTCATGCTTTTTGCTCATCAACCAAAATGAAAGCCCTCAAAGTCGAGGGCTTTTATTTATCTTATTAGCTTGTCTTATTAAAAAATCATCTAACTCAATTTCTGTTTTGATTGATTTTTACGCATTCTAATATTCAGTAGTTCCACAACCAATGAAAATCCCATTGCTGTGTAAACCGCAGATTTTGGAACGTGAATTCCAATTCCTTCCCCGACTAACGCAACACCAATTACAATCAAAAACGCTAACGCTAAATTTTTAATCGTTGGATTACCATCCACAAAATCACCAATTGGCTTAGCTGCAAACATCATAATCCCGACAGCAATCATAATGGCAATCACCATTACAGGTATATCTTTTGCCATTCCTACTGCAGTGATAACAGAATCCAATGAAAACACAATGTCTAAAAGTATAATTTGAACCAGCAACATCATATAGCCTGATTTTTTAGCCGAAAGCTGTCCCTCAATATGGTGCGTACCACTTACTGCCGTTTTTAACTCCATCGCACTTTTAACGATGAGGAAAATCCCACCTAGAATCAAAATGAGATCACGTCCTGAAATATCTTTACCTAGCACAGAAAAAAGCGGATCAACCAACTTCATCATCCAAGCCAATGATAGCAACAGCAGAATTCGAGTTCCCATTGCTAAACCTAAACCAATTAAACGTGCCGATTGACGCTGCGACTCAGGCAAGCGTGAAACTAAAATGCTGATCAAAATAATATTATCGATCCCCAAGACAATTTCTAATGCGGTCAATGTAAAAAGAGCAACCCAAGCCTCTGGGTTTGCGACCCACTCAAACATAAAAAATCCCTCAATTAAATCATTTCAAAAACCAAACATCATATAGAGAGATGGAACAAAATTAAAGAGAAGAATACAAAAACTTGTGTAAAATTTCTTGAGTAAATTGTTTACGCAAATAAAAACCTAAGGGCAAAGCTTGAATCGTTTCCCCATCAAGATTTGTTGCACTAGCAAGCGATTGGCTATTCTGACCTTTAGGACGCAACTGCATTACCTCCCCTAAACGCCCATTAATTTCATTTAATCTACCTAAAACAATCAATTCCATCAGCTCTTCCCAATCTTGCCGAAGTTTAAATTCTTGTTCTGGAGTCGGAGACCATAAAATAGCTTGACCAATACGCCTATTGGCGAGAGGGATATTACGTTCTCCCTCAACGGGGATCCATAATATCCGCTGTAATTTATGTCTAACGTGCGAGGTATGCCAAGTAATACCGTGATTTTGCGTAAGTGGTGCAAGGCTGACAAACGTAGTCTCAAGCGGTTTCCCCATTCGATTAACAGGAATTGTCTTAAGTTCAATGCCTAAATGAGCAAAATCTTGTTCTGCCTTACTGCCCGCTTTCGCTCCTAAAGCCACTTCGATCAATGTACCGACCCAGCCTTTATCTCGCCGCAAATTGGCAGGCACATTAATTCCCAACATTTGAGCAATCTCTCCTAGACTAAAACCTGCTAGCCATCGTGCCTTTTTAAGTAGTTCACTTTCTGTAGAAGAAAAAGTTGCAAGTTCCATATTATTTCTGTTTTCTTTGTTGTTTTCCCTCTCTACATAGAATTGAAGAAAGGGCAATTTAATTAATGTACTGCTTTGCCAAAATAAGCATTTCTTTTGCATTAGCAAGTGCAGTGTCGGTCATTTTAGAGCCTGCTAATAAACGTGCTAACGCTTTCACTCGCTCTTTTTCCGTCAATAATGTCATTTGTGTTTCTGTCTGATCATTTTCAACGTATTTCTGTACATTAAAGTGATGATTGCCGTGACTAGCAACTTGTGGCAAATGCGTAACACATAGCACTTGGCATTTTTTACCTAGCTGACGCAATAAACGCCCCACGACAGTTGCAGTCGGTCCACTGATGCCAACGTCTACCTCATCAAAAATAATCGTAGGTGTTGAGCGTTTATTCGCAGTGAGAACCTGCACCGCAAGTGAAATACGTGATAATTCACCACCTGAGGCAATTTTAGCCAGTGGCTGTGCCTGCTGTCCGAGATTACTGAGTAAATTGAATTCAACCACATCTGCACCATTCGGTGAAAGTTTGGCTATGTTATGTTGCACATCAATAAAAAATTCAGCATTTTCCATTGCCAATTGCTTAATTTGCTTGGTTACCTGTTTAGCCAGTTTTTCCGCTGCCTCACACCGTTTTTGGTAAATTTTTTCTGCCAGTAAAACACATTGTTGATAAGCAGCTTTCTCATCAGCAATCAGCTGTTCTTCATTTTCTTCAAAATGTAATAATGTTTGTAGCTCTTGGTTCAGTACAGCGTGGTGCTGCCATAAATCTGGAGCTAAAACGTGATGCTTGCGAGCCAATTGCATCGTTTTCGCAATCCGTTCATCAAGCTCATTAAGCAGCACAGGGTCTTGCTCAATTCTGCTAGCTAATCCATTAATTTCTGAACTGGCTTCCTGCACTTGAATTAACGCCTCATTCAACATTTCTAATGCGGAGCTATATTCACTATCCATTCCGACCAATTCTTCTAAATCACGAATTGCTCGATATAAAATACCGTCTACGTTTGGCTCACCTTCGCTAAGCATTTCCACCACATTTTGCGACAATGCCGTTAATTGCTCTGAATTCGCTAGGCGTGCTTGATCTTCCTCCAGTAGCTCAAACTCCCCTTCTTTTATTGCAAATTCATCTAACTCTTCCACCTGATATTGTAGCAATTGCTTACGAGCTTCATTTTCTTTGCACTGTTGCTGATAATTTTTCACTTGCCGATGCAATTTACGCCATTTGTCGTATTCCATTGCCATCTGTGCTAACAAACCTTGGATATTGGCATAATTATCAACCAGCTCTAACTGATATTCACTTTTCAATAATAACTGCGGTGCGTGCTGACCATTCAAGTGGATTAAATATTGCCCTAGCTCTCGCAGTTGAGAAATCGGAATGGGGTGATTATTCACAAATGCTTTTGATCGCCCTTCTAAATTGATCATTCGCCGTAAAATACACTCTTGCGGATTGTCTTCGTCCAGTAATTCGTGTTCCTTTAGCCATTGGTAAGCAGGGCTGTCTAACTGCATAGAAAAAACCGCACTAATATCCGCTTTATCAGTCCCATTACGAATCATACTACTTTCAGAACGATAGCCTAAGCACAGCCCCAACGCATCAATACCAATAGATTTACCTGCCCCTGTTTCACCTGTAATAACAGACATTCCCTCATTAAGTTCTAACACGAGATGGCGAACAATCGCAAAATTATTAATCGTTAATTGAGTGAGCATAAAAACACCTAAAGCACCAAAATACTGTATGTAAATATAGTAAAACTGTTTTTTTAAACAGTAAAGTACTTTTGTAAAATTTGCTTAATTTTGCAATATTATTCAAAATGTTGATATACTCAAGTTGTTGGCGTACTATTTCTTTGCCTGCAGTCATTGCGATATCAGCTCTAGATTTGTCTCTTAAATCCCGAAATTAGAACATCGAAAGCTCTTTTTTATGGGTTCGTGCCATAAAACTCCGTCTTTTGGGACGTAGATATAAGGCACAAACAGCGTAAGCGGTTTCAAGCAATTTTACGGTTGTTCTAATTTTGTATGAGATCGATCATTAGCTTGCAAAGCGAACAGTACAAACAAGATAAAACGTTTTTAGCTATTCAAAACTCACTGCACTGTTTCCCCTATGGAAAAAGAGCTAGTTTGGTTGAAATAATGCTACTCCCAAGCATTTCAATAGTCGTTAAAAGACCTAGAAAGTACGTTCAAAAACTGCTTTTCCAAGCGGAATGTTACCTAGTGTATTGTCAAATTGAGCAAAGTCTTGGTATATCAATTAGTTCTACAAACAGTTGCGACGTAATAATTGCTTTCTAACTATAGCTGATTTTCTCAATCACCGCAGGGTGAGCTTTTAACGCACCCCACACATCACCTGAAATGACACAAACATTCACATCATGACCGATTGAGCGTTTGACGGTATTTTTTCCCGCCTCAATCACGGCAAACGGATCGGAGTTATTATAATCATTGAATTTCGATGCTCCACTTAGGGTGATTTTGTTGGTCACATCATAGTTGGCTTCGTTAAGGACTAAATCGGCAACCGCTTTTTCACAACGGAGAGCAATCACATCTTATTCGTCATTGTGGCATATTGTTGCGGAGGATTGCTACTGCACCTTCACGGTAATCAATTGGATAGGCGGAAAACCTACAAATCACTAGGCGGGTTTTCCACATAGGACATGCGTTGATTTAAACGAGCAAACCTTGCTTTATTTAAATTTCTCGGTTTTAGCGATTGATTTGTATATCTCCCGCCCAATTCATTTTTTCTTAGTTCTTATAGTTCTTTACAATAAGCTTCTTCAGCTTGTTCGAAGGTGGAGGTGATTTCTGGTTTTGGAGCTGGGGTGATCAGTGAAACCAGTATGCTCGTAGAAAAGGCAAGGATAAAACCAGGGATCATTTCATAAATGTTGCTATTTGGAGCGATATCTTTCCAAAATATCACAATGAATGTGCCTGTGAGCATACCTGCCATTGCACCTTGTGTGTTTAGTCGTTTCCAAAAAAGCGAAAGGATAACAACAGGTCCAAATGCACAACCAAAACCTGCCCACGCATAAGAAACAAGTCCTAAAACTTTGCTATTAGGATCTTGTGCAAGTGCGATAGCAAGTATAGAGATAATCAGTACCATTAAACGCCCTAACCAGACGAGTTCTTTTTGGCTGGCATTTGGTCGAATAAAGCCTTTATAAAAATCTTCTGTAATGGCACTTGAGCAGATGAGTAGTTGACAGCTTAAGGTACTCATTACTGCTGCTAAAATTGCAGATAGTAAAATTCCTGCAATCCAAGGATTAAATAAGATACGTGATAATTCAATAAATACTTGTTCGTGATTCTGCGTTACTGTTGTGGCATATTCAGGGTTGGCGAAGAAATAGGCTTGCCCAAAAAAGCCAATACCAACAGCACCAAACAAGCAAATAATCATCCATACCATACTGATACGACGAGCATTTGGGATTGATTTGACGCTGTCAGCTGCCATAAAGCGTGCCAAAATGTGCGGTTGTCCAAAATAGCCTAATCCCCACGCACAAAGGCTGATCAGACCGACAAAAGTCGTGCCTGCAAAAATATCGGTGAAATCTTTACTCACAGCTGTTCCAGCTTGCATAATTACGTTATGTGTTTGTTCAACGCCACCTAGATGAAGAAGAACGAAAATAGGGGTAATAAATAGTGCGAAAAGCATTAAGGTTGCTTGAATTGTGTCTGTCCAACTTACGGCTAGAAAACCGCCGATAAAAGTATAGGCAATTGTGGCTAAAGCACCGTACCATAACGCAGTCGAATAAGAGACATTAAATAAGTTTTCAAATAACCTAGCCCCAGCGACTACGCCTGATGCACAATAAATGGTAAAGAAAAACAGGATAATGGTAGCGGACACAATTTTAAGCAATTTGGTTTTATCGCCAAAACGATGGTGAAAATAATCAGGGAGGGTTAAGGCATTTGCGTTATATTCTGTTTGAACACGTAAACGCCCTGCTACTAATAGCCAATTTAAATAAGCTCCAATAGTTAGACCAATTGCAATCCAGCCTTCAACTAGACCTGCTGAATAGACTGCACCAGGTAATCCCATGAGTAGCCAGCCCGACATATCTGACGCTCCTGCTGAAAGTCCAGTAACAAAGCTGCCTAAGCGGCGACCACCTAAAATATAGTCTGATAGATTATGTGTAAATCGGTAGGCAATAAGACCGATTAAAACCATTCCGAAGATATAGATGAGGAATGTTGTTGTGGTTGGATCTAAGCTAAACATTGCTCTATTCTCCTTATTATTTTACATTTTTTGTAATGAAAAAATCCTTACTGCATTACACAATAAGGATGACGATATGCCTATGTTTTTTATTTTACTTGCATTCCAGCAGTTACACCTGAGTCTGCGGATAATAAAAATAGATTAGCCCCTCCCGTTCCAGCGGAAAGGATCATTCCCTCGGATAAACCAAAAGACATTTTACGAGCAGCAAGATTAGCAACCATAATCACATAACGCCCTTCTAATTCTTCAGGCTGGTTATAAGCCGCTTTAATACCAGAAAATACTTGGCGTGTGTGGTCGCCCAAGTCCAGCTCAAAGCGTAATAACTTCTCTGATTTCGCAACCGCTTCACATTTCAGCACTTTTGCTACACGCAAATCCAATTTCGCAAATTCATCAATCGTAATCTCAGGTGCAATTGGCTCAATAGTCGTCTTACAAGCGGTCGAATCTACTGATTTTTTTGCAGCTTCTGTATTATTTTTATCCATATTTTTCTCTGTTTTTTCGTTGTTTGTTGCAAAAATAGCTTTGGTTTCTTCTATGATTGCATCAATTTGCTTTTTCTCTAGGCGAGAGAACAATGATTTAAATGGTGCAATAGTATGGTTAAACAATGGCGTATCTAAATTATCCCAACGTAATTCGGTTTGTAGGAACGATTCAGCTCGCTTCGCTAAGTCAGGCATTACAGGTTTAAGATAACTCATCAATACTCTAAAAAGTTCTAGACCCATTGAGCAGACTGCTTGCAACTCGCTTTCTTTGCCTTCTTGCTTTGCGATAATCCAAGGAGCTTTTTCGTCAATGTACTTATTTGCTTTGTCAGTCAGTGCCATTATTTCTCGGATTGCTTTGTTAAATTCTCGGTTTTCATAATAGCTGGCAATCGTTTCCGATTGTGCAATGATTTCTGCAAATAGCACCGAGTCTTCCAGTTCGCTTGCTAGCAGCCCATTGAAGCGTTTGGTGATAAATCCTGCGGTGCGAGAGGCTAAATTGACCAGTTTATTCACAATATCACTATTTACTCGCAACACGAAATCATCAAGATTGAAATCCAAATCTTCAATGCGATCATTCAATTTGGCGGCATAGTAATAGCGTAAACATTCAGGATCAAGATGCTTTAAATAGGTACTTGCTTGAATAAATGTCCCTCTAGACTTGGACATTTTCTGTCCATCTACAGTAACGTAACCGTGAGCGAATACATTCGTTGGTTTGCGATAGCCACTACCCTCTAGCATTGCAGGCCAGAATAAGCTGTGGAAATAGACAATATCTTTGCCAATAAAGTGGTAAAGTTCCGCATCAGAGTTTTTAACCCAAAATTCATCAAAACAGATATTTTGTTTATCGCACAAATGTTTAAATGACGCCATGTAGCCAATAGGGGCATCAAGCCAAACATAAAAGAATTTATTTTCTGCATCAGGAATTTCAAAACCAAAATAAGGGGCATCACGGCTAATATCCCACTGCTGTAAACCGTTGTCTAACCACTCTTGCATTTTATTAGCAATTTCTGTTTGGAGCGATCCTGAACGAATCCAAGCACGCAACATCGTTTCAAAATTAGGCAAATCAAAGAAAAAATGCTCTGATTCTTTGACAATAGGCGTTGCCCCTGAAATCGCAGAACGAGGGTTAATCAAATCCATTGGGCTATAGGTTGAAGCACAAACCTCACAATTATCGCCATATTGATCCGCCGCTTGGCATTTCGGACAGATCCCTTTGACAAAACGATCGGGTAAAAACATTAACTTTTCGGGATCAAATAATTGTGAAATAACACGACTTTTGATAAAGCCATTTGCTTTCAGTGTTTGATAAATTTCTGTCGTAAATCGTTTGTTTTCTACACTGTGCGTTGAATGGTAATGATCAAAACTGATGTTAAATCCTGCGAAATCAGCAATATGATCTGCTTTGGCTTTTTCAATCAGTGCTTCAGGGGTAATGCCCAATTTGTCTGCATTTAACATAATTGGTGTGCCATGTGCATCATCGGCACAGACAAAATAGACCTGATGTCCACGCATACGTTGGAATCGTACCCAAATATCCGCTTGAATATGTTCAAGCATATGCCCTAAATGTATTGCGCCATTGGCATAAGGCAAGGCACAAGTAACTAACATTTTTCGTTGCTGAATTGACATTTTTTCACCGTGATAACTAAAAATAGGCATAATTGTAGCGGAAATTGAGGGATTTAGATAGGAATTAACGAAAGATAGCAATGCACAAAACCCAAAACGCAATCTTAACCGCAGTAAAATTTCCTTACTGCAAACGTAGCCAATCCGCTCAACCTTGAAAAGATAAGCCACTTTCTCTGATACGAATCGAAATGTTATTTTACGATTAAAAGTTAAGCCGCAAGTTCATAGTTCATCATCTCATTGAGATTTTTGAAGTAGATTTGGGAAATTTCTTCAAGGCTAAATGCACTCATTCCAATTAGTTCTTGCGTGCGATGATTACCTGCCAATAACCTACCCATTCCCTTAATGGTAATACCCATAGACAACGTTTGAGAATATCACTAAATAGGTCGCCATTAGGTTTTTGGCGGTTATCCGACATAAAGGCGGCTTGGCTAGCATAGTGTAGAGCATATTTATTGTCGCATTTGTGGTGAACGCCACGATGTAAATCACGGAAACGAGCGTTAAAGGATTCAGCTAAATTGTTGTTGATACCTTTTGCACTGTAACATTCTTTATGATTCACACTCCAGCGAGTGTAATGGAAATCCAAACCTTCATAGGCTGCATTTTCATCACACATAATATCGCTACCTTGTTTCACGAATTGATGATTTAATGCCAAAACAGTCTTGGCATTTTCAGTATAGTCCATTGCCACGATGGTTCTATTTGAACCCCATAGATTTTCATCATTAGAAGCACGTTGATTTAAGCTAATGATACAACGTTTAGTCGGTCTGAATTTTGGAAATTTCCGTCCTTTTTTATCGGCTTTTTGTTTCTGTTTATGGGCGTTTTTAGCGAAGTTAGTTGGACGTAATTTGAAATTAATCCACGCACCGTCTTCGTGAATTTCCCCTTGCAATGGCGTTAAATCACGAGTTTTGAATAGGGATTCACGCAGTTTATGGCAAAGGACAAATGCTGTCTTATAGCTGATATTAAGATGACGGCTCATTGTTATTGCCGAAATCCCTTTAACTTCATTCGCAAATAATAAAATGGCTGCCAAAATATCAACGAAAGGCAATTTATGAAAAGCAAATGCTGTATTAGTCGTAATATAGAAGTGGCGTTGGCAATGTTTGCAACACCAACGTTTACGAGATTGAAGAAAATAAGCATTGTGGCGGATTCCGCAATGTGGACATACTACGTCCGTAATATCGTTAGAATTTCCCCAGCGGTTGTTTTTTAAAAGTTGAAAGGCTTCATCTTCACTTAAACGAAAGATTTGTTTGAGATTTAAATTTTTAGATTTGTTTGAAAGCAGATAATGCTGTGCCATAAGTATTCCTTGTGTGTACAAGGTACTCAAAGCCAAACGCTAGACATAAAAAATCGCCCACCTGAATTTTCAGGTCGGCTCAAAGCGTTTTGCCTTGAATACCGTACTGCCACAAGAAATACGTGGACTTTAATAAATGAGTTGCAAACCCCAAATAGTCGCCTAATAAAAGGGTTCTACGCCTATATGGTTCGCTATGCTTCTTTGAAAGAAGCTAGGCTAAATATAAATAAATGGTTCATTGGCAAATTGTAGATGTTCATCAATGATTAATGGCATTAATATAATTTATTCCACATAAATTCCATTAAATTTATCTATAAAATCAGAAGACTTCTCTGTGTAAAATGGTAAGCCAATTAGCCTATAATAAGGGGTATCTTTTTGGATAATTTTATCCTTACCATACTCTGCCGTGATAGTTTGCAGAAAATTCTCTTTCCATTGGTCTTTTTCTGTTAAATGTGCACCTTTTGGTTCAATGAAAATTTGATAATGCAAACAAGCATTGATGTTGTTTAGCGTTGTTTTTGTCTTATCTTTGAGTAATAAAATAAAATCAGGCATAAAACCCTCACCATTATCAAAATTGCTTAATTTTAATACTTCTTCATTTCGTAATAGATGGAAATCGTATTTACTCTCCCAATTTCCCATTCTTTCTTTCACAAATTGAACTAGGCTCGCTTCCAAATCCGTGCCTGCAAAATTATCCACAGCATACCATTCAGGTTTTGCTACTTCAGTTTTAACTGTATCTTTACTGACCCATTTTTCTTTAGGCTGTCCAAAAATTTCCCATAAGGTTTTTGCGGTAAATTCTTTTGTACCGATGAATGGCGTATCACTTTGTTTTAAATGCTGTTCTGCGGTTTCTAGTGCTATCAAACAAGCCTTTAATTTTTCATATGGCGAAATGGTAAGATTGCTGTCCAATCCTAAAAATTCCACTTTCCAATCTTGCATCAAATCCGTTTGCAACTCTCGGCGGCTTTTAATGCCTAGTTTTTCTTGCAAGCGGTCAAAATGGAACAAAGAATTGCTATTTTTACCTTTAATATGAATAGCTTTATCAAAAATATGTTGTTCAATCTCGCCAATAGTTAAGGTTTTTGAGTGATTGTTTTCCATACCTAACTGATTCAGTTCATCAGTATTAAACTGTGTTTCTTGTAACAATCCATTACTGTGAACCGTAATGCTTAAAGGTTGATTTAATGCCCTTAAACTATCTGCATTATTGGCTTTGGCATTTGGATTCGGCACTTTTTTATTCGACCAAATTAATAGATTTTTAAAACTTTCGTTCTGTGCCAGTTCAGGCTTAATCGCAAAACGCACCTTAATTCTATCCGTATCTTCAGGGATATAGCCGTCTTTTCGCAATTCAGCTTTCAGTTCGGAAATGTAGCGAGATTGCTCATCAAAGGTATAATAAAACAGCTCTTCCAAGATTTTTAGTTCGTGCTCTACGCCGTCAAACTTGCGTTTATTTGGCAATTTGTCTTCAAAAACAAACGGGAAATATCGAACACCACGTCCGATTAGCTGCTTTTCTGATACCGTTGCGGTTGCTGTTTTACCCGTCTTTTTATTTGAACCACCTCCATTTTGTCCTTCATACAAACGAACAATATCAAACAAATTCAACACGTCCCAACCTTCCGTTAAGCGTTCAACAGTAAAAATTGCTCGAATCGGATTATCCGCAGCTTCTAAATTATTTAAAAGTTTTTCTGTATCTACATCGGTTTTTTCGCTTTTACTTTGGTTAGTTTGCGAGTTAGTAATAATTACATTATGTGGTTGATAATTTTCCTTTAGCCAATTTACTAAATGTAACATAGTAAAATTATGTTCACGCATAAACTGCAAGGCTTGCTCTGTGCGAGTTTTACCTTGTTCATTTTCTGTACCACCATCGTTCAAATTAGGGATTAGCATAGTTAAAAAATTAAAATCTTGATGATCCGCATTTTCTACCCATTGTAAGAATGTTTGATAATCAGCCCAAGAATCATCAATGGTTTTACTACGAAACAGCATAACAGGCTTGAAATTGGCAATGCCGTATTGAATCGCAATTTGATGACGATACCAAGCAAATAATAAAGCATGGAATACACGCTCTTTTTTCGCCAATTTTGATGAAACAAGGTTGATCTGTTTGGTATAGCCTGCTTGTAAAAATTCTTTTAATGCAAATTTAGCGATGATTTTGTCGGCATATTTTTTCGCTACGTCATCATTTTCAGGTAAAGTTGCAGTAAATTCTAGTAACACATTTTTGCTTGTATTACCGTTTTTATTGAGTAGCAACTCCAATACCATATGCTCCCAACCTTTACGTTCAACTTCGTCCGAACTTGCTTTACCGCTTAATTTTGTATTTAAATCCAGCGGTATTTGTTTTTTGCTTTTAGTTTGTGCATTTAAATGATGAGCTTCATCGCCAAGCATAACGATATCCAGTTTATGCAAATCCGCCAACGTGGTTTGGTTTTCACGTTCGGTATGAATGTCGTTATATAATTTTTGAATGGTGGTAAATTTAATTTCAATACCGTCTGAAAATTCGTTAAACGTTTCCACTTTTTTAATTGGAATGACTTTGTCGCCCTGCAAGATCTTTGGTGTAAACAAAAATTTGTGGTGCGATGAATCCACAAAATTGTTTTCTGTTTTATCTACAATATTATTTTGATTCACAAAAAATAGGAAATGACGATAGCCTTTTTCATAGTAATATAGCATTAAGGCTGCCATCATCATCGTTTTGCCTGCACCTGTTGCCATATGAAACAACAAATGCGTTGGCTTATTTTTTAAATCAGGGAAATCATCTAGCTCTGAAGTGCGGTCAAAAATCAAAAAGTTTTCAAGAGCGGCTTTTTGCCAGTCAAAAAAATTAAATTTTAAGTTATTAGACACAAATTCAGGTATTTCCAATAATTCAGGTTTGTATTTTTTAACTGCTTTACGTTCGTTTTCAATCGCATCAAATAAGGTCTTTTCCATTATTGCTCTCCGTAAAACTGCTGGGTTAAAGCCTTGTCTTCGTCAGATAACACATCATCAAATTGGCTATCTGCCATATCGCTAACATTTACATAAAGTTGGTTTAAATCCAACATTTCTAACATCATCTGTTTTTGTTCATCAAGCGATAAGGCTTGAAATTCCGTTTCTTGCATAATGTCGGTAAATTCTTTAATGCTTAATGTATATTTTAAGAAATAGCGTTCGCATAGCTCATTAAACAAGGTTTTTAAGCTGTCAAAATCTTCACAAGCCAAGATTAAATCTTTTGCAGTTTTATTAAAGGCGGTGAGTTCGCAGTAAACAAAATCACCGCCACCTAGCCAGTTTACCGCCTTTGAAATACCGCCTTCTTCGCCGTCAATCAGTTTTTTTAAACGTTCCACCGCAAGCGTTTCAATATAATCCATTTGCTCAATGCCAATATATTGACGCCCCATTTTGTGGGCAACAGCAGCGGTTGTACCAGAGCCAAGATGATAGTCTAAAACAATATCCCCTTCTTTGGTTGTCATATCAATAATTCTGTGTAATAAAGCTTCTGGTTTTTTACCTGTTGGAAAACTTATTCCTCCTTCATTTTGGGTATTTTGGAAATCTATATCTTCCCAAAAATCACAAACTAAAATAGACCAATACTCTTTCAATGTTTTACCAACGATAATTTTCTTTAACCCTTGTGATATAGGGGTAAAAACTTGACCATTAAAATATAACCCTACAGATTTTCCATCAATAACATGTTCATAAATCTCATTTTTATATTCTTTTCTACTTAAATTATCTAGTTCTTTATTTTTATGAGATTGTAATCGACCTATGTTATTTTTATTTTCTACGATAAACTTTCTTATCTTTTCATTTCTAGGATCTATTTCATCTAAGCTGTTATAAGAAAAACCATTTTCTTTCAGAACATCAATTAACTTTCGGAATTTATATGTGCCATTTTCATTGATTAGAAAAAGACTATAATGTGTATCCCATGTTTCTCGTGCTGAATATTGAGGCTTTAAGTTTATACTATTATTTTTATAAAATAGAATGGTATCTTTTTGCTTAATAAGCTTTTTATCTTTATGTGCCGTTTTTGTTCCACTTGGAGTAGATGATCGAACAGCAATGTTTGCGACAAAATTATCTTCATTAAAAATTTCATCTAATAAAACACGTAAATACCCATCTTCGTTATAATCACAATGCACAAAAATAACACCATTATCAGCTAATAATTTCTTGGCTGTATTGATGCGGTTTTTCATAAAGGTAAGCCAAGTAGAACGGTTAAATTTATCGTTATAACTAAATGAGTCGTTACCTGTATTGAATGGAACATCAATATAAATCAACTTTACTTTGCCTTTAAACTTCGTAGCAAGAAGAGTATGTAAAGCCACTAAATTATTGCCTTTGATAATTAGATTTTCAGCAAGTGTGCCGTCTGAATGGCGTTTGAGTATTCCCACAGATTGTTTGCCGTTTTGAGTATAGCGAGAGAAATTTGAAAGGGCTTTCGGATCGAGTAAGCGGTCGATTTCATCGAACGCTAACACTTGATTAAAGAAAATTTCTTGGCGTTTTCGGGATTTTTTAGTGTACAATTGAGCTGAGCTCAGCTGAGCGTCCTTATTGCATTCAAAATAAGCCTCATCACCTTCTTCTGAACTCTGTCCACCGTTTAACACACAATCTTTAAACGGAAAATCCAACACTATATCAGTACTGTCTTTTAAGAAACGACTGCCGTCTGTTAAACCTATGCGGTTCTTGTATCGGGTGTATGAGTGGCTGATTTTGTTTTGTGACAAGAAAAATTGAAAATCAGCTTTCTTAAATACTAACGCCCCAGCGATCTCGGTAAAAAAATGGCGTTTTAAATCTGAGTTACTTAACAGTGCTGCCATTGTCTCTACATCGTGCTTTTCCAATTTATCTAGTAGTAAATTAAATGCTAATTCTGTTTTGTCATCATTAGCCCAAATACCGTTGCAAGAATGCAGAGCAGTTTTTAAAGTAGATAGAAGTTTATTTTGGCTCATAATAAAAATTCTCTAAAATTTTTCAGTTGAAATCGCCTTAAACGCTGTTTTCATTGTTTTTTGTACAAGATTAGGCATTAAGCGATAGTGAGTGATTAGTTGATTTTCTTCGGCTGAAAATGATTCTTTTGATATACCTTTCAGTATTTCTCCTTCTCCCAAAATCAACCAATTTAGATCGACATTAAATGTTTTGCTCATTTTAGAAAGAGCTTCTAAATTAGGTTCTCGCTTACTACGTACATAGTTGTACATTGAGCGATAAGGGATATCACAGCGTTCTGCAAAATCTTTGATTGTAAACTGATTAAGCTCAATAAGCTGATTTAATCGTTCTGAAATATTCAAATGAGTAACTCCATATTGACTTTTATTTCTCATTGTGATAAATTTTGATTTGTAAAATTATTCATTTGGGTAATTTTAATACATATTATCAGAAACATCTTTTTAGGTAAAACCATTTATATGGCACAAAGTTTTTTGTTATCTAGCTTTGCAAGAAAATTAAGTCCACTTAAGATAGCTCGCCTATCTGATGCAGATGCATTTTCTTTATTGCATGAATTACGCTGGAGAAGTGAAACAGAACAAGTTTGCCCTAAATGCGGTGTACAACATCGAGCCTACTTTATCTCTACTCGCAAACAGTGGCGATGCAAATATTGTAAACATACCTTTAGCATTACGTCAGGGACAATTTTTGCGAATCACAAGTTACCGATTCAAACCTATTTATTCGCTATTGCTTTGTTTGTGAATGCGGTAAAAGGTATTTCAGCTTGTCAGCTCTCTCGAGATTTAAACGTGCAGTACAAAACCGCTTTCACTTTATCACATAAAATCCGAGAAAGTCTGATTGTACAGCGTGAACTTTTCCCATTATCAGGCGAAATCCATATTGATGGTACTTACATGCATTCCGCTCCACGCCCAAAGAATAAGAAAACAGAACGTGTAGATAGACGTTTAAAAGAAAATGCCAATCCAAATAAACGTGCAGTATTAGTGATGCGTGAGCGTTATTCAGAGCAGGAAACATCTTCTAATCCGCAATTAGTCGGTGCAAAGAAAACCATCACGTTCCCGCAATTAGTGGGTGCACCTATTCTCTCAGAGAACACCGAAACAGTGAAGAAATTAGCTCAAACGTACATTGAGCCAAACAGTCGTATTCATGCGGACGAAAAGTCAGCTTATGATGAACTCATGGTGAATTACGACCTACAACGAGTAAACCATCAACGTGAATATCGTAGCGATGAGGGCATTACCAACAACCTTGCCGAAAGCTATTTCGCTCGCTTTAAACGTATGTATTACGGACAAGTTCACAAAATGAGCAACGTGTATCTTGATAACTATGCCAATGAAGTCGCCTATCGTGAAGATGCTCGTAAACTGGATAATTTAACTATTTTCAATGATGTCACCAGTAAATGACTCAGCACGTCATCAGATAATGTTTGGAAAGGCTAAAGGGTGATTTCATTCATATGAAACCATTTTTCAGGTTGCTTTTTAAGGATATGTGCCACTAATTGACGTGGAGACGACTGAAAACGGACATTGCGAGATTTCTTGCTTAATGAAAAATCTGAATCTCTTGTGTGATTTAGTGCAGTTCAATAGTCTAAGATTTTCTGATTTAACCCCTTTATCTTGGCTTCAAATTCAGCCCTTTCTTGTTCTGCAAGGGAGATTTCTTCAATCAATAATTTTTCTAACGCATTCATTTTTTCTTACCGTTAAATTACAATGAGGTAAGAAAAATGTAGCAGAAAAACTTAGTTCAATCTTTGTGCAACTACTACCTAATACCGAAAAAATATCAAAAATTCACCGCTTGTTCATTAATGGAATAATCCACGTTTGCGTTTTTGGATAGGTATAAACTGACTAAATATTACTAATATGAGCAATAGAGTATAAAACGCAAAAATGATAATTAACCACTGTGGCATTGTGAGCGATAAAAACGACCAAGTAATTTGGCTGCAATCACCGCCTGCTTCAAAAATAGCGGGCAGCCATTGATTTAATGGTAATGTTTCAGGAAAATCGACAAATGGAGAACATTGATTCCAAGGGGCTGGGTTAAGCTGGTAATCAGTATGTTTTATGGCTAACAAGAGCCCTTTGATTGCACCAAATACCCCCAACAATAAGGCTAGCCAGCGGATCAGTGCAGTGCGAGGAGCAATTATTCCCAATAGTCCTGAAAAAACAATGGCGAACAGTGCCAATCGCTCGTAAATGCACATTACACAAGGCTTCAATCCCATTCCGTGCTGAAAATAGAGTGCCGCTGCCTCTAATGCAATGGCACTGAATGCGAATATCACCCAACTCTTACGTTGTAATGACAGCGTTTTAAAATACCTAAACATACAGTTCTCACCTCTCATCTTTTATCATTAAGATTAGCGAGTAATTAACCAACCCCAATCAATCATTAGTGTGGTCAGTGGAGTGAGTAAAAACTCAATTGCTAAAAACCCAACTATGGATAGCACTATAGTGTACGGTAATGCCATATAAACCATTCTACCATAAGAGAGACGGATTAAGGGGGCAAATGATGAGGTTAATAAGAATAAAAATGCCGCTTGACCGTTTGGTGTTGCAACCGAAGGTAAGTTAGTACCTGTATTAATAGAGACCGCAACCAAATCAAATTGCTCACGACTTAATGCACCAGACAGCAAAGCACTTTTCGCTTCATTGATATACACGGTTCCAACAAAAACGTTATCTGAAATAGCAGAAAGCAAGCCATTAAATACATAAAATAGGGCAAGCTGTGATTCTTGTTCAGCCTCTAAAACGAATTGAATAATCGGATCAAATAGCTTTAAATCAACAATCACAGCAACGATAGAGAAAAAGACCATTAATAGAGCGGTAAAAGGCAGTGATTCTTGAAATGATTTCCCTAATGCGTGTTCATCAGTAATGCCACAAAATGCTGTACAAATAATAATAATGGTTAAACCTATTAGCCCCACATCAGCTAAATGTAGAGCTAAACCGATAATTAGCCATATACCTGCGATTGCTTGTACTACTAATTTTAGGCGGTCTTGCTTCGTCATCTTTTGTTCTTCTTGAATGTTATAACGAGCCAATACCGCCCACACAGCCAATGGCAAGCGATCGCCATAGCCAAAAACTTTGTATTTTTCAACGAGAAAACAAGTGGTGGCACCGCATATCAATACAATCAAACTAACAGGGGAAACCCGTAGGAAAAATTCACTAAATCCCCATTGAGCCTGTTCTGCAATAATTAAATTTTGTGGCTCACCGACCATGGTCATTACGCCACCTAAAGCACTCCCCACACCAGCGTGCATCAATAAGCTACGAAGGAAACCACGAAATTGTTCTAGCACTTGTTTTTTGATCACTATTTTGTTGTCATTACTAACATCGGTTGAATCTTCAATACTATTGCTTGAGGCAACTTTATGATAAACCCCATAAAATCCAAGTCCTACACTAATAATAACTGCAATCACAGTTAGAGCATCTAAAAATGCAGAAAGAAATGCGGAACTTAAACAAAATGCCAACGAGAGCATTTTTTTAGAATGAATAAAAATAATGAGCTTGGTAAAAATATAGAGTAGCAATTGCTTCATAAAATAGATACCCGCCACCATAAACATCAATAACAGTAAAACTTCAAAATTAGCTAGAATTTCCTGTTTAATATGGTGTGGACTAGTCATTCCAATGGCTACAGCTTCAATCGCTAATAATCCACCTGGTTGAAGAGGGTAACATTTTAATGCCATCGCCAACGTAAAAATAAATTCTGCAACCAATAACCAGCCTGCAACAAAGGGACTAACCAAAAAATAAATAACAGGATTTATTACCAAAAATGCTAAAATGCAGAGCTTGTACCATCGTGGGGTACAACCTAGAAAATTTTTAAACAAGCCAGTTATGTTGCTCATATTAGTTCACTCCAAGATAAAAACATAGAAAAACCTAGCTTGATTGTAATATAGTTTAGATTGAACGATAATATAAACTGATAAAGTTCTAGAAAAAGAGTGTCATTTTTGATAACCACATCACACTTTTGTGTTTTTTATACAATTTTTCCCCTTAATTGAACAGAATAACGGAATATAACAATGGATAAATCTAATCTTTTAACCTCACAAAGCCCTGCGGCATTGGCGGAGGAGTACATTGTCAAAAGTATTTGGAATAAGCATTTTGTTGCGGGTTCGGATTTGCCTTCAGAAAGGGAAATGGCTCGAATCATTGGCATTACTCGAACTACATTAAGGGAAGTTCTGCACCGTTTAGCACGAGATGGTTGGTTAAGTATTCAGCACGGTAAAGCGACGAAAGTGAATGATATTTGGGAAACAGGTGGCCCTAATATTATCAGTACCTTAATTCGGCTTGATAAAGCGTCCCAACCAATGATTATTGCCAATGTTGTTTCTTTACGCACTAGAATGGCAGAATATTACATTCCAGAAGCGGTGCGTTTCGATTCCAAAGCCTGCGAAAAATTATTTGCAGATCTTGGCTCTCTCGAAGATAGTGCAATCGCTTTTGCGGAATTTGATTATCAACTTTATCGCCGATTCACTTTTGTGGCAGAAAAGCCGATTTATGGTCTTATTCTTAATAGTTTTAAAGCACTTTATCACCAAGTCGCAACTCTCTTTTTCAGCGATGCTGAAGCTCGTCAAGTTACTCGCCAGTTTTATCATAAGCTATTGTCGGCTTGTGCCAATAAAGATCCACAGCTTGCTCACCAGTATATGGTAGAAAACCGCCAACACACTACTAAAATTTGGGGCGAAATGCTAAAAAATTTACCTGATCGCTTTTAGCCAGTAGCCACTTTTCTGATGATAAATGAGTTTGCCCCCACACAATTTGCTCCCAGATGAACTGAGAGCAAAGAGGTGAAATCACTTATTCTTATCGCAACTTGCTGTTTTTAATTACTCTTTTTTAGTAAATCACGAATTTCAGTAAGCAACTGTTCTTCAGTACTAAGTTCTACTGGCTTCGGCTCTTCTTTTTCAGGCTCTGATGATTTTTTGAGGTTATTAATCAATTTTACCATTGCAAATACCGCTGCAGCAATAATTAAGAAGTCAAAGACATTTTGGATAAATGCACCGTATTTGAGTAATACAGCTTCGGCTTCGCCTTGCTTTTCTTGGATAACAATCGCAAGATCTTTAAAATCAACTCCATCAATTAGCCAGCCGATCGGTGGCATAATAATGTCATTGACCAGTGATGAGACGATTTTACCAAATGCACCGCCGATGATCACACCAACGGCTAAATCAACGACATTACCTTTTACTGCAAATTCACGAAACTCTTTTAAAATACTCATATTTTTCCCCTAATAGTAAATACCTATCAAAAATAGTCGCATAATTATAATATATGGCTCAAAAATGTATAATGCTTTTAATCTGATTTACGTCTAGTATACTTCTCCCAGCTCCCTCTATTTTGTTTGGTAATCAAGGAAGCTGGCTAATCTGTTCTGAAAACGTAGCCACTTGTTGCCAATCCGTATACTCTACCTCTTTTTGTGTATCTGTTTCACCGCCAGTGATTTTCATAATAAATTGAATCATTATTCGATCAAACCAATGGTAGCGAGGATAACGCAATGCTCCTGCAATCACGGCAATTAAAGAAGGTTGCCATTGAATACGAGCGAGTAGTTTACGAGTATAGGTATTGGTTTTAGGTGTGTTACGATTACTTTTGCGAGCGGTCAGATTAACGCTAAAAAATGCAGAACTTTTCTGATTCAATAAGCCTTGGTGTTGGGCGATAAATTTTTCCAGTAAAGGATCAAAGCGTCCATATCGGATTGATGCACCGATCACAATTTTGTCAAATTCAAGCAGTTCTTCATGGGGAAAGTTGGGCTGCTCTCGAAGTGAAACGAGCTTGCAATTTCCTAATTCTGCAGCAATTTTATAAGCGATTTTTTCTGTCTGACCGTCTTGAGTTAAATAAAAAATAACCGTTCTCATTCTGTTTTCCTCTTTCATCAGGTTTTTGTGTTTGGCTCCCATCTTAGACTAGAGGCTATCTTAGCAGATTTTGCAAAATATTAAGGAAATCAGACCGCTTTTTTGTTATGGTATATCAAATTTTATGTGAGATTTTTTATTATGTGTCAAGATACCTCATCTTCTCAATTTGAGCTAAATGCAACCTGTCCGTCGAGCGTTTCTTCCCATCAATCAAAGGTTACCGATGGACAAACCACAACCCATTTTGGTTTTAAAATGGTCGCTAAAGAGCAAAAGCAACAGCTCGTTGCAAATGTTTTTCACAGTGTGGCGGATAAATATGATTTAATGAATGATCTGCTCTCTTTTGGTATTCATCGATTATGGAAGCGTTTTACAGTAGATTGCAGTGGCGTTCGTAAAGGACAGAAAGTGCTTGATTTAGCGGGAGGTACAGGCGATTTTACCGCTAAATTTTCTCGTATTGTTGGGCAGACTGGAGAAGTGGTTTTAGCGGATATTAACCGTTCAATGCTTGAAGTTGGACGTGAAAAATTGCGTAATTTAGGTGTAGTCAGCAATGTCAGCTATGTTCAAGCAAATGCAGAATCCTTACCTTTTGCTGAGAATAGTTTTGATTGTATTGTTATCAGTTTTGGGCTGCGTAATGTAACAGATAAAGATAAGGCGTTGCGTTCAATGTTTCGTGTGCTAAAACCAGGTGGGCGTCTATTAGTCTTGGAATTTTCAAAACCTGTTATTGCTCCTATTAGCCAGCTTTATCATTTTTATTCTTTTAATATTCTGCCAAAAGTAGGCGAAATTGTCGTTAATGACAGTGAAAGCTATCGATACCTTGCAGAATCTATTCGAATGCACCCAAAACAAGAAGATTTAAAGTTAATGATGGAAGCAGCAGGATTTGAGCAAGTCGATTACTATAACTTAAGTGCGGGCATCGTAGCTTTACACCGAGGATATAAGTTCTAATTTTAGAATTCACGATTAAATTAACTATTAAGGAGCATTGAAATGGCAATTTTAGTGACTGGAGGAGCAGGCTACATTGGCTCACATACTGTTGTTGAATTATTAAATGCTAACAAAGAGATTGTAGTATTAGATAATTTATCGAATGCTTCGCCAATTTCCTTAGATCGAGTGCAAAAGATCGCAGGAACATCAATAAAATTTTATCAGGGTGATATTTTAGATCGAGAGATGCTACGAAAAATCTTTGCACAAAATACCATTGATTCTGTTATTCATTTTGCAGGTCTAAAAGCCGTAGGTGAGAGTGTTAAAAAACCACTTCATTACTACCAAAATAATGTTACAGGCTCAATTATACTCGTAGAAGAAATGCTTAAAGCCGGTGTTCATAATTTGGTATTTAGTTCATCGGCAACGGTTTATGGCGATCCACAGGAAATCCCAATTACAGAAAATTGTCCTGTGGGCAATATTACTAGCCCTTATGGCGGTTCAAAATATATGGTTGAACAAATATTAGCGGATACGGTTAGGGCTTATTCTACGTTCAGTGCCGTGGTATTGCGTTATTTTAATCCTGTTGGAGCTCACGAAAGTGGACTAATCGGCGAAGATCCAAATGGTATACCTAATAATTTATTGCCTTATATTAGCCAAGTAGCGGTCGGAAAATTGGAGCAACTTTCCATCTTTGGAAGCGACTACGATACACACGACGGTACAGGTGTGCGTGATTATATTCACGTTGTGGATCTTGCCGTTGGGCATTTAAAAGCGTTAGAAAAACATCAAGGTGATGCAGGTTTCCACGTTTATAATCTTGGTACAGGAGTGGGCTATTCTGTGCTAGATATGTTAAAAGCATTTGAAACGGCCAATGGTATTAGCGTACCTTATAAGCTCGTTGAACGGCGTGCAGGTGATATTCCTATTTGCTATTCTGCACCACAAAAAGCACTCGAAAAATTGGGTTGGAAGACTGAACGAAATCTCACTCAAATGATGAAAGATACTTGGAATTGGCAAAAAAATAATCCAAACGGTTATCAAAGTGCCTAATAGTACCTAAAACAAACTAATATAGGCATTACATTTGCAATTTAACGCAGTTATCGCTAAGGTAGCTCGTTTTCTTTTCACTATTTATTTTAACAATTGAATAAAGATGAGGTTATTATGAAAATTATTTTATTAGGTGCACCAGGTGCTGGTAAAGGTACGCAAGCTCAATTTATTATGAACAAATTCGGCATACCGCAAATTTCTACTGGCGATATGTTCCGAGCAGCAATAAAAGAAGGAACAGAATTAGGCAAACAAGCAAAAGCATTGATGGACGAAGGCAAATTAGTTCCTGATGAATTGACCGTTGCATTAGTTAAAGCTCGTATCTCGCAACCAGATTGTGCAAAAGGTTTTTTACTTGATGGCTTTCCTCGTACTATTCCTCAGGCTGATGCATTGAAAGAAGCGAATGTAAAAATTGATTTTGTGCTGGAATTTGATGTATCTGATGAAGTAATTGTTGAACGAATGAGCGGTCGCCGTGTACACCAGCCATCAGGTCGAACTTATCATACTGTATACAACCCGCCTAAGATTGAAGGCAAAGATGATGTTACAGGCGAAGATTTGATTATTCGCCCAGATGACAAACCAGAAACGGTATTAGATCGCTTATCAATTTATCATCAACAAACTAAACCGTTGATTGCTTATTACACAGCTGAAGCCGAAGCTGGTAACACCGTTTATCACCGTTTAGACGGCACGCAATCTGTTGAAGCAGTCAGTGCAGAATTAAATAAAATTTTGAACAAATAACCCCATTCAGGCAGTAAAATAAGCTAAAAATTTTTACCCTGCTTTACCTTTCTCACCTATTATTCAGTAAGTGCGTTACAGGAGTGGGAGGAAGACTTGAGAGGGCGTGTGCAGTACGCCCATACAATTATTTTTTAATCTAATCTATATTGAAGAATAAAATATATAGGACGTTATGACATAAATCATTAATGTCCTTTTATTTTTAGGAGCGGTGAATAATGTTTAAGAAATATTTTGAGTGGTTTGAAAGACGTGTCGAACCTTACCCCAATGATCCTCCTCGCACGCCGAAAGCAGGGTTAATTCCCTTTATTCTTGATGCAACAAAAGGTATTCGATTTTATTTGCTGTTGCTGATCATTTTTGTGGCAGGCATTGGCGTAGTTGAGGCGTTACTTTTTCAATATGTGGGTGAATTAGTTGATTGGTTCAATCATTATTCTCCTGCGGAGCTATGGCGTGAAAAAGGCTGGTCGATTGTTGCAATGTTTTTGGTCGCTTTATCAAGTGTGCTGTTTGTGCATTTGGGGAGTCTTGTTCGTTTCCAAAGTTTGCAAGGTGTGTTTCCAATGCGATTGCGTTGGAATTTTCATCGTTTGATGCTTGGACAAAGTATGAGCTTTTACCAAGATGAATTTGCAGGGCGTGTCTCGGCTAAAGTAATGCAATCTGCTTTGGCTGTGCGAGATGTCATTATGACTTGTGCGGATATGCTAGTTTATACGCTGGTGTATTTTACCACTGCGAGTATTATTTTATTTCAGCTAGATGGTTGGCTCTTTTTGCCTTTTATTGCGTGGGTTATTTCATTAGCCTTAATCATCGCTATTTTTGTACCTAAATTATCTAAAGCAGCTCAAGAACAATCCGATGCTCGTAGTTTAATGACAGGGCGTATTACTGATGCTTACTCTAACATCGCAACGGTTAAGCTATTTTCTCACGACAATCGTGAATCACGTTATGCCAAGGAATCAATGGAAGAGTTTATGGTTACCGTACATAAACAAATGCGTTTAGTAACAACCATTGAAACTTTAACTTATTTTACCAGTATTGTATTAATTCTCTCTACTGCAGGTATTGGCTTATGGCTTTGGTCTATTGGTGAGGCAAGTGCAGGAGCCATTGCAACATCAACTGCTTTGGCATTACGAGTAAAGGGCTTATCACAATGGATTATGTGGCAATTTGCAGGTCTATTTGAAAATCTAGGTACGGTACAAGATGGAATGGGAACGCTTTCCAAACCGCATACTGTTGTAGATAAACCGCTTGCGAAACCGCTTATCGTCAGTCAGGGCGAAATCAAATTTGAGAATGTTGATTTTGCCTATGATCCGAATAAGCCTCTCCTTAAAAACTTTGAACTCACTATTCGTTCAGGCGAGAAAGTGGGGCTCGTTGGACGAAGTGGAGCTGGAAAATCAACACTTACCAACTTGTTATTACGCTTTTATGATATTCAAAAAGGAAGTATCCGCATAGACGGACAAAATATCAATGAAATTACACAAGAAAGCCTCCGTTCACAAATTGGGTTAGTAACCCAAGATACTTCTCTACTACATCGTTCTGTACGAGAAAATTTGATGTATGGTCGCCCAACGGCTACAGAGGAAGAAATGCAACAAGCTGTTGTGCGTGCGGCAGCTGTTGATTTTATTCCTCATCTACAAGATGCAAAAGGCAGAGTTGGGTTTGATGCTCACGTTGGTGAGCGTGGTGTCAAGCTATCGGGTGGACAACGCCAAAGAATCGCCATTGCACGAGTGATGTTAAAAGATGCTCCAATTTTGCTGCTTGATGAAGCAACCAGTGCGTTGGATTCGGAAGTTGAGGGAGCAATTCAAGAAAATCTAACTGAGTTAATGAAGGGAAAAACAGTTGTGGCAATTGCTCATCGTTTATCAACGATTATGGCAATGGATAGATTAATTGTGTTGGATAAAGGCGAAATTGTTGAGCAAGGTTCACACGAGGAATTGCTTAAACTAAATGGTGTGTATGCTAAACTTTGGGCTCACCAAAGTGGTGGTTTTTTACCTGAATAATGCACAAGTTTTAGTGAGCAATAAACTGTTCAAAAATCAATAAATTGCAAAAAATGATGTGTAATGAACCGCTTGCGAGCGGTCAGATTTCACAAAATAATTGCAATCATTGAATTGGTTTATTGATGAATATCCCTTATTCCTTCTTTGATAAAGAGAAAATGGTTTGATAAGGGCTTAGTTATATCGATTTCTATTATAATCCTTCTATTCAGAGAAAAAGCAAATCAGAGAGATAAACAAAGTGAAAGGTTTAATCATTCGATTAGTCATCAGTATCGCACTCTTGCTATGGGCTTGGGATATGGTCTCGCCTTGGCAGCAAGCTATGCAAGCAGAGGAAAATCGTTACACACAGATACAACAACGTAAAATAGTCAAAGTTGGTATGATTAATCACCCTCTGTTCTATTTCATTGGCAATGACGGTACTACAGGGATTGAGTATGATCTTACGAGTGCTTTTGCTGATTTTATGCAAGTTGATCTTAAAATTAAATCTTTCAAAACCAGTGAGGAATTATTTTCAGCATTAAAGAGCAATCAAATTGATATTGCTGCTGCAGGTTTACTTTATCAAACAGAACAAGCACAGCAATTTAATATTGGTCCTAAGTATTATTCTGCCTCTTGGCAGGTTGTATATCGCAAAGGAACACAACGTCCATACAAGTTAGAGGAACTACAATCGGAGTTAGTCGTTCCTACAGGTTCTGCTGTAATCCCTATTTTACAACAGCTACAAAAGAAATATCCCAAATTAAACTGGAAGGTTGCAGGGCAATTCACCCAAGAAGAGCTATTATTTAAAGTTGCTGATGGCACGATTCCTTATACTGTAGCGGTTTCGGTTGATGTTTCAGCCGCTCAACATATTAAACCTGATATTGCCATTGGGTTTGATTTAACCGACGAAGTACCCGTTGTTTGGTATCTACCCAATAATGGATACAGTGAACTGCAAGGTGCTGTGCTAGCCTTTATGAACCAAGTCCACGAAACAGGCTTACTTGCACGCATTGAAGAAAAATATTTTAACCACCTAAACCGTTTCGATTATGTCGATACTCAAACATTCTTACGCTCAATAGAATCAACATTACCTCAATATCAATCTCTATTTGAGAAATATCAAGGAAATCTAGATTGGCTAATGCTGGCTGCAATTGCTTATCAGGAATCTCATTGGGATCCAAATGCTACGTCTCCAACAGGCGTTCGTGGCATAATGATGCTTACCCGTGATACAGCTGCAAGAATGAACATTACCGATCGTACCGATGCTGCACAAAGCATTCAAGCAGGATCGGAATATTTGCATCTATTAATGAGCCAGCTACCGCAATCTATCTTGCCCGAAGATCGCATTTGGTTTGGGCTTGCCGCGTACAATATGGGAATGGGACATTTGCTTGATGCTCGCCGTCTTACTCGACAATTGGGAGGCGATCCTAATAATTGGTTAGATGTAAAAAGAAATCTCCCTCTACTGGCGGAAAAACGCTACTATACACAATTAAAATATGGCTATGCTCGTGGCTTTGAGGCTTTTCAATATGTGGAAAATATTCGCCGCTATTACAATATTCTCACTCAACATTTACGCATTAAAGAACAAATATCTCAAGAAACAAAATAAAATATCTATAACATTGAACAAAATTGTACAAAGGAACACAAATGTTACGTAGAAAACGCAAATTAAAACAGAAAGTTAAACGCCTTAGTAGTAACAAAGCTCGGCGTATTTTACGCATTCACCGTCTCAAACGCCGTATCTTTGCAAATCACCGTATCGGTTTTATGATGTGGCAACAATAACCATTTAAGCACTACTTCTTAGGTCTTAGGAGCTATTTTGAAAACAAAAATGCAAATTCACCATACCACTGACGTAATCAGCTTTATTGAAGCAAAATTAGCGAACAACCAAATATTTGAACTGCTTAATACACTTTGTGAATGGTTACGAAACAGCCCAGAAAGTGAAATTTCTGCTCGAGTACAATTTATTATTCGACTTTTAAAAACCAATAAATCGCTTGGGAAACAGCTCGCAAGTCAATTATGCGACTGGTTTTGCGGTATGCGACTTTACCCACTCTTTATCAGTTGTGGCATTCTTGGACGTGCAGGCTTTGGGCGAGAACTACGCAATCGCATTTATGAAAAAATGAATCCATCATTTAAAAACGTAAATGACTTACGTGATATTTTCTTCCTCCTATTTCACGACAAAAATGATACACATTGGCTTAATAGTATCCCAACTCGACAATGGGATATGCTATTAAATCTACTTCGACGCCACACCACTGAACATGATCGTGAAACGGTAAATAACCACCTACGTTACGAAGGCTTATTTGCCATCGAAATGCTAGCGATTTGGATTGCCGCAGAAGATATCGAACCTGAATTAATGCGTCTTGATCCGCAGCTCCTAGAACGTGATAGTCCATTTGTCGCACTGCAACGTGAAGTTACAAACTGGCTATATGCACAACAGCATAACCAAACATTTGACAGTAACCATCTCCACGTGATGTTTACACAATGTGAAAAGCTGATTGAACGGTTACAAAAGAAAGGTTCTACCAAAGGATCATCTCTTGATGCAGCCTATCTGCTTGAACGCCTCAAACAAACATTAACTCGTCTTGCACGTTTAATGAGCGTATTTGAGTCCAATCGCTTTCTGCCTCGCCGCATTTTATTACTCACAAAAGATCTCGCCACAGCTTCCGCTAACCAGCACAGCGTATCTAAACTATGGAAGCAAAGTGTAAAAATGTTAGCACGCAGCATTACACAAAATACTAGCGATCACGGAGAACATTACATTACCCGTACCAAAAAAGAGTACTTCAATATGTTCTACTCTGCGGCGGCTGGCGGTATATTTATCGCTTTAATGGCATTGATTAAAGTTTACATCGGTAGCACGATAGAAAATGAAATTTGGAAAGGGCTAGCAGAATCACTTAACTATAGTCTTGGTTTTATCATCATTTTTATGTTGCATTTCACCGTTGCAACCAAACAGCCTGCAATGACCGCTTCTCGATTTGCAGAAGCTGTCAAAAAAACACCACAAGGACGAGCACTCGAAATGAAGCTAGCTCAACTGCTAATTGATGTATTCCGTTCACAAAGTGCTGCCGTATTGGGCAACATCTCCGTTGCAGCTAGCCTGTCGGCATTGGTTGCCTTAATCTATAGCTATTACACTGGCACACCGTTTTTAAGCCAATCCGAAATTGATTACCAATTAAACAGTCTTAATCCAACCAAAGGCACCCTCTGGTTTGCTGCCATAGCAGGTATTTGGCTATTTTGTGCAGGGATCATTTCAGGCTATTTCGATAACCGATGCAATTACCTCAATATCAGAATGCGATTGCGTGAACACCCACTACTAAAACGAATAATGTCCGACTCTACTCGTGAACGTTTCGCTGAGTACATACACCAAAACTTCGGCTCAATAATGGGGAATACCTGCTTTGGCTTTATGTTAGGTCTCACAAGCATAATAGGCTACCTAACAGGACTGCCGCTTGATGTTCGACACGTCGCTCTCTCTTCAGCCAATCTTGGTTATGCTGGAATAAGTGGTGATTTACCGATAGCCGTCTTTTTGCAATACCTCATTTTTGTACTAATGATTGGCTCTATCAACCTAATTGTGAGTTTCTCTCTCACTCTTTGGATAGCATTGCGTTCCCTAGGTACAGAAATTCAAAGCTGGAGCAATATTGCCAAATCCATAAAACAAATTTTAAAACAACGCCCACTAAGCTTAATCTTGCCTTTACAACTTGATGATAAGCAGCCTTAGTTGCGTTGAATTGTTAAAACAACATTCGGAATAATCGTTGATAATTCAGCTTTTTTATTCCCCAAAAAAGATAATTTTGCAAAAAATTGTTAGAATATGACCGCTTTTATCTATAAATTAATAAGGATTTCCTATGACAACAATGAAAATTACACTTTCTCAACAACCTGCCCCTAAAGCTTGGGGGAAAAGTGCCATTATTTCCGCAGACAATTCAACTATCCAAATTCACCTTCAACAAGATGAGCTTAATACCATTCAAAAAGCAGCTCGTAAAATTAAGGGGCAAGGCATTAGTGAAGTAGAGCTTGTTGGTGAAGGGTGGGGAATAGAGCAATGCTGGGCATTCCAACAGGGCTTTATCAGTGTAAAAAATGCAGGTAATGTTATTTTTCCAAGCTTAGGCTGCGATCAAGCGGAATTTGATGCACGTTTAGCTTGTTCAGTTTTTGCTCGCAATTTAATTAACGAACACGCTGAAACACTTACCCCTGAAATATTAGCTCAAAGAGCGACAGAATTTATTCAACAACAGGCAGATAAGTATGCTGGCGAAGGTAAGGTTTCATTTGAAATTATTTCTGGAGAGGCATTAAAAGAAAAAGGTTATCACGGTATTTGGACAGTTGGACGAGGCTCGGCAAATCCTCCTGCAATGTTACAACTTGATTTTAATCCAACTGGGCAATCAGAAGCTCCTGTACTAGCTTGTTTAGTGGGCAAAGGAATCACTTTTGATACGGGTGGGTATAGCATTAAAAGCAGTGAAGGTATGTCTACAATGCGTGCAGATATGGGCGGTGCAGCATTGGCAACAAGTTCGTTGGGGCTTGCGATTGCGCGTGGCTTAAAACAACGTGTTAAACTATATCTGTGCTGTGCAGAAAATATGATTAGCAGCAATGCATTTAGACTCGGTGATATTATTACTTATCGAAATGGCGTGACGGCAGAAGTGTTGAATACCGATGCAGAAGGGCGTTTAGTCTTAGCTGATGGCTTAATTGATGCCGATAAACAAAAACCTCAATTAATCATTGATTGTGCAACTTTAACAGGAGCGGCGAAGGTTGCAGTAGGTAATGACTACCACTCTGTACTTTCTATGGACGATCAGTTGGTCAAAGAGCTTCTTGATGCGGCCAAAAAAGAAAATGAGCTATTTTGGCGACTACCATTTGATCATTTCCATCGTTCACAAATTCGCTCTAATTTTGCTGATATTGCAAATACTGGCACAATTCCTACACCAGCAGGTGCAAGTGTAGCGGTCGCATTTTTATCTTATTTTGTTGAAAACTATCAACAACAATGGCTACATATTGACTGTTCTGCGACGTTTCGTAAAACAGCCAATGATTTATGGGCAGTGGGTGCGACAGGAATTGGTATAAAAACATTGGCAAATATACTCACCTCTAGATAGTTATAAACAACTTATTGATTCAAAACCGCCCCCCAAAAACTTTTAGGGCGGTTTGTTTTTATAGCGTTTTTCTTATTTTTCTATTCTATTTTCTACACAAAATACATTATAATGCCAAGTGCCAAGTGCCAAGTGCCAAGTGCCAAGTGCCAAGTGCCAAGTGCCATTCAGTATTTTCAATGTTATTTAATATTAAGGAAACCCCTATGAATAAAATATTTAAGGTCGTTTTTCATTCGGCAAGCCAATCTTGGGTCGTTGTCTCTGAACTCGCCCGTTGTGCAGTAAAATCGACAACCTCCGTAGATAAACGTCAGTCAGTCAGTCAGTCAGTCAGTCAGTCAGTCAGTCAGTCAGTCAGTCAGTCAGTCAGTCAGTCAGTCAGTCCAGTATTCTCTCCTCGCCTTCTAAACTAATCAATCCTATTTCTTTAGCTATTTTTGCAATTTTATCAATAATTTCATCATCAAATGCACAATCAACACCAAATAATGGTAATAAAGCAGGTACAACTATTAGACAAAGTGATATAGCATATGGATTATCTTCCTATGCACAAAATAATTCTATTGCACTAGGAGATGAATCGAATGCGGGTGAAAATGGGAATAACGCCATAGCTATTGGTCAAGAATCATACACATATGGCAATAACGCCATCGCTCTTGGCCATAATTCTGGTGCAGCTGATCATAATACTATCGCAATTGGCTACTCTTCTAGATCACTGTATAGTGGCACTATTTCATTGGGTAATGGTGCTGTGTCGAATTATTATAACGCTATCGCAATCGGTAAGGATGCCTTTTCTTACAGAAGTTCCCTTGCATTCGGTACAAGTACATTTTCCTACACAGATTCCATCGCTTTAGGGAGCTACGCTCAAGCTAATGCATACCGTTCTATTGTTTTAGGATACAATGCTTTTAATGGTTCAGATAATAGAAGATCCGTTGTTATTGGTTCATTTGCTAATCTTCAAGGCCAAGGTAAAGGCGGTGTTCTCTTAGGGGACTTTACTACGGGTAATGGAAATAGCATTATCGCTCTTGGTAGCCGTGCAAAAGCCTATTCAAACTACGCGATGGCTTTTGGTTATAACGCTCTTGCCGATAAACAAGACGCTATCGCAGCTGGTCGTAATGCAAAAGCATTAGACCGTGATACCATTGTCCTAGGACGTGGTACCATGGCTGTTCATAATGATGCAATTGCCATCGGTAAATTTGCTTTTGCTTATAGAAACTCACTCTCTTTCGGGCAAAATACCTTTTCTTACATTGATGCCATCGCTTTGGGTAGTTATGCCCAAGCTAATGCATATCGATCACTTGTCTTTGGTTATGATGCTCGAAACAGCTTAAATAGTTTTAACTCTATCGCTATTGGTTCCTTTGCTCATCTTCAAGGTAATAGCACAGATGGCGTACTCTTAGGCTCTCGTACTTCTGGCAATGGCATTGGCGTACTTGCTCTTGGAGGAAGAGCAACTGCTCAATCCGACTACGCCTCTGCGATTGGTTATAATGCTCAAGCAACATTAAAACATTCTGTTGCTATCGGAGCATATTCCTCTACCACTGATGCAAAAGCAATCAATAACGCTAAAATTGACGACTACACCTTCAACAACTTCTTTGGTGCTATCAAAAACAGTGGACACATCGTCTCATTTGGTCGCCCTGACTTCACACGCCAGCTTAAATTTGTGGCGCCAGGTGAAGTCTCTGAACAATCTACTGATGCAATTAACGGTAGCCAGCTATATTCTATCGCTAAAACCATTATTGAAAAAATCACCGCCTCCACAGTCTCTGCTGCTCCTGCTCTCACTGTCGATAAAGCAAAGCCTGAAAAAGTAGACGGTACACTGGTGACTGACTATCAAATTGATTTGGCTGATACAACCAAAAACGATATTGAAAAAGGCGTCGATGCCCACACGACCGTCAATAACCAAGGCTTAACCTTTGCTGCTGACAATGGTAACACTCAATCCCAAAAACTTGGTAGCACACTCAGCCTAAACGGTGATAGCAATATCACCACCAAAGCAAAAGATAACACCGTTGAAATCACCCTTAACCGTAATATCTCCCTTGATTCTGTCTCAACAGGTCAAACTCGACTTGATAATCACGGCT
>NZ_SLXJ01000003.1 GCF_004345745.1 Nicoletella semolina | reverse complement strand
GCATTAGCGATAGGTACGGGTTATCGAGTGAATGAAGGTTTTTCTGCGAGGGCAGGTTTTGCGTTAAGCGGAGGCGATGTGAGTGGAGGAGCGGGGATAAACTACGAGTGGTAGTGTGTTGCGTTTTTCACTTTTTTAATCTGACCGCAAAAAGTTAGACAGCTATTTGAAGGATTGAGTACGGTATTGCAACTCAATCCTTTTAATTTTTCACCACTTAGTCTTTCTTTTTTGAAAATCTCTCTATTAATTTAAAAATTAAATCACTGTATGTATTGCCAGTTATTTAGGATTTGTTATACTGTTTTTATAAACAGTTTTTGATGAGGGAGAGAAATGAAAATTGTTGATATTCGGTTTGTAAAAGAACGAGATAGTAAGAAATTGGCTGCACAAATGGAGATGATGGAGCATTTGGACAAAATATTACCAGAACGGATTGAGGAAAAATTTAGTGATGTTCAGGTAAAAATTCGCTTCTCAAGCTCATCAGGCTTTGATGTTTCAGGATTTAAAGGGGAGGAGAGAGAGGCGTTTATGTCATTTTTAGAAGAACTTTGGAATGATCCTTTTTTATTAGAATAAAAAATAGCTGTAAAAAATAAGAGAGGAATAGGAAATAAAATTCGGCTAGGTATCTCCCTAAACCTCCGATAGTTTGCTTAGTAAGCGTAGTGAGTTATCGGAGGCTTAGGAGTAACATTGTGCTTTATTTTGCTTCGCCAAATTGTAGGCTATGTAGTTGTTTATAAGCCCCACCTTTGGTAAGTAGATCAGCGTGTGAACCCTGTTCGATAATTTGCCCTTGCTCAATAACAAGGATTTCATCTGCTTTTTCAATGGTGGAAAGACGGTGAGCAATGACAATAACCGTACGATCTTTTTGCAATTCGTCCAGTGCAAGCTGAATGGCTTTTTCTGATTCAGTATCTAATGCAGAAGTCGCTTCATCTAGCACAAGTACAGGTGAGTTACGCAATAATGCACGAGCAATCGCCAAACGTTGGCGTTGTCCGCCTGAAAGATTTACACCATTTTCGCCAATGACGGTATCTAATCCAAGAGGCATTTTTGCAATAAATTCCATTGCATAGGCCGCTTGTGCGGCTGCCTCAATTTGTTCTCGGCTATATTTTTCAGTGGCGGCATAAGCGATATTATTGGCAATCGTATCATTGAATAAATGGACTTGTTGAGAAACAATTGCACATTGCTCTCTTAAATTATTTAAACGGTAATCTTGAATATTTCGTCCATCTAAATAAATTGTGCCATTATCAACATCATAAAAACGAGTGATTAAGCTTGCAATGGTGGACTTACCAGAACCTGAACGTCCAACTAAAGCAATGGTTTTGCCAGCAGGTAGCTCAAAAGAAATATTTTTGAGTGTTGGTTGTTCCTTGCCAGAATAGGTGAAATTTACATTTTCAAAGCGTAAATCTCCGACTGCTCGCTCAGTTTGGAAAGTGCCGTTATCCTTTTCGCTTGGTAAATCGAAGAGCGTAAAGAGTGTTTGACAGGCTGCCATTCCTCGCTGAAATTGAGCATTTACATTGGTCAGGGTTTTAAGTGGGCGTAAAATCCCCATTAATGCCCCAATGACGGCGGCAAATTCGCCAGCAGTAAGGCTGTTGCCAATAATTTCAGGCGAGCCTGCAACAAAAAGTATCACTGCCAGTGCGAGGGAGGCAATCACTTGAATAATTGGGTTTGCAATCGCTTCCGCAGCGACCATTTTCATTCCCTTGCGTCGCATATCGTTACTTGTATGATTAAAGCGAGCTTCTTCTACTTGCTGCCCACCAAAAGAGAGAATCACTTTGTGTCCTCGTAACATTTGTTCGGCACTTTCTGTCATATTCCCCATAGATTCTTGCATATTGCGACTCAAATTTCTAAACCGTTTTGAGACAAGGCGGATTAATATGGCAATGACAGGTCCAATGATAAACAGGACTAACGATAATCGCCAACTATAATAAAACATCGTCGTGACGAGAAATAAAATATAAACCCCTTCTCGTACCACACTTTGCAATGCACTGGCTGAGGAAGCGGCAATTTGTTCAGAATCGTAGGTAATCCGAGAAAGCAGTTTTCCTGAGGCATTTTGGTCAAAAAAGGTAACAGGCATAAACATTAAGTGTTTGAATACTCGTTGTCGCATTGTCATTACTACTTTGCCAGATACCCAAGAAAGGCAATAACTTGAAGTAAAGCTGGTCAGTCCTCGTAAAAAAATTAAGCCGACTACGATAAATGCCATTGTTTTCAGAAATTGCCGATCAGAATGTGGCCCAAATCCTTCATCAATCAGCGGTTTTAGCATTGTGATTAAATAAGCATCTGCTGCTGCATTGAAAATCATTGCAACCATTGCCACGATAATGCCCAACTTAAAGGTGGAAATCATTGGCCATAGACGTTTGAAGGTTTGCCAAGTCGATTGATCTACTGTCATTTTTTCAATCGAGAAAATCTGTTTTGACATATTAAGGTCTCTAGCATCAGGTTTTTAACATTTTAAGGTAGGCATTTTAAGTGCAAAAAGGATTTATACCAAATGTAATTTGCAAGCATCTCAAAGACGAGTAGTCCCTAAAAATCGGTTTGGATAGCGATTAATAGGGATAGATTTGATTATAGTTTGAGTTTGGTTATTAAAATCGTATTACCAATGGAACCCAGTTCCAACACCTATGGCGAAATTACCACGGCTATCGCCTGCGGTATGCCCTTTTATGATAAACCGATTGCTTTGCGAAATGCGAGAAAATCCAATTGCATAGCCAGTTTCACCACGAAAGGTCGCACTGCTGACTGCCATAAAGTTTTTACCAGGTATAAAGGCTTGTGGTAAGGTCGCAGCAGCGTGAGAGGCAGCGGCATTAGCATAGCTATCTTTACGCAGGTTGTTTATCTTCTGTGTCAGCTCTTGATAGTTATCTGCAATAAGCTGTGACAAATATTGGTTATTTTGATTTAATGCCTTAAGAGCAGAGCCTACGTTTTGGTAAGTGTAAGACTGTCCAGTCAAAGCGTGATTAATGTTGTAGTTTGGTGCTGAAATCGTCGTACCATCGGCACTGACAGCGGCACCAGCACCCAAGTATTTAGCGATATTATGCTTTAGTGCATAAAGCTGTGAGCCATTCATCGCATCAGTGCTTGAGGAGGATATTTTGCCATTTGCAACATTAACGATTTTTCGTTCTCTTCCGAAAGCACCGACAGAGACGACATTATCTTCGTTTGCTTCACTATTTGCACCGAGTATGACGGAATTATGTGCAGTAGTGTTGATATTTGAGCCTAGCACAAAAGTATTATTGCCAGAGACGGTATTATCGGTACCAATCGCAACACTATTATGACCAGAGACGATGTTACCTTGACCGATACTGATAGCATTTTCACCACTGGCGATAGCCTCTGTACCAAACGCAATATTATTTTTACCTGTCGCAACCGCCCGTGAGCCTATGGCATAATTATTTTCGCCTAAATCGTTAAAATCATGATAATGGAAATTTTGTACCATCTCTTCGAGCTTACGCTGGCTATTGGTTAGCTCTCTCTCTTTTGAGTGGAGTTGTTGGGTAATGTCATTATATTTTTCTGCTTGTGCTAAATCTTCTGCTGTTGGATTTATATTTTCAAAAACAGATTTTGCATGCTCTGCCGCTTGTTTTAATCCGTCAAGTTCTGCTTTTTTATCGTCAATTTGTTGCTGAGAGGATTTAATAGCGGAGTCGAATTCTTGGGTAAGATTTTCGACGGCAATTTTGTTCTTTTTCTCAAGATTGATGATATTTTCTTTTACCCATTGACGGAAAAAAGCTTCTTTTTCTTTTGGAAAATTCAGTTCTAATCGAGGGTTATCTTTCTCCATTTGCTTATATTTATTTTGAGCTTCAATTTTTTTATCGATCCAAGATTGCTGACCTTTTTGATCGCCTTGCTCAAATTCCCATTGGTAATAGGCTATCTCATTTGATAACAGGTAGTAATCCACTTTTTTCTTCAAGAAATCCACGAGTTTATCTCGCTCATTTTCATTAAAGAAATAATCTGTCGCTTTTTCAAAGTATTTTTCATAAGCCGTCTTAAATTGTGGTGCTATTTTTTGGGCTTTTTCCCAGTCCTCTTTCTTAACAAGATCTTGTTCTCCCTTAAGTACTAAATTATCCTCAGGATCAGTGATAGTACTATCAACTCGTTTGAACTCTTTCTCTAGGGTATAGTACACACCGAAAAGCATTCCTGAAGGATAAGGACTTACACCACCTTTAAAATTCAAAAACCGTATATCATCAAAAGAATTAGTTGGTTTAGATCCCCCAACTAAACTTCTAAAATAGTCGGGCATTTGATTTGTGCCAAGGTAGTGATATTGAAAGCTATTTTCATCGTAGTCATAGTCACTCTTATAGTATCCTACCTCTTGCCCTATTTCTCTATTTTTTCTTAACTCACCTTCCGCTTTGTAGTAAGTCTGTATGTAATCTTGATAGAAGCTGCGTGGCAAATCTAAAGTAGTCCCCTGTTCAACCGTTTGTTTAAACTCTGTAATAGTATGGTCTAAATTCCCCTCTTCTGGCTGAACAGGCGTACTAAGAATACGGTTAGCCGCAGTCAAGCGGCTGTTTAAATCAGCAATGTTATCTTCTTGGGCTTTTAAAAAGGGTTGTGCATTTTGCAATGCTTGTTCATAGTGTGTTCTTTGTTTGTCCCATTCTTCCTTAGCGAGTTGTTTTTCTTGGTTTTTTTGTGTTACACGTTCAAGTGCCGCAGAGGCTTTAGCCTGTGCTATTTGAGACTGAATAACGCTTGAAGTCAGGGTTGTAATTTCTTGTTCTTGGTGTTTTAATGCAATTAAATTATCTTCATTTTCTTGATGTTTTTGTTCGATACTTGCTTTTGTTTGATTTTTGGCCGTGGCTAGGGTATTGTTCCCGACTGCGATAGAGCTTTTTCCTGTCGCAACAGCACCCAAGCCGACAGCTTGAGTATGAGTACCCAGATTGATACCAAGATGTAAGCCTTTATTTTCCTTATTTTGAAGTGTTTTGAGAATTTCGCTAAATGAAACGTTAGAATTAGGGCTTGTTTGTGCGATTGCTGGGTATGAGATGACAATGCTGGCTAGCATTGAAATTTTAAATGGTTTATTTATCATAGTATGTTACTCCATTGGAAAAAGCTGGTATTATGATGCAAAAATAATCTAAAAAATACCTATCAATGCAATTTGAGTTTTTTCGTCTATTTTACAATCTTTAAAAAATTTACTACTTTGTTGAGATCTCTTGTGCGGGTTGATGGCGGAAGGCTTTGTAAAAAGGTTGCACCATATTGACGCATCACCAATCTTGAATCACAAATGATGATCGCCCCTTTATCCGTAATATCACGAATCAATCTGCCCACCCCTTGTTTTAATGTAATCACCGCTTCAGGGAGTTGAATATCATTGAAAGGATCACCGCCTTGAAGTTTGCAATCTTCCATTCGTGCTTTAAGCAGTGGATCATCGGGTGAAGCAAAAGGAAGTTTATCAATGATAACGAGCGAGAGAGCATTGCCTCGTACGTCAATTCCTTCCCAAAAACTTTGGGTAGCCACTAATACGCTGTTTGGTTGTTGTGTAAATTGCTCAAGTAGGCGGCTTTTGCTGGTTTCGCCTTGTAATAATACATTCAGTTGGCTTTGTTCTCGTAGAAAATCGGCTAAGCCACGCATCATAAAATAGGACGTGCAGAGTAGAAAACACCGCCCTTGATTTGCTTCAATCACAGGTTGTAGCATTTTACCTAAATGAGTCGTGGTATGGGTTTTATTGCTATCTGGTAGGTAGCGAGGTACGCATAGCAGTGATTGATTTTGATAGTCAAATGGGCTTTGTAGCACGAGTGAAATTGAGTTTTCAATGCCTAATCGCTGGCAGAAGTGATCAAATTTTCCGCCCACTTCTAAGGTGGCGGAGGTAAATATCCAAGCGGTTTTGTTGCTTTTTAGCTGCTCACCGAATTTATCCGCAACGGTTAATGGCGTGAGGTGTAGACCGAATGAACGCCCATTGCACTCAAACCAATAACAGTATCCAACAATATGAATTTCACGCAGTTTTTTTAATATTATTTTAATATTAGCAAGACGTTCAAAGATATTGTCCAGCGTTTCTGATCGTCCGAGTGATTTTTTGATAATCTCGCTGAGTAAATCAATGTTTTCTTGTAGCCTAGTAAAGCCTTCTACGGCTTTAAGATCTTGAAAAAGTTCACGCAGATTACCTCGTATCTGTGGACTATTGCCGAGTAGTAGGCGAAAATCTTGCACGATTTTCTGTAAGTGATCAGAGACTTTGCCGAGCTGAGCAAGATCTTTTAATTCGGTACGGTAGACAATGTTACAATCTTTACATAGCTCAAATAATTGGCGTGAAGTGAGGGACTGTCCAAAATATTGGGTTGCAATATCTGGAAGTTGGTGAGCTTCATCAAAAATAACTAATTCAGCATCAGGAATTAACTCGCCAAAGCCGCTCTCCTTGACAGCCATATCCGCACAAAATAGGTGGTGATTTACCACCACGATATCCGCCTCTAATGCTCTACGCCGAGCTTGCACGACATAGCAGTCTTTATAATGCGGGCAGTCCGAACCTAAACAACTTTCTGTACTGGAAACAAGCTGTGGCAGGATTGGGCTATCTTCGCTAATAGTGATACATTCGCTTAAATCACCTGAAGCGGTACTCGCTTGCCATTTTCGCACCTTAGCTAAATCGCTCAATACGGATCTATCGCCAACCACCCCCATGGCGATTACCTGATCAAGTCGCTCAAGACAGAGATAATTTGCTCTCCCTTTCAATAGGGCGATTTTTCCTCGATAGCTCAAGGCTTTTTGAATAGTGGGTAAATCTCGATTAAACAGTTGGTCTTGGAGATTTTTTGATCCTGTTGAAATAATTGTTTTTTTGCCTGAGAGTAATGCAGGCACGAGGTAGGCAAAGGTTTTCCCTGTGCCAGTTCCTGCCTCAATCACGGCACTTTTTGCAGAATTTAGGGCAGAATTGACCGCTTGTGCCATTTCAATCTGGGCTTGTCTAGGGCGAAATCCTTGGATATTTTGACTTAAGCTGCCTGATTCGCTAAAAGCGTGGAGAACTTTGTTTATGCGTTTTTTTTCAGCGAGTGTCATTTCAGTCCGTTTCATAACGTTTCATTGGGCTTGCTTGATCAAGGGTTTTTAGCCAGCGTAATTTTTCCTGTATTTGCTTTTCCATTCCTCGTTCAGAAGGGTGGTAAAACGTGGTGTGGCGTAGCTCTGGAGGAAAATAATTTTCTCCTGCTGCATAGGCGTGTGTTTCATTGTGGGCATAGCGATATTCTTCGCCATAACCTAATGATTTCATCAGTCCAGTTGGGGCATTACGCAAATGCAAAGGCACATCGTAATCCTTATTTTCTTTCACAAGGCGTTTGGCTTCATTAAAAGCGGTATAAACTGCATTACTTTTAGGGGCAACGGCAAGATAAATAATGGCTTGAGCTATGGCTCTTTCCCCTTCATAAGCTCCCACTCGGGTATAACAATCCCACGCAGCGATGGCGATTTGCATTGCTCTTGGATCGGCATTACCAATATCTTCAGAAGCAATGGCAAGTAAACGCCGAGCAACATAGAGCGGATCGCCCCCTGCATTTAAAATACGAGCAAACCAATATAGGGCACCATCAGGAGATGAACCTCTCACTGATTTATGCAATGCTGAAATGAGATCGTAAAAATGGTCGCCTTTTTTATCAAAACGAGCTTGGCGTTCTCCCAGTACTTCGGCTAACAGTGTTTGAGTGAAATATTTCCCATCAGGGTGAGACTCTGCCATATCATTCATTAACGCTAAACAATTCAAGGCAAAGCGACTATCGCCATTGACATAATTCGCCAACAAATGAAGTACATCATCTTGCAAGACAATATTTTCACTGCCCAAACCTCGATCTTTATCTTGGATTGCATTTTGCAAAATTTGTAGAATATCGGCTGCTTGTAAGGGTTTTAGGATATAAGTTCTTGTTCGAGAGAGTAGAGCATTATTAAGCTCAAAGGACGGATTTTCAGTTGTTGCACCGATGAAAATGATTGTGCCATCTTCAATATAAGGTAAAAAAGCATCTTGCTGGCTTTTATTAAATCGATGTACCTCATCGACAAATAACATCGTTCGTTGTCCTGATTGACGGTTTTGTTTGGCTTTTTCTATCGCTTCTCGGATCTCTTTGATGCCACTTGTTACCGCAGATAGGCGTTCTACTTCGGCATTTAGGTGGGTCGCCATAATTTCTGCAAGGGTGGTTTTGCCTGTACCTGAGGGACCCCAAAAAATCATTGAATGAGCGTGTCCTGCTTCAATCGCCTTGCGTAAAGGTTTTCCTGTACCAACAAGATGTGTTTGTCCAACGTATTCCTCAAGGTTACGAGGACGCATTCTTGCTGAAAGCGGACGGAAATCATCAGAAAAATCAAAAGTAAGCGTATTCATTAGCGTAAATGCAAGCCTCTGCGAATATGACGCATAAGTAAGAAAATCCAAGCCCATAATATACCGCTAATTACAGCCCCTAGAAGCTCTTGAGGATTAAATTCTGCACTGTGTAAAACAAGCTCTATGGTAAATATAGCAAGGCGAATAGATGAAATATAAGCAATAATCATTAGACTTTGTAACAGCAAAGAGAGATTGCGGAAAATAAGATGGTATTTCGCCACAAAATAGATAGCAATAGAAAGTACTAATGAGTGAATACCGAGAATTGATCCTAATACTAAATCCCAAATAATGCCTGCAATAAATGCTGTGCCGACACTGACTTTATTGGGTAGAGCTAATGCCCAGTAAACTAAGACGAGAATGAGCCAGCTTGGTCTCAAGCCTTGAAAGCCGACAGGCCAAGGCATAATTTCCAGCATAAAAGTGAGGATAAAAATGAAAAACAAGATCAAAATTTGGAAGATGTTACTTCTTTTCATTCGTTTTCGTCCTTGGTTTCAGTTTCAGTATTTAGCTCTGTTTCAATATCCATTTCGGTATCGTCCAACGGATCTGAGATGTCGTCATTTTTATCTTCTCGATCGTGATTGCTATCGTTATCATTTTCCTCGTTTACTTGAGTTTTCGTTTTTCTATTTAATCGATCAAGAGGGGTTAAACTATTCTGACGTTCTCGAACAGCATCTCGCACATCTTGTGGCGAAAGACTTTGAGCTTTACGCATTTCTTCACGAGTTGGCCATAAAAGTAATAAGTAACGTAAGTGATTAAGAGAGGCTAATGGTTTGGCGGTTACTCTTGCAAAATGCGTTGAACCGTCATTAATAACTTGCTCAACTGTTGCAACAGGGTAGCCTTCTGGAAAGCGTCCACCAAGTCCTGATGTTACAAGAATATCGCCTTTTACAATGTCAATTGTGCGAGGAATATTATCAATAATTAACTCATCATTATTCCCTGTGCCATTTGCAATTGCTCTCACATCATTTCGTAGTACTTGTACAGGAATGGCGTGAGTAACGTCAGTGAGTAACAGCACTCGGCTGCTTTTTTCACCAACCGAGATAATTTGTCCGACGACACCTCGTTCATCGATTATCGGCTGTCCAATAAAAGCCCCATTATGTTGCCCTTGATTGATGACAACCTGCTGGCGATAAGCGTCCATTTCGGCGGTAAGCACTTCTGCGACTTTTTTATATTCATCTTGGCGTAGCGGCGAGCTTAGCAATAAACGCAAGCGTTGGTTTTCAACTTTTAATTGTCCCAAGAGAAGTAAATCCGCATTTTTTTCACGCAACTGCTCTTTCAGTACACGATTTTCAATCTGTAATTTTTGGCTATCAATGAAATTATTACTGACGCCATCAAGCACGGTTCGAGGCGTATTGGCAACGTAATAAAGCCCACTAATTGCGGTTTCCAATACGTTTCTTAACTCTATCATCGCACGACTTCGTCCATCAAGCACAATCAAAAGTAGAGATAGTATCACTGCAATAGCAAGACGAATACCTAGAGGGGGAGCTTTTGCAAAAATTGGTTTCATAATACTAAATTAGATGAACGTGAGAAAATGTAGAGAAAAGAAAAATGGACAAGAACTTGTGAAAGTTGTCCATATTTTCATATCTAATAAAAAGTCAATATGTAATAAAAGATTAATGGATATAAAAATCAGACGTGCAGCTAGTTATCTTCGCTGAATACATCGCCACCGTGTATATCAATCATTTCTAATGCTTTTCCGCCGCCACGAGCCACGCAAGTTAAAGGCTCTTCAGCAACGATGACAGGGACACCTGTTGATTTTGACAGTAGAATATCAATATTTTGTAACAATGCTCCACCACCAGTTAAAACCATTCCACGTTCAAAAATATCCGCGGCGAGTTCTGGCGGACATTGTTCTAATACTGCTTTTACGGCATCAACAATACCGATTAAAGGCTGTTCAATCGCTTCAAGAATATCTTTTGAATTGAGAATAAAGGTTCTTGGTGCCCCTTCTGCAAGGTTATGTCCGTGTACTTCAATGGAACGAATTTCATCATCACTTTGAATATAAGCGGTTGCAATTTCTTTTTTAATATTTTCCGCTGTGGTTTCACCAATTGCAGAGCCAAAATTACGGTGTACATATTTGATAATGGCTTCATCGAATTTATCGCCGCCAATACGCACGGAAGAAGAATGCACAATACCGTTTAAAGAAAGTATGGCTACTTCCGTTGTGCCGCCACCAATATCAATCACCATAGAACCAGCGGCTTCTGCAACAGGCAATCCTGCACCAATTGCGGCAGCCATCGGTTCTTCAATTAAGTACACCTCACGAGCACCTGCACCAATAGCTGATTCCTTAATCGCCTTACGCTCTACTTGTGTTGCACCAGCAGGGACACAGACTAACACTCGAGGGCTTGGACGCATAAAGTTATTGCTATGCACTTGTCGAATAAAATGTTGTAGCATTTTTTCAGTAACATAAAAATCTGCAATGACGCCGTCTTTCATAGGACGAATAGCGAGAATGCTTTTAGGGGTACGACCGAGCATTGATTTTGCATTTGTTCCCACTGCCGCCACACTTTTTAATGTACCAATTTTATCTTGACGAACGGCAACAACAGAAGGTTCATCAAGCACAATGCCTTGTCCTTTTACATAGATAAGGGTGTTTGCTGTGCCAAGATCAATAGAAAGATCGTTTGAAAAGAGTCCAAGAAATTTTTTAAACATAGAAAAATCCAAAATATAAATGGGGTGAGAGCTAGTGAAATCCTAGCAATAAAATTGCGGTGAAATATAGCAAAAAAGCCGATCTAACGCCAATGAATAATGATGAAAAATTACAAGGGGAAGTAACAAGCGGTAAGAAAAAGGCAAAATTTTGTAAAAATGGGTTTTATCTTAATAATTCTTAATAAAAATCGCCCCTTTTGTAGTAATAAATGGTAAATTATCGGAGTTTTTCATGTCGAGAAATCGTGAAAATAACCGATTTTTATTTACTTTGGTTTTATTTTTAAATTATTACAGGAGTCTTTATGCTTATTGGTATTCCAAAGGAGCTGCTGGACAATGAAAGTCGAGTGGCAGCGACGCCTAAGACGGTTCAGCAAATCTTAAAATTAGGCTTTGAAGTGGTGGTTGAACACAATGCAGGCTTTAATGCCAGTTTTGAAGATAACTCATTTATTGAAGCAGGAGCTAAAGTTGGCGATCAGCAAACGGTTTGGCAATCAGATATTATTTTCAAGGTAAATCCTCCGACGGACGATGAAATTGCATTCATAAAAGAAGGAGCAACGCTGGTTAGTTTTATTTGGCCAGCACAGAGTCCAGAGTTAATGGAAAAACTGGCAGCGAAAAAGATTAATGTGTTGGCAATGGACGCTGTTCCTCGTATTTCTCGAGCACAGTCCCTTGATGCGTTAAGTTCGATGGCAAATATCGCAGGCTATCGTGCTGTGGTTGAGGCCGCACACGAATTTGGTAGCTTCTTTACAGGGCAAATTACGGCAGCAGGAAAAGTGCCGCCTGCAAAAGTCTTGGTTATCGGTGCAGGGGTTGCTGGTTTAGCGGCAATTGGAGCAGCGAACAGCCTTGGGGCTATCGTGCGTGCCTTTGACTCTCGCCCAGAAGTGAAAGAGCAAGTACAAAGTATGGGGGCAACTTTCCTTGAAATCGACTACAAGGAAGAAGGTGGCAGTGGCGATGGCTATGCGAAGGTGATGTCTGAAGAGTTTAATCGCCGTGCGTTAGCACTTTATGCGGAACAAGCTAAAGAAGTGGATATTATTATTACGACCGCCTTAATCCCTGGAAAACCTGCACCACGCCTTATCACCAAAGAAATGGTCGATTCAATGAAACCAGGTAGTGTGATTGTTGATTTAGCGGCAGCAACAGGCGGTAACTGTGAATATACCAAGGCAGGCGAGGTGGTGACCACAGAAAATCAAGTGAAAGTCATTGGCTATACTGATTTGCCAAGTCGCTTACCAACACAATCTTCTCAACTTTATGGCACAAATCTCGTTAATTTATTGAAATTACTTAGCAAAGAAAAAAATGGCAATATTACGATTGACTTTGATGATGTAGTATTGCGTGGTGTAACGGTGATTCGTGAGGGGGAGATTACTTGGCCTGCTCCACCGATTCAAGTCTCTGCACAAGCTAAACCGAAAGTAGAAACTGTACAAGCGGTCAAAAAAGAAGAAAAAATTACAAATCCTCGTGTGAAATATGGTTTGTTTGCTCTTGCTGGCGTGTTGTTCTTGTGGCTTGCCTCTATTGCACCTGCTGCATTTTTATCGCATTTTACCGTCTTTGTGCTGTCTTGCGTTGTTGGTTATTACGTTGTTTGGAATGTCAGCCACGCATTACATACACCATTGATGGCAGTTACAAATGCTATTTCAGGGATTATCATTGTAGGGGCGTTGTTACAAATCTCACAAGGACATTTCTTTATTAGTTTACTGGCATTTATCGCCATATTGATTGCAAGTATCAATATTTTTGGTGGCTTTAAAGTAACACAACGTATGCTTGCAATGTTTAAAAAAGGTTAAGGAGAGTAATAATGTCTTTAGGTTTAGTTCAAGCGGCATATATTATTGCTGCACTTCTTTTCATTATGAGCCTTGCAGGGTTGTCTAAGCACGAAACCGCAAAAGCAGGCTGTTGGTATGGCATTATCGGTATGACAATGGCATTAGTTGCGACTATCTTTGGACCTCAATCAGAAGGCACAATTTGGATTTTAATCGCAATGGCAATTGGTGGCTTTATTGGTGTGCGTAAGGCATTGAAAGTTGAAATGACTGAAATGCCAGAATTAGTGGCTATTTTGCATAGTTTTGTTGGGTTGGCGGCGGTATTAGTCGGCTATAACAGTTATGGTTTAAGCCACGAGGCTGATCCAGTTTTACAAAATATCCATAATGTAGAAGTCTTTTTAGGGATTTTTATTGGTGCAGTAACTTTCACTGGATCAGTCGTTGCATTTGGAAAACTGAACGGTAAATTAAATTCCAAAGCCTTGATGTTGCCACATCGCCATAAACTTAATTTAGCAGCATTGATCGTATCGGCATTATTAATGATCGTGTTTGTCCATCACCCAGATAATATTTTCCCTGTACTGGTTATGACGGCGATAGCATTAGCGTTCGGTTGGCATTTGGTTGCTTCAATTGGCGGTGCGGATATGCCTGTCGTGGTGTCAATGCTGAATTCTTATTCAGGCTGGGCAGCAGCTGCTGCAGGTTTTATGCTCAGTAATGATTTGTTAATTGTAACAGGGGCATTAGTTGGATCTTCAGGGGCGATTTTATCTTACATTATGTGTAAGGCAATGAACCGTTCATTTGTTAGCGTGATTGCAGGTGGGTTTGGCAATGATGTGGTTACTTCGTCTGATGAAGAACAAGGTGAACACCGTGAAACGACCGCAGAAGAAGTGGCTGAAATGCTCAAAAGTGCGAGTTCTGTGATTATCACCCCTGGATATGGAATGGCGGTCGCACAGGCACAATATCCTGTTGCAGAAATTACCGCAAAATTGCGTGAAAGAGGGATTAATGTCCGTTTTGGTATTCACCCTGTGGCAGGTCGCTTACCAGGGCATATGAATGTATTGCTTGCTGAAGCGAAAGTCCCTTATGATGTTGTGCTAGAAATGGACGAAATCAATGAGGATTTTGCAGAGACTGATGTGGTATTGGTGATTGGGGCAAATGATACAGTCAATCCTGCTGCAATGGACGATCCAAACAGCCCAATTGCTGGAATGCCTGTGTTGGAAGTATGGAAAGCGGCAAATGTCGTTGTTTTTAAACGCTCAATGGCTGTCGGCTATGCAGGCGTGCAAAACCCACTATTTTTCAAAGAAAACACACAGATGTTATTTGGTGATGCAAAAGAACGTGTTGATGATATATTGAAAGCACTTTAATCCATTTACATTACTAGATAACTGGCATTTAACCCCTCTTTTGGCTGATTTTAAATTAGCACTCAAAAGAGGGGTTTTTTATTAATGTTTATTTATTGATAATTGTTTTTATTATTGTTATTGTCTCTGTCTTTTAATTTATACATAGAAGGAATACTAAATGCCGTTACGTTATTCAATATTAGCGATGAGTATAGGGCTATATTACCAATCTGTTTACGCACTCGAAAGAGATAAACAAGAAGAAAATATATTGCCTGTAATAAATGTTCAAGCAACTACTGGAAAGATATTTGGGCAATCATACTTAACGCGAAAAAATATTGAGCAGCAACAAGCTGATAATGCAGCACAACTGCTAAATACATTGCCAGGTATAAATATGGCAGGGGGCTTTCGTCCGAATGGTCAGACGTTAAATATTTGGGGAATGGCAGATGCGGAAGATGTGAAAATACAATTAGATGGAGCAACAAAAAGTTTTGAGAAATATCAACAAGGATCAATATTTATAGAGCCTGAATTATTACGCAGGATTTCAGTTGATAAGGCAAGTCATTCGCCGCGTAATGGTAATGGCGGGTTTGGTGGAACAGTACAATTAACAACCAAAAATGCAACGGATTTTTTAACTGCTAATCAGCGATTTGGCGGTTTGTTGAAATATGGCTACAACACCAATAATAGTCAAAAAAGTTATAGCGGTGCGTTATTTATGCAAAATGAAAAGCAGAATATTGACACAATGATCGCTATTTCTCTTCGTGATGCTAATGACTATACTCGTGGAGACCATAGTAAAATTCGTTATTCCGAAAATGATCAAAAAAGTCTGTTAATGAAAATAAACGGAAGATTATCACCGAGCCAATTGATTACACTGTCTGCTGTGTATGGGAATCATAAAGGTTGGCAACCTTTTGCTGCGAAACGAGATATGATTTCTGCACCGAGTGTAAATGATATAAAAAAATATGGTCTAGAGATTGCTTGGAAACGGAAATTGGTGTTAAGAAATCAAAAAGATCAAAGCTATAGTATTTTGTATAAATATTTACCAGAAAATAACCCATTGATTAATGCAGAGATCCAATTGAGTTACGCAAAAACATCACAACAAGATCGACGCCACGAACAAGCATCAAGTAGTTTTTTAGGGAGTTTGGGTAACCATAGTTGGATAAGCTATTCTGATATTGTTATTGATCTCAATAATACGAGCTTTTTTGAATTAATGGGTACAGAGCATAGCGTGTTACTTGGTACACAGTGGATTAAACATAAGCGTGATACCTTGATGTTTGATCGCAGTAAAAATAAGAAAGCGGAGTACAATTTTGGCTATTTCCAGCCAAGTTATATGCCGTCAGGTCGTCAATATACACAAGCCTTTTACGCTCAAGATACATTAAAATTGAATAATTTTAATCTGATGATAGGGACACGTTATGATCATATTGATAACATAGGGCGAGAAAATGTTGCAAAAGTGTATAATGATAAATCTGTCGGACATGATTATCGTCAGAAAAACTACAGCGGTTGGTCTTCTTATTTTGGTGTAAATTATGAGGTAAATCGTTATATCAGTCTCTTTTCCAATTTGAGTAAGACTTGGCGTTCTCCAGTTATTGATGAACAATATGAAGTGCAATATGCTAAATCATCATTAACTTCGAGCTCTTTAGCACTAAATAAAGAGCGTATGACACAGCTAAGAATAGGAAGTCATCTGCAATTTGATGATTTGTTGTCGGAAAATGATTTATTTGAATTTAAAACAACGCTCTTTCATCATCAAGGAAAAAATGAAATTGTTAAAAATAGAGGCGTAAGTTGCGTTGAAAAACTCAATGATCAAGACTGTTCACTTAGCACAGGTAATTATAGAAACTTACCAAGCTATCATATTCAAGGTATAGAGTTAGAAGCAAACTACCATTCAACTTATTGGTTTTCTGGAATCTCATATTCACATATCAAGGGTAAAAGAGCTACCTCACCGAGAAACCCTTGGAATGGTATAGCTACTTGGATTGCTGAAATACCCCCTCGTAAAGCGATCGTTACTGTTGGGAGAAATGTTCCGAACTGGGGGATAATCATAGGTTGGAAAGGAGAATTTGTGAGAAAACAGGATCGCTCGCCTACTGCTCAAGATCCAAAAGCAGGGTATTGGGGAATGCCTAAATCATCAGGTTATGCTTTACATAGTCTATTTACGACTTGGCGTCCTAAGCAGATTAAAGATCTTCAGCTACAGCTTACGGTGGATAATCTATTTAACCGAAGCTATCACCCTTACCTTGGCGAACTCGCTTCAGGCACAGGGCGAAATATTAAGTTTAGCATTGCTAAGCAATTCTGATTAGTCTAGAGAAGATCATTAAATTTAGCAAACAAAATGGCTTGAATATTCAAGCCATTTTGCTGTTTCATTAGTGAATGATCTCGCCGATAATCGAACGTGTGTCTAATCGCACTTCTTTAAGTTTGATGTTTACATTTTGACCGATTTGGTAGGTTTTTTCTCCTTTGATATATAACGCAATTTCTTCTGGACGGTAGTCTATTTCTTCTTTTTTATCGTGAATAGTAGACATTGGAATGAAAATTTGTGCACCATTTGAATTCACTTTAGCACGCACGCCACCTCTTGAAACATCTGCAATTTCACAGTCAAATTCGACCGCTTGTTCAACCATTGGGGCAAGATAGCGTGCGTAGAGCCAATCTGCAACATCACGCTCAACAAGGCGATTTTGACGACGAGCCTCTTGCAAGCGAGTGAAAATACTCTCATCAACAGGGGGAATTTCTGCTGTCGTGTCCGCTGACTGCTGTACTAATACTTGTTTAATCAAACGATGATTGACCATATCGCCGTATTTACGAATAGGCGATGTCCACGTTGCGTAGTGGTTAAGCCCTAAGCCAAAATGGGGGGCTGCCTTCGCTTTAAACTCCGCAAATGTTAGATAGCGGCGTAATCTAAGTTCAAGGAATTTTTCTGGGAAATCATCAATGCTACGTCGCATTTCACAATAGCCTTCTAGTGTAGCAAGACGTTCTGGTGAATAACAAGCGGTTAGTTTTTCCTGATTTTCTGCAGTAGCAAGCGTGTCTAGCAAGAATTTATGTGCAACTTCAAGGTTTTTACTATCAAAACCATTATGGGTATTAAATATACCCGTTTGAGCGTATTTTTCTAAAAATTCCGCTGCACATATATTGGCGATAATCATCGCTTCTTCAATCATTTGATTAGCAATACGGCGGTGTTCTAAATGGATTTCTCGTACCGAACCGTCTTCATTAATATCAAAAGAATAATCACCAGACTCTTTAAACAGCAACGCATTTTTAGCTCGCCAATCAATTCGAGCTAAAGTAAATTGGTATAGCCTGTCGATTTGCTGTTTGGTTTCTACTGATTCAGGTTGCCACGCATTCTCAGTGCCTTCTATGTAATCTGACACATTGTCGTAAGCAAGTTTCGCTTTACTCTCTACCCACGCAGACACAAAGCGTGCTTCGCCAATAATATTGCCTGTAAGATCGGTCTCAATATAGCTGACTAACGCAGGGCGTTTTTGATTTGGCACTAATGAACAAAGATCATCAGATAGTTCACGAGGCAGCATTGGAATATTAAAAGCAGGTAAATAGTTGGTAAAACAACGCTGACGAGCGGCTTTTTCAATGGTTGAATTTTCAGGAATATAGGCGGTTGGATCGGCAATTGCCACGACTAAACGCCAGCCTAACTGAGTATTATTTTCCTCAATTGGTTCGATATACAAGGCATCGTCCATATCTTGCGTGCTTGGGCTATCAATAGTGGTAAAATACAGCGAAGTTAAATCTTCACGCTCTAATTGATCGCTGAGTGTATAGTGATCAGCATTAGAGACAGGTTCACGAGGCTGCTCGTGGCGGGCAAGCGTTACCCACCAAGGGGCAAAATTATCTTCTGCTTTACAAATAAATTGCGTAATTTGAGCAAATAAAAAACGATCATCTCGCAAAGGGTGAGTTTTGAGTTGAGCTACGACCCAATCGCCATTTTCTAGCTTTTCACTGACTTGTTTGTGGGTATTGGCTGAAACTAAATTTTTAATGTTTGGGTGATCGACTGCCAATTGCAATTTGCCATCACGGTTAAAACGTACCTGTGCAATAAAACGACCAAGCATCGGCTCAATCAGGCTATCAATTTCAACTTGTTCTTTATCACCATCACGCTTAACCACGGCTTTGACTTTATCACCGTGCATCACTTTCTTCATTTCCATTGGCGGAATAAAGTAGCTATTTTTGTCGCATTCAAGAAAACCGTAGCTTTTGTCAGAGGCTTTGACCACACCTTCCACATATTCTTTATTGGCTTCAATTTGTTGTTTTAGTTGAGCAAGTAGGGGATTATTTTGGAACATAAACTCTCTCTTAAAATAAAAAAGGTGCAAAGCAATGCACCGTAAAAACGGTGGGGATTATAACGGATTTTTATCTGCAAGCGGTGATTTTTATAGGATTTTTTACGAAATAAATATTAACCGAACGGTCAATAAAAAAGGAAAGTGGACGAAAGAGTATAATGGAGAGATAAATTGTAGATTGATATGGTCCCCCCTGCCGGACTTGAACCAGCGACCAAGCGATTATGAGTCGCCTGCTCTGACCAACTGAGCTAAGGGGGGAATAAAAAACTGGTGCATTATAGTGAAAAAGTTTGGCTAAAGCTAGTCAAGACTATCTGTTAGCGTAAAAAACACACGATCTAACATAATCTACAGTTTGATAAAAAGTAGAAGCGAATTGCGAAGAAAACAAATTTATAGCGAAATCGCTTTGATTTGTAAGAAGACTGCCTGATCGAGGTGTAAATTCAGTTCGCGGAATGCCCAGTAGCTGATTGTTGCCCAAATTTCGTCATTTTCGACACGAATTAAGATGTCTAAGCGGTCAGATTGTTCGATTATTTTACAAATTGTTCCAGTTAAAATATTGCGAATAGAGCTTTTTTCATGCTTGCTTAGAGTAATCGAAACATCACGGCTAGCAATCGTGATGCGTATTCTATTGCCAGCTTGATAGCGAGGTTCTTGGTGCTGATGCTGTTGCAAGGGGATCCAAATTTGTTGTTTGCCAATAGAAAGACTTTGCATTTTGTGTTCGAGATCAATGCCTATCATTGGTAACTCTAGCAAGCTAAGTTTTTCGCCATCAGGTTGCCAAGGTTGAAATGCTAAGCTGTGCCACACGTTAAGGGTATGATCAAAGGCGATCACTTTTCCATTTTCCAAAATAAGCAATCGATCAGCAAGATGGATAACTTCATCAAGATTATGGGTAACATATAAAATCGGTATAGCGGCACGCTTAGCAAACTGATTTAAGTAGCCTAGTAATTCTTGTTTTCTAGGGAGATCCAGTGCAGAAAGAGGTTCGTCCATTAAAAGAATATCAGGCTCGCTTAGTAATGCTCGCCCAATAGCAACACGCTGTTTTTCACCGCCTGACAGTGTGGCAGGAAAATGTTTGAGCAATGAATTTATGCCTAATAAATCAACAATTTGCAAAAATTTCTTTGAATCTAACCGCTTAGTTCCATATTTTAGGTTTTTTTCTACGTTGTAGTGAGGAAATAAACGATGCTCTTGGAAAACATAACCAATGCGGCGTTTTTCAGGCGGAAGATTGATTTTTTGAACTTTATCGAATAAAGGGCGTTGTTGAGAAGAATTAGTCAGAGGGTGAAAAACGATTTGTCCATTGTCAGGGCTAGAAAGTCCTGCAATAAGGTTGATTAAGCTGGACTTACCTGCTCCAGAGCGTCCAAATATTACACTCACACCCTGTGGAAATTCAACATTCGCTTTTAGATTGAGTGTGCCAAGCTGTTTTTCAATAGATACCTTTAGCATTCTTATTTACTCTCTTTATCTCTTGTAGAGGAACTTGCTTTTTAAGCATTGATTTTAACTTTTTGACGGCGTGCTAGCCATTCTGAAATGAAAAGGGCAAGCAGCGAAATAAGGATAGCTATGGCACACAATCGAGCTGCAGCCAGTTCGCCATCGGGCGTTTCAATAAATGTAAAAAGTGCTGCGGGGATTGTTTGGGTTTGATTAGGAATGTTGGAAACAAAAGTAATGGTTGCTCCAAACTCCCCTAAAGAGCGGGCAAATCCTAATACTGCTCCTGATAGTATGCCAGAAAATGAGAGTGGGAGTGTGAGGGTGATAAAGACTTTTAACGGTGTTGCACCCAGCGTGCGGGCGGCTTGTTCTAATTTAGGATCAACAGCTTCAAAAGCAAGGCGAATGCTTCGTACCATTAATGGAAATGCCATTACCATTGAGGCTAATACTGCCCCCTGCCACGAAAAACTTAACGATATTTCAAACCACTGCCAAAGCCATTGTCCAATTAAACCTCGTTTTGCCATTGTTAAGAGCAATAAATAGCCAATCACAACAGGGGGGAGAACAAGCGGTAAATGTACAATGCCATCAAGCAGACTTTTTCCAAAAAACTGTTTGCGAGCAAGTAGCCACGCTGTGCTGATAGCAAAAGGTAGAGCCAAAATAATCGCAATACTACTGATTTTAAGGCTCAAAAAAATGGCATTAATTTCTTGCTCGGTAAACATTTGATAAATAGTGATAGTTAATGGGTGAAAATTCTCTCTATTCTACAGGTAAAAATCCAGCTTGTTCAAATATTGCTTTGGCTTGTTTACTTTGAAGAAAATTAAGAAAACGTACTGCTTCAGGTTTGTCGCTTAAGATTACCGCAGGATAAATAATGTCGCTATGGCTTTCTAGCGGAAAAGTAGCAATGACTTTCACTTTATTAGAGATCTTGGCATCGGTTGCATACACAATGCCGAGTGGAGCCTCTCTTCGTTCAACAAAAGAAAGTGCATCACGCACATTTTTAGCTCTAGCAAGGCGAGGTTCAACCATTTCCCAACGTTGGTAATAGGTCAATGCCATTTGGGCATATTTCCCTACAGGAACGTGAGCTGGATCACCAACAGCAAGATAATGATTTGCTAAAATTTTCTTAAAATTGACCGCTTGGATAGCTTGTGCTTGTAATGGGGCTTCTTTGGGAGCGATAAGTACTAAAGCGTTCTTGGCAATAAATTTCACCTGTTGAATTTTTTCAGGTTGCTTTATTTGTAAATAATTGAGCCATTTTTGATCTGCTGAAATAAAAATATCCGCAGGAGCATCTCGTTCAATCTGCTTAGCAAGCGTAGAAGAGGCTGCAAAAGAAAAGGTTAATCGATCTTCTGGATAGGCTTGTTCATAGCTTTTGCCAATTTCTTGTAAAACATTGTTCATTGAAGATGCAGAAAAAATAGTTAATGATTTTGCATTTAAATGTGTTCCAATCAGGAGGAGTAGAGCAATGATTTTCTTCATATTGATTAGTGGAAATGATACAAAGTGAGTTAGTGCTTCATTATGGCTTAAACATAAGGAAAAGTAGAAGAAAATTTTTTCACTTCTGTTTGGCTATTTTGTTAGGTGCTATTAATCTGTAAAGAAATATATACAAAATTAAAAATTATTGAATAATAAGTTTACATTTTCAATGTGATTGCTAGAATTCGAAAACTATTTTTACAAGAGGTTTATATGAAAAACAAAACTTTTGGAAGTGCATTGATTGTTGCAGGAACAACTATTGGTGCAGGTATGTTAGCGATGCCAATTACATCAGCAGAAATGGGGTTTAGCTATACTTTGATATTATTGTTCGCCTTATGGGCATTGCTCTCTTATAGTGCATTGCTTTTTGTTGAAGTTTATCAAAAAGCGGAAAGTAAAGATGCTGGAGCGGCAACACTTGCCGAGCAACACTTTGGTTTATTTGGACGCATCTCTGTTACTGTCGTATCGATTGTTTTTATGTATGCTTTGCTCACGGCGTATGCTTTGGGAGGTGGTAATTTACTTATGCCGCTTTTTGCTTTTCTCGGTGAAAATGCAGAAAGTTTTTCTATTGTATTGTTTGTTGTTGTTTTTGCGATTGCTGTAACTATTGGGGTGAATGCGGTCGATGTGTTTACTCGAGTGTTGTTTATCATTAAGTTAGCCGCATTTGGCTTCGTGCTGTTTATGATGCTACCAAATGTTACTCTCGATAACTTAGGGGCAATGCCATTGCATTATTTGCTGATTATCTCTGCCAGTCCAGTCTTTTTTACCTCTTTCGGTTTCCACGTTGTTATCCCAAGTATTAACAACTATTTAGAGGGGGATATAAAACGACTGCGTATTGCTATTCTCACAGGATCAGCCATTCCACTTGTTGCGTATATTTTATGGCAAATGGCAACACACGGCGTATTTAGCCAACTACAATTTGTTGAAATTATTCGCCACAATCCTACTTTGAATGGTTTAGTTGAAGCGACTTTTAGTGCAACAGGTAGTGAGTTAATTAGCCACATCGTTCGCCTTTTTTCAGCATTGGCGATTATTACTTCGTTTTTAGGGGTCGCATTAGCGTTACTTGATTGTTTAGACGATTTATTTAAAAGAATAAATTCAAATTTAAACCGTTTCTCATTGAGTTTATTGACTTTTTTGCCTGTATTGTTTTTTGCTCTATTTTTCCGCAATTTCTTAGGCGTATTAACTTATGCTGGACAAATGTTCACATTTTACGGATTGCTACTTCCTGTTGGTATGGTGTGGGTATTAAGACGTAAATTTCCAAATTTACCTTACCAAGTGATAGGTGGAAACTTTGGATTATTACTTACATTAGTATCAGGCATTCTTATTCTAATTGCTCCTGTCCTCGTTGATTTTGGAATACTACCAAAAGTGGTCGGCTAGGAATAATACTGTTCTATTGAATTTTAAAACAGCGATGGTGGTTCATTTGATAGCTGATGGCTATTGCTTTTTCTTTAATGAGTGAATTTACTGGATCAAAAGAGCTTATATGATTAGAATATCTCTTGTTTTAGAATAAAATGCTACAAAGGTAACAAAATGAAATATAAAAAACTTCCTAAAGCATTGGATAGCATTGATTTAAAAATTCTTAATGAGTTACAACGCAATGGGAAAATATCTAATATTGAGCTATCTAAACGGGTAGGGCTGTCGCCTACGCCTTGTTTAGAGAGGGTAAAGCGTTTGGAAAAGCACAATGTGATTATGGGATATCGTGCGTTACTTAACCCTGAATTGCTTTCTTCACCGTTGTTGGTAATTGTAGAAATTACGCTTGTGCGTGGTAAACCTGATGTATTTGAGGAATTCAATAAAGCTGTGCAATTATTAGAAGAAATTCAAGAGTGCCATTTGGTATCAGGGGATTTCGATTATTTGCTGAAAACTCGAGTGGCAGATATGGCAGCATATCGTAAGTTACTCGGTACGACATTATTGCGTCTTCCTGGGGTGAATGACACTCGAACTTATGTGGTGATGGAAGAAGTAAAGCAGACAAATTATCTGTTATTAAAATAAGGATTTGGTGTGATTGAGCGGTTAAAAGGCAGAGAAAATTTACTTAAACTTGGGCTTTTATTGTTTGGTGGGTTCTGGCTGTATATTTTGGTTGCGTGGATCAGTTATAGTCCATTGGATAATAGCTGGTCGGTGGCGAGCAGCATTTCACCAGTTGTCTTAAATAAGGCAGGATATTTGGGGGCGTGGAGTGTGGATCTGTTGTTGTCAATGTTTGGCAAGGTCGCCTTTTTAGTCCCTTTCAGTTTGGTTTTTCTGTCTGTTTATTTGCTGATATTTAGCCAGTTTATGTATTTAAAACGAGCCAATAGTTTACGTTGGTTGGGGAGCTTCGTTTTGCTTCTCTTGGGATTAAGTATATTAGCAAACCATTTATTGCCTCATTCACCTTATTATTTAGCTGGCGGATTTATTGGTGGATTATTAAGTTCTTTGATTATGCCTAGTTTGGGACTAATTGGAGGGCTTCTTATTGGTATTTTACTCACTGCAATTGGGTTTTATTTTTGTTCGGGGCAAATTTTATTTCAGTTGTTTATGCAGCTTTACCGCTGGGTTGTAGAGGGGAAATCATTGCAAAGCTCTGCTAAACAAGCGGTCGATTTAGTGGAAAATTTTGTCGATGAGGATCGTGTTGATGTTGATAATAGCGTTGTGCTAGTTGATGTTGAAAAACAAAATGATGTATTAACGGACGTTTCACAATTTATTCGTCCCAAAATTACTGGCTTGCAGCCTGTTTCTCCTGCAACAGAAATCCAGATGCCAGCCAATGAGAGAGTAGTTGATGAAATCCCAAATGCAGAAACTCGAATAGTGAGGGCTGTTGAGCAGGATTTGCCGAAAGTATTGTTAGAGCCTGAAAATGTTGATTCGCTTTTTACACACTCAGCAGATTTAGTCATTGAGCAATCAAACCCAACATTGCCGAAGGTAACTTTATCGGAGAATGCATTACATTCTTCATCTATTGAACAAGAGACTGTTATCCCTGTTGAGCTGCCTATTCAGCGAGAAATGAGAACGATTGATCTTATTGAACCTAAAATTGTGGAGCCAAGATTTATTGAACAAGCAGTCATTGAACAAGAGCTTGGTGAAGAAACTATTACATCAGCAGTTAATGCAACGGAGAAAAAAGCACGACCACAGTCTACGCCAGTAGTTCACCCTCTATTACAACGTAAAAATATTGTACTTAAGCCAACTTCACCTATGCCGACTTTGGATTTATTGGATACCCACCCACGAGAGCAACAGCAAATCACAGAGCAAGAAATTCGTGAAACTTCACGCAAAATTGAACAAGAATTGGCAAATTTTGGTGTGAAGGCAACCGTGGAAGATGTACTTGTTGGACCTGTGGTAACTCGTTATGAAATCCTACCTGCCTCAGGAGTGAAAGCAAATAAGATCACTAATCTTGATGCAGATTTAGCAAGAGCGTTGATTTTTAAAGCTATTCGGATTACTGATGTCGTTCCTGGGAAGCCTTATATGGGAATAGAAACACCGAACAATCAGCGTGAGACAGTTTGGTTGCGTGATGTATTAGCGAGTGAGGTTTTTCAGCGTAGTGAGGCAATTTTACCGATGGCACTCGGTAAAGATATTAGCGGGCAGCCAATTGTGGTTGATATGGCGAAAATGCCTCACTTGCTTGTAGCTGGGCAAACAGGAGGAGGGAAATCTGTTGGTGTGAACACTATGATTTTAAGTCTGCTGTTTAAACTGACGCCAGAACAAGTTCGTTTTATTATGATTGATCCAAAAGTTGTTGAGCTTTCTATTTATAACGATATTCCGCATTTACTGACACCTGTTGTTACCGATATGAAAAAGGCAGAAAACGCATTGCGTTGGGCAGTTGAGGAAATGGAACGCCGTTATCAATTAGTCAGTTATGTACAAGTGCGTAATATCGAAGGATATAACGCTAAACTTGAGCAAGCCGAGGCGATGAATATGCCGATTAAAAATCCTTATTGGAAGCCGAGTGATTCAATGGATTTAGACGCCCCTGCTTTGCAGAAAATGAGCTATATTGTACTGATTGTTGATGAATTTGCTGATTTAATGATGTCTGCGGGAAAGCGGGTTGAAGAGCATATTATGCGAATTGCACAGAAAGCACGAGCGGTCGGTATCCACTTAATTCTTGCAACGCAACGTCCTTCAACTGATGTGATCACAGGAGTGATAAAAGCCAATATTCCTAGTCGTATTGCTTTTACAGTTGCTAGCCAAATTGATTCTCGTACTATTTTAGACAAGGGGGGAGCAGAAGCGTTATTGGGGCGTGGCGATATGCTTTACTCTGGTGCTGGTAGTCCTGAAATCATACGCATACACGGTGCATTTATGAGCGATGAGGAAGTCCAACGAGTTGCTGATGATTGGCGTGCAAGAGCTAAGCCTGAATATATTGATAGCATTGTCGAATCAAGTGAGGATAATAGTGAGCAGAGCGACAGAGGAACAGGGGAGGATTTAGATCCATTGTTTGATGAAATTGCTCAGTTTATAAGCGAGGGTGGTGCAACCTCTATTAGTGGCATTCAACGCCGTTTTTCCATTGGCTTTAATCGTGCAGCTAGAATTATTGATCAGCTAGAAGAAGAGGGGATTTTATCTGCTCCAGATAATCGTGGTAAGCGTGAAGTGTTAGTACGCTGACACGAAAATACAGATTTTGATGTAAAAGTAATGAATTGTATTGTTGTACTATTAAATTAGTACAAATTATTTGACAAGCTAAACAGATTGCTCTAATTTATTTTTCCATTAGAGGAAGTAACGATATTCCTTAAAATAGAATGATTTAGAGTAAAAAAGGAACAATAAATGAGCGAAATTTATAGAAATGATGACGTTAGAATTGATCATATTGAAGAATTATTGCCACCCGTTGCACTATTAGAGCGTTTCCCTGCAAGCGATATTGCTGCGGATACGGTTGCAAAAGCACGCAAGGCAATTCATAAGATTATTCACGGTGCTGATGACCGTTTATTGGTTGTGATTGGACCTTGCTCGATTCACGATCCAAACGCTGCATTAGAGTACGCTCAAAAAATTCGGGCGTTGAGAAATAATCCTGAAATTGCTGAGAATTTAGAGTTGGTGATGAGAGTTTATTTCGAAAAACCACGCACAACAGTAGGCTGGAAGGGGTTGATAAATGATCCTTACCTTAATTCTACCTTTGCACTCAATGATGGCTTGCGTATTGCTCGTAAAGTGTTGTCTGATATTAATGACTTGACTGTGCCCGCAGCAGGTGAGTTCTTAGATATGATTACGCCACAATATATGGCTGATTTTATGAGTTGGGGGGCAATTGGAGCAAGAACAACAGAATCACAAGTTCATCGTGAGCTAGCGTCTGGTTTGTCCTGTGCTGTGGGCTTTAAAAATGGCACAAATGGCAGTGTAAAAATTGCACTTGATGCAATTGGTGCAGCTGAAGCCCCCCATCATTTCTTATCGGTAACAAAATTTGGGCATTCTGCTATTGTTTCTACTCGAGGTAATCCTGATTGCCATATCATCTTGCGGGGGGGGGATAATGGGACAAATTACGACGCAGAATCCGTTAAAAAAGTGTGCGTTGATATTGAGAGATCAGGACGTCGCCCACACGTTATGGTTGATTTTAGCCACGCTAATAGCCAAAAACAATTTAAACGCCAAGTTGATGTATGTAATGATGTTTGTCAGCAAATTGCCTCTGGTTCACATTTTATTTCAGGCGTAATGATTGAAAGTCATTTGGTTGAGGGTAGACAAGATTTAGTGCCAAATCAACTGCTTGTTTACGGACAAAGTATTACTGATGGCTGTATTGGCTGGGAAGATAGTGAAAAAGCACTATTCCAACTTGCACAAGCTGTGAAAAAACGCCGTCAAGTGAACTCTTTGTAGTTCAGAGCTTTAAATTTTATACCTCAAAGATCCGATGAAAACAATTTTAGCAATTGATACTGCCACCGAAGCTTGCTCGGTGGCACTGTTATACGAAGGTAACATCACTACAATTTCAGAGCTTAGCCCTCGTACGCACACCCAACGCATTCTGCCTATGATTGATGAGTTATTAAACCAATCGAATATCACTCTTAAGCAGATAGAGCTATTGGCATTTGGAAGAGGACCAGGAAGTTTTACTGGTCTAAGAGTAGGGGTTGGGATTGCACAAGGATTGGCGTTTGGCGGCAATCTACCTGTTGTTCCAGTTTCTAATTTACTAATGATGGCAGAACAAGCTTATCAGCAGTTTGGTAAAACAGAAGTTATTGCATTGATTGATGCTCGAATGAATGAAGTTTATTTTGCTCAATTCTCACGCAATACTTCTGAATGGACAACGATTGTCACAGAACAAGTATGCTCTCCAATATGTGCCATTAAACAATTTAAACTCGAAAATAATCCTACTATCGTAGGTACGGGCTGGCTGGCTTACTCACAATTTAGTGAATTAAATCCAACAATTCAGCCAAATGAAATCACCTTACCTTCAGCTGAATTCATGCTTCCTTTAGCCATGAATGAGGCTAAAATAGGCAACATACATTCAGCCCTTGATATCGAACCTGTTTATTTGCGTAATGAGGTTACTTGGAAAAAGCTGCCAAATAAAGTATAAAAGACATCCTATATCCTCTCATATATTTAGAGGATATAATAATTTAGCAATTAAACATGTGCTTCGCATTCAGGTAGGGATCCTTCGACTTCGTACAATACATCACCATCTTTGAAAAAGACATAGCCACCGTTTTTCATTTTTTTCCATTGTTCATTTTTAGTCAGGGGCTGAGTTGTAATGATGGTTACTTTATCAGATTCTAGCGTATATTGACGAAAATCAATCATAACATCATCATCACGTAATGCTTTACCAAAAGGTGCTTTACGGCAAACGTAATGTAAATTTGTTGAGCAGCGGGCGATCATCCAATGTCCATTAGAAAGGATAAAGTTGAAAACGCCGTGTTCTGCAATTTTGCTAGTGATCTCCATTATTGACTTAAATAAAGTTTGTTCATCAGGTTTTTGGTTAAATCGTTCCTTTAATCGTGCGGTGATGCAGCAAAATGCAGCTTCTGAATCAGTTGTACCAATAGGTTGATAATGACTACTTGGACAAACATTAATATTGACTGTGCCATTGTGAGCGAATACCCAATTTTCTCCCCATAATTCACGAATAAATGGGTGTGTGTTTTCTAAGTTCACCTCACCTTTTGTCGCTTTGCGAATATGTGCAATAACATTGTAAGATTTTATGTGATATTGATTGACTAAATCAGCCATAGGTGATGATGCACCTGGACGATTATCTCGAAAAATTCGTACCCCTTTCCCTTCAAAAAATGCGATTCCAAAGCCATCATTATGGTGATCGGTTAATCCCGCACGTCTTCGAAATCCCTCAAATGAAAATGTAATATCTGTTGGTGTATTGCAATTCATTCCTAATAATTGACACATAATTTTCTTCTTATTTTAGTATAGTTGAGTATCATATTTTTTAATTTTTCCACTTGTTAACATAAAACAAGCGGTGAGATTTTTACGAAATTTTACAAAAAAGTCTAGTGTAATGTTATGCTTTAAATCAATTAATTTAGTAAAAAAATCTCTGTTCCTTTTGTGTCAAAAAGAACAGAGAAATTTTTAATATTACATCTGAGAAAGATATAAGCTGTATGAATTTTTTCTCATAGAGTCGATGTATTGATGGTTATTTTACCAACTTTAATTTTCCACTTTTAGGCTTTGCCTGGTTAGTGGATTCTGTAGCTAATTTCTCTAAATCCATTTTTTCTTTACGATTTTTATAATCTACCTCGCTGTAATAATCTTCTGCTTGAAAAATAATGCCATCGCCTGTTTCTTGTGCATAAATCGCATTGATGGCTCCCAATGGCAAATAAATATCTCGTAACATGCCTTGAAAACGAGCATTAAAGCGAATGAATTCATCATTAAAAATATATTGCCCAATGGATCGAGGTGCAATGTTTAAGATGATATTACCCTCTTTGATATACTCTTGTGGAACATCTACATCAGGATAATGTGCGTTTATTATCAAATACGGTGTGTAATCACTATCTAAAATCCATTGATAGTACGCTGAATACAAATAGGGACGTAACGGTTTCATTATTCTTTATCGTCCATTAAATATTTTGGCACGCTGCCGCCTATTGATTGTACAAAACTATCCCGTTTGAATACCCGAGCCATATAGGCTTTTACTGCTTTACTTCCTGCTCCTTTAAATTCAATGCCAAGATTACTCATTCTCCATAATAATGGTGCAACGTAGCAGTCTACTAAGCTAAAATCTTCACTGAGAAAATAATCACTATCAGCAAATACTGGTCCTAGTACTAATATTTCTTCTTTTAGCTGTTTTAATATTTTTTGAGCTTCTGAACTAGTTGGGTCTTTTTCTACTCTCTCCATAAGAGAAAACCAGTCTTGCTGAATGCGTTCCATATTTAAACGACATTGCGCTCTTAAAACTGGGTAAACTGGCATTAGTGGCGGGTGTGGAAAACGTTCATCAAGATATTCTATAATGATGCGAGCATTAGAAATAACTAAATCACGATCAACGAGTGTAGGCAATGTTCCTCTAGGGTTAAGTTCAAGTAGGTCCTCAGAGATTACACCAGATTCAATATTTTCAATTTCATATACTACACCTTTTTCCGCCAATACAATGCGGACTTGATGGCTATAAATATCATTTTTGTTCGAAAAAAGTGTTGGCATGGAACGTCTGTTTGCATTTGTCATAGCTATCCCCAAATTTATCAATTATTTCAGTTTTGCCGATTTTACCACATTTTCATTCATAGGTAACAGAACAATGAATAAATCAATGATAAACCTTTTGACGAATTCGTTTAAAAGGTCTAGGATTTTGCCATTCTATTTTTACTATCTTACTTTTCTTTTCCCACTTAATAGAGGAATTCATTATGGAAAATAAAAAGCAATCATTTCAAGATCTGTTGGATTATGTCCATCTATATCGTCTAAAAAATAAACTTTTGCGTGAGACTGCGGATAATGACCGTAAAATTCGTGATAACCGAAAACGATTGTTATTACTTGACAATCTAACACAGTACATTACTGATAATATGTCTGTGGAAGAAATTCGTGCGATCATAAGCAATATGCGAGACGATTATGAGAACCGCATTGATGATTATATGATACGCAATGCTGATCTCTCAAAGGAACGCCGTGAGATTCGTAAAAAAATGGCTGGACATAATCGCCACAAAAAATCATAATACTTCAGCATCAAATGTTACTAGTAAGCGGTCAGATGTATTATAAAATTTTTGATAATCTGTCCGTTTTTATTAAAGTAATACTGAGCCTAATAGTGCTAGGCTAAACCCGACGAGTCCGATGAGCGTTTCTTGTACTGTCCAAGTTTTTAGCATTGTTTTTGTGTCAATTTCTAGAAAACGGCTAACCAGCCAAAATCCACTGTCGTTAACGTGAGAAAGCACGGTTGCTCCTGAGGCAATTGAAATGACAATAAAGCAGAGATCAAATTGACTTAAGCCAGTTGTGCTAGAAATAACAGGTGCAATCAATGCCGAAGTTGTAGTGATCGCAACAGTGGCGGATCCTTGGGCAATACGCAATGCGGTTGAAATGAGAAATCCTGCAACAATAATTGGCATTCCTGTATCAGATAGCATTGTTGCCATTACCTCACCAATACCGCTCGCTCGTAAAACACCACCAAACATTCCGCCTGCCCCAGTTACTAATACAATTGAACAAATTGATCCTAAAGCGTTATCGCAAATTTTTTCTATTTGTTCCACGCTATGTTGTTCCTTTAATAAAAGAATCGTAACAAGTAAAGAAATCAGTAAAGCAATAGGCGTTTTCCCTATCAGTCTTAAACTCTCAACCCACAAAGCAGCCCCATCAATAACTTTTACAACAGAGAGAGTATTAAGTACCGTGTCAAGCATAATTAAACAAAGTGGCAAAAGTAAGATAAGCAATACTCGCCTAAAACTTGGCGGATTAATGATTGCAGTCTCGTGGATAGGGGAGGCATTTAAAAAAGCTTTTGGTAGGGGTAAATGAAATTTCTTCCCCAAAAAAATACCATACAAATAAGTGGCAAAATACCATGTAGGTATCGCCAAAATAAAACCAATGAGTGTCAGTAAGCCAATATTTGCACCAAGCAAATCGCCAGCAGCAACAGGACCAGGGTGAGGAGGTAAAAATGCGTGGGTAACGGCAAATGCACCTGCTGCAGGAAAAGCATAACGAAATAATGAGCCACCGAATTGTTTTGCTACGCTAAAAATAATTGGCAACATCACAACAAGCCCAGCGTCAAAGAAAATAGGAAAACCAAATAGAAAAGAGGCTACTCCTAATGCAAAAGGGGCTTTTTGTTCACCAAATTTATTAATGAGTGTATCTGCAAGTACTTTTGCACCGCCTGTAATTTCTAGTAAACGACCAATCATCGCCCCAAATCCAACTAGCAAGGCGACTGCTGCTAATGTATTACCAAACCCGCTTAGAAGAGTCGGTAGGATTTTGTTTACAGGAATACCTGTGGCTAATGCGGTGAATAGGCTCACCAAAACCAAAGCGATAAATGCGTGCATCTTAAATTTCATAATGAGTAATAGTAAGATGGCAATAGATAAAATTAAAATGAAGATCAACATATTTTCTTTCTCTTTTCCTCTTCGAGAAGGGTCATTGACAAGCTATCTGATTATGACCAGAAGTAAAGTACTAAATATTAAATTTGGGATCTACTTCACATATTTTTTAAAATATTCAACCTCTCTGCTTTATTATTGTTAAAATAAAAATGGTGGCAAAAATTAAAATGTGAAGGAATAACAGAATGGCAAAAATATTTATTTTAATGGGCGTATCGAGTACAGGAAAAACTAAGGTTGGCATAGAAATGTCACGCCAATTAGGAATTAAACTTATTGATGGTGATGATCTACACCCTAAAACTAACATCATAAAAATGGAAGAAGGACAACCGCTCAATGATACAGATCGTCTTCCTTGGCTAGAACGTATTCGTGATGCCGCATTTAGTCTTGAAACAAAAAATGAAGTGGGAATTATTATTTGCTCGGCATTGAAGAAAAAATACCGTGATTTAATCCGTGAGGGTAATCAGAACATTGCGTTTATTTTTTTACATGGTGAATATTCACTTGTTCTTGAGCGAATGCGACAGCGAAAAGGGCATTATATGAAAGAACAAATGTTAAAAAGCCAATTTGATACATTGGAAATCCCTTTGTCTGAAGAGGATGATGTTACGTTTGTGGACATCAGTGGCGAGTTTGAAGAGATTGTCAAAAAGTGTATTGAGGCAACTAAATTACAGACTGATGACACTAAGGCTTACAAAAAAGTCGCTGTAAACGGAATAAACAGCCTGAATCTAGCTAAAAAGTACATTTAAGTGTAACAAATTGATACAATCTAGCGGTCAAAATATCTGCATTTTTTGCAAAGATTCTGACCGCTAGTTTTATTATTTTAATGAAAAAGGTTTATAAAATCCCTTGCTCTAACATTGCATTAGCAACTTTTTTGAAGCCTGCGATATTAGCACCATTAACATAGTTTACAAAACTATCCGATTCAGTACCATTTTCCACGCAGTTTTCGTGAATGTTTTTCATAATATCAAATAAACGCTGATCGACCTCTTCACGAGACCAAGATAGGCGGATTGCGTTTTGACTCATTTCTAATCCAGAAGTTGCTACACCACCTGCATTTGCTGCTTTACCTGGTGCATAGAGAATTTTCGCTGCAATGAACACTTCAACTCCACCTAGTGTCGTCGGCATATTGGCACCTTCTGCAACACAGATACAGCCATTTTTCACTAGTTCTTTCGCATCTTCTGTATCTAATTCATTTTGAGTCGCACACGGAAGAGCAACATCACAAGATACGCCCCACGGTTTTTGGCCCTCAAAATATTTCAGTCCCTGTTCGTTAGCGTAAACAGAAAGACGTTCACGGCGTTCATTTTTGAGTTCTAATAATGCTGCTAACTGTTCCTCTGTCATACCACTTTCTGGGAATAATACATAGCCATTTGAATCCGAAACAGTCAGCACTTTTGCACCCTTCTGTATTGCTTTTTCTGCTGCATATTGAGCCACGTTGCCTGAGCCAGAAATGACAACACGTTTTCCTTCAAAAGATTGTCCTTTAGTATTTAACATACTTTCAGCAAAATAGACAGTGCCGTAACCTGTTGCCTCTGGACGGATTAAGCTTCCTCCCCAAGTTAAACCTTTGCCAGTTAAAACAGAGCTAAATTCATTGCGTAATTTTTTGTATTGACCGTACATATAGCCAATTTCACGTCCACCGACTCCAATATCACCTGCTGGTACATCAGTATCGGCACCGATATGACGGAATAATTCGCTCATAAATGCCTGACAAAAACGCATCACTTCAGCATCAGATTTTCCTTTTGGATCAAAGTCTGAACCGCCTTTACCTCCACCCATTGGTAGGGTTGTCAAAGCATTTTTGAATACTTGCTCAAATGCCAAGAATTTTAGTACGCCTAAATCTACAGTTGGGTGAAAACGAATACCGCCTTTATAAGGACCAATTGCAGAGTTCATTTGTACACGATAGCCACGATTTACTTGTACTTGACCTTTATCATCTACCCACGTTACACGGAAACTGATAACACGCTCTGGCTCGACAATTCTTTCTAATAATCCTTGTTGTGTGTATTTTGGGTTTTTGGCTAAAAATGGAGTAAGTGAACCAAACACTTCTTCGACTGCTTGATGAAACGGAAGTTGGTTAGGATCACGTTGTTTAATTTTTTGAAAAAGGGCATTTATATCGCTCATAGTGGACTCCTGTATATAAGATAATCAAATTGTTGTTATTTGCTTTAGGCGTTAGAAGTCTAGCAAGCAAATTTATACTTGAAAAGATAAATTAGAAAAATTTATCTTTAAAATTAGAAAAATTGAGATTGATTGTCTATTTTTTGATCGATTTTATTAGATTTAAGTTAATTTTGATGATAATTTTACAAAATATTTCAAAAATATGACCACTTAGCATTTTTTAAGTAAAGATTAAGGTAGAATTCTCCGTCTTTCGTTCAGGTGTGTTTTAAACAAGGTAACATTATGATACTCCCAAATGTTGATCCGCAAGAAATTAGAAAATTTGAAAAAATGGCAAAAAATTGGTGGGATTTAGAGGGGGATTTTAAACCTATTCACCTACTAAACCCCTATCGTGTAACATATATTAATGAGAAAAGTAGGGGGCTTTTTGGTAAAAAAGTGCTTGATGTTGGGTGTGGGGGCGGTATTTTAAGTGAAGCGATGGCAAAACTTGGGGCAGAGGTAACAGGACTAGATATGACAACTGAACCGCTTGAAGTTGCTCGTCATCACGCTATACAAAGTGGGGTTTCCATTGATTATCAGCAAACAACAGTAGAAGCATTTCTTGAAACTCAACTTGCACAGAATGCGAAAAAATTTGATGTTATTACTTGTATGGAAATGTTAGAACACGTTCCCAATCCATTATCAATTATCCAAAGTTGTCAAGCCCTACTCAAACCCGATGGTATCTTATTTATTTCCACGATTAATCGCACGCTGAAAGCCTATTTGTTAGTCATATTGGGGGCGGAATATGTGCTTAAGGTATTGCCTAAGGGCACGCACCAATTTGAAAAATTTATTAAACCCGCTGAATTATTAAGGTGGTGTGACCAAGCTTCATTACGGTGTCAGGAGATGGTCGGCTACCATTTTAATCCAATAAGCGAAAAATTCTGGCTTAACCACGACGTGAGCTGCAATTATATTGTGGCACTATTAAATGAAAATCAATAAAGCCTTAACGAGTGAGTGTTGCAGGAAGCATAAGGGTATCGAATATAAAACTGAGAGGTAAATCGATCACCGCTAATACGCCAACTACACCACCATTTTCAATTGCTTGCAAATCATTACTCACACCTGCATAAGGGGTGAGATCATTTTCAATAATGCTTTCAATCGTACCGCAGCTGACTAACATAAAAAGACTAAATAAAATAATGCCCCATTTATAAGCGGTCAATTTCATTAAAAGATCTCCAAAACCTATAGCAAAAAAATCACGGAATGCCTGCTTGAACCTATACTGCAATAAAACCTAGCCAATATTCGCTATTTCGTGGCAAAATAGCTCATATTATCAATTCTAAACATTTTTCTAATAATAAGAGGAATTTTATATGCAAACTTACAATGTTGCCGTATTAAGTGGCGATGGTATTGGTCCTGAAATTATGGCACAAGCTATCAAAGCCTTAGATGCCGTGCAACAAAAATATGGATTTAAATTGAATTACAATTATTTTGATATTGGTGGTATTGCCATTGATAACCACAACACAGCTTTGCCAGAAACGACACTGAAAGGTTGTGAAGCCGCTGATGCTATCTTATTCGGTTCAGTTGGTGGACCAAAATGGGAACACCTTCCTGCAAATGAACAGCCAGAACGTGGTGCTTTATTGCCTTTACGCAAACATTTTGCTCTTTTTTCAAATCTACGCCCAGCAACTTTATATAAAGGTTTAGAAAAATTTTGTCCACTGCGAGCAGATATTGCAGCTAGAGGATTTGATATGGTTACCGTAAGAGAATTAACAGGCGGTATTTATTTCGGTCAGCCAAAAGGACGAGAGGGAGAAGGAGCAAATGAAAAAGCATTTGATACAGAGGTTTACCATCGTTTTGAAATTGAACGTATCGCACACGTTGCTTTTAAAACTGCAATGAAACGTAATAAACACGTTACTTCAGTGGATAAAGCGAATGTACTGAGCAGCTCAATATTATGGCGTGAAGTGGTCAATCAAGTCGCAAGAGATTACCCAGAAGTTAAACTTGATCACATTTATATCGACAACGCCACAATGCAACTTATTAAACAGCCAGATTTCTTTGACGTATTACTTTGCTCTAATATTTTTGGCGACATTATCTCTGATGAATGTGCAATGATAACAGGTTCGATGGGTATGCTCCCATCTGCAAGCCTCAACGAAAAAGGATTTGGCTTATATGAACCTGCAGGCGGCTCAGCACCTGATATAGCAGGAAAAAATATTGCGAACCCAATTGCACAAATCCTCTCTGCGGCAATGATGCTACGTTATAGCTTTGGTCTAGAATATGCTGCTAAAAGTATTGAAAATGCGGTAAAAACTGTACTCGCCAAAGGCTACCGCACAGCTGATCTTGCCGATGAATGCCCTTCAATTTCTACTAGTGAGATGGGCGATCTTATCGCAACGCATATTTCGTAGGTTTGTTTTTTTCCTCTCTGTCTATTTAATTTTAACCATTTCGTGATGGAGAGGAAGATTTTTCTATTCTACACTCAACTCTTACCTACTCCTCATCATCATAAGCTGGAATAGCGTTACAGACGGCTTTAACAAGGGTTGCTAATGGAATTGCGAAAAATACGCCCCAAAATCCCCATAGTCCACCAAAAATAATAACTGCAACAATAATGGTTAATGGGTGTAGATTGACGGCTTCTGAAAAGAGGAATGGTACGATAATATTGCCGTCAATTAACTGGCTGATAATAAATGTCAGCAAAACATAGTAAAAATCAGGCGATAAGCCAAATTGGAATAGGGCAACGAGTACAACAGGAATTGCAACAATAACCGCTCCAATATAAGGTACAAGCACTGATAAGCCTACTGCAACAGAAAGTAGTAATGGGTAGTGTAAATCAAAAAATAAGAAAATAATGTAAGTTGATATGCCAACGAGCAAAATTTCGAGAAATTTACCTCGAATATAATTGGCAATTTGTAGCTGCATTTCAAACCAAACTCGTGTTGCTAGTATTCGGTTATGAGGCATAAATTTCACCGCAGAACGTAAAAAAAGTGTCTTGTCTTTTAGTAAGAAGAAGACCATTAGCGGAACTAAAAATGCGTAAATACCTAACCCAACAAGGCTGATCAGAGAATTGAGGGAAAAGGCGAGAAGCGAGTCGCCTAAACCGATGATATGTATTTTAAGTGAGTTAAGTAGTGAGTCTAACATCGCATAATCGATCAGCTCTGGGTAATGCTCTGGCAAGGCTTGTAGCCATGCATTAAGCAAATTAAACATAGAAGGTAAGTCTTTGATAAAGGTAGCAGCTTGGTTCCACAGGCTTGGGAATAGCACAATAAATAGAAAAATTGAAATAGAGATTGATCCGCCAAATACGAGAATAACGCTCAATCTGCGAGGAAAATTTAGTTTGTGCGTCAGAAATCTAATTGGCCATTCTAGTAAATAGGCCAAGACAATAGCAACTAGAAGTGGCATTAGCAAATCACTAAAGAAATAAATTGTACTAAAGCCAATCAGTAGAATAGCAAGTAGAGTAATAATTTGCGGATCACTAAAACGAGTTTTGTACCAATTTTGAAACAGTTCAAACATCTTATTTCTGCCTTAAAAGGTTAAATTTATTGTGATATTTTGATTTGATTGACTAATGTTTTAATGAGCTTAGGTCCTTGATATATCATTGCGGAATATACTTGTAATAAGCTTGCTCCTACATCAATTTTTTCTTGCCCTGAAGCAGCAGAATGTATGCCGCCACTGCCAATAATCGGTACTCTCCCTTGTAACTCTTGAGCAAGTTGTAAAATTAATTGCGTACTTAAGCTATTAAGCGGCTCTCCACTCAATCCCCCTTGTTGTTGAGCATTAGGTAATCCTACAACAGATTGTCGTGATAAAGTAGTGTTACCTGCAATTACACCATCAATTTGATGACGAATGAGGCTATCGGCAATCTCTACAATTTCTGACTGGGTTAAGTCTGGGGCAATTTTTAGTACTAGCGGTCGATAATATCCGAATTTTTGTGAGAGCGAAGTTTGCTCAGCTTTCAAGGTTCGTAGTAATTCGTCCAATGCTTCACCATATTGTAACATACGCAGATTTTGCGTGTTCGGAGAGGAGATATTCACTGCTACATAGCTGGCATATGGGTAGACTTTACGCAAACAAGTGAGATAATCTTCAATGCTATTTTCAATTGAAGTGGTTGCATTCTTACCAATATTAATCCCTAAAATGCCTTTATATTGAGCATTTTTGACGTTGTTAATAAGGTTATCCACGCCTAAATTATTAAACCCATTGCGATTAATAATTCCTTGCACCTCAGGCAAGCGAAACTGGCGAGGGCGAGGGTTTCCTGCTTGAGCAACAGGTGTTACTGTACCAACCTCAATAAAACCAAAGCCTAATTTAGCAAAACCGTCAATGGCTTCGCCATTTTTATCTGCTCCAGCCGCCAGTCCAATTGGGTTTTTAAAACAGAGTCCCATTACTTCAACAGGATTATCAGTGAGATTCCCAAGAGAAATCGGCAGTTTTCCAAGCAATTTAAGTGCTTGAATGGAGAGCTGATGAGCATTTTCAGCCTCAAGTGAGAATAGTGCGTGGCGAATGATAGAATACATAATGCAATAATCAGTGAGAAAAAGACCGCTTGAAATAAAGCCCGATCAGATCGGGCTAGGAATAGAGTTAATGGCTAAACATTGCAGAAATTGACTCTTCATTACTAATTCGGCGAATAGCCTCAGCAAGCATACCAGAAAGTGTTAAAACTCGGACTTTATTTAATGCTTTAATTTCGTCTGATAAAGGAATGGTATCAGTAATCACAACCTCATCAAGTGCTTGATTAGCCAAATTTTTTGCCGCTGAACCAGAGAATACTGCGTGAGTTGCATAGGCAAATACTCGACGAGCTCCTCGTTCTTTTAGAGCTTCTGCGGCTTTCACCAATGTGCCGCCTGTGTCAATCATATCATCGACTAAGATACAATCACGATCAGCAACATCGCCAATAATGTGCATTACTTGTGAGACATTCGCTTTTGGACGGCGTTTATCAATAATTGCCATATCTGCATCATTTAATAATTTTGCCACCGCTCTTGCTCGCACCACGCCGCCAATATCAGGCGAAACGACAATCGGATTAACTAAGTCTGTTTTTTTCAAAATATCATCAAGCAATACAGGTGAGCCAAATACGTTATCTACAGGCACATCAAAGAAACCTTGAATTTGTTCAGCGTGAAGATCGCAAGTTAAAACACGATCGACGCCGACACTTGAAAGAAAGTCTGCAACTACTTTAGCAGTAATGGGTACACGAGCTGAGCGAACACGGCGATCTTGGCGAGCATAACCAAAATAAGGAATAACTGCAGTAATTCGTCCTGCAGAAGCACGACGTAGTGCATCAACCATGACGATTAATTCCATGAGGTTATCATTTGTTGGTGCACAAGTTGATTGCACAATGAAAATGTCTCCACCACGAACATTTTCGTTAATTTGTACTTGAATTTCACCATCACTGAAACGCCCTACTGTTGCATCACCAAGGGAGGTATAAAGACGTTCAGCAATTCGTTTAGCAAGTTCTGGCGTAGCATTTCCAGTGAAAAGTTTAATATCAGGCATAGTAGCAAACCTCTAGGTTAAGTTGGGGAAATTAAGTGCAATCTTTGGTGTAAAGGCGAGACATTTTTACCTTGTGCGACAAACCCATCAATATCGAATGTTTTTTTAGCCAGCACAGAATATGCTTCCTCTTTAGTATTAAATTCGGCAAATACGCAAGCACCAGTGCCTGTTAGCCGAGCTGGTGCGTATTCTACCAACCAATTGAGCAGATCATCAACCTCTGAATAGTGATCCCGCACAACTTTTTCGCAATCGTTTTCCCATTTGCTTTGCAATAGCTCATTCAGTGTGCATTTAGGAGTATCACGAGGTAAATTGGGGTGTTGAAAGATAAGTGGTGTTGAAATAGAGACATTCGGTTTTAAAACGAGATACCATTTTTCAGCAGGTGTACAAGGTGTTAATTTTTCTCCAACACCTTCGGCAAATGCCGCTACCCCTTTGACAAAAATCGGTACGTCAGCCCCTAATTGCAAGCCCAATATTGCCAATTCATCGAGCGAAAGTTGGGTGTTCCATAGCTGATTTAAGCCGATTAAAACTGTTGCTGCATTTGATGAACCGCCGCCAACGCCCCCCCCTAATGGTAAACGTTTTACTATGCCAATATTTGCTCCTTGCTTACAAGCGGTCTGCATTTGTAATAATTTTGCAGCTCGATAAACTAAATTATTTTCAGGGGCAACATTTGGCAAATTATTCAGCAACTTGATTGTTCCAGTGGAATGTTCTTTATATGACGTTGCTTCAAGGTAAATTTCATCGCCAAAATCTAAAAATTGAAATAAAGTTTGTAACTCGTGATAGCCATCGGATCGCTTTCCATTAATGTATAAAAATAGATTTAGCTTGGCAGGGCTTGGTAGTGTGAGATTTTGCATTAGTACACCCAATGATCAAGACGAATTTTTAACGATTGTGAACCCGTAGTTAGCACAATCAATTTAGGTAAATTTGGCTGACGATTTTCGTGGTATTCCACAAAATTCACTTTCCATACCGAATTTTTAAGTGGATAACTAAAGGTTGTGAGTTGGCGTTTTTCATTGACAACGTAACCTAGGTGCAGCTCAGGTTGCCCTTTAACCCAGTAAGCAAATTGATCGATAGGAAATGAAACGCCTATCACCTCCTCCATTAGAGCATTGACATCAGCTTCTGTGCGATGACGACCTTCGTTATCAGATACTGTGATACCTGCTGTTGTACGATGTAATGCTAGCGATTTAGTCGATAGGTTTGAAGAAAGTATTAATGAAAAATCAGTAGCAGAATGATACTGCCAATCAAAATGAGACGAAAAGCGTTCTTGTTCAGAGAGATAGCCAAATTGACCTTTTACAGAATACGTTTTAATCTGTTTGAGCTTTTCTAAATGATTTTGCCATTTTGTATCGCTGTGCGGGATTTGGGTTGTCGGTGCAATTGCTTCGCTAGGTGCGTCAAGCACAGATTGACAACCTACTAAAAATAACGTGATTCCAAATAAAAGCACCTTCAACAATCTATTCATCATTACAATCCCTCAACTAATAAGCTAATATTTAAGATTACTCGTTCAGCGATACTCGGAAACAGAGTAAATATAAAAAACAGGGGTAAGTATAATAGAAAGCGGTGAGTTTTGCTGAAAGTTTTGCAATGTTTTTTAAGATAGGTGTTTTTGTAACACCATTGTTAGCGATTTAGCCTTGTTGCACAATTTTGAATAAATGTTCTTCACAAATAGCTAAATTATATTGCATTTAATTATTTTATTATTCTTTCAGTTGTATTTTGAAATCAGCCTTGCTATCGTAAAAAAGTATTACATTCAGTTATTTTTTAGCTCTTTTAATTCAGATTGAGTTTGGTTCAGATATAGAAACAGGTGTAGAAAATGGGAAAATCATTAGTCATTGTGGAGTCGCCTGCCAAAGCGAAAACAATTAATAAATATTTAGGCAGTGATTTTGTAGTGAAATCTAGTGTTGGGCATATCCGTGATTTGCCAAGTAGCGGGACAGATAAAACCGAAAAAACAAAAGCCACATCAACATCAACTAAAGGACTGACGGCTGTAGAAAAAGCGGAGCTAAAATCACAAAAAGCACAGGCTGCGTTAGTCAAGCGTATGGGCGTTGATCCTTATCACGATTGGCAGGCAACTTATCAAATTTTACCTAGTAAGGAGAAGGTTGTCTCTGAATTGAAAAGTTTAGCGAAAAAAGCTGATCATATTTATTTGGCAACCGATTTGGATAGAGAGGGAGAGGCGATTGCGTGGCATTTGCGTGAAGTGATTGGTGGTGATGAAAGCCGTTTTAGTCGAGTTGTGTTTAACGAAATTACCAAAAATGCGATTAAATCTGCTTTTGAATCGCCTGAAAAACTCAACTTAGATCGAGTAAATGCTCAACAGACTCGCCGTTTCCTTGACCGTGTGGTTGGGTTTATGGTGTCGCCGCTATTATGGAAAAAAGTGGCAAGAGGCTTGTCTGCAGGGCGTGTACAATCCGTTGCAGTGAAGTTATTGGTTGAGCGTGAACGTGAAATTAAGGCGTTTCAGCCTGAAGAATATTGGGATATTTTTGCAGAGGCTATCTCGCAAAATGGCTCGCTTTCTTTAGAGCTAACTCACTATAAAGGCAAGAAATTTCACGCAGTTAATCAACAGCAAGCGGAGCAAGCGGTTAAAATCTTGCAAAATTCTGCATTCGTTGTCAGCAACATAGAGCAGAAGCCCACTAACTCGAAAGCAAAGCCTCCCTTTATTACCTCAACGTTGCAACAAGCCGCTAGCACTCGATTAGGGTTTAGTGTCAAAAAAACAATGATGTTGGCTCAACGTCTTTATGAAGCAGGCTACATCACCTATATGCGTACTGATTCAACAAATTTAAGTCAAGATGCGTTGCAAATGGCTCGAGGCTATATTAGCCAACAATTTGGTGAACAATATTTGCCGAATAAGCCTAATTTTTATGCGAGTAAGGAGAAAGCCCAAGAGGCACACGAGGCTATTCGACCTTCTGATGTGAATGTCAAAATGGCAGATTTAAGTGGTATGGAAAAAGACGCAGAGCGTTTGTACGATTTAATTTGGCGACAATTTCTTGCTTGTCAAATGCCTGCCGCAGAATACGACTCAACTAGTTTGACGGTAACTGCTGGTGAGTACGAATTAAAAACAAAAGGGCGAGTTTTGCGTTTTGACGGTTGGACAAAAATTTTACCAATTCAAGGCAAAAGTCCTGAAGATCAAGCATTGCCTGATGTCCGTTTAAATGAACAATTAGCGGTTAGCAATATTATACCAACACAACATTTCACGAAACCGCCTGCACGTTATAGTGAAGCGGCACTCGTTAAAGAACTAGAGAAGCGGGGGATTGGACGCCCCTCTACTTATGCAACGATTATTTCAACCATTCAGGAGCGTGGCTATGTTCGAGTTGAAAACCGCCGTTTTTACGCCGAAAAAATGGGAGAAATTGTAACTGACAGGCTTAATGAATCGTTTAGCGATCTAATGAGCTATGATTTCACCGCCAATATGGAAGATGTGCTTGACCAAATTGCCTCGGGAAATAGTAATTGGAAAGATGAGCTTGATCGTTTCTTTGGTGATTTTTCAGAAAAATTAACAAAAGCGGAACTTGATGAATTAGAGGGAGGAATGCGTCCGAATCATTTGATTGAAACGGATATTGCTTGCCCAACTTGTTCTAGAAAAATGGCCATTCGTACTGCTTCAACGGGGGTATTTCTAGGCTGTAGTGGCTATGCTCTTTCGCCAAAGGAGCGTTGTAAAACAACGGTGAATTTAATTCCTGAAACTGAATTTTTGAATGTCTTAGATGAGAATGCTGAAACAAAAGCTCTACAAAGTCGTAAACGTTGTCCTGTTTGTGAAACTGCAATGGACAGTTATGTCGTTGATCCTGAACGTAAAATCCACATCTGTGGTAATAATCCAAATTGCGACGGATACTTGATAGAACAAGGCTCATTTAAAATTAAAGGCTATGATGGTCCGATTGTCGAATGTGATAAATGTGGCAATGATATGCACTTAAAATTAGGGCGTTTTGGTAAATATATGGGCTGTACGCATTGCGATAATACACGTAAAATTCTAAAAAATGGCGAAGTTGCTCCACCTCGTGAAGAGCCTGTACATTTCCCTGAATTAAAATGCGAAAAATCCGATGCTTATTTTGTGTTGCGTGATGGTGCAAGTGGCGTGTTTATGTCAGCACATAATTTTCCGAAATCTCGTGAAAGCCGTGCTCCTAAAGTGGCTGAACTCGCCCAATACCGTTCTCGATTGCCTGAAAAACTGCATTATTTAGCTGACGCACCACAGCAAGATCCTGAAGGTAATGATGCAATTATACGTTTTAGTCGCAAGGAAAAACGTCAATATGTAACCTCTGAAAAGCATGGTAAGGCAACAAAATGGGCCGTCGATTTTATTAATGGTAAATGGGTGGAACGTAAAAAATAAGCACTACAAGGGGTGATTTTAATACATTTTTTGCAAAGACCTATTTTTTGCAAAGACCTATTTATAGAAAAATAGGTCTTTTTTCCTTTCACTTCCCTATTTTGCTTGCTTTCGGTAGAATAGAATCCATTTTTAGTCATTCTGTATAGGCTGTTATGTATAATCAATTAGCACAAACATTGCCAGAATTAATTTCGTGGACAAAAAGCCGTGAATTTTCTTTGTCCCTATCAACCGAACGCCTTGCCTTTTTACTAGCAATTTCTTTGTATAATACAGAACAGTCTGACGGTGAATTAGTTGAGACGGATTTGATTGATCTTTTTCGTCATGTTTCCCTTGTGTTTGAGCAGTCTGATGCAACCCTAGTTCAACGTGCAAACTACGCAATTAATGACTTGGTAAAACAACGCTTTTTAAACCGTTTCAGTAGTGAGTTTACTGAAGGACTCTCCATCTATCGCTTGACTCCGCTTGGTGTTGGGATTGCCGATTATTATGTTCGCCAACGAGAATTTTCAACCTTACGTCTTTCTATTCAACTTTCGATTGTTGCTGATGAAATTCAGCGTGCTTCTATTTCAGCAGAGGAAGATGGCGATGAGCGTTTTTGGCGTAACCAAGTTTTTGCACCACTTAAATATTCTGTTGCAGAAATTTTCGATAGTATTGATCTTTCACAGCGAATGATGGATGAAAACCAGCAACAAATTCGTGAACGGATTGCTCTGTTATTAAGCCAAAATTGGCACGAGGCGATTGTAAGTTGTCAGCAATTATTAGATGAAACATCGGCTAACCTACGCGAGTTGCAAGATACCTTAAACGCAGCAGGGGATAAGTTACAAGCACAGTTATTACGCATTCAAACCTGCCTAATTGGGCGTGCTGAATTAGATTTTGTAGATCAATTAGTGGTGAATTTACAGAATAAGTTGGATCGCATTATTAGCTGGGGACAGCAGGCGATAGACCTTTGGATCGGTTATGACCGCCATGTGCATAAATTTATCCGTACTGCCATTGATATGGATAAAAATCGAGTATTTGGGCAGCGCTTACGCCATTCTATACAACACTATTTCGACCAACCTTGGTATCTCTACACAGCAAAAGCCGAGCCTTTAGTGGATTTACGTGATGATGAGACAGAATTAAATGAGGCTGATGCAGTGGGTGAACTGCCTTCAGAACTTGAATTTGAAACACTTTCAGAAGTTCAAGAGCAAATTATTGAGATTATGCAAGCACAGCTATCTCCTTATCGTGAACAGGAGACTCCACTAGATTTGAGTGCAATTTTGCGAGAGCAGCTTGAAAAATACCCTCTTTCTCGACATTTTGATGTGGCTAAAATTATCGTAGATCAAGCGGTCAAATTAGGCATCGCAAGTCGAGATAGCCAAGCGATTTACCCTGAATGGAAAGCAATTAATCAAGAAGGGGCAGCGGTGCAGGCAAATGTGATTGATCAATACAATAAGTAGTGTAATGAAAACATTAACATTTATGGATTTTTGCTCTGGTATTGGTGCAGGTCGCTTAGGTTTAGAGCTTTGTGCTATGAAATGCGTTGGGCATAGTGAAATTGATCCCATAGCAGATTTAACGTATCAGCTTTTTTTTGGTGATAAAGGGAACTTAGGGGATTTATCTCAATTGAATATTCCTGCATTGCCTGATTTTGATCTTATGTTGGCTGGATTCCCTTGCCAAACGTTTTCGATAGCAGGAAAAAGAACGGGTTTTAATGACGATAGAGGGCAAATTATCTATCACTTAGTTGATATATTAACTTGGAAAAATGTGCCTTATTTTCTTTTAGAAAATGTAAAAGGCATCGTAAATCATAATAACGGTAAGACACTTAATGTCATTTTATCTTTATTGGATAATGCAGGTTACGATGTCTCTTTTGAAGTGTTAGATAGCCAATTTTATGGTGTACCACAAATGCGTGAAAGAGCATATTTTGTTGGAATTCGCAAAGATATTAAACATAAACCTTACCAGTTCCCCCAAAGAAAAGATGGATTAGGTAAAGAGCAAGATATTCAGTTTTATTTGAATGATAAACGAGATTATGAGTTTGATATTTATTCGCCTACCTTCCAAAAATATTTAAATAATAAATATAATCAAGGGAAATATGATTTAACCTCGTTTTTGGAAAAGGATTACACAATTATAGATTGGCGACAATCCGACTTTAGAGTATATGATAGAAAAAGTCCAACTTTGCGAACAGGGCGACATGGCATTTTATATACTAAAAATGGAAAACTACGCAAACTCAGTGGCTATGAAGCACTACGCTTACAAGGTTTTCCTAAAGACATAGCTGAAAAAGTCATTGAACACAACTTGCCTGATAGTAGAGTTTTAGCTCAAGCTGGAAATGCAATGACAGTCACTGTTATTCAGAAACTGGCACAGCAATTATTAAAAGCATTAGAGGTTTAAATGGATTTGATTAAATTAGGTTCTAAAACTGCTCGAAATGGTTTTAAAAATGAACGAGATATTGCTAATAGATTTAACCATTGGGAGCAATATTTGGAGGCACAAGAATGGCTAAAAATAATGGGATATGACTTAGATCAGGTCAAAAATGTTAAAGCAGTTGTTTTATCAGGGTATAAAGCGGATATTAATGTTCAGGTTTTTATTTTTTATCAAGAAAATATAGATATAAGAAATATTCAGGTAAAATTGGTTAGTAATCGCCGTGGTTTTAACCAAATAGATAAAAGATGGGTGAATAGTTATCAATTAATGTGGCAATTTAATGATGAGATTTGTCGTATATTAAAACATTTTACTGGAGAATTAGAGCCGAGTATTTCAGCACCTAAAAATCGAAAAAGAATGTTTTTTAGTGAATTTTCAGAAAATGAGCAAAAATTAGTTGTTAATTGGTTTGAGAAAAATAAGATTTTAGTCCTAACGGATATTATTCGTGGTCGAGGTGAATTCTCAGCGGAGTGGGTTTTAGTTGCTCAGAAAATAAAGGATAACGCTCGTTGGGTCTTAAAAAACATTAATGATGTATTACAGCATTATGGACAAGGCTGTGTTGAAATTTCACCAAGAGGATCACTTAAATTGGGACGTGTTACTATTCAACGCAAAGGTGGAGATAATGGTAGAAAAACGGCAAATATGCTGCAATTCAAAATTGATCCAACAGAATTATTTGATATTTAAATACAAGTTTTAAGAGAATAAAAATGACTGATTCCCAAAATGTAATTCCAACCAAACTGGCACAAGCGATTGCCAATTCTATCTTTCCATCACTTGATAGCCAGTTACGTTCTGGGCGGCATATCAGTATAGAGAGCCTTGATGAACACGCTTTTTTGATGGATTATCAAACAGAATTAGAACTATTTTATCGCCGTTATAATGTGGATTTGATTCGTGCTCCAGAAGGTTTTTTCTATTTGCGTCCTAAAGCAACAACATTGATTACACGCAGTGCGATGAGTGAGATGGAAATGCTCGTGGGGAAAGTGTTATGTTACCTCTATTTGAGTCCAGAGCGACTGGCACAGCAGGGCATTTTTAGCTACGATGAAGTGTATAATGAATTATTAAATTTGGCAGATGAATCAAAATTGCTAAAAGCGGTCAATCCTCGCTCAACAGGCTCAGATTTAGATAAAGCAAAATTAGCGGAAAAAGTAGGCGGTGCGTTACGTCGCTTACAACGAATAGGTATCATTACTCGAGTGGGCGATCAAACGAGTAAAAAATTTGTGATTTCTGAATCTGTTTTCCGCTTTGGTGCTGATGTGCGAGTAGGTGATGATATTCGAGAGGCTCAGTTACGCTTAATTCGAGAAGGGGAAGCAACAGTTCCTAATCAGCAAAGCAGGGGGGGGGAACAAGCGGTTACTTTTGGTGATGAAAATGCAGAATGCATTGATGATGAAATTGAACAAGGCGAGGAAGAATAATGGAACAGGTTGAATTGCAAAATCATACACAAAATGCACCGCTTGCACGCCAAGAAGAAGTACTTCGTGGAAAATTTCTTTCCTTAACGTTAATTAACTGGAATGGTTTTTTTGCTCGTACTTTCGATTTAGATCAGCTTGTCACCACTTTATCAGGTGGAAATGGGGCGGGAAAATCGACGACAATGGCAGGATTTGTAACTGCATTGATTCCTGATTTGACCTTGTTAAATTTCCGCAACACGACCGAAGCTGGCTCAACATCAAGCAGCCGAGATAAAGGACTATATGGCAAGTTAAAAGCTGGCGTTTGTTATGCTGTGTTGGAAAGTGAGAATTCTCGCCAGCAACGTGTGATAACAGGGGTACGGTTGCAGCAAATTGCAGGACGAGATAAAAAAGTGGATATTCGTCCGTTTTCTCTGCAGAATTATCCAAGTTCTGCATCAGTGATCAGTCTTCTAACCGAGCAAATTGGCGATAAAAATGCCCGAGTGTTGTCTTTACAAGATTTAAAAGATGCATTTGAAGGCAGCGAAGTGCAGTTCAAGCAATATCATTCGATTACCGATTACCACAGCGTATTATTTGATTTAGGGATTATTCCTAAACGATTACGCTCTTCCTCGGATCGGAGTAAATTTTATAAACTCATTGAAGCCTCATTATACGGCGGTATTTCAAGTGTCATCACTAAATCATTGCGTGATTATTTGTTACCCGAAAATACAGGGGTACGCCAAGCATTCCAAGATATGGAATCGGCATTGCGTGAAAATCGTATGACGCTAGAGGCGATTAAAGTGACGCAATCTGATCGTGATATGTTTAGGCAGCTTATTACCGAGTCCACCAATTATGTCTCTGCGGATTATATGCGTCATGCCAATGAACGGCGTGGTAATGTTCAACAAGCTTTAGAAAAACGCCAAGAATGGTATCAATCCAAACTCAAAATGGTTACAGAGCAGCAACGCTTTGTCGAATTTAGCCGAGAGATTGCCGAGCTAAATGAGGGAGAAATTGGGCTTGAAACAGAATACAACAATGCGGCTAATCAGCTAAATGTGGTGATGAATGCCGTACGGCATCACGAAAAAATAGAACGTTATCAAGATGAAGTTGAAGAGCTGAACGAAAAACTAGAAGAGCAACAGATAGCATTGGAAGAGGTACAAGCACAAGCTGAAGAAGCACAAGCTCGAACCGATGAAGCTGAAGAGGTTGTCGAATCGTTACGAGAGGAATTAGCTGATTATCAACAAGCACTTGATGCACAACAAACCCGTGCATTGCAGTATCAACAAGCGGTTGTAGCACTGGAAAAAGCGAAGCAGCTGTGCGGCTTGCCTCACCTTGATTTGCATAATGTGGACGATTACCACGTTGAATTTTCCGCACAAGCTGAAGAAATTACTGACCAAGTTTTTGATTTAGAACAGCGTTTATCGCTTTCTGATATGGCGAAAAGCCAGTTCGATAAGGCCTACCATTTGGTTTGTAAAATTTCGGGCGAAACAGACCGCTTAAATGCTTGGGAAACTGCAAAAACCTTACTTGATAACTACCCAAATCAGAAAGCACAAGCTCAACAAGCGGTCATTTTACGCCAAAAATTTGCAGAGCTTGAGCAGCGTCTAGCACAACAAAAAAATGCACAGCGTCTATTTGATGAGTTTAATGAGAAATCACAAGTAGCGTTGGCAAATGCAGATGAATTAGAAAGCTATTGTGAGCAACAACAAGCACTGTTAGCCAATTTAGAACACGAGTTATCCGAGCGTGTTGAAGAGCGTTCTAGCTTGCGTCAGCAACGAGAGCAGCTTACCCAGCAGCATCAACAGCTAGCACAAAATGCCCCAGCGTGGCACACTGCACAATCTGCACTCGCACGTTTGCAAGAGCAATGTGGGCAGACGTTTGAAGCAAGTCAATCTGTCATGGCATTTATGCAAGAGGTGTTAAAACGTGAGCGTGAAGCGACATTAGCTAGAGATGAATTGGCACGAGTTGAACAGCGGCTAGATGATCAAATTAGCCGTCTGAGCCAGCCAGATGGTGCAGAGGATAGTCGTCTAAACCACCTTGCTGAAAAATTTGGTGGTGTGCTTTTATCAGAACTGTATGACGATGTGTCGTTAGAAGATGCTCCTTATTTTTCTGCCTTGTATGGTGAGGCTCGCCAAGCGATTGTGGTAAGAGATTTAGCAGCGATTAAACATCAGCTAGTGGAGTTAGAGGATTGCCCTGATAATCTTTATCTCATTGAAGGCGATCCAAATGCCTTTGACGATAACGTGTTTGATGCTCAGGAGCTGGCTGATGGTGTGGTGGTTGAATTATCGAACCGTCAGTGGCGTTATTCCAAATTCCCTGAATTTGCGGTATTTGGGCGAGCGTCTCGAGAGAAACAGCTAGAAAAATTAAAAATAGAGCGTGATAACACAGCAGAAGAACACGCAGAGTGTGCGTTTGAAGTACAAAAATGCCAGCGTTTACATCAGCATTTGAGTGAATTTGTGGGGACACATTTAAGTTTTGCCTTCCAGCCTAATCCTGAAACAGCAATGCAACAGATTGCACAAAGACGTGCAGAAATTGAGCGTAATCTAAACCAAATCACGACGCAAGAGCAACAACTACGCCATCAATTAGAACATAGCAAATCACAATTACAATTATTGAACAGAATATTGCCTCAACTTGATTTACTCGCAGATGATAGCTTGCTAGAACGAGTAGAAGTTTGCCACGAACAGTGGCTGGAAGCTCAAGAAGATGAGCAATATATTCGCCAATTCGGTAGTTATCTATCTCAATTAGAACCGATTGCAGCAGCATTAAAAAGCGATCCAAGTCAATTTGATGCCTTACAAGACAGCTATAAGCGGTTAGTTGAACGGCAAAAATTGCTACAACAGAAAGTATTTAGTTTGGCTGATATTAAAAATCGACGTTTACATTTTAGTTATAATGAGACGTTGAGTACCGAAGGAACAGGCTTAAACGAGCAGCTTCGTCAGCGTTTAGACAATGCTCAACGAGAACGTGAACAGGCTCGTGAAGGGCTACGCCAAGCTCAAAATCAGTTATCGCAGTATAACCAAGTGCTGACTTCGTTAAAAAGTGCCTATGAAGCGAAAAATCAGATGCTAGCTGAACTGCAACGAGAAATGCGAGAGTATGGCATTGAACAAAATGATGAAGGGGCAGTAGAACGTGCAACTGCTCGCAGAGATGAGTTACAACAACGCCTGCAAAATTTGCGTACTCGCAAAAATTACCTTGATAAGCAGCTTGCTGTGATTGAAGCAGAAATGAACAATCTTACACAAGGCGTCAAAAAGGCAGAGCGACATTACCGCAGTCAGCGTGAAATTGTGGTACAGGCAAAAGCCAGTTGGTGTTTGGTGCAAAATTTATCACGCAACAGTGATGTGGAAAAACGCTTAAATCGCCGTGAACTCGCTTATCAATCTGCGGAAGAATTACGTTCGATTTCAGATAAAGCATTGGGTGCATTGCGTACCGCTGTGGCTGATAACGAATATCTGCGTGATAGCTTGCGAGCATCTGAAGATAATCGCAAACCAGAAAATAAAGTGGCGTTTTTTATTTCGGTCTATCAACATCTAAGAGAAAGAATTCGTCAAGATATTATCAAAACCGATGATCCGATCGATGCGATTGAGCAGATGGAAATTGAATTATCTCGCTTGACGAATGAACTAACTAGTCGAGAGAAAAAATTAGCCATTAGTGCGGAAAGTGTTGCGAATATTTTACGCAAAACTATTCAGCGTGAGCAAAATCGTATTCTCCAGCTTAACCAAGGACTACAGAATATCGCTTTTGGGCAAGTAAAAGGGGTCAGATTAGTAGTCAATATTCGTGATACTCACGCTATTTTGCTGAATGCTCTTTCAAGCGATCGTGAGCAACACAGTGATTTATTTGAGAGCCAAAAATTGAGCTTCTCTGAAGCACTTGCAATGTTGTATAAACGAGTTAATCCTCATATTGAAATGGGACAACGTACACCACAGACGATAGGAGAAGAGTTACTAGATTATCGTAATTATCTTAACCTTGAAGTTGAGACGTTCCGTGGTGCAGATGGCTGGCTGCGTGCAGAAAGTAATGCACTTTCAACAGGAGAGGCCATTGGAACAGGTATGTCTATTTTGCTGATGGTGGTACAAAGTTGGGAGGAAGAAAGTCGTCGCTTGCGAGCAAAAGATATACTTCCTTGTCGCTTATTGTTCCTTGATGAAGCCGCTCGACTTGATGCGTTATCAATTAACACACTCTTTGAATTATGTGAACGTTTGGATATGCAGCTATTAATTGCAGCACCTGAAAATATCAGTCCAGAACGAGGTACAACCTATAAACTTGTGCGTAAGATTGCCAATAGTCAAGAATACGTTCACGTGGTTGGGTTAAAAGGCTTTGGGCAGAAATAAGTAAAATGCTTTCTTCATATTTTCAGTGCGGTATAGCTGAAGTTGGAAAAGAAAAGTATTGCTTATTAAGCACATTGATGGGCAACTATGTTTAGTTCAAGAAAAACCAGATATAGTTGCCCATTGAGTAGATGGGTAAATTATTTTCCAGCATTGTTCGTCAGCTATGCTACAAACAATGCTTATCCCCACGAGAGAGGCTTATCACACCAGAACGGACGATCTCAATGATGCTCGTCTCTGCTTTAATTGCTTCAATAAAAGCATTAAGTTTATCGCTAGTACCCGAAAGTTGAACCGTATATTGTTTTGGTGTAATGTCCACAATCTGCCCACGAAATATATCAACCATTCGTTTAAGTTCATCTCGACTGCTCCCTGTCGCTCGAACTTTAAGCAATAAAATCTCACGTTCAACGTGTTCACAATGACTTAAATTCGTGATTTTGAAAACATTGATAAGTTTATGTAGCTGTTTTTCTATTTGCTCAAGTTCTTTTTCATCACCTTGGGCAACAATGGTCATACGAGATAGGCTTTCGTCATCAGTTGGTGCAACCGTGAGACTTTCTATATTAAAGCCACGTTGAGAAAAAAGCCCAATTACACGAGAAAGTGCTCCTGATTCATTCTCTAAAAGGACGGATAATGTTCTACGCATTGGTACTCTCCGTTTTACTAAGCATCATATCTTTCATTGATTCACCTCGAATTTGCATTGGGTAAACGTGTTCAGTTTCGTCCACAAGGATATCAACAAAGACTAATTTATCCTTGATTTCAAATGCCTGTACTAATTTTTCCTCTAATTCAGAAGGATCTGTAATCTGAATACCAATATGTCCGTAGGCTTCAGCCAATTTAACAAAATCAGGCAGAGAATTCATATAAGATTGCGAATGACGGCCTTGATAAATAATATCTTGCCACTGCTTCACCATACCAAGGAAACGATTATTTAAATTAATAATCACGACTGGAGTAGCGTATTGTTTCGCAGTAGAAAGCTCTTGAATATTCATTTGAATACTGCCATCGCCAGTTACACAGACGACGGTTGCATCAGGATAGGCGAATTTAACCCCAATTGCAGCAGGTAAGCCAAATCCCATTGTACCAAGCCCTCCAGAGTTGATCCAACGACGAGGTTGATCAAAGGGGTAATGCAATGCGGCAAACATCTGGTGTTGCCCAACATCAGAGGTAACATAAGCTTTACCATGAGTTAATCTATATACAGCTTGAATAACTTCTTGGGGTTTAATCACGTTGCCTTTGTTGAAAGCTAAGCATTGACGTGCTTTCCACTGATTGATTTGCGTCCACCAAGCGGTCAGATTAGATTGATTTTTTACAAGATTCTCTTCATCAAGTAGCGATAGAAATTCCTCTAGTACATTTTTTGCACAACCTACAATAGGGATATAAGCAGGAACTGTTTTTGAAATGGAGGCAGGATCGATATCAATATGAATAACTTTGGCATTTGGGCAATATTTATCTAAATTGTTCGTTGTACGATCATCAAAGCGTACGCCAATGCCCAAAATAAGATCGCTATCGTGCATCGCATTATTGGCTTCATAGGTACCGTGCATACCCAACATTCCAAGGAATTGTTTGTCTGTACTCGGATAAGCACCAAGTCCCATTAATGAACTGGTAACAGGTAGATTCAATTTACGAGCAAATTCGGTCACCTGCAGGCTTGCTTCTGCCATTACAACCCCACCACCAACATAAAGCACAGGTTTCTTCGCGACTAATACTGCTTTTAAAGCCTTTTTAATCTGACCTTTATGTCCTTGAACCGTTGGATTATAAGAACGTAAATACATCTCAGTCGGATATTCATAAGGAAATTTATTGGCGGGATTGACTACATCTTTCGGTACATCAATCACAACAGGTCCAGGGCGACCTGTTGAAGCAATATAGAAGGCTTTTTTGATGATCTCTGGAATATCTTCAGTACGTTTGACTAGAAAGCTATGTTTTACTACTGGACGAGAAACCCCTACCATATCACATTCTTGGAATGCATCACTACCAATTAGATTGGACGGTACTTGCCCTGAAAATACGACAAGTGGAATAGAATCAGAATAAGCGGTTGCAATGCCTGTTATTGCATTTGTTGCTCCAGGACCAGATGTAACAAGCACACACCCAACCTTACCTGTTGCACGTGCATAGCCATCAGCCATATGAACAGCGGCTTGTTCGTGGCGAACAAGAACGTGCTTAACGCCTCCGAGTGTATGAATCGCATCATAAATATCCAATACTGAGCCACCTGGGTAGCCGAATACATATTCTACCCCTTCGTCTCGCAAGGATTGGACAATCATTTCTGCACCAGAAAGTTTCTTCATTAAATCCTCCAACAACAATTAATCACACATAAAATAGTGGTTGGAATTGTGCATAAAAAAACGTATTTTGTCTATAGAACAAATTGTGCTTATATTTGTCTTTATTTAGATTAAAAATCTAAATAAAAAAAATTTTTGGTTTTTTATATCTTTATTTATGAGATAAATGTTTTTTTAGAATGAATTTTTTATATTTTATAAATATAAAAAATTTTTTAAAAATGATAAGTGAAACTCAAAAGTGGCAGGTGTTGTTCTATTTTCTGCACAATTTGCCATAAAAGCCATTTTTATCAAATAGCGTTTTCCTCACATTAATATCAATTATTCTGCTTACAATAAAAATTCTATTTTGTAAATAGATTTAATTCGCATTAAATTTAAATGTTATGATAGAAAATATCTATCATTTGAATAAGTTTTAATCATTTTACAATGAGGATTACCTGTCTATAATGGGTCAGTTAATAGGTTATTATTACGTTCAAACATTTAATTCACCCAAAAGAGGAATACAAATGACAAATAAAATTGGCTTAAATATTGAATCTTCAGCAAAAATTGCAGCCGAATTAAATAAATTACTTGCGACTTACCAAGTGTTTTATATGAATGTCCGTGGTTATCATTGGAATATTAAAGGCATTAATTTTTTCCAATTACACGCAAAATTTGAAGAAATTTATAACGATTTGGTTGTAAAAATTGATGAAATTGCTGAGCGTATCCTAACACTAGGCCACACTCCAAGTAACGCTTACAGCGAATACTTGACCAAAACGCACTTACCAGAGCATACAGGGGTAACATCTGCGGAAGAGTGTTTAAACGGTACATTGGAAGGATTCAGTGTTCTCCTCGGTCATCAACGAGAAATCTTATTATTAGCTGAGGAAAGTGATGATGAATCTACTGTATCGCAAATGAGTGATTACATTAAAGAACAAGAGAAATTAGTTTGGATGTTCTCTTCTTCAGCAGCATGCTGCAAATAATTAAACGGACGCACCATAAAGCGTCTATTTAATTATTTTTTATTAGAATAGTTGCATATTCTATCGACATTGCCCTTTAAATCGGAGTAAGTGGTCGAGTAGGACGATAGCGGTCATAGCTTCTGCTATAGGGACAGCTCGTATGCCTACACAAGGATCGTGACGACCTTTAGTAATCAGTTCTACAGGCTCATTTTTTAAGTTTATGCTTTTACCTGAGATCGTTATACTAGAGGTTGGTTTTAGGGCAATGTGTGTGATGATTGGTTGTCCTGAGCTGATACCGCCTAGAATACCACCTGCATGATTGGAACAAAAACCTTCAGGTGTCATTTCGTCTCTATGTTCATTTCCTTTTTGATGAACGACATCAAAACCATCACCAATTTCTACGCCTTTTACAGCATTAATGGACATTAATGCGTGAGCAAGATCAGCATCAAGGCGATCAAAAACAGGTTCTCCAAGTCCTACGGGGACGTTTTCTGCAATAACTGTTAATTTTGCTCCAATTGAATTTCCTTCTTTTTTTAATTGGCGAATGAGTTCATCAAATTGTTTAACTGCTATAGGATCAGGGCAGAAAAAGGGGTTATTATTTATTTGTGTCCAATCAATTTGTTCAATCTCTTCAACCGTTTTAGGGTTAATCTTAATCGTCCCTATTTGAGAGATGTAACCACGCACCTCAATACCAAATTGTTCACGAAGGTATTTTTTTGCAATAGCTCCAGCGGCAACACGCATTGCAGTTTCTCGTGCAGAAGATCGTCCCCCTCCTCGGTAATCACGAATGCCGTATTTTTTTTGGTAGGTGTAATCTGCGTGTCCTGGACGGAATTTGTCCATAATTTCGCTGTAATCGTGGGAACGTTGGTCGCTATTGTGGATAATTAATCCGATACTTGTTCCTGTGGTTTTTCCTTCAAAAACGCCAGAGAGAATTTGTACTTTATCTTCTTCTCTGCGAGGGGTGGTATAACGAGATGTACCTGGTTTGCGGCGATCTAAATCGGGTTGAATATCGGCTTCACTTAACGTCATATTGGGTGGAATACCATCAATAATACAGCCTAATGCTATGCCGTGAGATTCGCCAAAGGTGGTTACTTTAAATAATTGTCCAATACTATTACCTGCCATAATTTGTCCTTATTTGAGTGATGTGAGCAGTGGTGTAGAATTTTTTTCAGTATTACGATTGTGAATATCGTTATTATATATATGTATATCCATTTGGTTAAATGCGATTTTCACTTGATGTAATTTAAAGATCTCATCAATTCGTTGATGTAAGAAATTGCGTGTGGTTGTTCTATCATTTAATTCAGGAACATAAGCGATTAATTCGTGTTCTATCCAACCATCGCCAAAATGTAACAGGTTTACGTTTGGTGATGGCTCTTGCATAATTTTAGGGGCTTCATTGGCTACCTCAAGCAATAAACGACGAACGAGATTGAGATCAGCACCTGAATTAATTTTCATTGTAATTTGTAAACGTGTAATGGTGTTATTGAGTGTCCAGTTAATGAATCGGTCAGTAACAAATGCTTGATTGGGTAAGACAACTTCTTTGTGTTCATCATCAACCAATGTTGTAGAGCGTAGGCGGATTTTTGTGATCACGCCAGTAAAATTACCTACGGTTACTTTGTCGCCTACTCGAATAGGGCGCTCAAACAGCAATATTCCTCCTGAGACAAAGCTACCAAAAATTTCACGCACACCAAAACCTAATCCCACCGATAGGGCAGTAAAGATCCATTGGATTTTATTCCATGAGATCCCAAGAGAAGTGAAAGCTGAAATACTGCCGAAGGTGATAATGCCGTAAGTCAGTATCGCTGTGATTGTGTGTGGCGTGCCTTTTGATAGTTTTACTCGAGAGAAAAAGGTAACTTCTAAAATACCTGCAATGTTTTTCACTAACACATAAGTGATGGTTACATAAATAACTGATCGAAGAATATTTAGTAGGGTAACGGATTCAACAATTGTGCCTTTAGATGTTGTTTCGACTTGCTCCCATAGAATAAAGGTATTCAGGTATGTAGCGACGCTGATTAAATCGGACCAAATTGTATATAAAAAACCTAATAAGAGTACCCAAGCGATCAAATCCGCTATACGGAAAATTTGTTCATTAACTGTTGAGATTCTAATTTTTTTCTCTTCTTTCTCAATTTTTTCTTGCTCTGATTCTTGGGCTTGTTCTCGAAGTTTTTCACGTTTTTGTTGTAAACGTCTATATGCCATACGGCGAGAAGAAATAGTCAGAGAACGATAAACAAAATAGCGACCGAATACCCAAATCAATGCAATTAAATAGCTTTTGATGATGTGTTCAATTAAGTAAACCGCAGTGTAATAATAGCCGAGTACGATTAAAGCGATTAAGGTAATTGGTGCAATAAATAGCACTAAACGGAGTAATTTGAATAGGCTGACACTGCGTTTTGTTCCATCTTCATTACGTGTATTTTCATATTCCCGAATTCCTCTATCCAATAAAGGACGAACGGCAAACAGGCAAAGTGCGAGAGCAATAATTGTCATTACCTGCCCAATCACATCGTTGGTGAAACCGATGCTTTCTACTTGAGAGAAAATTGAGGAGACGAGTAACAGCACTACAATCCAAACAGATTGCTTGATAATTCGCTGGAAAATTTGGTTACTTGCTTGAGGCATATCAAAATGGCGATAGGCTAACCCATTCGGTCTTAATAATGACAGTACTGTTGCAAAAAATAACCAATATCCAGCCGCTTGAGTGATCCAAATGGAGCCAGATAACGGATCTTTAAAAAATAGAAATAATGTAATGGTTGAAACCATTAAAAACATCAATGTGCTTGGTAAAGAAAGGACTATTGTCCATAACATTGCTTCTGGTGTAAACCAATGGCTATCATTTTTGAGTGTATTTACTTGGCTAGAGAGAGCGGTTAAACGTTGTTTAATAGCAGGTTTTTTCCAAATAATAATGCCATAAAGTAATAGTAAAACGAGCGTAAAACTTAAGCTCGAAAAGATATTTTGGTTTATTGGATTAAACCCAATATACTTTGTCAGTTCAGTAACTTGAGAAATAGCCAATTTAGGGAAATTTTCCAGCCAAGAGAGTACAATTGGACCGTTACTTTGTACCCAAAAACTTTGCAATTGCAATTTATTTTGCAATGTATCACTAATAGTAATAATTCGCTGTTGAGTTGTTTCTATTTGATTCGCTAGATTTAATTGTGAGTTTAGCGTTTTTACTAAATCACTGAGAATTTTTTCACGCTCTTTAAGAATTTGGGTTAGTATTTCTCTTTCACTATTATCTAAGAATAATTTATGATCAGTTTCTAATTTATTAATAGCTTGGCTAATATTGTAAAGTTCATCTCGTCTTTGGGATAAATCAAAAATTTCAACTCGTAATTTTGCAATATCTTTTGATAACCCTTGAATTAAGCTATCAGTTGGCAATGCCTGTTTTTGTTGGTTGATGATGCGAGATAACACCAGTGTACCCTGTAAGGCACTGATTTGTTCTTCTATGTTTCGCTGTGTTTGCGTTAAACTATCTAAGACATTTTTAGCTCGAAGATTATCTTGCGAGAGCGAATTGGCCTTGTGCGTTTGTTCGACCAAATATTGGCTCAAATCGGTATTAAAAGTGAGTTCTTGCTGAATAATGGGATTTTCAACTTTATTATCAGCTTTTAATTGTTCCGCTTGTTTTGCTTGCTCTCGATACTCCTTTAAACGATTTGCATTTAAAACTTGCTGTAAGTGATTTAACTGCTTTTCTAGTAATTGCTGTTTTAAACTAATTTCGTGTCGTTTAGTTTCTTCTAGTGCTACTAAAATATCACTATTCTGGCTTAAGAATGTCTGAAATTTATTATTTTCTTCAAGGAATTTGAGTTCAGCATTATATTTGTCTATTAATGACTTACTGGCTTGGCTATTATACCGCCAGCGAATAAGCTTTTCTCTTTGTGTGTTATTTTCAGCTATCTGTTTACGAGATTGTTCGGTCGCATTGCGGTAATTAGCTAATGCAATATTGACTTCCGTTAGCAGGGGTTGAAGTTCTTGAAATTCTTTTTGAATCTTATTCTGTTCAACATCAATTTCTGTACTCGTTAATTCTTCTTCAGAAATAGGAGAGCGTTTAAGTTGTTCTGTTAAATCACGAATATTTTTCTGTAGCTGATTTAAGTTAGTCTCTGCATTTTGAACTTTGGCTTCTAACGTTTTAAAATCGGCTTGTTGTTTTTTTAATTTTTCTGTGAACGCTAAGGCTTCTGACAAATTTTTTGTCAGCAATTGAGAATCGTTGGTCGCAGGGACATTTTTTAGTTCGTTCAATTGTTGCTTTATATCTTCGCTACTAACAAAATCCTCTACTGAGCTATGCAGTATTGGGCTAAATAGCGTGCAAGATAAGAATATCCAATAATATCGTTTAAACATCACGTTCTCTCTGTGTTTTTTCAATCCATTTTTCAGCGTAAAGGGTTAATTGTTGGCGAGATATTTTTACCCCATTTTCCTGCCAATCTTGGCTATTAAAAGGGAGATAGTATAGAGGTAATTTAAATTTTTCGAGTTTACTTTTTGCAAAATTTTGCAAATTATTAACCGCTTGTGCATTGAATTCGGTGTGAAATTCAACAATGGCAATCGGTCTTGCTCCAAATTCAGGATCAGGGATTGGTAAGATCCACACATTTTTTAGCAAATTTGAAGAAAACAGCACTTTTTCAACCATTTCAGGTTGAATATTTTCGCCACCAGAGATAAAAAGGTTATCTTTTCTGCCTGTGATAACTAAATTTTTGGCATTATCCCAATAGCCTTTATCTTTAGTTTGAAGCCAGCCTTGGCGATTGGTCAAAGAGATAATTTGTCCATTTTGCCAATAACCCAGTGCAAGTCCTGCACCTTTTACCCAAATTTCTTCTTCAACAATCTGAATTTTTCTACCTTGTAATGCTTTTCCTACGTTGTCTGTTTCCGTGATTTCTTGTTTATTTGCTGATGTTGCAGTAATGGTTGATGCCATTTCAGTCATTCCGTAGCCTATATAGATTTGAATACCATATTGTTGAGCTTGACGAATCAATGTCGCTGGAATGCACATTCCTCCTAACAGAATATGCTGTTGAGCAAAATCCTGTGGAGGGCGATCAACCGATGAAATGTAATGTAAATAGCGTTGTAATTGTGTAGGGACTAGCGAGGCGTGGCTTACGGTTGCAAGCTGCTGCCAAAATGCTGTTTTGCTTTCTGTAATCTGTAATGTTGCACCTTGTAATAACCACCGCCAAACGATACCCTGTCCTGAAACGTGGTAGAGCGGTAGGCTTAACAGCCAGCTATTTTGAGCAGTGAACGCCATCAATTGACAAACACCTTTAGCGTTATCAAGGTGATTTTGAATAGAATGCACGACTGCTTTGGGTGATCCTGATGAACCTGATGTTAGAGTAAATGTTGCTGCGACCTGATAATCAAGTTTGGGTAATGTGGTTTTAAAAGACGAATGAGCGGTCAGAATGGCTGTAAATTTTGCAAAATCGTCATCAGTGAGCAATTGTTTGATTTGATTTTGTGTAACAATGTTCTGCTTTTGAGTGTTAGTCAGTGCTGGATTAAGTATGAGAATGTATTTTCCTAATGCAATTGCCGTGCAATAGCAGAGTAGTGCGGCTAAACGATTTTGTCCACAGTATGCAATTAATTGTTTATCCGCTAATTTTGGTTCAAGCCACAAGGCAAGTTCAGAGATGAGTTGATGAAATTGTTGCCAAGTCAGCTGTGTGGGTAAATTAGCAAAAAGTAACGAATCAGCCCTGTCCCAGCGTATAGCGATAGAGCACGGCTGATGAGTTGCCCAATAAGTGGATAGAAAATGAGAACGAATGTCAGAAATCATTGGTTAAATAAGGCTTTGATACGCTCAATAAGTTCAGTGGGTAATTCCAATTCCGTCATTAATGAAGCCAAAATAATCCCTTTACGTTCAGTATTGTTGTTCGTAATGACCCAGAATGGTGAATCTGGAATAGCTTTTGCTTTTGCTCCACTTCCAGTTGCTAAAATGGTCGCTTCATCACGTGCAAAATAAACTCGTTCGCTACCCTGAACCTTTTCAGTCGCCTGTGTAAACTTAGCTGGAACTGCACGGTGAATAGCGGAAAGTAACATTAAAAAGCGATTGACAACTTTTTTTTCTTGGTTAAACAAGCTAGAAGCAAGTACAAATTCAATCTGTTTAATGAGTTTATCTTGTGGATTGGCTGGAGCTTTTGTTTTGGGTAATTTAGCGAGATCTTTTAGCTCATTAATCATATTTTCTTGTACTAAAACAAAAGGCTGAGGCGAGGCGGGTAAACGCAATAAACGGCGTAAAATATCGGAAGCACTCTCGCCAATGGCTTGAGTTCGACTTGCAATATAATGATACAATTCGTCATCGACTTCGATTGTTTTCATCTATAACCCCTAAAAAACTTGATTAGAAAAAATTTCAAGGCATTATACGCATTTCATTTTCGATTTGCAGGATCTAAATTGCACTTTTATATAAATTTTTAAGTAAACCATTATGTTAGAAGAAAAGCTGCTCAATTATCAATACCAAAAAGCACCAAGATTAGAAGGTGGACAAACGCAGACGTTAGTGCTTTTACACGGATTATTTGGCGATCTCAATAATCTTGGTGGCATTGCTCGTGCTTTTGCCCAACATTACAACATTTTACGAATAGATTTGCGTAATCACGGACAATCCTTTCATTCAAATGAAATGGATTATCCTCTAATGGCACAAGATATTGATGAGTTATTGACATATCTGCAAATTGAACAAGCGATTGTGGTGGGCCATTCAATGGGCGGAAAAACTGCAATGATGTTTACGCATTTATTTCCAAAGCGAGTTGCAAAGCTGATAGTGATTGATATTGCCCCTGTTGAATATACACAAAATCGCCATGAGACCGTCTTTCAGGCATTATTTGCGGTAAAAAATGCGAAACCAAAAACAAGACAGCAGGCACAATCGCTGATGTCAGAGTACATTCAATCGCAAGCAACACAGCAGTTTATGTTGAAATCTTTTGATCCAAACCGTGAAGAATATTTCAAATTTAATTTATCAGCGTTAAAGCATAATTATTCAACTATAATGGGTTGGCAAGCGGTGGCTGTTGAGAAACCGACTTTATTTATTAAAGGTGAATTATCCGATTATTTGCAAAAAAGCGATACAAACCGAGTACTTGCACAATTTCCCAATGCGAAGCTATTTGTGGTAAGTAATGCGGATCATTGGGTTCACGCTGAAAAGGCGGAAACCGTGGTTCGGGCAATTCAGCGGTTTTTAAGCGAATAGATGAGTGATAAAGGAATAAATCCAATGGCGGATTGACCGCCATTGGAATAGATATGCAAGCTGATAATACGGGTTATAACCCTGCTTTTAGACTGGCTTCAATAAACCGATCTAAATCGCCATCTAATACAGCCTGTGTATTCCGATTTTCAACGCCTGTGCGTAAATCTTTAATGCGTGAATCGTCTAGCACATAAGAGCGAATTTGGCTTCCCCAGCCAATATCCGATTTACTTTCTTCCAACGCCTGTTTATCAGCATTTTTTTTCATCATTTCCATTTCATAGAGCTTAGCTTTTAGCTGCTTCATACACTGATCTTTGTTTTTGTGTTGTGAGCGATCATTTTGACATTGCACAACGATCCCACTTGGGATATGAGTAATTCGCACTGCGGATTCGGTTTTATTAACATGTTGTCCGCCTGCTCCAGAGGCTCGATAAACGTCTATGCGTAAATCAGCAGGATTGATATCGATATCAATATCGTCATCAATCTCTGGGTATACAAATGCTGCAGCAAAAGAGGTGTGGCGGCGATTATTGCTGTCAAAAGGGCTTTTTCGTACTAAACGGTGAATGCCTGTTTCTGTGCGTAGCCAGCCAAAGGCGTATTCGCCTGATATTTTAATTGTTGCAGATTTTAGTCCTGCGACATCGCCGTCAGAGACTTCCATTAATTCCGTTTTAAAGCCTTTGCTTTCTGCCCAACGTAGATACATACGCAACAACATCTCTGTCCAATCTTGAGCTTCTGTACCGCCTGATCCTGCTTGTAAATCCACATAACAATCCGCTGCATCGTGCTGCCCACTGAACATTCGGCGGAATTCTAATTGTGCTAGCTTTTTAGCAAGCTCGTCTGCTTCATTTTGTGCTTCTTGGAATGTTTGTTCGTCTTCGACCTCAACAGCAAGCTCAATAAGCCCTTCAACATCATCAATTCCCCGTTGTAGTTCAAGAATGGTACTGACAACGTTTTCTAAAGCGACTCGCTCTTTGCCGAGGGCTTGTGCTTTTTCAGGGGTGTTCCAAACATCAGGTTGTTCCAGTTCAGCATTCACCTCTTCCAAGCGTTCAACTTTTAGATCAAAGTCAAAGATACCCCCGAAGGGTAGCGGTTCGTTGGGTCATATCGGCAAGTTGTGTTTTTATTGGATTAAGTTCAAACATTATTTTTTCCTTAATATTTTCTAAAAGAGATTTCTTGTAATGGCTAATTCGGTTAGCTAAAAAGTAAAATTGGTGAAAAACAAAATCAATGAAAAATAGCGACTAACATCGCACAAATAAAGCTAACTACCGCTAATAAAAAGTGTTTAATTGAAAAAGGTTGAGATTTTTTAAACGCTTTTGCGGCAAAAATAATATACAGCACAATCAATAAGAATTTTGCGATGAGCCATAATTGAATAGGGTAACCCCACATTACAATAAAAATAATGCCTGTACCAAGCAAGAGCGTATCGACGAGATGTGGGGTAATTTTGAGTAATGTGTATTGTCGCCAATTGATTTGTCTTGCACAGAGAAGCCCTCTAATAAGTAGTAATCCTAAGCTTAAATAAGCCAATCCCACGTGTGATAAAAAAAGTGTTGTCATAAAAATCCCCTATTTGGTGATGACGTTGATGTAAGTAGCCGTTAATTATTTGGATTATTCTGCAATCATTGATTTTAAATATTGAAAAATTTCACGATAATTTTTAGCAGGCTTATTTGCGGCTTTCTCTTTTTGAGCAGCTCTGACTAAATTACGCAACTGTTGGCGTTCTAATGATGGGTATTGTTCAACGATTTTATTGACCGTTTCATCGCCTTTTTCGATTAATTCATCACGCAATAATTCTAATTTTTGCAGTAACGCGAGTTGTTGGTTATGGCGATTTTCAACTTTATCTAATGCTTCTTGGATAGGAGCTGGATCAAGATTGCGTAGTAGTTTGCCGATATATTGAATTTGGCGGCGGCGAGCCTCTAAACGCAGACGTTGTGCAAGCTTAATAGCTTCACGCACGTCATCATCTAGTGGAATTTTGGCAAGGTTGGTTGGGGTTAATTCTAACAATGCTGCCCCCAATTTTTTTAACGCTTCAGCATCTCGTTTAATTTCACTTTTACTGACCCAAATGATTTCTTCTTTATCATCAGTCCAATCCATTTCATTTCGCTGTTTTCGAGCCATTTTTTCTCCTAAAAAGTGAGTTAAAATCCATAACGCAAAGTGAGTAAAAGATAAGTATTGTAAAACTTATTTAACAAGCAGTCAGATTAGCGAGTATTCTTGCAAAATTCGCCATTAAACTGATCGCTTGAAATCGTGCAATATCTTTTATTTCCGCATTGCTTTGATATGCTTACAGTTGCAATATGTGTTATTTACCTTTGAAAAACGCTATTTCATCAACGCTTAACGAACGAAACTCACCTTCCAATAATTGTTCGTCCAGTATGACATCACCAATTTTCCAGCGATGCAGTGCTTCTACCTTATTGCCTAGTGCGGCAAACATTCTTTTGACTTGATGATAACGTCCTTCGCTGATTGTCAGATTGACATTGTAATCGTCAAGAATATCGAGCTTTGCAGGTTTGGTTAACCTTTTTTCGCCTCGCAGCAACAAGCCGTGTGCTAATTTTTCTGTGTAATCATTTTCTATCGGATCAGCAAGCGTAACTAAGTAGGTTTTTTCACAATGGTGTTTTGGCGAAGTGATGCGATGAGACCATTTCCCATCATCGGTTAATAAAACCAGTCCTGTCGTATCGGCGTCAAGTCGTCCTGCACAATGTAGTTTTGTACTAAGAGGGTAGTCAAAAAATTGGAAAACAGAAGGATAATTTCCGTCATCGTGGCTACAAACATAACCTTGAGGTTTATACAACATAATATACTGCCCAGTATTCACCCACTCAATTCGCTCACCTTCAAAACAAACCTGATCCTGTTGGCTAATTTTTAATGCACTCTCTTTGACGATGATGCCATTGACACTCACTTGTCCTGTCCGTAATGCCCTGCTGGCTTGAGAGCGTGTTAAACCTGTATTTTCAGCGATAAATTTATCTAAACGCATTGATGTTGCTCGGTTAAATAGTCAGTAAAAAAGACGAGCATTATAGAACAATTTATAAAATAATGACACGATTGTAGAAAAAGGGATAGAGAACAAAAGATGAGTTTTAAATTCCGCAAGCCTTTTAGGTCATTTCACTATATAATAGATGACAGTTTAAGCTATAAAATAAGATGGGTTTTGTGTGAGTGATGTGATTAATTTTGCTATTTATTTGCAATTTTTTATCGGGCTGTTTGCAATCGTTAATCCCTTTGGAACATTACCAATTTTCTTTAGTATGACGGCTCACCAATATGAGGCAGACCGCCATCGAACTAACGTCATTACCTCAATTTCTGTATCTGTTATTTTGCTTGTTAGCCTATATTTTGGCAAGTTGATTCTTGACGCATTTAGCATTTCTTTAAATTCCTTTCGTGTAGCGGGCGGCATTTTGATTGTCAGTATTGCGATGACGATGATTAGCGGTAAATTAGGTGAACATAAACAGAATAAAGAGGAAAAAAATGAAGATCTGTCAGAATATGAAAATATTGGTGTTGTGCCGTTAGCCATGCCAATAATGGCAGGTCCAGGCGCGATTGGCTCAACGATTGTGTGGGGGACATTACACCATTCTTGGATTGATTATCTCGGATTTAGTTTAGCCATTATTATTTTTGGACTGACTTGTTATGTGTTATTTCGTTTTTCTGCACCATTGGTTAAACGTCTTGGTAAGACTGGATCAAATGTTGTTACACGGATTATGGGATTAATTCTAATGGCTTTAGGCATTGAAATTATTGTTGCAGGATTAACCAACTTATTTCCCGCATTAACATCAACAGGCTAATATGAAACGATATTCATCATTATGCATTTCTAGGTTATGCGCTTCTCACCTGCACAGATTTGCAAAAAAATTAATCAATCTCACCGCTTGTCTGACAGTGTTATCTGGCTGCGAAGAGGTTAATTATTCTCAGACGCTATTACCCCAAACGAAAGAGCCTAAAAATGAACACATTTTAACTCGAGCCATTTATTCTGCTCACCTACAACTTGATCCGCATTTTGTTAAAGTTGCTGCTGATGCAGGTCCTGTGCGTGATTTGCTGTTAGGGTTGTTGCAATATAATTCACAAGGAGAAGTCATTCCAGCTCTGGCGAAAGAGTGGTTTAGTGATGATGGTAAAAATTGGCTGTTTATTTTAGACGATAAGGCAACGTGGTCTAATGGTCAAGCGGTAACGGCACTCGATTTTGTTGCAAGCTGGCAACGATTGAGTGATCCCCAAAAAGGCTCTCCTTTAGCAAGTTATTTAGTTTCAATGGGGATATTGAATGCTAAAGCTATTTTAGCTGGCGAAAAAGCGATAACAGAATTAGGCGTAGCCGTCCTGAATCCACATACGTTGCAAATTCAGCTTGAGCAGCCCAATTATCAACTTCCTAAAATGTTAGCCCACAGTGCTTTATTGCCAACTTATCAAGGACTAGCTCCACAACAGCCTTTTATTAGCAATGGTGTTTACGAGGTTTCATCGCAGAGTAAACAGCAGTTAATACTGGAAGCAAGACAAGATGATATGCCATTTAAGCAAGTGAATTATCAGCTTATTTCATCAACTAAAAATCCTGATAGCTTTGATCTTATCGAAAACCCTCTAACGGGCTACTCTAGAAACGAACAGAAACTACCACGTTTATGCCATTATTTTTATGAGTTTAATGTGCAAGATCCGAAACTACAGAATCCTGATGTACGCAAAGCCATTCAGATAATGCTCTCTTCTGCAGAAATCAGTAAGGGATTTGGACTTTCTATGCAGCATATTTTACCACAAAATTGGTTACCTGAATGGCATAGTTTGTTTTCTAATCGCAGTGCTGAAGCGTTATTGGCCGGGGCTGGCATATCGGTTAAAAATCCACTTGAAATTACTTTGACTTACGATGATAAGCCGCAACATAAACTGATTGCAGAACGTATAATGCGAACGTTAAGTCAGTCAGAATTATTTCGTGTAACACTCAATGAAGTAGAGTGGACGCAGTTATTATCGCAACGAGAGCAGAAAAATTTTCAACTTATTCGTTCAGGCTGGTGTGCAGATTATGCAGACTTCAATGCATTTTTAATGCCGTTTCATTCAAATAGTCCTGATAATAAAATGGGTTATCAAAATCAAACTGTAGATAATTTATTGACACAGTTACAGACGCAATCGTTTGATGAGCAAGGGCGTAAACAGATAGCGGAACAGGTTCTCTCTCAGTTGGAGAAAGATGTCGTTATTTTACCGCTCTTTCAGTACCAGCGGCGTATTAGCGTTGATCCCTCGTTAGGAGGCATCGAAAAAGAGAATGCCAGCGAAGTCATTTACAGCAAAGATTTATATCGGTATAAGGATTGAAAATGAATATACTTAATGAACAACAACTCACAGAGCCACTATTAGCCGAAATTAAAGCGATTTTGGCGGATTTTTCTCACCCAACGCTACAAAAAAATCTGCTTGAAATCAATGCGTTGCGTAAAGTTGAATTGGGAGGAACAACTTTGCGGATTGAGCTGGTGCTGCCTTTTGCGTGGAATAGCGGTTTTAATGCTTTACAACAAGCAACTGAAGAAAAACTTAAGCAAATTGTGCAAGCAAAAACAGTTAAATGGCTTTTGACTTACCAGATTGCAACCTTAAAGCGTGCAAATGGGCAGCCTGCTGTGAATGGTGTTAAAAATATTATTGCTGTAAGCTCGGGCAAAGGTGGTGTGGGGAAATCAACGACTGCAGTGAATTTAGCATTGGCATTAAAGGCTCAAGGAGCGAAAGTGGGGATTTTAGATGCAGATATTTATGGTCCGTCTATCCCTCATATGTTGGGCGCAACAAATCAACGACCGACTTCGCCAGATAATAAGCACATTATGCCGATCGAAGCACACGGTTTATTTTCTAATTCAATTGGTTATTTAATGGAGTCCGACAGTGCCACAATTTGGCGAGGTCCAATGGCAAGCAGTGCTTTAACCCAATTATTGCAAGAGACTTGGTGGCCAGATTTGGATTATCTTGTCATTGATATGCCACCAGGGACAGGCGATATTCAACTTACCCTTTCGCAACAAATTCCTGTTACTGGAGCATTAGTGGTCACGACACCACAAGATATTGCATTACTTGATGCGATTAAAGGCATTGCGATGTTTAATCGTGTTTCTGTCCCAGTATTAGGTATTATTGAGAATATGAGTGTACATATTTGTTCAAATTGCGGACAGTGCGAGCCAATTTTTGGTTCGGGTGGGGCTGCAAAGGTGGCAGAAAAATATCAAACAAAAGTGATTGGTGAAATGCCGCTACATATTCGTCTGCGTGAAGATATGGATAAAGGTATTCCAACAGTCATGGCTTATCCAAAACACGAAATTAGCCAATCATACGAGCAATTAGCTGCCAATGTTGCTGCAGAATTATATTGGCAAGGAAGCGTCATTCCTTCGGAAATTATGATTCGTGAAGTGAAATAGTCGTGTTATTTTGCTTATTAAAAACGGAACATAATACTTTTGTGTTCCGTTTTGTTTATCTTATCGCTACTCGCGTTGTATTTATCACGAAGCTTTTGTTAAAGATGATGCCTAGGAACGTAAGCCAATCCCTTTTTCAATAAGATAGTAGGCAATAACATACAAGCTTAGTACAAAAAACGTTAATACGCTAAAAGTATAGAACACACCGACATCACTTTGCCCCAAAAAGCCGAATCGGAATCCGTTAATCATATAGACAATGGGATTAAATTTTGACACGCTTTGCCAAAAATCTGGGAGCAATGAGATAGAGTAGAATACTCCACCTAAATAGGTAAGCGGTGTGAGAACAAAGGTAGGAATAACCCCTATATCATCAAAAGTCCTAGCAAAAATGGCATTAATTAAGCCACCTAGCCCAAAAGCAATGGTTGTCATCAACAAAGTAAGAATAATTACCCACCAAGAATAAATGTTGTAATCAACAAAGCACATTGAAATAGCAGTTACTAGAATAGCTACTAAAATGCTACGAACTAAACTGCCTGATAAATAGCCCCATATAATGGTATGTGTACTCAGTGGAGAAACTAAAATTTCTTCAATATTATTGACAAATTTACTTAGAAAAAATGAAGAGGCAGTGTTGATATATGCTGCTGTAATAGCTGCCATCATTGTAAGCCCTGGAGCAATGAACTGCATATAACTAAACCCATTCATTTCACCAATACGATTGCCAATTAATCCACCAAAAATTAAGAAATAGAGGGTGGTTGTGATGATTGGCGGAACGAGCGTTTGTCGCCAAATGCGTAGTACTCGGTAAGACTCTTTATAACTTAAGGTATAAAATCCAATCCAATTTTGGGTTATCCGCTTATTTTGCATTCGTGCTAGTCCTATTTTTCTATTTTGCCATTCTCATAAACAATTCTTCGAGACGGTTCGATTTATTTCTCATACTTAACACCTCAATATTTTGCTGGCTAAGTTGTTGAAAAAGCTGGGTGAGACCTTGTTGGCGTTTTACCTCGACTTCAATTGAGCTATCGTCTAGCCATTTGAAGGCATAATTTTCAATTACAAGCGGTGAGTTTTGTGCAGAAATTTGCAAATCAAGTACAAACGTTTCTGTTTCAAGTTTGGTAAGTAACGCTTTTATTGAGGTATTTTCAATCAGCTTACCTTCTTGAATAATCCCAATGTGGCGGCACAAATTCTCAGCTTCCTCAAGATAGTGCGTGGTCAGAATAATTGTTGTACCTTGCTGGTTAAGTTCAGTGAGAAAATCCCATAGACTACGGCGTAATTCAATATCGACCCCTGCGGTAGGCTCATCTAAAATCAGCAATTGAGGATTGTGCATTAACGCTCGAGCGATCATTACTCTACGTTTCATACCACCAGATAGCTCTCGGGTAAGATGTGTTCGTTTCTCCCACAGCTCTAGTTTTTTTAGCCATATTTCTGCTTGAAGGGTCGCCTCTTTTCGAGCAATACCATAAAAGCCTGCTTGATTGATTAATATATCAATGACTCGTTCAAATTGATTAAAATTGAACTCTTGAGGCACTAGTCCAATTTGCCGTTTTAACTGCATTTTTTGAATATCAAGATCGTAGCCAAATACCTTGACACTACCGCTTGTTTTATTCACTAAAGAACTAATGATGCCAATAATTGTCGATTTTCCTGCACCGTTATGTCCTAATAGGGCATAAAAATCCCCTTGATTAACGGTAAGATCAATCCCTTTCACAGCCTGTACACCTGTTGGATATTCTTTGATTAGGTTTTTAATTTCGAGTGCATATTTGTTCTTATTCAAAGACATAACTTGAGGTACGGACATTGCAAATTTTTCCTTATTTGTAACCGCTTGCAACAGCTCTTATGGTGCTTTCATCAATTTGAGCATCAAAAGTCGCTTTTAATAGGTTTAAGTTTTGATCATCAAGTAGGGCATTTTTGGCTTCTTGGGTTAAGCTCTCAAAAATCTTGCGACGGTACTCTAGTGGAGTCAGGTGTGCTTCGCTTTCGCCAATGATGATATCAAATGTTAATGCTTGTTTTGCCAAACTATTCGCAAGGCTTTGGCGAGATTCATCGCTATTTAAATGTGCCATAGTAGGCTTAAGTACCAATTTTAAATGGTTTTCGATTTTTTCAGCGAGATAGCTATTTAAGGCAAGCTGGCGAGATAAGCCTCCTAAATGGAGCTGATCAACAATTCTACACCATGCATCTTGCTCACACGATATTGCAATCATTTTGGCTAAAATTTCTGGCGTTCGCTCTTGCAAAATGGATTGGCGAATATCGGAGGGTTTTACTGTCTCATTTTGTTCTTCCAATTCAGGATTTAACCAAGTCCAACGGTAATCATCGTCTGAATTAGTTTTGATATTTTGTATTGAGGAAGGGGCAGTAGAAGCAGATTGTTCAGTTGCTAGATTGACAAAGCGAGTTTGAATATCAGATTGATTTTTTGAGCCTGTTTGGGGACGTGCTGCGTTAGGCATTTCTGCTGCTATTGGCTTTTTTTTTTCACTTTGTATCAGTGTTGAACGTTGTTCTTGTAAGGCCTTTCTTGCATTCATCGCTACAATAGCTGGCGAAGGCATTTCTGTGGTAGACGACATTTCAGCATTGATAGCAGTTTCTTGTGCAGTTTTTCCTGCTGTATTGACCGCTTGTGTTGGCTGTAATTGTTCTCGCAATTGGGTAATATTTGAGGTTGCTTTATCTGCTCTCTGATCTTTACTTTCTTTCTGATCTTTACTTCCGCCGTGTACTTTATTTTCTTTTATTAAATCCTGCGTAGTCGGAGGTGGATTTATCGTAGACGAAGATTGCGTTAAAAGTAAAGAGCTGCTTGAGAGAGTGGCTTCAATTTTTTTGGGGTGAAACGCCAATGCACGCAACATTGTCATTTCCACACCAATTCGAGGTTCTGGCGTAATAAGAAGCTCTTGCTTGCCTGTTAGCATTAGCTGGTAGAAAAATTGCACATCTTCAGGTGAAATTTGTTGAGCCAATAAATGTAGATGCGTTGTCTGCTCAGCGTGGTTTTTGAGCAATTGTATCATTGCTATACGGTGCAATATCTCTGCGATGTCGTTTAATAACGTTTGCCAATCACTGCCTTTTTCTGCAATTGCCTGAATGACGCTCATCATTTTTTCGCCATCGGCATTAGCAAGAGCCTGCACCAGTTCTAGAGAATGATGATCATCAATTAAGCCTAGCATTTCACTGACAACTTGTAAGGTAATATTGGCATTACTTATGGCAATAGCTTGATCTGTCAGGCTTAATGCATCACGAACACTGCCCTGTGCTGCCTTAGCGAGTTTTTCAAGAGCAGGTAATTCAAATGGAATGGCTTCTTGCTTGAGGACAAACTCAAGATGTGTGCGAATTTGAACTTGTTCTAAAGCTCGCAGATGGAATTGCATACAGCGAGATAAGATGGTAATTGGCAGCTTTTGTGGATCTGTGGTCGCCAGTAGAAATTTAACGTATTCTGGCGGTTCTTCAAGGGTTTTAAGTAACGCATTAAAACTATGTCGAGAGAGCATATGAACTTCATCGATAAGATAGACCTTAAAGCGTCCTACTGTCGGTTTATATTGCACATTATCAAGTAGCTCACGAGTGTCTTCCACTTTTGTTCGAGAGGCAGCATCTATCTCAATAAGATCAATAAATCGCCCTTCCTCAATCGCTTTACAGTGCGGACATTCTCCACAGGGATTGGCTGTAATTCCCTTTTCGCAGTTTAAGCCTTTTGCAAATAGACGAGCAATAGAGGTTTTGCCGACACCTCGTGTGCCTGAAAAAAGATAGGCGTGGTGCAGGCGTTGTTCTCGCAATCCGTTTTCAAGGGCGGATAGAACGTGCTGCTGCCCAACAACCTCGGAAAAACGCTGTGGTCGCCATTTGCGTGCAAGAACTTGATATGACATAAACTTGGCTTAACTCCCAAAAAGAGAACGGATTGATTAAACTGATTTAATCTCTAATGCCCTTCAAAGCTGACTAGCGTGAAAGAATTTATGCCAGCTTGCTCAAGACGTTCTTTACCGCCAAGATCAGGCAAATAAATAACGAATGCTGCATTTTCAACTTTACCACCTAAGCGACGAATCAGTTTTGTTGTAGCCTCTACTGTACCGCCTGTGGCGAGTAAGTCATCGATAATCAAAACATTATCGTTTGCTTGGATTGAGTCAGTATGAATTTCAAGCACATCTTCACCGTATTCAAGGGTATAAGATTGTGAAATGACTTCACGAGGTAATTTTTTCGGTTTGCGAACTAATACAAATGGCACGCCTAACGCAAGAGCTACAGGTGCCCCAAAAATGAAACCTCTGGATTCTGTACCAACAATTTTTGTAATGCCTTTATGCTTGAATTCCGCCACGATCATATCAACAGTCGCTTGGAACGCGTTTGGAACCTCGAGTAATGATGTAATATCACGAAAAATAATGCCTGCTTTTGGATAATCAGGAATAGATTTGATTGATGATTTTATTAATTCTACTTGGTTCATAATATAACCTGTTTACATTTCAAAATAACCCGTCGAGATTAGTCAAAAATAAGCAGAATTACAAGTAAAATTCTGCAATCTTTTTATAAGATTTAACCGCTTAACGTGTTTTAATATGAATTTAATTCATCTAAAAGTGAAAATAATAGAATTGACATCATAATCACGCTTCTTTAAAGTTTAGCCATCTAAATGGCTAAATAAAATTTAAGGATAGATGATGAGTTATGCAAGAGAAATTGATCTATTAAATCAAAATGTTGCGGATTTAAATGGCAAAGTGAATGTCTCTTTTGAATTTTTTCCACCTAAAAATGAAAAAATGGAATCGTTATTGTGGGAGTCTATTCACAGATTAAAGGTGCTTAAACCAAAATTTGTTTCTGTTACTTATGGTGCAAACTCAGGCGAGCGTGATCGTACTCACTCAATCGTAAAAAGTATTCAACAAGAGACAGGGATCGTTGCTGCCCCCCATTTGACCGGGATTGATGCCACACCTGATGAGTTAAGGGTGATTGCAAAAGATTATTGGGAGAGTGGCATTCGTCATATAGTGGCGTTGCGTGGTGATGAGCCTGCAGGTTATACTAAAAAATCCTTTTATGCTTCAGATCTTGTTGCATTACTTAAAGATGTAGCGGATTTTGATATTTCAGTGGCCGCCTATCCTGAGGTTCACCCTGAAGCAAAATCGGCTCAATCCGATTTACTTTATTTGAAGCAAAAAATTGATGCAGGGGCGAACCGTGCGATCACACAATTTTTCTTCGATATTGATAGTTATCTACGCTTCCGTGATCGTTGTGCGACGGTGGGGATTGATGTTGAAATTGTACCTGGGATTTTGCCAGTGTCTAATTTCAAGCAGCTTGAGAAAATGTCTAAAATTACTAATGTAAAAATTCCAAGTTGGATGCAAAAAATGTATCAAGGCTTAGATGACGATCAAACAACACGCAATTTGGTTGGGGCAAGTATTGCAATGGATATGGTAAAAATTTTATCGAAAGAAGGGGTAAAAGATTTCCATTTCTATACCTTAAATCGTGCTGAATTGAGCTACGCCATTTGTCATACGTTAGGCATTCGACCTTAGTTTTATTTGCTTCTTTTATTTTCTCAAATTTAAGGGCAACAAGGCGGAAGTAGAAAAAACAGAATTGCTCAATTTCCTTTTTCTACTTCTGCAATTATTTTTCTTTTTTTATTATTTTTTAAGCAAACACTGCCCACACAGGGGCGTGGTCGGACGGTTTTTCCATTGCTCTAATCTCAAGATCAATCCCTGTTTCAACGCATCGATGAGCAAGCGATTGAGATGCTAAAATCAAGTCAATGCGTAATCCCCGATTATCATCAAAGCCTTTTGAGCGGTAATCAAACCAAGAAAATTTATCATTTGCCTCAGGATTTTGGGCTCGGAATGTATCAACCAAACCATATTGCTGTAGACGTGCTAGCCATTCACGTTCTTCTGGTAGAAATGAACACTTCCCATCACGCAACCAGCGTTTACGATTGGCTTCGCCAATACCAATATCCAAATCGGTTGGGCTAATATTCATATCTCCCATCACAATAATTGGGTTCTCAGGTTTTAATTCATTTTCTAGATAGTGTTGCAGATCAGTATAAAATGCGACTTTGGCAGGGAATTTTGTTTCATGCTGGCGATTTTCTCCCTGTGGAAAATAACCGTTTAGCACGGTGAGTACTCCAAAAGGCGTATCAAAGTCTGCCATAATCATACGTTTTTGAGCATCGACTTGATCAGTTGGAAATCCTTTGCGAACACTAATCGGTAGTTGTTTAGTTAGTAAGGCAACGCCATAATGTCCCTTTTGCCCGTGATAAAAAACGTGGTAGCCAAGGTGATTGACCAAATTATGCGGAAAATCTTCATCAGCCACTTTAATTTCTTGTAATCCAATGACATCAGGTTGATGTTTATTGATCAATGCTTCTAGTTGGTGCGGTCTTGCTCGCAACCCATTGATATTAAAAGAGATAAATTTCATATTTTTCCTTTTTTGTCAAGCGGATAAATTAAGTCGTGGTAAATATTTATATTGTATCTTGCTAAATTTTGGCAAAAAACACAAGAATAGACCGCTTGTTGAGGTAAGCGATCTATTCTACTGAAAATTTTGCAGATTACAGCACTATTTTAAGATGATTGTTTTATAGTGCATATGTTTTTAGCACATATGTTTTATAGCACCATTGCTGCAATCCAGCCAAAGGCGAGCAGTGGAATGTTGTAGTGAATGAATGTAGGCACAACAGAATCCCAAATGTGATCGTGCTTACCATCTGCATTTAGGCCAGAGGTTGGTCCAAGCGTTGAATCTGAAGCTGGAGATCCTGCATCACCGAGTGCAGCCGCAACACCAACAATCGCAACTGTTGCGAGTGGCGAGAAACCAAATGCAACACAAAGCGGCACATAGATAGAGGCAATAATCGGTACAGTAGAAAATGAAGAGCCAATTCCCATTGTAACTAGTAGACCAACGAGTAGCATTAAAAACGCTGCCATTTCTTTGCTTGAAATCACCCCTTTTAATCCTTCAACCAGCTCCGCTACGCCACCTGTTGAATTGACAACATTTGCATAACCAGAAGCTGCAATCATCACAAAGCCGATCATTGCCATTAATTTTAGACCATCTTGGAAAATATCATTGCTCTGTTTGAGCTTAAATACTCCGCCTAGTGCGAAAATAATCAAACCAACTAAACCACCCAACACCGTTGAATTTGTTGCAAGTTGCACGAAACAAGTAGTTAAAATAGCAATCACGCTCACACCAATGTGGAACTTTTTCACATTGGCGACACGAGTTTCAATGTTATCAACTACGAATGCTTGATTTTGTGCAAGATAGATACGAGGTTTACGATAAGTAACAAATAGTGCTAGTAATAGTCCTAAAATCATACCTAACACAGGTAATAACATTGCTTTTGTAACTTCTAATGTGCTTGTAACCAATCCAAGAGACTCGCCAGCTTGGTTGATATTTTTCACCAAAATGCTTTCAATAAAAATCTGTCCAAAGCCTGCTGGAATCAGCATATAGGTTGCAGTTAAACCAAATGTGATGGCACAAGCCACTGCACGGCGGTCAATGTTAAGCTGGTTCATTACGCTTAACAGCGGTGGTACTACAATAGGGATAAAGGCAATATGCACGGGAATTACATTTTGTGATGAGATAGAGAAAGCGACTAGTGTAAATAATACGACATATTTGAACCAAAAGACGGAGCGTCCTGATGGGCGTTGTCCGAAAGATTTAATGACTTTATAGGCGAGCAAATCAGTTACGCCAGATTTGGATAATGCTACAGCAAATGCACCAAGAACGGCATAGTTCATCGCTGTCTCTGCACCGCCTCCAAGCCCGCTTGTAAAAGTTTTTACAGTGGTTGTGAGTGCATCACTTAAAGCAACACCATTACCATAGTTGCCTAAGATACCGCAGGTTAGAGCAGCAATAATCAACGCAATGACCACATTAATACGCAATAAGCTCAGCGTAAGTAACACAATAATTGAGATGACCACCTCATTTGAAAATAACATAAGTTTGACCTCGTTTAAAAATGTAATACTAAAAAATTGTATCAGAAAGCCTGAATACATACTATTTATCGCTAATTTATCTTTCGTCAATCTATCTGAAAAATAAGAGTAAATATAATAAACAAATTATACCGCTTTAAAATGAATCACTCCATTTTCAGCAAAATCAAGATATTCATCATCTTGTACAACAGGAATAGCATTGATTTCCGCTTTATCAAACGCAATATCGCCCTCAATCCCCTCAAGCAATTCACCACGCTTAATTCCTTTAAAATCAAATAATTTTGGATCACAAAGGTGCGAAGGGGTTACATTTTGTAATGCACTAAACATCGTTTCAACCCTACCAGGGTATAACTTATCCCAAGTTTGCAGCATTTCTTTCACTACTCGACGTTGCAAATTGGGTTGAGAGCCGCATAAATTACACGGAATAATTGGAAACTGTTTTGCTTGTGAATATTTCTCAATATCTTTTTCTTTGCAGTAGGCAAGAGGGCGAATCACAATCTGTTTACCATCATCACTAATCAGCTTCGGAGGCATTGACTTCAATTTCCCACCATAAAACATATTAAGAAATAATGTCTCGAGCATATCATCACGATGATGTCCTAATGCAATTTTCGTGGCTCCTAGCTCTGTTGCCGTACGATACAAAATTCCCCTGCGTAAACGTGAGCAAAGCGAACAAGTTGTTTTCCCTTCAGGGATCTTCTCTTTAACAATCCCATAGGTATTTTCTTCAACAATTTTATATTCTACACCAATGCTTTGCAGATATTCAGGCAAAATATGTTCAGGAAAGTTAGGCTGTTTCTGATCAAGATTAACTGCTACAAGCTCGAAAGTAATTGGAGCATTCAATTTTAAATTGAGTAAAATATCAAGCAGAGTGTAGCTATCTTTACCTCCTGATAGGCAAACCATAATTTTGTCGCCATCTTCAATCATATTAAAATCAGCAATCGCATTGCCAACATTTCGGCGTAAACGTTTTTGCAACTTATTAAAATTATAAGCCACTTTTTTATTATTTTGCGTGTTTTGCATAGTATCTTGGTTCATAATGTGAAAATCTACAGGGAAGCATCAAAAATAAAAGTGCGAAATAGTAACCTTTTTGCTATTTTTTTCAAGTTTTAAACTGAGTTTGAAGGTACTTACCTTATTTCATAATAAGGGGATTTAGTTTGGAAGGTTAAATTTATAATTTATTGAAAATAAAACGTCGCCAAATTTATACACTTTTTGATAGTATTCTAGGATTGTGCTGCTCCTGTCAGCCTGTGGGGCTGGAGCGATTGCACGTTTTAGCATTGGAATGGTCATTGTAGCAGGGCTTGCAATAGGTACATTGTTTACGCTATTTGTGCTACCTGTGATTTATACTTATCTCGGCTGCCAACACAAACCATTGCGTGAATTTAATGAGAACACGGAAAATAGTTAGATTTTAGTCTGAAGGTATTGAGATTATTCTAAGAGGTGGAAGATGAAAATTGTGATCGCACCAGATTCATTTAAAGAAAGCCTAACGGCACTTGATGTCGCACAATCCATTGAAAGCGGTTTCAGACGCATTTTTCCTGATGCACAATACATTAAAATACCGATGGCTGACGGTGGAGAAGGTTCGGTTCAGTCATTGATTGATGCTACAAATGGGGAGTTATTGGGCGTGGAAGTAACCGCACCGCTAGGCAATCGTGTGAGTGGCTTTTTAGGCATTTCAGGCGATAGACAGACTGCTTTTATCGAAATGGCGGCTGCTTCTGGGTTACATCTTGTTCCGATAGCACAGCGTAATCCGCTTAGAACAACCAGCCTCGGTACAGGGGAATTAATCAAGAAAGCCTTGGATTTAGGTGTAAAGAAAATTTTGCTAGGGATTGGTGGCAGTGCAACGAATGACGCTGGCGTGGGTATGCTACAAGCACTCGGTTTTTCCTTCAAAAATGCAAAAGGTGAAGAAATTGGTTTTGGTGCAGAGCAGCTACAACACATCAGTCAAGTGTCGCTGGAAAATGTTGATTCACGTTTGAATGATGTTGAATTTGAGGTTGCCTGCGATGTCAATAATCCGTTATGTGGTGAGTATGGAGCTTCCTCTGTATTTGGACCGCAAAAAGGAGCAACGCCTGCTATGGTGAAAACTTTGGATAAAGCACTGGCTCATTTTGCAGACGTGGCATTGGCTCAATTGGGTGTGGCTATTGCTGGCCGTGCAGGTGCTGGAGCAGCAGGCGGAATGGGTGGAGGCTTGTTGTTACTTCCAAATGTAGTGCTTAAATCTGGCGTACAAATTATGATTGAGGCAACTTGTTTAACCGAGCATATTAAACAGGCGGATTTAGTTATTACTGGCGAAGGACGTATGGACGCACAAAGTATTGCAGGCAAAACGCCTATTGGTGTTGCTAAGGTAGCAAAGCGATTTAACGTGCCAGTGATTGCGATTGTTGGCAGTTTACGAGAGGATTACGGCGTTGTTTATCAATATGGAATTGATGCTGTGTTTCCGATCATTCGTCAAGTCAGTTCAGTTGAAGAAACTTTAAACCAAGGACGAGAAAATTTGCTATCTTGTGCAGAAAACGTGGCACGTTTAATGAAATTGAAGATGCCGTAAACTCAAATAGGGATAAACAGCAAATCGACTTAAGCGGTCAATTTATCACAATATTTTGCAAAAAATTTTTGAAAATTGACCGCTTACGATTAAGTACTTCTGCTTGCTACAACAAATTTTTCTGCTACAAGCAGGTTGTCATTTCCGCTGTTTTAGACTCTTCCTTATGTTACAATCTTACCAACTTCCCTCAATGCTATTTTATTTTTAGCCATTATGAATCAACCAACCTTCTTTTTTTATGATTACGAGAGTTTTGGCGTTAATCCTGCGACCGATCGCCCTGCACAGTTTGCAGGTATTCGCACCGATAGCCAGTTCAATATTATTGGCGAACCGATTATGTTTTATTGCCAGCAGACTGCAGATTATTTGCCACACCCTGAAGCTGTGCTGGTAACGGGGATTACACCGCAATTGTGTAATCAACAAGGTCTACCAGAACCCGAGTTTAGTGCCAAAATTGAAGCCGAATTTAGCCAACCCAATACTTGTATCGTCGGTTACAACAATATTCGCTATGACGATGAAATGACACGCTATACTTTCTTTCGTAATTTTTTTGATCCCTATGAATATAGTTATAAGAATGGCAATTCTCGTTGGGATCTGCTTGATGTAGTGAGAGCTTGCTATGCTTTACGACCTGAGGGTATTGAGTGGGCGTTTGATGACGAAGGTATGCCCAGTTTTAAGTTAGAAAATTTGACTAAGGCTAACGGTATTGCACACCAAAACGCCCACGATGCGATGGCTGATGTATATGCCACTATTGAAATGGCAAAACTCATTGCAGAAAAACAGCCTAAGTTATTTCAGTTTTTCTTTGCTCATCGAGGAAAAAAGGCGGTTGAGGCAATGATTGATACGGCCGAAATGACCCCACTTGTTCACGTTTCGGGTATGCTGGGCAATTATCGAGGGAATACAACGTGGGTTGTGCCGTTAGCGTTTCACCCAACAAATAGCAATGCAGTTATTGTGTGTGATTTAATGGGAGATATTGATTCGCTGTTGTCTGAAACGAGCGAAACTCTGAGAGAGCGTTTATATACGAAAAAAAGCGTTTTAGCAGAGCAGCATACGGCAAGTGTGCCATTAAAGTTGGTACATATTAATAAATGTCCGATTCTTGCTCCTGCTAAAACCTTATTGCCAGAGAATGCTGCTCGTTTAGGGATTGATAGAGAACTCTGTCTACAGAACTTAAAAAAATTAAAAGCACAAAAAAATAGAGTGCGGGAAACGGTCAGTGATATATTTGATGAAGTTCGCTATTTTGAAGCGTCAGAAAATGTGGAGACAACGCTCTATCAAGATTTTTTTTCGCCAGCAGATAAAAATAATATGGTCATTTTAAGAACGTTGCCGCCCCAAGAGTTAGCGAATCACGGCTTGAAATTTGCTGATCCGAGAGTTGAAAAATTGTTATTTCACTATCGAGCTCGCCACTATCCTGATACGCTTACTCGAGCTGAACAAGTACGTTGGCAGAAATATTGCTATCAGCAATTAGCTCAAAAAGCACAAGAAATCGCCCCCATTTTGGAGAATTTATTCGCTTTACATCACGATCAACCTGAAATTGTAAAATTATTACAAGAACTGACCGCTTACATTGCACAACTGTTTCAGCGACAAACCCTGACATTCCAAACCGATACACATCAGTCTCAGTTGTTGTTAGCGGTTAATGAGGTTGCTTGTAAAGACTATGACAAGTCTGAAAAATTCAAGGCGTTGAATGCTCTTTTTGCGGTTAAAAACTAATTTTTAACATTTAACTAACAAAATGATAAAAAATTAGCTAAAATGGCATAGATTTAACCAAATACAACACTCAAGGGGGAGTTTATGCAATCTCAAGTAATGCAGTCAGCGGTCAAGCAGCCAACCATAGGTAACAAAATCACATTGAATAATGATGGCACACTCAACGTGCCTGTGTGTCCAATCATTCCTTTTATTGAGGGCGATGGGATTGGCGTGGACGTTACGCCTGCTATGCAGAAGGTGATTGATGCGGCAGTGCAAAAAGCTTACGGTGGCGAGCGTCAAATTGAGTGGCTAGAAATTTATGCTGGCAGTAAAGCAAATCAACTATATGGCGAAAACACTTGGCTGCCTGATGAAACAATGGCATTAATTCGAGAGTATCACGTTGCAATTAAAGGACCATTAATGACACCAGTTGGAGGCGGTATTCGTTCTCTTAATGTTGCAATGCGTCAAGGGCTAGATTTATATAATTGCTTACGTCCAATTCGTTATTATGAAGGGACACCAAGTCCTGTTAAACACCCAGAGCAAGTAAATATGGTCATTTTCCGTGAAAATTCTGAAGATATCTATGCAGGCGTGGAATGGAAAGCAGGCTCACCAGAAGCTGAAAAAGTTATTGATTTCCTAAAAAATGAAATGGGTGTAACTAAAATCCGCTTTACTGAAGAGTGTGGAATAGGCATTAAGCCAGTTTCAAAACAAGGCACGCAACGTCTAGTTCGTGCCGCATTACAATATGTGCTAGATAATGACAGAAATTCTCTGACATTGGTACATAAAGGCAATATTATGAAGTTCACCGAAGGAGCCTTTAAAGATTGGGGCTATCAAGTGGCAAAAGAATTCGGTGCGGAGCCTATTGATGGTGGCGATTGGCATAAATTGACTAATCCTAAAACAGGCAAGGAAATCATCATCAAAGATTGTATTGCTGATGCGTTTCTACAAGAAGCCTTGTTGCACCCTAAAGATTATGATGTGATCGCCACCTTAAATCTGAATGGCGATTATATTTCCGATGCACTAGCCGCACAAGTAGGCGGTATCGGTATTTCCCCTGGGGCGAATATTGGTGCAGATACGGCTATTTTTGAGGCAACGCACGGCACAGCCCCTAAAATTGCAGGGCAAAATAAAGCCAATCCAGGGTCAATTATTCTGAGTGGTGAAATGATGTTACGCCATTTAGGTTGGACACAAGCGGCAGATTTAGTGGTGAATGCAGTGTCTAAAACAATTGCAAATAAAACGGTTACCTTTGATTTTGCGGAAATGTTAGGCGGAGCAACCCTACGCTCCACAGATGAATTCGCAGCGGATATTGTGGAGAATATGTAGGGAAATATATTTTCCCAAAAACAGAAACCCTCAAGCCGAAGCTTGAGGGAATCCCACTACTATGAAACTTAATCACTTATAATTTAATGAGAATAATAAGTTTAACCTAACAAACAACGCAATGCTGAACCAATTTCTGCTAGACTACGCACGGTTTTTACACCTGCGTCTTCAAGTGCTTTGAATTTCTCATCCGCAGTGCCTTTTCCTCCGCTGATGATTGCACCAGCGTGTCCCATACGCTTACCTTTTGGGGCGGTAACCCCTGCAATGTAGCTGACAACAGGTTTGGTTACATTAGCTTTGATAAAGGCTGCGGCTTCTTCTTCCGCTGAACCGCCTATCTCACCAATCATTACGATGGCTTCAGTTTGTGGGTCGTCTTGGAACAGTTTTAAAATATCAATGAAGTTTGAACCTGGGATAGGGTCGCCTCCGATACCTACACAAGTTGATTGACCAAACCCTTCATCAGTTGTTTGTTTTACGGCTTCATAGGTAAGTGTGCCTGAGCGAGATACGATGCCGATTTTCCCTTTTTTATGAATACTGCCTGGCATAATCCCAATTTTGCACTCTTCTGGTGTGATGATCCCTGGGCAATTTGGTCCAATCATTCGTACGTCTGTTTGGTTAAGACGTTGTTTGACTTCTAACATATCCAAAGTTGGAATGCCTTCTGTAATACATACGATAAGCTCTATACCTGCATCTATTGCTTCTAGAATGGCATCTTTGCAGCCTGCTGCTGGCACATAGATCACGCTTGCCGTTGCTCCTGTTGCTTCGACTGCTTCACGCACAGTATTAAAAACAGGTAAGCCCAAATGCATTGTACCGCCTTTATTCGGTGAGACACCACCGACTAACCGTGTACCATAGGCGAGGGCTTGTTCAGAATGGAATGTGCCTTGACCGCCTGTAAATCCTTGACAGATGACTTTCGTTTCTTGATTAATTAGAATTGACATTATTTTCCCTCCGCAGCCTTAACCGCTTGCACTGCCGCATCTGTTAATGTTGTTGCTGCGATAATATTTAATCCACTTTTTGCTAAAATTTCACGTCCAAGTTCGGCATTATTACCTTCAAGGCGAACGACTACAGGCACATTGACTCCCACTTCAGAAACCGCGGCAATAATGCCATCAGCAATCAGATCGCAGCGAACAATGCCGCCAAAAATATTGACCAAAACTGCTTTGACATTGTTATCTGATAGGATAATTTTAAAGGCTTCAGCGACACGTTCTTTGGTTGCACCACCTCCTACATCGAGGAAATTTGCTGGAGAACCGCCGTGTAACTTGACAATATCCATCGTTCCCATTGCGAGACCTGCACCATTTACCATACAGCCAATATTGCCGTCTAAGGCAACATAGTTTAATTGATGAGCTTCTGCTAAGGCTTCACGAGGATCATCTTGAGTGGGATCTTGCATTGCACTTAGTGCTTTTTGGCGATAAAGTGCATTACCGTCCACGACCATTTTTGCATCAAGACACAAAATATTGCCTTCTTTGGTCACCACAAGAGGATTAATCTCAAGTAGAGACAAATCTTTTTCCGTAAACAATTTTGCCAATTGTGTGAAAATGAAAGCAAATTGTTTAATTTGATCACCTTGTAAGCCTAGCTTAAATGCCAGCTCACGCCCTTGATATGGCATTCCGCCTACAAGTGGATCAATTTCTGCTTTATAGATAAGTTCTGGTGTATCGTGTGCCACATCTTCAATATTCATTCCGCCTGCTGGAGACGCCATAAATACGATTTTTTGTGATGTGCGATCAACCACTGCACCTAAATAAAGTTCACGTTCAATATTGGCTGTTTCTTCAACATACAAGGTATTAACAGGCTGTCCATTTGCATCAGTTTGGAACGTCACTAAACGCTGTCCCAGCCATTTATCTGCAAACTCACGCACCTCCGCTTCATTATGCACAAGTTTCACACCGCCTGCTTTCCCTCTACCGCCTGCGTGTACTTGGCATTTGATTGCCCACGCATCACCGCTGAGTTGCTTGATTGCCGCAACCGCTTCATCTGCAGTCTGACAAGCAATCCCTTTGCTGATTGGAAGTTGGTACTGGGCAAAAATTTGTTTGCCTTGATATTCGTGTAAATTCATAGAGTGAAAATCCTCTTTGTTTTGGATAAATGATCTGAATTTCTTTCTGCTAACTTTCCGCAGAGATTTCCCTCTTTTATTAAAGAGGAGCTAGGGGAGGTTTAACAATATTCCAGCAGAACCTGACCGCTTGTAGAACAAAACAAGCGGTTAGATTTACTAAATTTCTAGCAATAAACGAGTTGGATCTTCAAGTAAATCTTTGATAGAGACCAAGAAACCAACGGATTCACGTCCATCAATCAAGCGGTGATCATAACTCAATGCTAAATACATCATTGGGCGAATGACAACTTGCCCATCAAGTGCAATTGGGCGATCTTTGATTGCGTGCATACCTAAAATTGCACTTTGTGGCGGATTAATGATAGGAGTGGACATCAAAGAGCCAAACACACCGCCATTAGTAATCGTGAAATTGCCACCTGTAAGGTCATCGACCGTTAATTTACCGTCTCGACCTTTCTCCGCTAATGCTTTAATCTGTTTTTCGATCTCCGCCATTGAGAGTTTATCGCAATCACGCAATACAGGGGTGACTAGCCCTCTTGGTGTAGACACAGCAATACTGACATCAAAATAGTTGTGATAAACTACATCATCGCCATCAATTGATGCATTTACTTCTGGGTAGCGTTTTAATGCCTCAACCACGGCTTTAATATAAAATGACATAAAGCCTAAGCGTACGCCGTGTTGCTTCTCAAATTTATCGCCATACTGTTTGCGTAAATCCATAATAGGCTTCATATCCACTTCGTTAAATGTGGTGAGCATTGCGGTTGTGTTTTTTGCCTCAAGTAATCGCTCTGCAATCCGTTTACGTAAGCGAGTCATCGGCACACGTTTTTCGCTACGAGCAGAATAAGCGACCGTGCTTACCGTGTTTTCAACATTGCTTGCAATGTGTTGTACCGCACGTTTGGCAATAAAAGCATCAATATCTTCACGAGTAATTCGACCTCCAACGCCTGTTCCTTTCACCTCTTCAGGGCTAATATTATGTTCAGCAAGTAGGCGACGTACACTTGGACTTAATGCGTCCGCTGCACTTGTGTCTGCTTCAATTGCTGAAGTTTGTCGATCCGCTGGCGTGGCTTCACTTGTAGGCTTAAGCGTTTCTTTCGAAAAATCGCCTGCTTGTGCAATAGAAAGCAAACCTAGCAACTGTTTACTTACCACCGTTGCTCCTGTGTCTTGTTGAATTTCAGCTAGTACACCATCGCTTGTAGCAGGTACTTCCAGTACTACTTTATCGGTTTCAATTTCAACTAATACATCATCACGCTTTACGCTGTCGCCTACTTTTTTATGCCAAGTTGCAACCGTTGCATCGGCAACAGATTCAGGGAGATCTGGAACAAGGATTTCAATTGTCATTTGTTGTTTCCTTCTATACTTTACTTTTTCTAATGACTTTATTTAAGCGGTCAATTTACAACAAAATATTGCAAATTTTCCATTTTATTATCAAATTGCTCGTCTACTATAACGAGAGTGCGTCTTCAACAAGCTGTTTTTGCTGTTTGGTATGAAGAGACATATAACCTACTGCAGGCGAAGCTGAAGCCATTCTTCCAGCATATTTCAGCTTCGCATTGTCTGGGATTGATGCCTCAAAATTATGCTTACTGCAATACCACGCACCTTGGTTTTGTGGCTCTTCTTGACACCATACGTAATCGGTAACGTGTGAATATTGTGCCAGTATCGCTTTTACTTCATCGTGTGGATACGGATAAAGCTGTTCAATGCGAACAATAGCGACATCAGTTTGTTCTCGTTGGCGGCGAGCCTCCAATAAATCGTAATACACTTTGCCTGAGCAAAGCACGACTCGTTTAACCTGCGTAGGATCGAGGGCGTCGATTTCACCAATCACATTTTGGAAAGAACCATTGATTAATTCATCAAGCGTTGAGACCGCAAGCGGGTGGCGAAGCAGTGATTTTGGTGAAATCGCAATCAGTGGACGACGCATTTTACGAATCGCTTGGCGGCGTAGCATATGATAAACCTGAGCAGGCGTACTTGGTATGCAAACTTGCATATTTTGTTCTGCACAAAGTTGTAAATAGCGTTCAAGACGTGCAGAAGAGTGTTCTGGACCTTGTCCTTCATAGCCGTGTGGCAACAACATCACAAGCCCACACATTCTGCCCCATTTTTGTTCGCCTGAACTGATAAACTGATCAATCACAATTTGGGCACCATTAGCAAAATCACCAAATTGTGCTTCCCAAATCGTCAATGTTTTTGGATCAGTAGTCGCATAGCCATATTCAAAAGCCAGTACTGCTTCTTCAGATAAGACAGAATCCCAAACTTCAAAATGACCTTGGTTAGCGTGCAATTGAGTTAAAGGCACATAGCCTGTCCCATCGTGCTGATTATGAATTACAGCGTGGCGATGGAAGAACGTGCCTCGCCCAGCGTCCTCACCAGATAAACGAACGTGTATTCCTTCATCAAGCAGTGTGGCGTATGCCATTGTTTCTGCCATTCCCCAATCGAGCAATTTTTTACCTTCGTACATCGCTTTACGATCATTATAGATTTTTTCAACTCGAGAATGTGGTTGAATAGCATCAGGGTATTCGCAAACTCGTTTTGCTAAAGTTGTAAAGCGATCGGCTGGGAATTGACTTTCGTAGTTATCGGTCCATTCATAGTTTAGATATTGCAACCAATCCACGGTCGCCATATTCATTTCACGCCATTCTGGGACAACACGATCCCCATTATCTAATGCATCACGATAAAGATTCATCATTTCAATTTCATCATCACCATTAATTACGTTTTCTGCAATCAGGCGATCGGCATATACCTTGCGTGGCGTAGAATGTTTTTTAATTAAACTGTACATCATCGGCTGGGTGGCAAGCGGTTCATCAGCTTCATTATGACCGTGGCGGCGATAAGAAATGAGATCAATGAAAATATCACGCTTGAATAAACAACGGTATTCCACTGCCATACGAGCTGCAAAGGCAACTGCTTCAGGGTCATCACCATTAACGTGAATGATAGGGGCTTGGATCATTTTAGCAATATCGGTGCAATATTCAGTGGAGCGAGTGTCATTCGGATTAGAAGTGGTAAAGCCAATTTGGTTATTAATAACAATGCGGATTGTACCGCCTACTTTATAACCTCTCGCATTTGACATATTTAAGGTTTCCTGTACTACGCCTTGTCCTGCAACTGCAGAATCTCCGTGTACAGTAACCGCTAGCACCTTATTGTGTTCCGTATCGTGGATACGATTTTGTCTTGCGCGCACAGAACCAATTACCACTGGGCTGACAATTTCTAAATGCGATGGATTAAAGGCAAGCGTTAAATGCACGCTTTTATCTTCTACCGCAAAATCTGATGAGAAGCCTTGATGGTATTTTACATCCCCCGTACGATTGACCTCGGCGTGTTTTCCTGCAAACTCATCGAATAATTCTATCGGCTTTTTACCCAACACATTCACTAATAAATTTAACCGTCCACGGTGTGCCATACCCATCACGACATCGCTAATTCCTTGGCGTGCAGCGTGGCGAATAATCTCTTTCATCATTGGAATAAACGCATCGCTGCCTTCCAACGAAAAGCGTTTTGCACCTGGGAATTTTGCACCTAAATAACGCTCTAAACCATCTGCGGCGGTCAGCTCTTTTAACAAATTGATTTTTTCTTCGTGGCTGAACAACGGTTTATTTAGCACGCTTTCCATTTTAGCTTGCAGCCAATTACGCTGGTCTATGTCTTGAATGTGCATAAATTCAAGTCCAATCGTGCCTAAATATGTGCCTTTAAGTGCCTCAGCGAGCTCACCCAGCTTCATCTGCTCTTTGTCAAAAACATAGCGTCCGACTGTGACTGTTTCATTTAATTCAGCTTCGCTAAAACCGTGATAACGATAATCTAACTCTGGCACAGAGGACGTCTTCCAACGATAATAATTAAGTGGGTCTAAATTTGCTTCAAGATGACCACGAATGCGATGAGCATTGATCCATTGGAGTAATTTAACTTGCTTAGCACTTGCTGCTGGGTCAATCACCGTGATTGCCTCGGCACGACTTTCCCGAGCCAAACGGCGGAAGTAATCTCGTACACCAGAATGCGGTTGCTCTACGTCAGTCGTTTTAGGTAGTTTGGAAAAAATAGCTTGCCAACTTTCATCAACACTTTCAGTATCTGTAAGATACTGCTCATAGATTTCTTCAACATAAGATTGATTTGCACCGCCCAATGCAGTGGAGGCAAACCAGTCATCAAAATTATTATGTTGCATAAAAAGACCTAACCTTAGTTTAATCAATTATTGTTTACAAGAAACGATTATTTATAGAAAACCATTGCTTACAGACATTTAACCATTATTGAAATAACTACAACAGATAAAATAGCTACAATAGGTAGTCATCAAAGCAAAATGAAACACAAGGTTTTCTTTTTTTCGTAGTTTGCAACACCGACAGTCGTGAGCCTTGATGAAGTGTTCGCAAACAGCCGCCATTATGACAGAAACTTAAAAATAAAACTGTGATGTAAATCTAATTTTTACAAATTAATAACATTTTTTTTCGTAAAAATGTGAACTTGTTCAAAAAAAGGGAATATATTTAAATAAAGAAATTATTCAAAAGACAATTGCAAAATTTTCAGAAAATCTGACCGCTTAATTTTGCTGAATAAATAAACAAACTGCCTGCAATGAAATACATAAAAAAACCTGTTAGGATATCCAAAATTTGCCAAGTGCGTTTCTTTTTAAAATAAGGGGTAAGGAACCCAGCCCCATAGCCCAACCCAAAAAACCAAGTAAATGAACAGGCCAAAGCCCCCAAGAGGAAAAAAACTTTTTGGTCAAAACTAAGCGTGCTACCGATTCCGCCAACAATAACAATCGTATCAATATAAACGTGAGGATTGAGTAATGTGATAGCAAAAGTAATAAGAATCGTTTTTTTCAGACTAGTTTGCTTATTCTTTTCCACAGACATCAGTTCATAGTTTCCTCTATAGGCACTAATAAAAGAACGGCTACCATAAGCAAGTAAAAAAATTGCACCACATAATGATAAAAGTAAGGTAGCTAAAGATGATTGAGAAAGTAATGTGCCTAACCCAAGCACACCAACGCCCATCAAAATAATATCGCAAGCAAAACAGATGAATACAACCCAAAAGATATGTTGTTTAAGAATAGCTTGCTTTAGTATAAATGCATTTTGTGCACCGATTGAAACAATCAAGCCAAAGCTGACTATAAAGCCTTGAAAAAAAGTTGCCATAAAACCCTCTGTTACATACTGCATAAATCTTTATCATAGGGAGAATGAGATTATACAGAATTTAGGGTATAATCAACAAAATTTCCCTCCCTTGAAAAGTTTAAGGAATTGACTATGTCTCGACAATCCCAACTCACTGAAAATGAATCTTGTATTGTGATTGCTATTGCAGGAGCGTCCGCTTCAGGTAAGAGCCTTATTGCTTCTACGATTTATAAAGAATTAAAAGAGGAATTAGGACAAGATGATATTGGTATTATTTCTGAAGATGCGTATTACCGAGATCAAACACATCTTGCAATGGAAGAACGAATAAAGACGAATTATGACCACCCAAGCTCTATGGATCACGCCTTATTAGTCTCGCAGCTAAAAGCACTCAAACAAGGTCAATCGGTCAATATTCCAGAATACGATTACACCGAACACAACCGTAAACCAACCGTTACTCATTTCTCGCCTAAACGCATTATTATTTTAGAAGGAATCTTACTTCTCACTGATGAAGAAATTCGCAACGAAATTAATGTATCTATTTTCGTTGATGCTCCACTGGATATCTGTTTTATCCGTCGCCTAAAACGAGATATGCAAGAGCGTGGTAGAAGTTTAGAATCTGTGGTTAGCCAATATCGCAAAACGGTTCGTCCAATGTTTTTACAATTTGTTGAACCATCAAAACAGTACGCCGATATTATCGTACCAAAAGGCGGCAAAAACCGTATTGCCATCAATATTTTAAAAGCACAAATCAAACAACTGCTTAAACAAAAATAGGAAGGAAATATGCGTCTTTGCGACAGCGATATTGAAGATTATTTAGACCAAAATAAAATCCAAATTACCCCACGTCCTGCAAGCGATAAAATCAATGGTGCAACCGTTGATGTTCGCTTAGGTAACTCATTTCGTGTTTTTCGTGAGCATTCAACCCCCTATATTGATTTAAGTGGTCCAAGAGAAGAAGTTACCGCACAACTTGAGCGTGTAATGAGTGAGGAAATTATCATTAACGATGAAGAAGCCTTTTTTCTCCACCCTGGTGAGCTTGCACTGGCTACAACGCTCGAATCCGTCAAATTGCCTGCTAACATCGTAGGCTGGTTGGACGGACGCTCCTCTCTTGCAAGACTAGGGCTAATGGTTCACGTTACTGCTCACCGAATTGACCCAGGGTGGGAAGGAAAGATTGTGCTGGAATTTTATAACGCAGGCAAGCTTCCTCTTGCTCTTCGACCGAATATGTCGATTGGTGCATTAAGTTTTGAAGTCCTAAGCGGTGTTGCACAACGCCCTTATAATGTCCGTAAAGACGCCAAATACAAAAATCAACAAAGTGTTATCTCGAGTCGAATTAATGAGGAACGGTAGGATAACAAAAAATTTAATTTGAGAGAATTGTAATGAAATATAAACTTAAAAAAACGAGCGGAAATGCTCGCCGTGGTCGCTTAACTTTTTCACGTCCTCGAGGCGAATTTCACGTTGAGACACCTGCTTTTATGCCTGTTGGTACCTATGGTACAGTGAAGGGAATGACACCAGAGGAAGTCACTGCAACGGGTGCTGAAATTCTTTTAGGCAATACTTTTCATTTGTGGCTTAGACCTGGGCAAGAAATAATGAAAATGCACGGGGATTTGCACGATTTTATGCAATGGCACGCTCCAATTTTAACAGATTCTGGTGGTTTTCAAGTTTTTAGTTTGGGCAAGCTACGCAAAATTGAGGAAGAAGGTGTTACTTTTCAAAATCCAATTAGTGGTGAAAAGATTTTTCTTTCTCCTGAAAAATCAATGGAAATTCAGTACGATCTTGGTTCTGATATTGTGATGATTTTTGATGAATGTACGCCTTATCCTGCTACTTTCGACTATGCGAAAAAATCAATGGAGATGTCTTTACGTTGGGCAAAACGTAGCCGAGATCGTTTTGATGAGCTGGAAAATCCTAATGCTCTATTTGGTATTATCCAAGGTGGTGTTTACGAAGAACTACGTAAAATTTCAGCGGAAGAGCTAATTAAGATTGGCTTTGATGGTTATGCAGTGGGCGGATTGGCGGTCGGTGAGCCAAAAGAAGATATGCACCGAATTTTGGAATACGTTTGTCCACAAATTCCTAAAGATAAACCTCGTTATTTGATGGGGGTTGGAAAACCTGAAGATTTGGTTGAGGGTGTTCGTCGTGGTATTGATATGTTTGATTGTGTTATGCCAACTCGTAATGCACGCAATGGACATCTTTTTGTAAGCAATGGGATTGTGAAAATTCGTAATGCGAAATATCGCAGCGATACCTCACCGTTAGATCCAGAATGTGATTGTTACACTTGTAAGAATTATACCAAGGCTTATTTATATCATTTGGATAAATGTGGTGAGATTTTAGGGGCGAGATTAAATACGATCCATAATTTACGGTATTATCAGCGTCTAATGGCTCAAATTCGTGAAGCGATTGAACAAGATCGCTTTGATGAGTTTGCCCAAGAATTTTATGCAAAAATTGGTAAACCGATGCCGCCATTACAAACAGATGTCATACAGCAAGATGCGATAGAAAGTTAGGACGAAAGCGAGCAGAAACGTCGCTAAGCGGTCGGTTTTAGCAAGTTTTCTTCAATTTGATGGGGAGAGTTTTTCATCATGATTGATAATTAAGGAGTGATAAAATGGAACAATTGCAACCTCAAACTTTTGCAAGTTGGAATGAGCCTATTGAAATGCTTTATGCTTGTCATAGTAAAGTGAAGCGTTTTTGCCAGCAGTTGCAAATTTTACCTGATTACTTGGAAAAAAATGGCATTAACCAAGCGGTGAAAAATGATGTTCAGCAGATACTTAATTACTTTAATTTTTCTGCTCCGTTACACCACGATGATGAAGAAAAAGATTTTTTCCCAGCATTGATTAAACGATTACCAGACGTGCAGTCAGCGGTCGATAAGTTAGAAGCACAGCACATTGATTTACACCAGAATTGGGATAGCTTATCTGAGCAATTAACGGCTTTATTAGCGGGCGAGCGAGAGACGATTAATCGGGATTTAGTTGCTCGTTTTGTAGTGGGTTATGAGCAGCATATCGCCATTGAAGAACCCTTATTTGAGTTAGGTCGTGAGCATTTAGAGCAAGAAAATCTGCAAGCTATGGGAAAAATGATGTCCAATCGCCGAAAAGTAAAATGAATGATATTGAGCTAGATTTATCGAGCTATCTATGTCCTGAACCGATTTTAATCACAAAAAAAGTGATGGAGAAATTAGCAAATGGGCAGAAATTAGTCATAAGTATTAATGCAACAACTTCGTTCACTGATTTTCAGCTGCTATGTGAAAAATACGGCTATCAAGCTATATCGCTAGATGAGAGAAAACTTATCATTTATCGTTAAAGAAAAGATAAAAATAAAGCAGCTTTAATTTGCTACTTTATTTTTTATGCCAAGTATTTTTAGAATGTAACACTTTCCTTGAGGCTAACCGTGAGATTGAAGACCAAATTGTCTGATGAGCCATCTTTGCTATCCAAACAGAAATAACCTTCTCGTTCAAATTGATAACCTTGTTCTGGTTTTGCATTTGCTAAACTTGGTTCGACAAAGCCACGTTTGATAATCAATGAGTTTGGATTGATAACCGCATTAAGATCTTCTTCTGCACTTGGATTGGCCACCGTAAATAAGCGGTCATATAAGCGGAATTCAGCAGGCTTACTTTGTGTGACTGAAACCCAATGAATGACGCCTTTTACTTTACGCCCATCAGCAGGGTTTTTACCAAGCGTATTAGGGTCATAGCTGCAAAAAATAGTTGTAATCTGACCGCTTGCATCTTTTTCCACACGTTCTGCTTTAATGACATAAGCATTGCGTAAACGGACTTCTTTACCCAGCACTAAGCGTTTATACTGTTTATTTGCTTCTTCACGGAAATCAGCCTTATCAATATAAAGTTCACGAGTAAAAGGGAGTTGTCGAGTACCGAGTTCTTCACGATTTGGGTGATTTGGGGCAGTGAGAATTTCGTCTTTTTGCAGATTTTCAATCACTACTTTAACTGGGTTGATGACAGCCATTGCTCGTGGTGCGTTGTTGTTAAGATCATCACGAATACAAGCCTCAAGCGCACTGTATTCCACAACATTGTCTTGCTTCGTTACGCCAATTCGACGACAAAATTCACGCAATGATTCAGGTGTATAACCACGGCGACGTAAGCCTGAAATAGTGGGCATACGAGGATCATTCCAGCCATCAACAATCTTATCTTCCACTAATTTTAATAGCTTGCGTTTTGAGGTAAGAGTACCTTCTAAATTTAAACGAGAGAATTCATATTGGTGTGGTAATGGACGTTCGATCGAAATATTATCAAGCACCCAGTCATACAAACGGCGGTTGTCTTGAAATTCTAGTGTACAAAGTGAGTGAGTGATTCGCTCGATCGCATCAGAAATACAATGCGTAAAATCGTACATTGGATAAATGCACCATTTATCGCCTGTTTGGTGATGGCTAGCAAATTTTATCCGATAAATCACAGGATCTCGCATTACCATAAATGGCGAAGCCATATCAATTTTTGCTCTAAGGCTCATTTTACCTTCAGCGACTTCGCCATTTTTCATTTTCTCGAATAATGCGAGATTCTCTTCGATTGAACGATCACGATATGGACTGTTTTTGCCAGCTTCTGTTAATGTGCCACGATATTCTCGCATTTCATCAGGTGAAAGTTCATCAACATAAGCTAAGCCTTTTTGAATTAATTCTACGGCATACTCATAAAGTTGATCAAAATAATCAGAGGCATAACGAGGCTCCCCATTCCATTTAAAACCAAGCCATTGCACATCTTCTTTAATGGAATCGACATATTCAACATCTTCTTTGACAGGGTTGGTATCGTCAAAACGTAAGTTACACAAGCCGTTATAATCTTCGGCAACGCCAAAATTAAGGCAGATAGATTTTGCGTGTCCAATATGTAAATAGCCATTTGGCTCAGGTGGAAAGCGTGTTTGTACGGCTGTATGTTTTTTTGAGGCTAAATCTTCATCAATAATGTGAGTAATAAAATTGGTGCGAATGTCATTTTTTTCGCTATTAAGTGCGTCTTCGTTGTTCATATTATTTGCTCTTTATTTGCTTTGTTAAGGAAAATAGAAAATAACTGGTTATTCTACACGGTATCGCTATTAACTTAAATAATTTAATCTATTTAAAGAACGTTCTCGTTGAAGTTTATAATATGCTTGTACAATAATTAAATAAAATACAAAATAGGCAGACTCATTTAGTAAATGAAAATGCTTGTTAGAGGTAAATGATAATGAAAAAAGGACTCTCTTTTGAATTTTCTCAGGTGACTGAAATGGCAGCATTGGCTGCTTTTGAATGGGTGGGGAAAGGCAATAAAAATGCAGCCGATGATGCGGCAGTGAAGGCGATGCGTGATTTGCTCAGTCAGATGGCAATTCGAGGGGAAATTGTGATAGGAGAAGGGGAAATTGATGATGCACCAATGCTGTATATTGGAGAAAGCGTTGGGTTAAACCGTGCTGGCGATGATGAAGTGTCCATTGCGGTTGATCCCATTGATGGCACTCGAATGACGGCAATGGGGCAAGCAAATGCATTGTCAGTGTTAGCGGTAGGGAAGCAAGGTGCATTTCTAAAAGCTCCAGATATGTATATGGAAAAATTGATTGTTGGAAAAGAAGCGAAAGAGGTTATTGATCTTGCTTTGCCTTTAGATCAGAATTTACATCAGATTGCTAAGGCGAAAAAGAAACCCTTATTAGCCTTGCGAGTTGCTATATTAGATAAACCTCGCCACAGTGAAATTATCAATCAAATGCAGCAGTTAGGAGTCAGTGTGATTAGTATTCCTGATGGTGATGTTGCTGCAGCGGTACAATGTTGTCTGCCGAATGCCAATATTGATTTGCTGTATGGTATTGGCGGTGCGCCAGAGGGAGTGATTGCAGCTGCAGCTGTAAGAGCATTGGGTGGAAATATGCAGGCTCGTTTACTTCCTCGTAATCAAGTAAAAGGAAATTCTGTTGAAACTCAAAGGTTAGCAGAAATGGAAATCGCACGTTGTAAAGCATTAAATGTACCTGTTAATGAGATATTGAAGCTAGATGATTTGGTGTGTAATGATGAAGTTACTTTTGTTGCGACAGGTATTACCCATGGTGAATTAGTAAAGGGCATTCAATACAATAACAAGATGTTCACTACGGAAACGTTGCTCATTTGTGGTGAGACGAATTCAATACATAAAATGCAATCGTCTTATTTGGGGAATAAAAAAACAGATTGTGCTGTTTAATATAGCACAATGCCTAAAAATAAAGCGGTTGAATAATGTTGTTGTTATAATGCGAAAAAAGTGCTTGCTAAGTTTTTTATATTATCTATAATGCACCACATCAGACGCGGGGTGGAGCAGCTTGGTAGCTCGTCGGGCTCATAACCCGAAGGTCGTTGGTTCAAATCCAGCCCCCGCAACCAGTTTTTATAAACTCATCATCTTGTTTAAGGTGATGGGTTTTGTTTTATCTAGCAATAAATTTCGTAAAGGATTTTTGCAGAATCCTTGATAAAACGCACTGCTTGTAGAAGCCCCGAAACTGTTGTTTGGGGCTTTTTTACAGCGTAGTCAGCTTTAATTGTGTTATAAGAGGGCTTTTTAGCTCTTTTTTTATATCTGTAACATTGACCGTGAACGGTTAAATAAAACAAAACATATCAGTGTTGAATGGAGGTTTCCTTGGCAACGTTAGAACAAAAATTACAAGATCTTGTGGAGGCTTCAATTGAAGCGATGGGATTTGAACTCGTCGGCGTTGAATGTCAGCGAACAGGGCGTTTTTTAACCGTCCGACTTTATATTGATAAAGAAGGCGGTGTAACCATTGATGATTGTGGCGAGGTTAGCCATCAGGTGAGTGCGATTTTTGATGTAGAAGATCCGATTGCAGATAAATATACATTAGAAGTTTCTTCGCCAGGTCTTGACCGTCCGCTTTTTACCTCAGCACATTACCAACGTTTTGTGGGGCGTGATATTGTTATTCATTTGCGAATTCCAGTACTTGATCGCCGTAAATGGCAAGGCACACTCTTAAATATTGATGGAGATTTAATCACCTTAAATGTTGAGGGTAACGAACATATATTTGCGTTAGGCAATATTCAAAAAGCAAATTTAATCCCCGTTTTTAATTTTTAAACATTTTTAGGGCATAACTATTTCTAAGCTGTAAAACAGAGAAGGTATCATACAGATGAGTAAAGAACTTTTATTAGCCGCAGAAGCTGTTTCTAATGAGAAATTATTACCAAAAGACGCAATTTTTGAAGCGTTAGAGATCGCGCTGGCCATTTCTACCAAAAAGAAAGCATTATCGGAGCGAGAAGATCGTAAAGCAGCCAGTGGCATTGATATTGATGTGCGTGTGGTTATTGATCGTAAAACAGGAGAATTTAGGACTTTCCGCCGTTGGTTAGTGGTTGAGAGTGTCAGTAACCACACTCGTGAAATCACATTGGAAGCGGCACAATTTGACGATCCAACTGTTCAACTAGGGGATTATATTGAAGATGAGATTGAATCCATTGCCTTTGATCGGATTACAATGCAGACTGCACGCCAAGTCATTACCACGAAAATTCGAGAAGCAGAACGTAATAAAGTGATTGAGCAATTTCGTTCGCAGCTAGACACAATTATCACAGCAATTGTGAAAAAAGTAAGCCGTGATAAAATTATTTTGGATTTAGGTAATCAAGCTGAAGCGGTAATTATGCGTGAAGATATGCTACCTCGAGAAAATTTCCGCCCAGGAGATCGAGTGCGTGGTGTGTTGTATGCGATTAAACCTGAATCAAAAGAACAGCAATTGTTTGTTACTCGTGCTAAACCAATTATGCTTCAAGAATTGTTCAAGTTGGAAGTGCCAGAAATTGGTGAAGAGTTGATTGAGATCAAAGGGGCTTCTCGTGATGCGGGATCTCGTGCCAAAATTGCGGTGAAAAGCAATGATAAGCGAATTGATCCTGTTGGAGCGTGCGTAGGAATGCGTGGTGCGCGTGTGCAAGCGATTAGCAATGAACTCGGTGGCGAACGAGTTGATATCGTACTTTGGGACGATAATCCAGCACAATATGTGATTAATGCGATGGCACCTGCCGATGTGAGTTCAATTGTAGTTGATGAAGATAACCATTCAATGGATCTTGCCGTAGAGGCTACGACGTTGGCTCAAGCAATTGGGCGTAATGGGCAAAATGTTCGTTTAGCAACACAATTAACTGGCTGGACATTAAATGTGATGACAATAGAAGATCTTGCTCAAAAACACCAAGCAGAAGATAAGAAAGTGATTAATTTATTTGTAGACAGCTTGGAAATTGATGAAGAGTTTGCACAAATTTTGATTGATGAAGGGTTTACTAGTTTAGCTGAACTCGCTTATGTATCTGTTGATGAACTTACAGCGATTGATGGTTTAGAAGATGAAGATCTTGTGGTTGAGTTACAAACTCGTGCTAAGGCAGTATTAGCACAACAAGCCCTTGCAGAGGAAGAAGCACTAAAACAAGCAGCGATCGAAGAACGTTTACTTAATTTAGACGGCATAAACAATCATATTGCTCTAAAATTATCAGAGAAAGGAATTAAAACCCTTGAAGAGTTAGCCGAACAAGGGGTTGATGATTTAGTGGATATTGAAGGGGTAACCGCTGAGAGTGCTGGTGAGTTAATTATGACCGCACGTCAAATTTGTTGGTTTAGCTAAGATGTAGGAGAAGAGTATGAGTGATAATGAAATTAAAAATGAAGCACCGAAAAAGTTAAGCCTTCAAAGAAGAACGAAAACAACAGTAAGTGGGACAACGGCTGGCGGTAAAGAAAAAAAAGTACAAGTCGAAGTGCGTAAGTCTCGTAAAATTGACACTGAAGCTGCGAAAAAAGCAGCGGAAGAAGCAAGGCTAAAGGCTCAAAAAGAAGCTGAGGCTAAAGAGTTAGCCTCTAGAGAGCAAGCTGAAAACAAAATTGCAAAAAAATCGGAAGAAAGCACCGCTAGTAAAGCGACTATTCAGCCACCTGTTATGCCTAATAGCAAAGCAAAATCAGACAATAAACCAAAACAAGAAAAAGACAAGAAAGAAGCTCAACCAAAACAAGAAAAAGTCGTTGATGTAGAAAAAGAGGCGAAGAAAAAAGAAGAGGCTGAATTACGTCGTAAGCAAGAAGAAGTGGCATTGCAAAAAGCCGAAATAGAAGCGAAACGAGCAGCAGAAAATGCTCGCCGTTTGGCAGAGCTAGCGAGCGAGGAAAACGTAAACGTTGCAGAAGAGTTTGAAGATGAACATCTTACCTCAAATTATGCTCGTGAAGCGGAACGAGATTCTGAACGCCGTATAGACAGTACTCGTGGGCGTAGTAAACCTGCTGTTGTGAAGGCTAAAAAAGGTGGGCGTGATGATAGTAAAAATGAACGTCAATCCGATCGCCGTCAAAAAGATGGAAAAGGTAAAGGTAAACATTCGAAAAAAGGTTCGACTATTCAGCAAGGTTTTAATAAACCTGCTCAAGTTGCAAAAGCTGATGTGGTTATTGGAGAAACCATTACTGTTGCAGAACTTGCAGCGAAAATGGCAATTAAAGCCACCGAAATCATCAAAACAATGATGAAAATGGGTGAAATGGTAACGATTAACCAAGTTATTGACCAAGAAACGGCACAGCTAGTTGCTGAGGAAATGGGACATAAAGTTATTCTGCGTAAAGAAAATGAGCTTGAAGAAGCATTAATGAGTGATCGTGATTTGCACGCAGAATTGGTTACTCGAGCACCTGTTGTTACAATTATGGGACACGTTGATCACGGTAAAACTTCGTTACTTGATTATATCCGTAAGGCTAAGGTTGCAGCAGGTGAGGCTGGTGGTATTACCCAGCATATCGGTGCATACCACGTTGAAACTGATGATGGCAAAATGATTACCTTTTTAGATACTCCAGGACACGCTGCTTTTACTTCTATGCGTGCAAGGGGTGCGAAAGCAACCGATATCGTAGTACTGGTGGTCGCTGCTGATGACGGTGTTATGCCCCAAACGATAGAAGCGATTCAGCATGCCAAAGCCGCAGGAGCGCCTTTAGTGGTTGCAGTGAATAAAATTGATAAACCTGAAGCGAACCCTGACAGAGTTGAACAAGAATTGCTTCAACATGATGTAATTTCAGAGAAATTTGGTGGAGATGTACAATTTGTGCCAGTCTCAGCTAAACAAGGGCTGGGGATTGATGAATTGCTTGAAGCTATTTTGTTGCAATCTGAAGTATTGGAATTAACCGCCGTTAAGCAAGGTATGGCAAGTGGTGTAGTCATTGAATCTTATCTTGATAAGGGACGTGGACCAGTGGCGACTATTTTAGTCCAATCAGGTACATTGAATAAAGGCGACATTGTGCTATGTGGTTTTGAATACGGACGTGTTCGAGCAATGCGTGATGAAAATGGTAAAGAAATTGAATCTGCTGGACCATCAATTCCAGTTGAAGTGTTAGGATTATCAGGCGTACCTGCTGCAGGTGATGAAGCAACAGTGGTGCGTGATGAGAAAAAAGCTCGTGAAGTGGCACTATATCGACAAGGTAAATTCCGTGATGTGAAACTGGCTCGTCAACAAAAAGCGAAACTGGAAAATATGTTTAGCAATATGGCAGAAGGTGATGTAGCAGAATTAAATGTCATTGTGAAAGCGGACGTACAAGGTTCAGTCGAAGCGATTGTTCAATCTTTACAAGACCTCTCTACAGCCGAAGTAAAAGTAAAAGTTGTTGGATCAGGCGTTGGTGGTATTACTGAAACTGATGCTACCTTAGCCGCAGCGTCGAATGCCATTATGGTTGGCTTTAACGTGCGTGCTGATGCTTCTGCTCGCCGAGTCATCGAAAATGAAAATATTGATTTACGTTATTATTCCATTATCTATGAACTACTTAACGAAATTAAAGCGGCAATGAGTGGAATGCTACAACCAGAATTTAAGCAACAAATTATTGGTTTAGCAGAAGTTCGTGATGTCTTCCGTCACCCTAAGTTTGGTGCAATCGCAGGCTGTATGGTAACAGAAGGAGTTGTAAAACGTAACAACCCAATCCGAGTACTACGTGACAACGTCGTGATTTTTGAGGGTGAACTCGAATCGCTTCGTCGTTTCAAAGACGATGTAGCCGAAGTGCGTAACGGTATGGAATGCGGTATTGGCGTGAAAAACTACAATGATGTGAAAGTCGGCGATCAAATTGAAGTCTTTGAAATTGTTGAGATTAAACGCAGTATTTAATGTGATTTAATTTGTAGAACAGCAGTTAGTTTTTTATCTTATTTTGCAAAAATTAGATAGGATCTAACCGCTGTTTTTTTATATACTTCTTGCTACTTTTAACAGGCAATCATAAAACCACATGGCAAGTTGTTAGTGAGAAACGATCACAAATTATGATTCAATCAACAAAGATGGGATTGAGGTTTCTTATCTTAATAGTATTACCCTTCATCGATCAGATTTAAGGTTTTGATATTGATGGAGTTATGAAGATTATCGCACTGCCCAAATTAGTCATTTATTGGCAATGATAAACCGTGATACAAAAGGACGTGTGCCGACGCTTGCTGATTTTCTGCCTTTTCACCAAAAAATAGACACGCAAGAGACAGAACAGAGCAGTGTGACGGATTATTTGGCGAAGAGATAGCTTGATTTTTCCCTATTATTGCCTTACGAAAGATGAAAAAGGAGGTGAAAAAATGTTTAAAGAAGTGTGTGAATTATTAGGGATTTTTGGGTATATCTTGAAAATCCTGTTCAAATTTATGCTGTTTGCTTTGCTATTGGTTTCGCCTGCGTTCATTTATATTTTTCTCATAGACCGATATGGCGAACTGAATACGATATCAATTATGATGGTATTCAGCTTTAGCGTACTGTTGATGGCGGTGTATGGATTGATAAGTATCTGGCTCAACACAAATTTAACGACAGCCCAAAAATGGCGTCGGAGTTTTGGGATATATGATGAACCACCGAATATTTCATCTACTATTAAGAAAAACAGCGTACACTTTGACCAGCCAGAGGTAAAAAAGCCAATGAAGTCTGTGGATTATGAGGTAGATAGCAATGGTGTGAAATATATTCGAGTGAAATAATATAGTCGTTCAATGAGAGACACTCAAGCCGTTAGGAAATAGACCTAACGGCTTTTTTATGGGAGAAAATATGAGTGGTTTAGGAAAATTCACTATTACCTTAGTGTTTGAAAAAGCTAAGTTTCAATCTGCTTAGCTGTGAATTGCGTTTTGGCAAAAATGCCGTGGTTTAGTGATTTCTAAGGGCGATGAATTACACTGTTTGCCTTGTAAAAATATCGCCTTTGACCTCTTGTGCTATTTTGAAATTGCCCTTGAAAACTTTAAACAATTTGTACAAAACAAAGACCGTAAACAGTAACAAATTCTGAAATCGTTGCAAAAGTATTTTGTAGCTATGTATTATCTTTTATTGAAGTGAGTATTAAACTTTGTAAAAACAGCATACTATTTTATGCTAAAATGGCAACCATTTCATAGTTATTACCTTTTGAGTGATTATTCGTGCAGAAAATTATCAAGTCTCGTTCGCCGCTTTCTTCTCAATATTTATCAGAAAATCCGCTACTCAATCGTCTGTATCAAAATAGAGGAGTATCTTCTCCTCAAGAACTGGAGCTGACATTTCAGCATCTTTTAACGCCTCATTTGCTGGCGAATATTGATCAAGCTGTGGAATTGTTGATTGATTGTTATCAACGTCAAGTACACATTGTGATTGTGGGGGATTTTGATGCTGATGGGGCAACGAGCACGGCATTGGCGATGATTGCATTACGTCAGTTTGGTTTTAATTCTGTTGATTATTTAATTCCAGATCGTTTTTCGCAAGGCTATGGCTTAAGCACTAGCGTGGCAGATTGTGTACGAGAAAAGGGAGCAGATCTAGTGCTTACCGTGGATAATGGCGTATCATCTTTTGAGGGGATCGAGTTATTAAAATCACACGGAATTAAGGTATTGGTAACCGATCACCATTTACCTGCCGAAGTACTGCCAAATGCTGATGCGATAGTTGACCCTAATTTAAGTGAGTGTCAATTTCCGTCTAAATCGTTGGCAGGGGTAGGGGTGATTTTTTACTTGATGATGGCATTACGCACTCAATTACGAGAACGAAATATGTTTGTAGGCAAGGAGCCAAATATTGCAGAATTGCTTGATTTGGTTGCACTGGGTACAGTGGCTGATGTAGTGAGTTTAGATCACAACAATCGTATTTTAATTCATCAAGGATTGAATCGTATTCGATCTGGTCGTTGTCGAGTTGGTATTCAAGCATTGGCGGAAGTTGCAAAACGAGAGCTGGCTAATTTGAGGGCAGGGGATTTGGGCTTTGCGATTGCTCCACGTTTGAATGCAGCTGGACGGTTAGAAAATATGTCGATTGGTGTTGAGTTGCTGCTGTGTGAGGATATTCAAAAAGCTCGCCAGCTAGCTTTAGAGCTAGATGGGCTAAATCAAATGCGTAAAGCATTTGAGCAAGAAATGAAAACTGAAGCACTTGCTATTTGTGCGAAGTTGCCCAATTTATTGCAACCAAGTGCTGTAATAGATGAGAGTAATCAAGCAAAAGGCATTGTGTTATATCAAGCAGATTGGCATCAAGGAGTAATTGGGATTTTGGCGGCTCGGATTAAAGATCAATTTCATCGTCCCGTGATTGTTTTTGCTCAAGAAAGTGAAGGAAGTCCTTATTTGAAAGGTTCAGCTCGTTCGATAATGGGGTTACATATGCGAGATGTACTGGAGCGAATTGATGTTAATTATCCGCAACTGCTGGTGAAATTTGGTGGGCATTCAATGGCAGCGGGCTTAACGATTCATAGCGATAATTTGAAACAATTTGAGGATTGTTTTGATGAAGCGATTGCACAATTTATTTCTGCAGAGGCGTTACAAGGTGTGATTTATACTGATGGTGAATTACAAGGCTACGAACTTTCCCTTGAGACCGCAGAATTACTAGCACAAGCGGGGCCTTGGGGGCAAAATTTTGCAGAGCCTGTTTTTGAGGGTAATTTTCGTATCTTGCAGCAACGATTATTAGCAGGTAAGTATTTAAAAATGTTAGTGGAGCATTCGCAGGGTATGTTATTTGATGCGATTTGGTTTAATGTGGATATTAGGCAGTTTCCTGATTTATCGATTAAACAAGCAAAATTAGTTTATAAATTGGATATTAATCTTTATAAGGGAAATCGAACAGTTCAGTTATTAGTAGACTATTTGGAGCCTTTATAAAATGCTGGAATTCATAGAATGAGTAGCGTAGAATGAGGCTAGGTCTTATACAGATAGGTATTTCATTAATTTAATTTGAATAAGGATAAAAAATGAAAAAATCAGCTTTATTTCGTGGATTTTTATTGTCCTCTATGGCAGTCGCAGTAGCTGCGTGTGGTAATTTAAGTGATGTGTCTGATGAGGGGACGACAACCAATCCGATTTTCCCTAATCTTGAAGATTATAACTTAGGAACTGAAGATACGCAGCGTGGAACTTGGCCAAATTGGGAAAATGTGCGTCAAGTTGAGCGTGGTATGAATAAGCATCAATTGCGTACATTAATTGGGTCACCTCATTTTGAGGAAGGATTGTACGGTGTGCGTGAGTGGGATTATTTATTTAATTACCGTGAAAATGGTGAGCATAAAACCTGCCAATTTAAAGTTTTATTTGATAAAAATATGACAGCACAAAGTTTCTTTTGGTATCCAAATGGCTGTAACAGCAATGAGATCACTCACTCATCATTTAAGTTAGATGGGGATTTTTCATTTGATTTTAATAAAGATGTGCTAAGTGAAAAAGGTGAAGAAATTGTTGATGATATTGCTCGTCAGCTTAAAGATGCGAGTTCACAGCAAGTTCAAATTGCAGGTTACGCTGACCGTTTAGGATCAGATAGCTATAATCAAACCTTATCTCAACGTCGTGCAAATGCGGTGAAAGCTCGTTTACAGCAGCAAGGGGTAACAGGTCAAATTGAAGCGGTAGGCTATGGTAAAGCAAAACAGGTTGTAGCGTGTCATCACGAGACTGGTCAAGCATTGCGTGATTGTTTAAGACCGAATCGTCGTGTTGAAATTAATGCAGGCGGTACGGTGTTAAAACAGCAAGCTGTACAGCAAAATAGTGGTGTAGCAGGACAACAAGGTCCCGCACCGCTTTACAAAACACCTGCTCATAACTCAGGTAAATAGTTTTTCTACTCCTATGTAGTTGATTGTATATCGTGTTCGTTTTAAAGGGTGTATTCTGCGGAAACACCCTTTATTTTTAATCTGTTTTTATCTATTTATTTTTATATGCTTTTGGGGGAGGAAATAATGACTTATCAAGCGATTGCATTTGATCTTGACGGTACATTGTTATCAAGTAACGCAACGATTTTGGAATCAAGTAAAAAAGCAATTAAACTGGCTCAACAAAAAGGGCTTGAAGTGTTTATTGTGACCGGACGGCATCACACGGCAGTGCGCCCGTATTATGTTGAGTTGGGATTGGATACTCCTGTTGTGTGCTGTAACGGTACTTATCTTTATGATTTTGCGAGTGATCGTGTGTTGGCATCAAATCCACTAAGTTCGGTACAAGTTGCAGAGCTGGTTTCAGCAGCGAAAGCTGAGGATATTCACCTTTCTGTTTATACTCGTGATGCGATGACTTATGAAACTTTGAATAATCATTTTACTAAATTGCTCAAATGGGTTGAAAGTTGCTCTGAAGAAGTGCGTCCAAACGTGTATCAGGTCGAAGACTTTCAGCAGTTTATTGACAATGACACAACAATTTGGAAAGTCTTGATTAGCGATCCTGATGTTCAGAAATTGCAAAATTTTTGTCGCAAATTACCGTTTGATCAAGTGAGTGCTGAGTGGTCTTGGGTGGACAGGGTTGATATTACAGCAAAAGGAAATAGCAAAGGAAAAAGTTTAGCGGAATTGCTGCAAATTGAAGGCATTTCTTCGAAAGAGGTAATCGCATTCGGCGATAATTTCAATGATATTAGTATGTTAGAGTTAGTCGGAATGGGGATCGCAATGGGCGGTTCTGAAGATGATGTACAACGTGCTGCAAAACGTACGATTGGCTCTAACAACGATGATAGTATTGCTCAAGCGTTGGTAGAGCTATTGGGGCTATAATTTTATGAATATTCGCCGTGCGGAACTTGCGGATTTTGATACGATCTTAGATATTTATAATCAAGCTATTCCAAGCTATCAAATCACAGGTGATCTTGAGATAGCGGATAGAACAACTCGCCAAGGCTGGTTTGATTTTCATTTATCCAGTGAAAAATATCCTCTTTGGGTGGTGGAGGATAAAAATGAAGTGGCCAATTCAAATAGGATCGCAGGCTGGTTCAGTTTCTCGCCATTTTATGAGCGTCCTGCTTTTGCTTGCAGTGCAGAAATTAGCCTCTATCTTGATGAGCAAGCAAAAGGGAAAGGGTATGGTTCAAAAATTATTCAATTTATGCAGGCTAATATGTTACAGCGAGGGATTCAAACACTGCTTGCCTATGTATTTGAGTTAAATCAGGTGAGCATTAACCTAATGTGCAAGCACGGTTTTGAATGTTGGGGGCGTTTTCCAAATTTAGCGAATATGAGAAAAGATTCACAAGGGCAAGATCAGTGGCGTACTCTGGTGATGATGGCATATCAGCAACAGATTGAACAAGCGGTCGATTAGGTAAAATTTTTGCAAAAAGAGCAAGAAAAACTTGCATATTTGTGTGTAATTTTGCAAGCTAGTGAAAATTTGATATTTACAAAACGGACAGGAGTAGAGTGATGGCAAAACCCATTTTTTCAGGCAGTATTGTTGCCTTGCTAACACCGATGACAGACGGCGAAATTAATTTTGGTGAACTGAAAAAATTAGTTGAGTTTCATATCAAATCAGGGACAGATGGTATTGTTTCAGTTGGTACAACAGGGGAATCAAGTACGTTAAGTATTGATGAGAATGTAAAGGTCATTAAAAAAACAGTTGAATATGCCGCAGGTCGTATTCCCATTATTGCTGGAGCTGGCTCAAATTCTACCAATGAAGCGATTATTATGACGAAATTGCTGGCAAATAGTGGTGTTGCCGGCTGTCTAAGTGTTGTGCCTTATTATAATAAACCGACCCAAGAAGGGCTGTATCAGCATTATAAAGCCATCGCAGAAAGTACAGAGTTGCCACAAATTTTATATAACGTACCAGGACGTACCGTTACTGATTTACAACCTGAAACGATTGCTCGTTTAGCTGAAATTCCAAATATTGTTGCGGTGAAAGAGGCAACAGGAGATTTAAGTCGTTTGGCTAAAATTAAACAATTAGCTGGTGAAGATTTCATTTTCTTAAGTGGTGATGATGCGACAGGGTTAGAGTCAATGAAACTTGGCGGGCAAGGCGTGATTTCGGTAACGAACAATCTTGCGGCGGCGGATATGGCAAAAATGTGTAAGTTAGCATTGGCAGGTAAATTTGAAGAAGCAGAACAAATTGATCAGCGATTAATGGCGTTGCATAAAAATTTATTTGTGGAAGGAAATCCAATTCCAGTGAAATGGGCTGCTTATAAAATGGGCTTAATTAGCCAGCCAAGTTTGCGTTTACCGCTTACAACATTGTCTGAACAACATCAGCCGATTGTGCTTTCAGCATTAGAAAAAGCAGGACTACTATAACTTTACCATTATAACTTTTGGTTGTTATAGCATCTCTGCTGCTCTGAATTTTCGTTACCCTATAGCTGATACTATAGGGTAATGATTTTTGCTTTAAGCTTTAGTGATAATTTTTGACGAAACGTAAATAAGCCTGTAGAAAAGCCTCAAAGTCTTCTAATCCGCAAAATGCGATGCTCTCATCTTCATAGACGTGGAAGCCATTTTCCATCTCATCAAATTCCTCAAAAGGGAAGTCTACTTGGTTAGATTTTGCCACAACTTCATCATTTGAAAGATAAAGGCTATATTCTTTGCCCTCAAACACACTTTCTCCGTTGAGATTAGTACGACAATGCTTAACTTCGTCTAGAATCGCAGGAATTTTCTCGGGATTTGGTATGATCTCAATATTTAACCAGTGAGCAAAAGCCTCGTGTTCCATTGAGCATTTTGCCAATACACCGTGAACGGTATGGGTAAATTGATATTCCATTTTTTTCCTTTTATTGATGATACAAGCGGTGAGTTTTTGCGGAAATTTTGCAAAATTCTAGCAAAATTTTGCAATATTATTCAAACAAAAAATATTTGTTTTTAATCAATATGTTAGACGGTTATTTTTGGGAAACGTTCCGAAAAAAAGTGAAGTGTTCCGAAACTCTGTAATAAATGGCGATTTTTTAGGGAGGGAAAAAGGGCTAAATTAGCCCTTTTGTTTGGTTGATATGCTGTCTTGAATTGGGGTGATGATGGGGGCTTTTCTGATGTAGGTTTTTGTCATTTGAATATTGGTATGCCCAAGTTGTTGGCGTGCCATTTCTTCGCCTGAAGTCATTGCGATGTCTGTGCCTGATTTGGCTCGCAGGTCTCGGAACTGGAAAGCAGTTAGTTCTTTTTTATGTTCTGGGTAGGCTTTGATAGCGTGTTCTCGATAAACAATAAACCGTTTTCCCAGTTTTCTTGCTGTCATTTTTTCACCTTTTTTTGTAGTGAATAGATAAATTCCTATTGCCGTTTCCAATCGTCGGTGAAGAATTTCTGCGAGTTGGCCAACTATTTCAATTCGCAGTTTGGCATTCGTTTTTTGTTGGACGATGTGCAGGTAGCCGTCAAAAATATGTTCTCGCTCTAAATTGGCAAGATCGACAGGACGTTGCCCAGTGAGATAGGCGAGATCCATTAGGTCTTTCATATCTTGGTCGGCAAATTCGTACACCATTTGGAAGATGTGATCTTCAACGTAGATTTCTCGTTTGCGAATTGGAAAGCGTTTCATATTGGTGTTTGGGCTAGGCAAGTTGGTGTATCCCCATTCTCGGGCGTGTTGCCAAATATGGCCAAACATCGAAAATTCATTATTTGCCGCACTTGGTGTCTCTTTTCGCCAATTCATATATTCTCGAATATGTTGGGCAGTGATTTGTTCTAGTGGTGCATCACTGAAGAAAAGTAGCAGTGGTTTGAGTTTTACTAAGTCGTTTTGAGCAGTGCTGTTTTTTTTCTGTGGAATGATTTCGTCACGGTAGCGTTTCGCCACTAGGCCGAATGTGATGTAGTCTTTTTTACTTTCCCGCTCAATATTGAGCTGTGCTGCTTTGATAAAGGCTTGGTTTCGATCTGTACCAAGGGAAATTTCTGTTTTGCCGTGAGTGCGATAGAGCCAGTAGATGACGGTTTTGCCTGATTTTCGAATAACGGTTTTTGGTCTTAGGTTGTCAGGTAGATGCTTGTTGGTGATTTTTCGAGGTCTTCCCATAGGTTACTCCTGTGAGGTGAACTGAGGGGTGCCAAGTCTTTGTTGGCTGTATATGGCTTGATAGATGACGAGGTTGTCCAAACACGTCCTTGTAAAGGACGAGTGGTTTGTAGCGGTTTTCATCTTGGATAATATAGTTTCTCTGTTTTAGCCATTGGATTTGGCGTTTTTTCTGTGTGTACCCTGTTAAATCAACAAGTTCTTTGAGGGTGAGAAATTCAGATTGGGGCATATTTTCTCCAATAAAAAGCCCTCGACTGATGGCGGTGGGTTAGGCGATTTCGAGCAAATGCTCGATTTCGTTTGCTTCAAGTTGCCACTTCCAAAAGCCTGTGCTTTTTAGGTTGCGTTTGGCGATTTGTAGGGCGATTTCTAATTCATTGATGTATTTTTTCTCGGTTCATTTTTCCACCTCTTGGTAAATTTTTGGGTGTAAAAAGCCCTCCCCAGTACGATTGGGGATAAAGGGGAGGGAATGGGAGTTAAACGGACGCTGTTAGGCGGTGCGTGAGTTCTTGTCGTGTGCCTTTGTGTTCGATTTTGGCGATCATTAGCTCAAGCGTGGGTTTAGTTTTATCACTTTGGCGACGGTATTCTGTTGAACAACCGTAAGCCTCGCCTGCGAATTTTGAACCGATAACTTCAAGCCCTTTGGCAACCCAGCCGAGTAGGGACATCATTCTGCGGTGTGAGAAGTGTAGCCAAGCAAGTTGGCGGATTTCTTCCTCTTTGAGTTCGATACTATAGGTTGGTTCAACAAGGGTAAGTTTGGTTGGGGATTTTGTGAATATTGCCCAGTCTTGCGGATTTGAGGCAAGACTTCTTCAAATACCCACGCCTCGAATTTTTCCGCTTGTGGTTTGCGTGATTTGATGATCAGGCGGTATAAGTTGGGTTCGTTGATGAAAATCATCTCTTGTTCACCGCTTTTAGTGGGGGTATAGCGTTTTGCGATACCCCTCTCTTTACAATGTTTTCTTAATGCATCGGGAGCATTTGTATATCCTAGATTATCGCAGACATCTGCACCACAGAACCACGGTTCTTGGTTTGGATCAATGATGACACGGACAGTCGATGAATTGAAATCAAATGATTGGAATTGGATTGGTAAATTTGACATTGTTTTGTATCCTTTGAGTATTTTAAATTTACCCTACTGTTGAGATAGGGCGATCGGGTGCTTCAACACTGCTCAAAGTCAGCCTTCCGTCTTTTCCTTTCGGTATTGTATGAACGGAACACCACCCGATCATAAAATCAGGATACAAAAAAACCGCATTCCTGCGGTCATATTCCGCTTTGAGTCAAGGTGTGTTGAGCACCGTTAGCGGAATAGTAGTATAAAGTTTTTAAGGTGTCAAATAAAAATCCCACTGGTTAAAGTGGGATTTAATTGTCATTCTTCTTTTTGTCTGTTTTGTTGCTCAAGTATTTGAGCTTTTCCTCGGTTTACACCAGCGAAATACCCCAATAAAACAGCACCACTAATTTCAATAATCCGAATAGCAATATCCGATTGGTTGAGGTACATTGCGACACCTATAATGACAGCAAACAAAACACCTAATACGCCCCAAAGCCAATATTTGCCGATTTGTGTTTTCAAAAACACATCACCACGCTTTAACTCAACTTTTTCCTGCGATGCAATAGAAGCGAGTGCAACTTCTTGGTTTAATTTGGTTTCTTCTTTTCGGATTGCCAATTCATCACGCTTAACAGCCACTTCTTGTTGCTGGATAGCAAAAAATTCTTTGATGAATTCATCTTTATTTTCAAATGGTTGTGGAAGATTTTCGTTGTTCATCGAGCCACCAATACCGCAGTTTTATATTCAACAAGGAATTTCCCAAATCCAGATTTACCAATTTCTGGCGGAATAAATCGAACTCGGTCGATATTATTATTCGTGCTATTTAACTGCACGTCTTTTAAATAGTCTTTTGGAGAAAGATACCGTTTTTTAACAGGCTTTAAAATTGTATTCTTCATCATAACCCCCTCATTTCACAAACTAAAATAGCCTACACAAATTCCTTTGGTAAGCTGGTATCATAGTTTAATTGTCATAAAGAACGTAAGATTACTGTCACTAATCAATTTGTTTTGTTATGTTAGCCTTAAAAGGCGGCAAGTGTCAAACATCAAAAGTCAATTCTTCGATCTTGATCGCAAAATTTATCTAGCTTTTCTCTTCGACAAGCGGTATGTTCGGTTGGGAATTTTGCAAAAGCTCTTTGTCGAGAATGTCTAGAACCCATTTGCGGAAGTCTTTGGCGACTTTGGTGTGTGAAAGCATTCCGATAAGATGGCAACCACGCAGTGAGAAAATACGGACTTTCTGAATGCCACCATTTGTTTGCATATCAATAAGTGTAGTCATATTTTGAGTGAACTCATCTTGGTGGGCATTGTATAAACGAGTAACGCCATTTGTTTCTTTATAGCCCAATGCATTTGCAACATCAGAGATAGAAAACCAAATTTTATTTTGTTGATTGATAACTGAAAGAGTTGTAGCTTGAAATGTTAATGTAGTCATTTTGACTGTCCTTATAGTTCAAAGTTGTAAAACTCATCACTAGCAACGCCAATTACTGGTGATGAACTGATCAAGGTTGGCGTACCGTTGAACTTTAAGGTAAAGACGGCGATCTTTTGATCCCTTAACCAGTCCATCATTGACTACTTTTAAAAGGGTATGATAATTCGTAACACCCTTTGAAAGGTTTGATTTTTCTGATCATAGAAATAAAAAAAGTCGCTTTGGGCGACTATCATTTCCACCCTTAAAATTCAATTCAGGAACGCCAATTCCCGACTTTCTGTTGAAAGTGAAGGCATTCTAGAATAGGGCTGGGCGGTTTGTCAAATAAAACCATTTTCCTGGCGTCAGGAAAATGGTCTGTGGTTAGTGTTCAGATTTAAGGTATTCCACAACTCTTTCGCCAATCCATTGCATTACAGGTACTGCCATTGAGTTACCAATCGCTTTGTAACGTGGGCTATCAGGGCAATTTTCTGCGGGTTTATTTCGATAGGGGATTTCGGTGTAGTCATCTGGAAAACCTTGCAAGCGTTCACATTCTTTTGGCGTGAGTTTGCGAATGGTGTATTCGTTGCAGACTGCGTGAACATCTGTTGCGGTTAGTGTATAACTAATGCCACGTTCATCAAATCCGTTGCCATTCCCTCCGTTTTCTGATTTTCTGCCGATTATGTTGCCAGCAAGAGCAATGCAAGGAACATTCCCACCACCAGTTCCCATTCGAGCTTTCAGAGTGGGGGATATAGATGAATTTGAAACTCGAATAGCTTCTGAACCTTTGATTTCAAATAACACATTTTCTTGTCCGTTATTCCTGCCTAAACAATGAGCAATTTGGGTATTAACAATCGGATCTTGAGTGCCGTGGACAATAATCTGTGGTTCTTTATATTGGGAGGCTGTCATTGTTGGTGCGATATTAAAACAAACGGAATGCTCTTTGCCTTTACAAATCACTTGGCGTGAGCAAGTAACGCTTGTTTTAGAATTGGTGGTAAATTCTTCCTTCTTTTCGTTGCTCTCACCAAAATTCCCTCGCAAGCTCTTTTGCTCAATGAGTATTTGTGCGACACTTCGCTTTCTAGCACTTGCCACAAGGAACACTCGCTTACGTCGTTGGGCAACTCCGAAGTATTGAGCATTGAGGACTCGCCACGAGATAGTTCTGACTGAATGCACATAACCAGCGTTTGTCCATTTGTTACCTGGTGGTTGTAATGGCTGATATTCTTGAGCCAATCCAGCCAAAAAGTGTCCGAATGCGTTGTCCTTGGTGGATAAAACACCCGGCACGTTTTCCCACACAAGTATGCAAGGTTGTTTTCCGTCAGAGAGTCGGACATAATCAATTGCCTCCAAAATTTGAATGAGGGTTAAAGTAAGATTTCCTCTGTCGTCATCTAAACTTTCACGCTTGCCTGCAACAGAAAATGCTTGGCAAGGTGTGCCGCCAACTAATACATCAGGTGCGGGAATTTCACGATTGAGAATTTTTGGTACTAGGGCGGTCATATCGCCTAGATTGGGAATATTAGGGTAGTGATGAGCAAGAATGGCACAAGGGAAAGGCTCAATTTCAGAAAACCAAGCAGGCTTTCCAATGCCTTTCCACGCAACCGATACAGCTTCAATTCCTGAACATATTGATCCGTAGGTAAACATCATTATTTCTCTTTTGGGTGATAATTAAATTGCCTCTTGAATAAGTTTGTCGTAATAATGTCGGGCTGCTTCCACTCGCTCTTTGATTTTCTCGATGATTTCATCATCTCGCTTAATCGTAACGGTGGTGATTCGTTTGTGTTGTGGGATTTGCTCGACTAAATCAATCAACTTCTCGTCATTGTCGTAGGTGCTGATTAAGTCTATTGGCGTGGGGAAAAGCACAAAATCTATTTCGGCTTGTTCGCACTCCCAAAGCCACATATAGGCTTGCATTTGAATGTCGTAGCCAGATTTTTGTGCTTTGGCTTCGGCTTCGTCAGCAAAGAATGGATGTGAGCCAATATCCCACGAACATTTTGTGTCGATGATGAGTTTTCGGCTTGGAACGTAAATGTCGCACTCGCCTGAAATCCAATCGTTTTCACGTCTTTCAGTGTTCTTCTTGAGTGCTAAGCCACGAGTAAAACCACTTAATTTAATGGCTTGATCTTCGAGCTGAATACCTTTTTGGGTATATTTGTTGCCGTCAAAACTGGAATAGCCGAACAGGTCAAATTTTGCAATTTCTCGAACAGCAGCTTTTGCCGTATCGGATATTTTGCCTGCCTCTTTGTCAGCTTTTGTTTTGGGCTCACTCATTAGCTGATGTAGCATTGAGCAGCGTGGTTTGAATGTATAAAGCATAGTCATTTTGATACCTTTTGGGTGTAAAAACCCACCGCTTGATGTTTCACAAGCGGTTGGTTGTGTTTAATTTTTTGCAATTAGAAGCAATTTCTGATGTGCTGGCGAGCGACTTTTTCTGCATCATCAATCGCAAACTGCATTTCTTTAACTAGCTCGTAATTTAATGTGAGCCTATTTCGTGGCATTAGCGTTAAGTCGAAGGTGTCGAGTATGCGGATTTGTTTTTGCATTAGTTCTTCGCAAGTGTCGCTTGCGGTGCGTGCTAGATGTAGCAAGTGGTGAAAGACATTCACGTCTACTGACATTGTGTCTTTGGTTGGTTTAGCAAGCGGTAAGTTTGGTTGTTGATTTTGCAAGTATTTCCCAGTTTTGCGAATTTGTGGCAAGACTTCTTCAAATACCCAGTTTTGAAATTCTACAGCGTTAGCTTTGTTCGATCTGAAAATGATGCGGTAAAGGTTTGGTTCGTTGATGAAAGTAACAATCTGTTCACCCCCGTTTGTAAGGGTTGCAATTTCTTTGCACCCCTCTGTATTTAAGCGAAAGGCTTCAGAACTACGACGATTTACACCTAGTACAAAGCAAACATCAGTTAAACAGAAATATGGTTCATCGTTAAATGATTGAATACGAACAGGTTGAGATTTGAAATCGAAAGTTAAGATTTGAGAATTTGACATTTTTATGCTCCAGATAATTTAGTTAGTAATCCGAAACCTTAGTAGGGTGTCGGGCTTCAACTACCGTATCTGGACGGCGGAACTTATTTCCTTTCGGTATTTTATTAGGTTCTCTCGACCCGACATAGATCACTATGTAAATTTTGGGCATAAAAAAAACGCTTATTGTCGGGTGCGGATAACCGCCAGATATTGTAGTGCGGTTATCTTAGCCGATTTTGGCGGTTTGTCAAATTATTCCACTTCCAATTTCTCTAATTCAGCATACTGTTCTTGACTGAACTCATAGCCACTATCACAGAGTTCTTGAAGCGTAGTTTCTTTGTTGAGAATACTTTGTTTGCATTTCTCGAAGATGTCCGTGCTCACTTTTAATTCGGTGTATTCCGCTTCTTCGATTTGATTATCCACATAGCTAAACTCGTTTGTTTCAACATTTTTTACAACCGCTTGATCGGCAAGTACGGCTTGTTGCATTTCGACCGAAAGTGGGGCTTGTTTGGATAGTAGAAGCTTCATTACGGTTTTGAGAGCCATCGCTTCAAAGTTATCTGCCCATACACTGCTTGCCCATTGTCCTTTGGATTTCTTATCTAAATAGGTTCGGTAAGTTTGGCTGTAACGTTGAGCGTGTTCGTCCACCTCATGCGTGGTCATATAGAGTTCAGCGGTGAAATCATTAAGGAGTTTGAAGTAGGCGTAGTAGCCAATAGGCTTTTCGCCATTTTCGGGCTTTTGCTTCCAGTCAAATTCAAAGCCGTTAATTGGATCTTCTGCAATAAGTTGTTTTTCATAAACAGGTACAGCAACCAATCTTTTAAATTGTCCACTACGTTGTGCCAGTTGAATGAGTCCTTTGTAGCCTAATTGGAATTGGGCTTCGGTTTTTTTCTCTTTCTTGTTTTGATATGGCACAATGTAGGCAAAGCCTAGTCCATTTTGAATAGGTAGGTTAAGTGTTGCTGCCATACAGGCTGCATTGAAAACGCTTTGAGGGTCAGCATTTTTTAACATTGAATTGCTATTGACGATTTGTAACACGCTAGTAGTAAAACTGCTCGCATTCTTATTGAGAAGTTCTTGTAACTTGCCCAGTTGGGAGACAAGCCTAGTCCTTCAAGCGTTTTGGAGACAATCCATACTTTTAAGCCAGTGTCGATTGTCATCGCTTTTAGGTTGCCGTTGTTGCGGTAGTAGCTATCTAGCACTCGATATTGTGTCGTTTCGTTCTGTATGATGAAGCTATGATATTTCAGTGTCAGATAGACAACTTCTGCACTTAAATTTAATGCCTGGGCAAATTTTGCAACATCTTCATAGCCTGTATAATGTTCTTTTGCCATTTTCAGCAGCTGCTGCTCTTTTTCTTGGTCGGCAATAATCTGTCTAGGTTTAGTCTCTATCGGCGTCGCTTCGGCGGTTTTTGCAATTTTTTGGGGTGTTTGTACCGCTTGTTGAGCTTTCTCTTTGGCGTGGTAGAAGTTACGGATACTCTCTTTCTTCTCTTGAACTACCTGACGTAAATCACGTTGTAAAACTTTAGCCGTGGTGATTTGTGCTTGCATTTCGGTGATTGGGTTTATCATGATTTATTCTCCAAAAGTGGGGTAGATTGAAAAATCTTTGGTAATGCTGATGAATTACCAAGGTAGTCGCTTTGTACTTTCATCGCTTCAAGCGAGACTTTTGCCACATCAATAATTTTGTCGCCAATATCGACAATCGCTTTGGCAAGGGTCGCTTCTTGTTGAATTTGTTCGGCATCTAAGTCTTCTTCATTTAGCCGTTCCATTGCCATAAATAGGTGGTCGGTTAGGTCTTCCAGTTTATTCTTAGCCATCACTGACCTCCTGCGGTTAATCGTTGTATTTGTTTTTGATAGTGTTGCTGGAGGAGAGCGAGGTCGTCTGCCGTGAGATTATCAGGGCAGGCGGTTTGGCAAGGGTCGTGGTATGAAATATCAAGTGGGTCAATTTCCGCTTGTTGGAAGTCATATTCTGTCCAAATTTTGGTAGCGTTAAAATTGTCTTCCACGGCTAGGGTGGGCGTGGAAGGTATCGGTTCGTCCTCTACTATCTCTAACACAATGGCAAAGAAAAGTATGGCGATGAAGGCGATAAGTAGGGGTTTAAAATGATAGTTAAAGTGGTTCATTTTTTGTTTCCTTATGTAAAAGTTGGATTTTAAGCCGCAAGCAAGGCGACTGTTGTAATGGCAATTAATATCCAAAGCGTTAAGGCGTAGTTGTCTTGTAATAGTGTTGTGATAATCTGTTTAAGTAAGTTTTTCATTGGGGGTTCCTATGGTTAAAAATGTATTAAATGTGTTTTCATATTTATTAAATTGTAGGGTGTAGAAACCCACCGCTTGATGTTTCACAAGCGGTCGGTTGTGTTTAATTTTTTGCAATTAGAAGCGATTTCTGACGTGCTGACGAGCGACTTTTTCTGCATCATCAATCGCAAACTGCATTTCTTTAACTAGTTCGTAATTTAATGTGAGCCTATTTCGTGGCATTAGCGTTAAGTCGAAGGTGTCGAGTATGCGGATTTGTTTTCGCATTAGTTCTTCGCAAGTGTCGCTTGCGGTGCGTGCTAGATGTAGCAAGTGGTGAAAGACATTCACGTCTACTGACATTGTGTCTTTGGTTGGTTTAGCAAGCGGTAAGTTTGGTTGTTGATTTTGCAAGTATTTCCCAGTTTTGCGAATTTGTGGCAAAACTTCTTCAAATACCCAGTTTTGAAATTCTACCGCTTCAGCTTTTCTTGATTTAAAAATAATGCGGTATAAATTCGGTTCGTTGATGAATGTAAGCTCCTGTTTTCCGCCTTTGGTAAGGGTGTACGTTTTACGTACCCCCTTTTCATTTAGCATTTCAGCATTTACACGGCGAGAATTTTTAATTTCTAAGATTTCGCAAACATCAGCTAAACAAAAGTGCGGTTGATTTTCGAAGAGTTCTACACGAACAGGGCTTGATTGAGAATATCCGCCTCGCTTGAATAGGCAAAATTGTGTTGTTTGGTATTGAGCAACGCTGGGATAATGTGGGCTTTGATTGCATCGGTGTGAATGCGGTAGTTTGCTTTACTGAGAATACGTTTAACGTTCCATTCCAGCTTGTTTTCTGTGGCTTCTTTTTGTTTAAGACGTTGGAACTCTTTGATGAGGTAGAGTTTGAACTCTGGGCTGATCCACATTGCAAATTCTAATGCAATATCCTTATGAGCATAGGTGCCACCATAACGCCCTGCTTTAGCTTGTAAGCCAATGGCATTCGTTTGTGCCACGAATTCTTTCACGCTAATTTTAAATCGGTTTAAACCAGATTGGTTTCTAATTGTGGCGAATTCGCCATAATTAAAATTAGGGTTGTTAATTTCTTCCCAAATGCCGATATATTCCAATGTGTTGCGATTTCTCAACCAATCGCTGATGAAGAACTCCCCATCTTTTGCTCTCAACATATCGGTCAAATTGATATAATCTTCACCGTTCCGTTCAATGACTCGTATTTCTGCATCTTGGACAGTGATTACATTATTTGCCATTTTTATTCTCCGAATTTAGATACAAAAAAAGCCGTTTGAAACGGCTTGAAATTGAGGTCATCGTATCCGAAGTGGGTGGTGGTGTCAAATTATATCAATACTTTTGATTAGCTGTGCTTCGGTTAATAAGCCGTAGTGATAAGCGACAGTGCAATAATCGTAACCTTTGATATCTGAGCTTTCTAGCCAACTTGTATTATCAGCTTTGTCTTCCAGCTTGAGCAAGATTTTACGGATTAAATCCCAGTTACGTTTCATTCGGTTTTCCTTTTTGAATTTAGTATAAAAGCCATTATTCGCCTAGAATTCTACTTTTTGCTACTTCAATCAGTAATTGATACTCTCGCTTGGTTTTTTCGTCATGGACTTCGGCAGATTTCGCTAAAAATTCATCAACCGTACCGCAGAAACAGCCACGAGTGGCAATTAAACCTTCCTCGCCAGCATAGACAGTCAGTGTACCATTTTCACGACCAACGTTAGAAAAGCACACAATATGGTTTATTTTATGCACTCTAGCATCGCCAGACACCTCAGCATCGCCACATACCCTAGCATTGTCATATACCCAAGCATCGCCACATACCCTAGCATTGCCACATACCTTAGCATTGTCATATACCTTAGCATTGTCATATACCTTAGCATTGTCATATACCTCAGCATTGCCAGACACCCAAGCATTGCCACATACCTTAGCATTGTCATATACCTCAGCATTGCCAGACACCCAAGCATTGCCACATACCTTAGCATTGCCATATACCTCAGCATTGTCATATACCCAAGCATTGTCATATACCTCAGCATTGCCACATACCCAAGCATCGCCATATACCTCAGCATTGCCACATACCTTAGCATTGTCATATACCTCAGCATTGTCATATACCCAAGCATCGCCAGTATGTGATAGATTAGCTTCTTTTTCGATATATCCGCCTAAATCACCTGCTTTAACCACACCAAAAGAAGTTAATGCTTTAATTCGGTAAAGTGTTTTTCCTGCATACTGGATTGTGTCGTCTTTCAGCAGTTCGTATTTGTTCATTTTCTTTTTCCTTTGTAGAAACCATCTTGCGAGCATAGATCAAGGGTTGATTGTTGCATTCAGGTTTTCCCCTTTTCAAAACCTTAAAAATTCAAGGACATGTGCTGTGAGGCATTGTCGCTGGCGGATTACCTACACTGTGTAGACTGCTCACTCCCCTTTCAGGCTTAGCTTCTTTGTATGATTGCTTGTGAATGCGTCAAGCAACTGAATCGTCCCTACACCGACTATCAACAGAGCAGGGCGGGCAAAGTGCCTAAATCCCTTTATACTGCCATTAATTTACCACTATTTTTTTGTGACCCAGTGGCAAGGTCTGGAGGTTTCTCCGTTGTTACCATTGAAAACCGCACTGCTTGAGGGTAAAAAGGTAAAACCCTCAAGGGAGAACCAGTACGGTTTTCAATGGTGAGCAAGATGGGTTCTGACCCCACTATCATTCAACAGGGATTAAAAAATCTGTTTTTCCACAAAACAGCAAACCTTGCTCGGTGATTTTCGGCTACTCTCTTGTGGCTCACTGTCCACGCCCAGATTTCACCTAAACCGCATTATGGGTGATGTCTGTTTCCTCTTTGTTTAATCAAAAAGGCATCACGCTGTGAGGTAGTGGGGGTTTTATGGGCTTCCTCCGATTTTTCATCTTCCTACCTTTCACCATCAGGCATAATGCGGTTTTATCTCAATTTTTAAAGAACATTGCCTTTCGGCTGGTTTAGAACCTTTATTCAAGCCCTCTATAAAGGGCTTTGGTAAAAATTCTGTTATCGGTGCATATACTCTAATCTTCCTGCTGAGTAGCCAAACCTAAACATGATGAACTTCTCATTAGTCTCTCCATCTTGGTAAATCCGACTTTTTTTCCAAAGTTCATAAGGCTCTCTGTCAAATCTGCCTTGTATGGTTTTTTCAAAGACTTCCATCATTTTTTCGTGTTCTAGTGATCCAACTCGCATTTTTTCCTCCGTGTTTTCCTGTATTGCTATTCAAGCCCTCTATAAAGGGCTTTGGTAAAAATTCTTAGTGAACGGTGTACATCTTCCAAAGATTTTCAGCTTGCTTTGCATTCATTTTTTCGCTTTGGTTCCAATCAATTAACTCACCGTTTCTAAACATTGCACGCTCAATAACTAACTCGCCGTTTTTTTCGTTTTGGAACGCTTCAAAAATTTGAATAAATCCGTTTCCACGTTTTTCTTTGCGTCTGCATAAGATGTAATCTTTATTTTCATTTAGGCTTTGTACGTTCATCTTGTTTTCTCCGTGTGGGCGTTTTGTTTTGATGGGGGCATAATACAATAAGTATTTTATTTGTCAATACAAAATGTATTTATTTTTAAATTAAAAATACAAAATGTATTTAATGTGTTGATTTATAAGGAGGTAAATTTTAGTTGATGTGTTTGACTGCTTGTTTTTTATTCAGTTAAGTAAAAAGAGAAAGAAAAAATGGAAAGATTTAGGAGATTTGACCGCACTTTGATTTGTTGTGAATTATAGTTCACAGTGATATAATCCAACTATGAAAGGGGATTGTTATGATACAGATTAAATCCACGGCAATTTTTAAAGAATGGTTAGATACACTGAAGGATTTGCGTGCAAGAGCCAAAATAAAAACACGGATTAAGCGGTTACAGCTTGGTAATTTTGGTGATGTGAAGCCTATTGGTGATGGGCTTTCAGAGTTAAGAATTACAGAAGGGAAAGGTTATCGGGTATATCTGAAGAATCAGAACGGTGTAATTGTGATTTTAGTTTGTGGTGGTGATAAGTCCACACAAGAGAATGATATTAAAAGGGCGAAAGCCTTAGCAAAAGAATTAGGAGTTTAATATGATAGAACTACAAGATTTTGATGTGGCAGAACATTTGAGAAACGAAGAGGAAATTCAGGCTTACTTAAATGAAGTGCTGAAAGAAGATGATGTGGATTTAATCCTTTCAGCATTAGGCGATATTGCGAAAGCACGCAATATGAGCCAATTAGCAAGAGAAACAGGTGTAAGCCGTGAGGGATTGTATAAAGCCTTCTCAGGCAAAGGCAATCCGACATTTGCTACGGTGTTAAAAGTGATGAAAGCGTTGAATTTGAACATTGAAATAAAACAGGTCGCGCAGGCTTAATGTTATGCGTAAACCAGCACACCCAGGGCAGATTTTATTAGATGGATTTATTGAGCCGAATAATATAAAAATCAGTACACTTGCTACCCATTTGGGTTTTTCTCGTGAAACACTTTCACGAGTGTTGCATGGTAAATCGCCTATGACGGCAAATTTAGCCTTATCTTTGGAAGAAGCAGGTATTAGTACGGCAAGATTATGGCTGAATTTACAGACTAAATATGATTTATGGTTGTTAAAACAAGCACGTAAAAAGTCTGTTTTACCTATTGCTTTTTTGATGGAGCAAAGTAATGCGAGTATTCAGTCTTACCCTTAAAGTAAAGCAAGTCGCACACGCATAATATAGCCCGCTTTGGTGGGCTTTGTTTTGCAGATTTTGAAAGGAATTTGACCGCTTGTGAGGTGGGTTTAGAGTAGTAAGGCGTAGTTAAGAGTAGATTTTGGGTAAAGAAAAACCGCCATGGTGGGCGGTTATACTTTATATTTTTTATTATTAAGATAGTCTTCAAACAAGGCAATGAATGTTGTGCAGAATGCGTTCACTTCATCTATTCTAACCTGTAAATCGGAGATAAACAGATTCTTACCCACATCTGCAGCTGTGGTATTGCCGTGAGCAATCGTATTTCTATTTTCCACAATATCTTTTAGGCGACCACCCCATTGAGCATTAAGTAATGTGGGTTCAATATTGAATGTGCAAAAAATACTACGAAGTTGTTCAACTCGTATATTCTTTCCATCGGTTGGTAATTCTAAATCATCGCAAATGTTTTCTATAATTTTGCTATTGCTTGAGAAAATTTGCATAAAATCAAGGCGTTTTTGCCATTTATATTTTCTACCTACGTTGTGCAAAGCATCAAAATTTTTATGCAAAAAACGGATAAGTAAGCTTGGTTGAACTTCGTTTAAATGGAGATTTTGCAAAGAAATTTCTCTCTCTGCTATTTTTACTGTTTCTGAAACAGTGTATTCAATAGATCCATATAAGAGAACAAAAAGCATTCCTTTGAGCGTGTTGAACAATAATTCTTTTGTAAAAACTTGTCGTGTTACTACACATTCATTTTGCTCATTATTCAGTTGCTTAATTTGTGCAAAAAAAGCTTGAATTTCTAATTGCTTTGTGGAATGTTCGGTTTTGATTGAACTAAACATTTTCTAAAAAGTGGTTTTTGCAAAATTCAATGCGATGTTGAACCATTTGAGGACGGTTTGTTGCCCCTGTGGTGGACTCAATAAAACTTGGGTCATTTACCCATTCATAAAAGGAACTAAGATTGAGTTTTGATTTTTTTTGCAAAGCAAGAGCAGCACCGACCGCAACACCTTCAAAGAAGTTGATTTTGAAACTATATCGGCGAGCAGTTTGCCCTTTTGATATGCCAAATTCGAGCTTAGCAAGTTCTTTGAATGTCTTTTTGAAGAGTTTTTCATTTTGTTCGTAGTCAAAATCTTTATTTGCAAAAGACATGTAGTTATTTAAGAAACTCGTTACGTTATATTTGAAGTTTTTATAATTATGCAAAAATGCAAAAAATCGGAGTACGGCTTCTTCTGCCGTACCGTCTTTTATGCGTTGTTCTTTCAGTAAAGTGGATTTTAAGAAGTTTTTGTCTTGAGCCATTCGTTTAACAAATTCGTTAAAGCTACCACGAAAGACACAGCTACGTATTTCTTGTGCTGTTAATTTTATACCGCCTGTATTTAACCGCTCAAAGAGATCGAAGCGAACATCAAGATCACTTTTGTCTGTGAGTGTTGTAACTTTAAGTGTACGTAACATAAAATCTAATTTAATTTTTTGTGGTAATTTTGCAAAAACTTGTTTATTGAAAGATGGAATTTTCTCCAGTTTTTGCAAAATAAGATTATCCGTTACACCAACTTTATCTTTGGCATTTTGATTATCCATAAAGCGAATAATCGTAGTTAGTCGTTGTACACCATCAATGACTTCCCAGCTACCATCATTATTTGTTGCCATAAAGATATTGGGAATAGGGATACCTAGTAAGAGTGATTCAATCAATTTAGATTGGCGAGCATCTTCCCACCGAAATTGTCTTTGATATTCTGGAGCAATATCAATAATACCTTCAGCTACCATAGAAACTAATTCTTTGACACTAAAATCGTAGCTATTGAAATCAACTTTACGCTTCTGATCACTTAATTCATTAATAAGTGATAACTCATTGATATTCATAAAATTTCCTTTTTCTTTGCAAAAAAATCACCTAACAAAATCCAACCGCTGACTTTGGTGGATTTTTACCTTGCGTAGGGTATCAAATGGAATGAAATTCTGTTTCTGGTATTTCCTCTAATGAAATAAACCGACTGCGTTTAACAATAGCTGCTACTGATGCGACGGTATTGACTTCATCATAATCTAGGGTAAAAGAATCGTGAGCTTTGTTAATGCTAGAAAAACGATATTCTCCATCACGGCAATAATCCATTACCTTAATCATATTCTTGCCGTTGTTTGTGCGGACAAATACTTCGTCGCCTGGGTAAATCTCTGTATTTGGCTCAATGACGACAAATTCACCACTGAGAATGCGAGGTTCCATAGAGTTGCCTTTTACTCGTAAGCAGTAGGCTTCTTTGTCTGAACTGTATATACGAACAAACCCCATTAGTTCTTCGCTTATCTCAAATTCACCATCTGCTCCCATGACCGCTTCGCCGAGTACTCGGATCAAGCCTTCTTTAGGTTTTCCTGCGAGTTCAACTTCATCTTCTAGCAAGATTAGCCCATCAGAGTTGAGCATTACACGTTCAACCCCAACAACACCTAGCATTTTAGCCACATCATCAAAATTAGGTTTTCGTTTACCTGTGAGCCAGTGTCCTATTGCTCCCTGTGTTTTATCAAGTGCTTCAGCGAGATCATCTTGTTTAAGATTCTTTTCAGCCATTTTTTCGCGTACTAATTCACTCCACTGTCTTTTCATAACTCCTCCTAATTTTAGCTTTTTCTAATTATTACGTTTTGTATTAGTTTTTCAAAATACAAAAAGTATTTACTTTTATAGAATAAAAATACATAATGTATTTTAATTTGTGATGGTAAGGAACTATGAACAAGATAATTATATTTAGAAAAAAAATAGGCTTAACTCAAACAGAATTAGCTAGTGCAATCAATATTACTCAAGGAGCTTTAGGGCATTATGAGCAACAGAGAAGAAATTCATCGCTAGCAATGGCTAGAAAATTAGTAGAAGCGTTAAATAAATTCGGAGCGAATGTCTCAATTGATGACGTGTTTCCGCCAGAAAATAAGCAATAAAAAACCACCGCAGTCACGGTGGTATTCGAAGGAGGTATGTTTTGAAAACACAGGGAAATGATAATCCAAACGCTCAAAGCAGTCAATCGCAAACCAAGCGGATTTTGCAGTATATGCTCGAAGGTGGGCGAATTACGCAAATTTCAGCGTTAGAAGGCGTGGGCAGTTTTAGGCTTTCGGCTCGAATTTATGACATTAAATCACAGGGTTATAACGTGAAAGATGAATGGATTACGTTGCCAAATGGCAAGCGTGTGAAGCAGTATTTTATTGAGGTGTCGGAATGAGTTTTAGCCAACATTTACGGCGATTAGGACAGCCTATTGCCTATTATCCACAGTTAGCGAAGCCATTAGGCGGTGTGACTGCCGCTGTTTTATTTGGACAGATTTTTTACTGGCAAGATAAAACAGAAAATCCGCTAGGTGTGTACAAAACACAAGCTGAGCTTGAGCAAGAAACGGGGTTAGGTCGTCGAGAACAGGAAACCGCACGCAAAAAATTAGTCGAGTTAGGCATTTTAATTGAAACGCACAAACGCCTAGAACATCGAATTTATTTCAAATTAGATTTAGCAAAATTTGATGCCTTGATGGAAAGCATTCGGGAAGTCGCAAATCCGCCATTCGTTAATACAAAGATTACTACAGAGAATACTAACAATACTAACCTAACGGTTAGTAACGCACGCACGAGAAAATCCGATGCGTTGGATTTACTTGAGCAGTTCGGCATTACAGGGCAATTGGCTGAAGATTTTGTAAAACATCGTAAAGCTTGTCGATCGACTATCACAAAGACTGCCCTAGATGGTTTTCAACGTGAAGCGGACAAGGCTGGGATTTCCATTCAGCAGGCGGTCTCTATTTCGATTGAGCGTGGCTGGCGTGGTTTTAAATCTAGCTGGGAGTGGGAAGATGCACAGCCGAAATCTCGACAGCGTGGAGATAACTTGTCCCAAGCGTGGAATACGCCTGAAGCGTGGGAGGGGGTGTTATGACTGCTGTTGCTTTGCAAAATAAGACCGCAAATCGACCGCTTGTGAACGAGGGGGCGGAAATGTTGGTAAATCGCATTTTCGAGCAGATGCTCGCAAGTTGTCCGAGATTGTCGTACTACACGCCTCAACAAATCTCCATCGCAAAACAGCAATGGATTATGGGATTTGTCGAAAACAACATTCGCACGGTTGAGCAAGTTCGGCAAGGAATGAAAGCCTTGCGAGCCAAAGAGGACGATTATGTGCCAAGTGTGGGGAAGTTCATTGGTTGGTGTAAGCAGATTGATTTTAAGGATTTAGGCTTACCGAACGTTGAGCAACTGCTCAAGCGGTTGAATCATTTCTCGTCTTATGGGTTTGAGGAAATCCACAAGTTTAAATTTCGGTCGAATGCGGAATACTGGCTTTTGACTGACCTCTACCAGCGAAACCGTCAGCGTGGCTGGAAAGATGACACGCTACGCAATGAAGCAGAAAAAGCGTTGAAGGCGATGGCAAAACGGATTCAGGTAGGCGAGCAAATTCCAGCACCAAATTTAACTTTACCTAAAAAATCGGAAAGTCGTCCACTACCACCAGACGTAATAGATAAGCGATTTTCAGCTCTACGGAAAACATTGGGCGTTTCAAGATGTGTGAACAATTTACTGAACTGAAATGCCCAAAATGTGATGGTCAGCTTTTCAAATGGGAAGATAATTGGGTTGGAGCCAAGTGATTTAGGGTTAAGTGATGAAAGCTCAGATGATTAAAGCGGCTGGTGGGACGTTTGTGCCATTAGATGATACAGAAGCAGAGGCGTTAAAGAAGTTTCGCAATGGCGAGCAGTATGAGATTGAAATCAAGCTATCACGCAATCCGCAGTTTCATCGCAAGGTGTTTGCTTTTTTCAAGTTCTGTTTCGACCATTGGGCGGCAGATAAAACGGAGTGGAAGTATTTCGATGAAAGGACGCAGTTTGATGTGTTTCGTAAAAATTTAACGGTGTTAGCTGGCTTTAAGGACGTGAGCTATACGATTGATGGGCGTATGCGAGTAGAGGCGAAATCCTTGGCTTACGGCAATATGGAGCAAGACGAGTTCGAACGATGCTATCAGGCATTGATTACCGCTGCCATTCAGCACATTTTCAAGGGGTGCGACAGCCAAACAGAAGCTCAGTTGTATGCGTTTTTTTGGTAGTAACGAGTGTAGTAGGTAGTAAGGCATAAAAAAATAACCGCCCTTGTGGGCGGTTGGGTTAGTGAGCAAGCCGATGTTTGGCGGTTTCGTAGGCTTCTGAACGTTCTCGCTTGCCAATGGCTACCACAACGACAGTGACTTGTTGATTTTGCACTTGGTAGATGAGGCGGTACCCTGCAGAGCGGAGTTTGATTTTGTAACCATTAGGGATTTCTCGCAATTTGTTTGCAGGGATTTCTGGATTTTCCAAGACTTTAGCGAGCTTTTTCTTAAACTGTTCTCGTATGCTGTGATTGAGTTTTTGCCACTCTTTCAACGCTTGCGTTTCGAAGACGAGTTTATAGGTCATCTAAGGTTACCTCAACAAAGCCTTGAGGGTTGGCGAGACGTTGGCGAGCAATGCGAATTAGCTCATCTTCTTCATCGGTAATGACCGCTTGCTTAATCGGCAGACTGTGATTATCGGTGATGTATTGGAAATAAAGGCGGATTGCCTCACTTGGCGAGATGTTAAGATCTGCCAAAACCGCATAGGCTTGTTGTTTTAGGTTGTCGTCTAAGCGGACGTTTAAGGTTGCCATTCGTATTCTCCTTGAGTGGTTAAATTTGTGGCGATTGTAATGCAAAATGTAATGCAAAGCAATAAACTGGAAAGAAAAAACCGCCCTTGTGGGCGGTTGGTTAGGTTTGTTATCCATTAGAAACGGCGCAGGTGTTTACGTGCGGTTTCTTCGGCATCATCAATCGCAAACTGCATTTCTTTAACTAGCTCGTAATTTAATGTGAGCCTATTTCGTGGCATTAGCGTTAAGTCGAAGGTGTCGAGTATGCGGATTTGTTTTTGCATTAGTTCTTCGCAAGTGTCGCTTGCGGTGCGTGCTAGATGTAGCAAGTGGTGAAAGACATTCACGTCTACTGACATTGTGTCTTTGGTTGGTTTAGCAAGCGGTAAGTTTGGTTGATGATTTTGCGAATACTGCCCAGTTTGGCGGATTTGCGGTAATACTTCTTCAAATACCCAGTTTTGGAATGTTTTGGCGATTTCTTTTTCGCTACGGAAAATAATTCGGTAGAGATTTGGCTCATTGATAAATGCCGTTCTGCGTTGTTTGTCGTCTTTTGCCAAAACGTACGCCAAGCGTACACCTTGCGGATCTAACATTTCACGCTGTACTCGACGTGAATTTTGGATCTCAAAAATGTTGCAAACATCAATCAAGCAAAAATGCGGTTGATTGTTGAAAAGCTCTACACGAACAGGTAATGATTTGAAATTGAATGTTGAGATTTGAGTTGTCATTTTTGTTTTCCTTTTCGATGGGATTGGTGGTTAGGTGGTTCGAAAAACAGGTAATGACGACCTGCCGTGTGGTATTGGATATTTCCACACCCACCTAACCATAGATTGAAATAAATATATTTTTGACCAAAACTGCAACTCGAATAATGGTAACAACGAAGAGCAAGTAATAGGTACAAAAAAATCACGCTGACGTGGTGAAGAACGGTCATTATAAACTGGGAGTTTTCGACGCTCCGTGTGAAATATCCTACGCCGTTTTTTAGTCGTTGTCAAATAAAACTTGAAATGCTATTTATTTAGCATTATGCTATATTTTAAGTTTAAATTAGCAAGAGGGCGTTTTTATGACAACAAAAAAATTAACACCAGAATTATGCAAAGCACGAGCCGAGAAAGCCGCTCAAACTCGTTGGGAACACAAAAAAATGCTAGATGAGCTACCGCTAGCAATACATGAAGGTATTTTGACGATTGGCGATATGCTACTTGATGTTGCTGTATTGGAAGATGATAAGCGGGTTATTTCTACCGCTTCTGTTTTCCAAGCATTAGATCGTCCTAAGCGAGGTTCTCGAGGTGCATCCATTACTGAAAATGAAGAGGTGATCAACTTACCTGCTTTTATGGATGCAAATAACTTAAAACCCTTTATAAATCAAGATGTTATTGATGTGATCAAAAGGGTCAAATTTAAGACTAAAGACGGGCAGATTAAGGAGGGATATGATGCAACTATTTTACCGATTGTTTGTGATGTTTATTTAAAAGCACGTGAAGAAAATGCTTTAACCAAAATTCAGCAAGACACCGCTAAAAAAGCAGAAATTTTAGTACGTTCGTTGGCGAAAGTCGGGATTGTTGCTCTTGTTGATGAAGCAACAGGTTATCAAGATGCTCGTGCAAAAGATGCATTAGCGAAAATTTTTGAAGCTTTTGTCGCAAAAGAATTGCAGCCGTGGGTAAAAACTTTTCCTTTGGATTATTACAAAGAATTATGCCGTTTGTATGGTGTGCAATTTCCGCCAAAAATAGGAACGCAATTTCCACAATTCTTTGGACATGTTACAAACAATGCGATTTATGAGCGTTTAGCACCCGAGTTACTGCCTGAATTGAAGAAAATGGCGAATAAGCAAGCAAGGAAAGTTAAGTTACACCAATTCTTAAGTGAGGATATTGGGCATCCAAAATTGCGAGAACATTTGTCATCCGTTATTACGATTTTAAAACTGTCAAAAGATAGGGAAAATTTTTATGAGATGTTAGATAAAATTCATCCAAAACTGACACTGGTTAGTGAATAATATCTGGCTTATCTAAATTCCTTTCAAATTTTCCTTTCTTTTGTAGCCCTACGCCTAACAAGTGAAGCTGTCAAGCGTAGGGGGAGGTTAAGCCACCGCTAAGATTTTATCCGCTGCGATTTGGGCTAAAAAGCTACTGCGGTTTTTGTACTCTTTATGCGTGGCGACGAAGTCATCAATGCGTTTGAGCAAATGCGATGGCATTGTGATATTAATGCGTTCTGCTTTGCCGAGTAAGTGTGTGATGTCCACGTCCACAAAACCGAAGAAGAAATCATATTCGGTAAAGTCAGGGTTGTTGCGGTGGTTGTCGATTGAAGTAGGCAATGGTACTTCTTCGCCCATTTCTACTAATAATTCAAGATGACCAACGATAGCTTCTTTCGCATTTTTATAGGCTTCATCTAGTGTGTCGCCAGCAGAAAAACAGCCTGGAATATCTGGTACAACTACGCCAAATGCGTGAGTGTCATCGCCCGGTTCGATTGCGAGTGGGTATAACATTTTTATGCTCCTGTTATAGCAGGGCTATTTCAGCCCTGCTTGTTTAAGTATTGAATGTTCCGTTCCTTTTTTTAAGTCCTTGTTAGGGTGCTGTACGGTAACAATGCCTTTTTTGGTTGGGTGAGTAAAGTGGTGGTGGCTTCCTGTTGCGTGGTGGAAGACCCAGCCGTCTTTCTCAATAAGTTTAATTATTTGTCTGCTACTGGCCACATTTATCTGCCCTCGTGGTTGCTTATATATGTGTAGTATAAGTATAAAAACTGTAGTTGTCAATGGTTTTATGTGTAAGGTGTGTAATTTGTTTTTATGGAGGAACAGTGAAAAACTGGGATAACGAGGCTTTCTGTGTTGGGGTTGAAGTTTTTGGGGTAAAACTACGCTTGATCGATTCAAGCGTAGGGGGGATTACATCGCAAAAGCAGGCGTAGGTTGGCATTGATTGGCTACTCGTACGTTCGCTAAGGTTTGCTGAAAACGTTTGTTGTGGTTGAGTTCCCATAAATCCACGCTGTGTTGGAGGTTGAGCCAAAATTCAGGTGTTGTGCCAAAGGCTTTTGAGAGTTTTACCGCCATTTCTAGGCTAATGCGTGTGTTGTTATTGATGAGGCTGCTAGCAGTGTTGCGGTGTACGTCAAGAATTTGGGCAAGATCACCAATTTTAAGATTAAGTGGTTCTAAAAATTCTTCTAAAAGAATTTCGCCAACAGGTGTTGGTTTACGTTGCATATTTAACATAGTGACTCCTTATAGGGTGTATGTGGATCTAAATACAAGTTTGAGAGTTCGCCATTTTCAAAGGTAAAAATTAGGCGGTATTGCTTGTTTACTCGAATTGAGTAGCGGTTGTTTTCTTTCGGTTCGAGCAATTCAAGGCGGTTCGCTGGCGGTACTCGTAGGTCGTTTAAGTTTTTAGCCGCACTGATCATATCGAGCTTACGAGCAAGTACGCCAGTCAAGTTTGACGGTATTTTGCTGTGAGCTGTACCGTTGATGAAAAACTGGTAAAGGTAATCATCTCGAAAGTGTGCGGCGGTTAGGTTAAACATCGGGTTTCCTTGTTATGTCGTAATGAGGATATTTTATCAGAAACAAATGCACAGTGCAATTATGCAAATAATAAAATGAGAGGGGTGATGATGGTAAATCTGCGTAAGGAAGCAAAAGGGCGAGAATGTCAAGTGCGAGTGGTAGGCGTCTGCAATCATAATCCTGAAACGGTGGTACTGGCTCATTATCGTCTGGCTGGGCTAAATGGCGTGGGAATGAAGCCTGATGATTTGTTTGGGGCGTTCTGTTGTAGTAGTTGCCACGATGCGATTGATGGACGAATGAAAGTGGACTATGACCGTGAGCAGTTGAGGCTGTTTCATTCTGAAGGGGTATTTCGTACACAAGCGATTTTACAACGAGAAGGAAAACGATGACCGATATTGCGAATGAAATCACGATTGATTTGCCTTATCCGCCGACAGTGAATACTTATTGGCGGCATACTAAACAAGGTAGGCATTACATTACGGAGAAAGGCAAGATGTATCAAAGCAAGGTGTTTGTTGCTTGTTTAGGCTATTTGAAGTTTGAAAAGCCAGTGTCTATTTCTGTCAAGGTATGGTTGCCTGACAATCGTAAACGAGATTTGGATAATCTGTGGAAGGTGTTGTTAGATAGTTTGGTCAATGCTCAAATCTTGCCTGATGATTGTTGGCAATGTGTGCCTAAGCAGTCGATTGAGGCTGTGGGTATAGAGAAAGGTGGAAGAGTGGTAGTCAGGATAAGGGAGTTGAGTTAATGACAGATAAATTACTGAAAGAACCGAAGCAAGAATGGATTGAGAATCTTCTGAACCTTTGGGGAGCTTGGGTATTTAGTGGCTTAGATTTTAACCGCCGTATGAATATGATTGCCAAGTTGATGATGTCTGCCGACCCAGCTCGTATTACTGTGCCAGAGCGTGAGATGTGCGATGATGATTTAGGCTTGGTAATTAGTTCGGTTGTAGGTTACTGCATTAAAAATCCTTGCCCACAGGATTTTAAATACCTCGAAGCCAAATATGTGTATGGATTGTCGGTTTATGCGATTGCGAAGTATCAGTGGGAAAAAGACAAGTCTATTTCTCGGAATGGTTGGTATAAGCGGATAAGTGAAAGTATCAAATCGTCTGAATGGGTAATTGCTAAATTTCTCGATCTTGCGATTAAAAATCATAAAAATGCCGATAAGTTAAAGAAATTTGCTTTTAACGTGTAAAAAGGCATTGAATTTGGTGGTGGTTTCATATAGTATATCAGCGATGGTGGTCGTCGTATAACTGATGTTCACCAAGTAAATTTTATAGCCCTGATTGGTTTTGCCAGTCGGGGTTTTTTATTGCCTGAAAATCAAGGAGGGGAACGATGCAATGAAAGATACGTTTAAAGATATTCCGTTAGGTTCGCAAGTCTACGGCTGGATAACTTCTATTGTTGGTGTGCTGACTTTACACGAATGGGCGGTGATTATTGGTATTGTGGTTACGGTCTGTGGCTATGTTCGAGAATCTCGCTTTAAAAAGCGAATGACTGAGCTTGAGGAAATCAAAGCTGGAGTGCGAGATAAAAAAGGGAAATTGTTAGAATGAGAGTAGTTAAACACAAGAAGAAGATTATTGTCTGCAGTGTTTCGATTATCATCGGATTGACATTAGCTCATTATAGCGATGAATTCCGTACTAGCAAAAAAGGACTTGAGGTAATAGGCAATGCTGAAGGGTGGTGAAGCGTTCTACTTTTTTCGTTATTTAAACCAAGGCAACTACACGCAAGCCTATCTTGTTGCATGTAAGCAGAGCAAATTTACAGGAGCTATTTTCGGGACTAAGAGAGAACAGAATTAAATGAGAGAGTAAGGGCGTATGTAATCATAATTACAAATGAAATAGATAATGTTAATTTTTGTATATATTTTTGTTTTTAATGTTAAATATTTTTTAATTTTGTTATTTGTTGTTTTCATTTTGTTTGTTATGATGAAGCTAGTTTTAGCGGTATCTACTTTTATATTGGAGTGACAAATTATGTCTTTTTTAGCTGATTATCGTACTCAGGTTAAGGAACGTGCAGAGCAGGGCGTTGTTCCTTTGCCGTTGAATGCAGAGCAGACGGCACACTTGGTAGAATTATTGAAGAAACCTATTGTTGGTGAAGAGGCATTTTTAGTTGAGTTGTTTGAAAATAGAGTGCCAGCAGGCGTTGATGAAGCGGCTTATGTTAAAGCTTCTTTCTTGGCTGCTCTGATAAAAGGAGAGGTTAGTTCACCTTTGATTTCGCCTCAACAAGCTATTCATTTATTAGGCACAATGCAAGGGGGATACAATATTGAACCTCTATTGGACGCACTTGATAATGAACAGCTTGCTCCACTTGCCGTTAAAGCACTTTCTAAGACATTACTTATGTTTGATAATTTTCACGATGTGGTTGAAAAGGCTGAAAAAGGGAATGCATTTGCACAGCAAATCCTGCACTCTTGGGCAGAGGCAGAATGGTTTTTATCTCGCCCTAAATTGGCGGAAAAGATTACCTTGACGGTATTTAAAGTTACGGGTGAAACCAATACCGATGATTTGTCTCCTGCTCAAGATGCGTGGTCTCGCCCTGATATTCCATTACATGCTTTGGCAATGTTGAAAAATGAGCGAGAGGGGATTGAGCCTGATGAGGCTGGCACAATTGGTCCGATGAAGCAAATTGCAAAATTAAAAGAGAAAGGGTTTCCACTCGTCTATGTTGGCGATGTTGTAGGAACGGGGTCTTCTCGAAAATCGGCGACTAACTCGGTATTGTGGTTGATGGGTGAGGATATTCCTTATATTCCGAATAAACGTGCAGGCGGTGTCGTATTAGGTGGAAAAATTGCCCCAATTTTTTTTAATACGATGGAAGATGCTGGGTCTTTACCGATAGAGGTTGATGTGAGTCGCTTGAATATGGGCGATGTGATTGATCTTTATCCTTATGAAGGCAAGATTTGTGATCATACTAGCGGTGAGATTTTAGCAAAATTTTGCTTAAAAACAGAAGTGTTACTTGACGAAGTGCGTGCTGGGGGGCGAATTCCACTTATTATTGGACGTGGCTTAACTCACAAGGCTCGTTTAGCATTAGGATTGCCAGAAAGTGATGTTTTTGTGAAGCCACAATCTGTTTCTAATGGTAATAAAGGCTATACTTTGGCACAAAAAATGGTTGGACGTGCGTGTGGCGTTGAAGGTATTCGAGCAGGACAATATTGCGAACCTAGAATGACGAGTGTGGGATCGCAAGATACGACAGGACCAATGACTCGAGATGAATTAAAGGATTTAGCTTGTTTAGGTTTCTCAGCGGATCTTGTGATGCAATCATTTTGCCACACTGCAGCTTATCCTAAACCCGTTGATTTAGTCACCCACCATACTTTACCTGACTTTATTATGAACCGTGGCGGTGTGTCGCTCCGTCCTGGTGATGGCGTTATTCACTCTTGGTTAAACCGTATGTTACTACCTGATACGGTAGGAACTGGTGGCGATTCACACACTCGTTTTCCGATAGGTATTTCATTTCCAGCAGGCTCTGGTCTAGTCGCATTTGCTGCAGCAACAGGGGTTATGCCATTAGATATGCCAGAATCTGTATTGGTGCGTTTTAAAGGTGAATTGCAAGCTGGCATTACGTTACGAGATTTGGTTCACGCTATTCCTTATTATGCGATTAAACAAGGTTTATTAACGGTAGAAAAAGCAGGTAAGAAAAATATTTTTTCAGGCAAAATTCTTGAGATTGAGGGGCTAGAACATTTAAAAGTTGAACAAGCGTTTGAATTATCTGATGCTTCAGCAGAACGTTCTGCGGCGGCTTGTACGATTAAATTGGACAAAGCACCTATTATTGAATATCTCAATTCGAATATCGTGTTATTAAAATGGATGATAGCTGAGGGATATGGTGATGTGCGTACGTTGGAACGACGTATACGAGCAATGGAAGAGTGGATTGCTAATCCTGAACTGTTTGAGGCTGATTCCAACGCAGAGTATGCAGCAATTATTGAGATCGATTTGAATGAGATTAAAGAACCGATTGTTTGTGCTCCAAATGATCCTGATGATGCACGGAAATTATCGGAGGTGCAAGGTGATAAGGTCGATGAGGTGTTTATTGGTTCTTGTATGACCAATATTGGGCATTTCCGAGCAGCAGGTAAATTATTGAATCAACATCAAGGTGAAATTCCTACTCGTTTGTGGGTTGTTCCGCCAACAAAAATGGACGCTTCATTATTGAATGAAGAAGGTTACTACAACATTTATGATAAAAGTGGAGCAAGGATTGAAGTACCAGGTTGTTCACTTTGTATGGGGAATCAGGCTCGAGTAGAAGATGGGGCAACGGTTGTTTCTACTTCTACAAGAAATTTTCCTAACCGTATGGGGAAAGGGGCATTTGTCTATTTAGCGTCAGCAGAGCTTGCCTCTGTGTGTGCTTTATTAGGACGAATTCCAAACCCAGAGGAATATTTATCCTATGTGAATCGCTTAGAAAATGACAAAGAAGATACTTATCGCTATATGAATTTTAATGAAATCAATAGCTATATGAAAAAAGCAGAAAATATTATTTTCCAGACCGCTGTGTAAGACTGTATGACGGAACGTTATTTCAGTGAATTAAACTAACCAAGAGGGAATTGTTATGCCAAAACTCCACCCAACATTAACTGCTGAATTACATTTAAGTGATGGACGTAAATTTCAACTTCCTGTATATCAAAGCAATTTAGGCTATGATGCAATTGATGTTGAGCAATTGCAAAGAGAAAAATTATTTACCTATGACCAAGGACTGACCTCAACCGCATTGTGTGAATCTAGTATCACATACATTGACGGCGAGGAGGGTATTTTGCTTCACCGAGGGTATCCAATTGATGAGTTGGCATTGAATAAATCTTATCTTGATGTGGCTTATCTTCTTTTGAATGGTGAATTGCCTACGCAAGAAGAATTTTCTGATTTTAAGAAGGAAATTAGCTCTCACTATATGGTTAATGAGCAATTCACTCGTCTATTCCAAGGTTTCAGACGAGATTCTCACCCAATGGCTGTAATGTGTGCAGCGAGTAGTGCATTGGCAGCCTTTTATAATGAAATGGTCGATTCTGGTAATCGAGAATCACGTGACAAAACAGCTATCCGATTACTTGCCAAAATGCCAACATTGGCTGCAATGTGTTATAAATACAGCATTGGTCGCCCATTTATGTATCCTCAATATCACTTATCTTATGCAGGCAATTTTTTATATATGATGTTTGCGACACCTTGCGAACCATACGTTGTCAATCCTGTTGTTGAACGTGCGATAGATAGAATTTTCACTCTCCACGCCGATCACGAACAAAATGCCTCCACGTCCTCTGTTCGCAGTGTCGCTTCTTCAGGACCAAATCCATTTGCTTGTATTTCCGCAGGCATTGCTTCTCTATGGGGACCTGCTCACGGTGGAGCAAATGAAGCCTGTATCAGAATGTTAGAAGAAATTGGAACTGTTGATCGTATTCCAGAATTTATTGCTCGAGCGAAAGATAAAAATGATCCTTTCCGATTAATGGGATTTGGACATCGAGTATATAAAAACTATGATCCTAGGGCAAAAGTAATGAGAGAAACTTGCCACGAAGTGTTAAAGGAGTTGGGCGTAAATACACCGTTGTTAGAAGTTGCAATGGAGCTAGAGCAGATAGCACTCAATGATCCCTATTTTATTGAACGTAAACTGTACCCAAATGTTGATTTTTACTCAGGCATTATTTTACAAGCAATTGGTATTCCAACATCAATGTTTACCGTTATTTTCGCCTTAGCTCGAACAGTAGGGTGGATAGCAAATTGGAAAGAAATGTATGAAAGCAGCCTAAAAATTGTTCGTCCAAGACAAATCTATATTGGAGAACTTGAACGGCATATTAAGTAATAGAAAAGATATATTTCAGTGTATTTGAAAGAGTTATGAATTGTTTCATAACTCTTTTATTTTTATTTAGCCCTTATATGATGCACAACTACAATGATGAAAGAGCTAATTTATTTCTTTACTCCCACTCAATTGTGGCTGGCGGCTTGCCTGAAATGTCGTATACCACTCGAGAGATACCATTTACTTCATTGATGATACGATTGGATACTTTACCGAGTAAATCGTAAGGGAGTTCTGCCCAGTGTGCGGTCATAAAATCAATTGTTTGTACGGCACGGAGTGAGACAACCCAGTCATATTTTCGACCATCGCCCATTACACCAACCGATTTTACGGGTAGGAAAACCGTGAATGCCTGACTGGTTTTCTCATACCAACCTGACCTGTGTAATTCTTCGATAAAGATAGCATCTGCTTTGCGGAGTAAATCGCAGTATTCTTTTTTGATTTCGCCTAACACACGCACGCCTAAGCCAGGACCAGGAAATGGGTGGCGATTGAGCATTTGTGCAGGCAAGCCTAACGCCAAGCCAATTTTACGCACTTCGTCTTTGAATAGTTCACGTAACGGTTCAACCAAGCCTAATTTCATATAATCTGGCAGACCGCCTACGTTGTGGTGAGACTTGATAACGTGGGCTTTGCCTGTTTTGCTGGCGGCGGATTCGATCACGTCTGGGTAAATTGTACCTTGTGCTAACCATTTTACTGAGGTGAGTTTTTTGGATTCGTCATCAAATACGTCCACGAAGACTTTACCGATGGTTTTGCGTTTCGCTTCTGGCTCATCAATACCTTTGAGTGCATCTAGGAAACGATCTTCTGCATTCACACGAATGATGTTCAGCCCAAATTTATCGCCAAACATTTCCATGACTTGATCGCCTTCGTTTAGACGAAGTAAGCCGTTGTCTACGAATACGCAGTGTAAGTTTTTGCCGATAGCTCGGTGTAACAACAATGCAGTGACTGATGAATCTACACCACCAGATAAGCCTAAAATGACTTCATTATCGCCCACTTGTGCTTTGATGCGAGCGACAGCGTCTTCGATAATATTTTCGGCTGTCCATTTGCATTCACAACCACAAATATCTACCACAAAGTTGGTTAATAATGCCAAACCGCTTTTGGTGTGGGTAACTTCTGGGTGGAATTGCACGCCATAGAAACGACGGCTTTCGTCTGACATTGCGGCAATCGGACAAGTTGGCGTGACGCCTGTGATTTGGAAACCTTGTGGCAAATGAGTGACTTTGTCGCCGTGGCTCATCCAAACGTCTAATTTAGGCTGACTAGCGGTCAAATCATCGTTAAGTTTTGAAAATAAGGCGTCCGTTGCTTTTAAATCAACTGAAGCATAACCAAACTCACGCTGTTCAGAACTTTCAGCTAATCCGCCTAATTGCATTGCCATCGTTTGCATTCCGTAGCAAATACCAAGCACTGGCACGCCAGCGTTGAATACATATTCAGGGGCTCGTGGGCTGCCTTCTTCAGTGGTGCTTTCAGGGCTACCTGATAGAATAATTCCCGTTGGGTTAAATTCACGGATTTGCTCTTCCGTTACGTCCCACGCCCAAAGTTCACAGTAAACTCCAATTTCACGCACACGGCGTGCGATAAGTTGCGTATATTGTGAACCAAAGTCCAAAATTAAAATTTTATGATCGTGAATGTTGTTCATTTTATTTCTCTTTAAGTAAAAATTAGTATGATTTTAGGCTGTATTATTTATTAATTTTTAAAAATTAATCCATTTGATTAAACCAGCGAACATAGTCGAATTTATCGTAATGGCGTTTGCCTGTTAATCCAACGTATTCGTATAAATCACCAAGTTGGTTTTTATCTTCAAAGCCTGAAATATGCACTGCACTTTTAAGCTCGGGGTAGACTTTGTAGGTGAAGACCACTTTGTTTGAGAATGCTAAGTTGTCAAATTCGACAAGATCTTGGTAAGTACAGCCATCACGCTCGCTCATTATAATAAAGAGCTGCTCTAAATTCATTCTAGCGGTGCGTTCTTGCCATTTTTTTGCAGCCTCTTGTTCGCTGTGATAGTGCATAAAATGAATAGTTAAATTCGCTAAATTAGCAACAGGATATGGTTTCCCCGTTTGAATAAACGTTAATGCTTGTTGTTGATAAAATTCGATATTTTTTAGATAACGAATGAAATCTTTTGGTGTTAAATATAAATTCACGAAGGGCGAATTAAAACGGACATTTAAATCGTGCAAAATAAATGCACCTGTGCAATTGCTCGAGAGCAACGTTAAATTACGGTTAAGTAATTTTTCTTGGCTTCTTCGATTGTGCAAAATCCGAATAGCTCGGTTGAATTTGTTGGTAATTCTTGTTAAGAATTGCATAGGTTAATTTATTTTAATTAGCAAAAGAGCGGTCAATTTTACAAAATTTTTGCTGCATTTGACCGCTTGTGAACGGATAATTTCGTTCAAACTAGTCCATACACTAGTTAGCCCAAGCGATAGTTTGGCGCTTCTTTGGTAATGGTTACGTCGTGGACGTGGCTCTCTTTGATACCCGCACCACTAATACGAACAAATTGAGCTTTAGTGCGGAGATCTTCGATCGTCGCTGAACCTGTTAAGCCCATACAAGAACGTAATCCGCCCATTTGTTGATGGATAATTTCTTTTAAGAAACCTTTGTATGGAATACGACCTTCTATACCTTCTGGCACGAGCTTATCCGCAGCGTTATCTGATTGGAAATAGCGATCTGATGACCCTTTACTCATGGCACCCAGCGATCCCATTCCACGGTAGGATTTAAATGCTCTGCCTTGGAAGAGTTCAACTTCCCCTGGTGCTTCTTCTGTTCCAGCAAACATTGAGCCAACCATCACACAATTTGCTCCTGCTGCAATGGCTTTTGCAATATCGCCAGAATAGCGAATGCCACCATCAGCAATCACAGGAATACCACGATCTTTTAGTGCTTCGGCAGCATTAGAAATCGCTGTGATTTGTGGGACGCCAACGCCTGTTACAATGCGAGTGGTACAGATTGAACCTGGTCCAATCCCGACTTTAACGGCACTTGCTCCAGCATCAGCTAATGCAATTGCTCCTTCAGCGGTCGCAATATTGCCTGCAATAATGGGTAGATTTGGGTATTTGGCTCGAGTTTCTCGTACTCGTTGCAACACACCTTCAGAATGACCGTGAGAGGAATCAATTAATAATACATCAACACCTGCAGCAACAAGTGCTTCAATCCGTTCTTCGTTACCAGCCCCAGCTCCGACTGCTGCACCTACACGTAAACGTCCAAATTCATCTTTACAGGCATTTGGTTTTTGTTCCGCTTTTTGATAGTCTTTTAAGGTAATCATACCTTGTAATTTGAATGAGTCATTGATGACTAACACTTTTTCAACACGATGTTCGTGCATTAAGTGAAAAATTTCTTCACGTTTGGCATTTTCTTTCACAGTGACTAAGCGATCTTTTGGCGTCATAAAATCAGCGACAGTTTTGCTTAAGTCTGATACAAAACGAGTATCTCGTCCTGTAATGATCCCCACTAAATTACCTTCGCCATCAACGACTGGATAACCCGCAAAACCATTCTTCTTAACGAGTTGTGCAAGTTCAGAGAGCGTCATATCTGGTGAGACGGTTACAGGATCAGAAACGATACCGCTTTCAAATTTTTTCACTTTACGCACACGATCTGCTTGGCGTTCAATGGACATATTCTTATGAATAAAGCCAATACCGCCTTCTTGTGCAAGAGAAATGGCTAATTTAGCTTCAGTAACGGTATCCATTGCAGCAGAAAGCATTGGAATATTTAATCGAATATCTTTAGTTAATTGAGTAGAAAGATCGGCAGTATTCGGCAAGACAGTTGAATGTGCAGGAATAAGAAGTACATCGTCAAATGTAAGAGCTTCTTGTACAATTCTTAGCATAGCAATAATTCCTTAAAAAGGTAAAAAGTAGGTGGAAAAATTGCGAGCGAATTATACAGAAACAAGGCGAATTGTAAATAAATTTAGTGTTGTAATTTTTTATTTGTGCTGTTTTTATATGTTCTTGTTCGTATATGCTCTAGAATATGAAAAGAGACTTTATGTGGATTAGGATAGGCGAGACCCAAGATGCAGCAAAATATTTTTACCGTAACGCAACTTAACGGTTCAATTAAACAACTATTAGAAACGGAATTTGGGCATATTTGGCTAGTAGGAGAAATTTCTAATTTTAGCTGTCCAGTTTCAGGGCATTGGTATTTGACACTGAAAGATGAACACGCACAAGTTCGCTGTGCGATGTTTAGAATGAAAAATTTGCGAGTGGCTTTTAGGCCACAAAATGGCTTACAAGTTTTAGTGCGTGCTAGCGTCAGTTTATATGAACCTCGTGGTGACTATCAAGTGATTATTGAGAGTATGCAACTTGCAGGTGAAGGCGTTTTACAGCAACAATTTGAGGCATTAAAAAATAAATTATCACATCAAGGCTGGTTTGACCCATCGCACAAAAAAAGCTTACCGACATTTATCAGGCGAATTGGCGTGATTACCTCTTCCAATGGGGCTGCATTGCAGGATATTCTCTCTGTACTACAACGGCGAGATCCAACCCTTGAGGTCATTATCTACCCTAGCTTAGTGCAAGGAAAAGAAGCGGCAGGTGAGATCGTTAAAATGATTGAGCTGGCAAATAGGCGTCAAGAGTGTGAGGTACTGATTGTTGGGCGAGGCGGCGGTTCTCTTGAGGATTTGTGGTGCTTTAATGAAGAAGTTGTGGCTCAGGCAATTTACTACTCTTCATTACCTATTGTGAGTGCTGTTGGACACGAGGTTGATTTTACCATTGCTGATTTTGTTGCCGACATTCGAGCAGCAACACCATCGGCTGCCGCAGAGCTAGTAAGTCGAGACAGACAAGAGTGGATTCGTCGATTATCACAATTGCAGAATAGGACAAATTTGGCATTTGATCGGCTTTGGAATGATAAATTGAGTGGTTTTGCTCACTTAAATACACGTTTAAATGCACAAAATCCGCTTAGAATATGGCAACAGCAGCATAAATTACTTTCCATATTACAACAACGATTAGCAAGAGCGATGACCAATTTATTGGCAATGTCTTCTACAAAATTTGCTCGCTTATCTGACCGTTTACATCAGCAACAGCCTCAACAAAAATTAAGGGGGCAGCAGCAACAGCTTAATCAAATGCAACGGCGATTACAAAAAGTATGCCGCATAATCGTTACTCATCAGCAAAATAAATTAGAAAAAATAATGATCAAGTTAGATCAGTCCGCATTAAGTCATCAATTGGCACGCTATAAAAAAGATCATAAATATTTGCAACAGCGTCTGCGTATTGCAATGGTAGCCAAATTACGGCAGCGGCAGCAACAATTCCAATCCATCTGCTTACAACTCGATAATTTAAGCCCGTTGAATGTGCTATCAAGAGGGTATTCAGTTACCTTAGACTCACAAGGAAGAGCGTTGATTAATCCACAAGCGGTCAAAATAGGAGAAAAAATTACTACTACGCTCTCGCAAGGTGAAATCGTCAGTGAGGTAACTGCAATTTATCATTGAGTTTCAGCTACGTTATTTTTGACTTTTTAATCTTTTTTGATTAGAATCTGCCACCGACTTTTTAGTCGAGATTTTAGGGAATAGCTGGGTCGCCTGCTATTTTTGTTTATTTACTCGAGTTGAAAAACTCAATGAATGAGAAATGTATTTATGTCATTTAAATTTGAAGCTGAAGTGCGTGTAGCGCAAGGTAAGGGTGCGAGCCGCCGCCTGCGTCATAATGGTCAAGTACCTGCAATTATCTATGGTGGTTCTGCAGAACCTGTTTCTGTTATATTAGATCACGATAAAGTGAATAATGCACAAGCTCACGATGCATTCTATAACGAAGTATTAACGATCTCTGTTAATGGAAAAGAAGAGCAAGTAAAAGTTCAAGCAATTCAACGCCACCCAACTAAACCAAAATTAGTTCACTTAGATTTTAAACGTGTTTAATCTCTAATGGGCGATGATTTTGATAAAAGCGACTTCGGTCGCTTTTATTTTTTGGGGTATGAGTGGGTATGATCATGAAGATTTATGAGCTATCGTAGAATGCTGTTTAATTGCTAACGCTCTACGTTTATCTAATTCAACACGGATAGCAGATTGTTCAAAACCGTCAGCAATTACCTGCTGCACGCTGACTTGGTTTGCAATATCTAGCAATTGTTTTATGTTGTCTCGTTGTGGATATTCACGTTGTTCAAATCCTAATCGTCCTTTGCTATCTGCTTCACAGACTAGGAGAAAATCAAAAAAACGTTCAGGCTTTCTCCACGCATCAAATTTATTGAATAGCTTTACTATGGTTTCAGGGCGTAGCTCTGCAATTTTATGACAGTGTGTATGGAATTCAGCGGTTAGTTTTGCTAGCGTTTTGTGGTCGTTAGGTACTTTTAAACGGTTAGCTAAATGAGTAGTTGGAGCAACACCTTTTTGTTCGTGTCCATAGTGATGAGGCAAAATTGCTTTCGGCGTGAGTGCTTTGCCTAAATCGTGGCACAGTGCGGCAAACAGCACAGCTTCAGGATTATGAGCTTGATCAATCCGTTTTTTTGCCTGCTCGATCACCAATAAGGTATGAATACCTGAATCAATTTCAGGGTGATGTTTTTCAGGTTGTGGTATGCCAAATAAAGCATCAAGTTCAGGGAAAAGTACAGCTAAAGCACCGACCTCACGCAATACCTGAAAGTAAATTTGTGGCGAGGCAGTTGCAAATGCTTTTTGAGTTTCAAGCCATATTCGTTCTACTGTCAGATGATTAAGCTCACCACAAGCGGTTATTTCTTGCATTAATTTTGCAGTTTCAGGTGCAATTTTAAATCCTAGATGATGATAGCGAGCAGCAAAACGAGCCACTCGTAGGACGCGTAGAGGATCTTCTCTAAATGCGGGAGAAATATGGCGTAATACCCGTTGGTGCAGATCTTTAATGCCTCCGTAAACATCGTGTAATTGACCATTTTTGTCTTCTGCAATCGCATTAATAGTTAAATCTCGCCGTTGCAAGTCTTCTTCAAGGGTAACGGTCGGAGAAAAATCGCAAATAAACCCATTATAGCCATTGCCAATTTTACGCTCAGTTCTAGCAAGTGCATATTCCTCTTTCGTTATTGGGTGTAAAAACACAGGAAAATCGCTTCCCACTTGTTGAAAGCCACTTTTTTTGAGTTGTTCCGTTGTTGCACCAACGACTAACCAGTCTCGATCGCCGACTTCTAAACCTAGCAAGCGATCTCGAACTGCACCACCGACCAAATAAATTTCCATCAAATGCTCTCCTGAATGCCACCAAATTCGGCAATAATTTTTTCGCTAAACAGTCGCAATTCTTCTGTCATCAAGAGAAAATCTGCATCAAAACGTTGTGCTTTATCTTCTTTTAGAATATCTTCATTTTTGTCTCGCACCTCGTCTGTAAATTTTAAACGTAACATCGTGCCGTCTTCACTAAGAACAAAAGAAAAATGCCTCTCCCATTCTAATGCCAGTTTCGTAACAAATTTACCCGCAGCGAGGTGTTGGCTAATCTCTTCACTCTCTAAATCTTGTCTTTTACAACGAATAATACTGCCTGTTTCAAAAGATGTTAATTCCGCTTCTTCTAATAACGTTAGCCAGCTTGGGAGATGCCCTTTGGCAATCCAATTTGTCATTATTTCACTGGGAGATTGCTTGAATGACAATGGTACAACGGGCAAAGAACCTAACGTTTTACGTAGTAGTGCAAGACTATCTTCCGCTCGTTTAGTTGAGGCGGTATCAATGTAAATGAGCTGATTTTCTAAATCTACCCAAAGGGTGGTTAATTGATGTTTGCTGAAAGCACGAGGCAATAACATTGCAATTACGTCTTCTTTAATTGCCTGCTTTTCGTTTTTTTTCAATTTACGCTGTTCTTTTTGTTCTAATGATTCAATACGAGATTCAGTCTCTTTTTTCACAACAGATGAAGGCAACAATTTATCTTCTTTATGTGAGATCAATAAAAGCTGCTTGCCCTGACTAAAATAAAGCAGCTCACTGTTATTGAGTGGTGATGACCAACCAAATTTACTCATATCGCTCTGTTTACAAGGAAAAAATTTATTTTGTTCAAGCAGATCAGAAAATATTTCAGAATCAAAAGAGAACGGCTTTGTTAAGCGATAAATGATTAGATTTTTGAACCACATTATTTATTTATCCTTATTATTTCAATTAGGGCTAGTTTACTATAAACGGTAATATTTTTATGTTATTTTTTAGAAAGTAGTGATGAGAAATTATGAGGAAAAATTGAAAAACTTGCGAAAGAGAAGGGGATCTGAATATGTTATTTAATCCAGTTACTGCGACATTTGCAAAGAAAAAAGATGATAAGAAGAGAAACGAGGGCTGAGAAAAAACTTGCTAGTGCCATTATTTTGAATGTACTGCAATAAACGATGAGAGATTAGGAAAGATAAGATGGTGCGACTGGCTGGACTCGAACCAGTGACCCCCACCATGTCAAGGTGGTGCTCTAACCAACTGAGCTACAGTCGCAATTTGCGTGAAAACGAGGCGAATTATAGTGAGGTTATAATGTTTAGTCAATCGCTTGCTGGTTTGTTTGCTGAAATTTACGCCGCATGTAGGCGAGGTTGAGTAAAAATCTGCTTGTCTTCCCAGCGTAGCATGGTTAAATGGTTTCCCCATACGCAACCTGTATCTAGTGCGTAAATATTTGTTGGGGTCGGGTAGCCGATTAGACTTGCCCAATGTCCGAAGACAATTGATTGCGTTTTAAATAGCGGATTATCTAATTCAAACCACGGTTTTAATATTTCTGGAGCTTGATCAGCTGGCAGTTTGCATTCAAAATCGAGTTGTTTATTGGGGTAGCAAAAACGCATTCGAGTGAATACGTTGATTGCGTAGCGTAATTTTTCTATGCCTTGTAATTGAGGCGACCATTGATTAGGCATATTGCCATACATTTGTGTTAGCAGCTCTGCAAATTTTTCGCTAGAAAGCACCGCTTGTATTTCATTGGCACATTGCAATGTGGTGGCTAGATCCCATTCGGGACTAACGCCTGCGTGTACAAGTAAGAATTGATATTGAGGGTGGTAAGCTGCAAGTGGTTGATTTCTCAGCCAATCTTGCAACTCTTCTCGGTCATCAGCAGAAAGTATGGCTTCAATCCGATCTTTAGGATTTAATGGCTGAATGCCTTGCAAGACGGCGAGTAAATGGAGATCGTGGTTTCCTAATACGACGGTGGCTTGTTTGCCTAGATTTTTGACGAATCGTAGGCAACAAAGTGAATCTTCTCCTCGAGCAACGAGATCACCTGTTAGCCAAAGTTCGTCGTATTGTGGATTGAAATCTGCTTGTTGAAGTAGCTGTTGAAATTCACGAAAGCAGCCGTGTAAATCGCCAATAAGGTAAGTTGCCATAGGATTTAGCGGTAATGGTTTTTTGCAGATGATACCGCATTTCACTAAACTTTGGCAAAGTGAATATTTTTTCCTCCTTCGGGTTAGACAGAAGGAGGAAATCATTGATATTAAAATTTACTCCACAATCCCCAATCTTTTCGCCATTTCAAGACCGTTGGCGAGGAATTCTTCGGCTTGTCGTCTGGCTTCGGCGAGGTTGTCTTTTGGATCTTGGAGGATTTCACCGTCTTTTTTAAGCAATAGGTTGTTGGCTTCTAGTGCTTTAACTGCATATTTACCCCAATTTTTGGGATTTTCACCTGCTAAATAGGCACTTAAGAACAGCAACTGTGGGTGATTATAGCTAAAGGCGGTGCCAGTGACGGGGCTTGCCAGATATAATACCTCAGGATTGCTGTGAGCTTGTGAGAGTAGATACCTATTTAGAGCTTGGGTGCGAGTTTTGTTTTGTTCAATTTGTTCATCGGGCAGCACCAATACCAAATCGCCTTTGGCGTGTAGAATGGTTAAGATCTGAAATAAAATCTCATCTGAGATAGCGGTCAGTTTTTCAGCGATTTGTGCAACAGCTTTAGGTTTGTTATCGGCAAGTAAGTCTAAAATTGGGTTAAAAATATCAGCGACCAGCTCGGTAGAAAGCACATGTGAGGCTTCTAGCTTGACTTGATCACGATTTTTGAGCATTACACGCAGATCATACCAGTATTTTTTGAGCTCGACAGAGTTTAATTCACGCTTGCCCTTGACCCAATAGTCGGCACGAAATTGAGTGTTTAAGAAGAAGTCTTTGACGGTTTGGGCAAAACTTGGGTTGCTTATGGTTGCTAATATTTGTTTTTGGTCGTTATTGAGTGTGGTTTCGGCAAAGTCGTTTAGGTAGTTTGCCGAGCAAGCGTAGCTGACTTTGGCATCATGAAGCATTTGTTCGATTTCTGAAAAATATTGCGGATACCAGTTTTGATTGAGGTATTCGTGAATAATGTAGCTTTTATTCTGTTCTTTTAAATCCTTTAGTCGGGCAGAAATATTTGGATTATTGTTTAGTAAGCGAGGGCTTTTCTCAAAGATCTGTTCAATGTCGTTTAGTGTTTTATCCAGATTGGCAAAATGGTTAGTGCCTGTTGCCGACATAACACGATGATGCTCTGCCATTAGGTGGCGAATTGGAGCAGCTGCTGACCAGCCAGGGAGGGTATTGTAGCTGATGTACAGCACACCACCGATTTTGAGTTTGCGGCGGACAAAATCGATGATGACTTGGCGGTTGTGGTCGGATATCCACGACCAAATGCCGTGCAGGGCGATAAAATCAAATTCAGGCAAGTCATCACGCTGACAAAATTCATCAAAGCCTTGATCGGATAACACACTGCCAGCACCGCTGATTTGATTTAGATGCTGGGCAAACGCTGCGTGCGATGGGTTAAAATCGGTACCATACCAGTGGGTCTGGGTATTGACGGCATTCATATTGATGGTAACGCCTTGACCAAAACCGAGTTCGCAGGCATTGATCACTTCAGGCGGTGCGATGCCCGATGCTAAAAATGGCATAATAATTTGTGAGGGATTAAGGGCTAGATAATAGCCGTAAGTGTAGGTGGTGTCTGTGTTGTAACCTTGGTAAATGTTGGACATAAAAACTCCATCGCAAACCCACACTAATGTGTGGGTTTATTTTATATAAAATAAGGATTAAATCGTGGATTGAGTTCAGCTAGTGGTGATGTAATTAGAAGGTATTCTATCACTAACGTTCATACTACACCACATATAAATTTTTGATAGGAAACTAAAAATCGCTGGCAAGTGGTGTGTTCTCAACACACAATCTAGGAAACTTTTTTCATTTATGGGTGGTGTGAAAAATAGGACAGTCGGCGAAAAAAAGAGGTAAAATAGCAATAATTAAAATAATCTTTTACAAGGAACTTTGTAATGAATTTATTAACCGTTGGACAAAAAGTGCCACAATTTTCATTGCTTGATCAAGATGAGCAAACTGTTTCTATATCGCAATTTTTAGGGAAGAAAGTTGTCGTTTATTTCTATCCAAAAGCCTTGACCCCAGGTTGTACCACACAAGCCTGTGGACTGCGAGATAATCTATCGCAATTTGATGAATTAAATGTTGTGGTGTTGGGGATTAGCCCTGATCTACCTGTGAAATTACGTCAATTTAAAGAAAAAAAATCCCTTAATTTCACGCTACTTTCTGATCCTGATCATCAAGTTGCACAAGCATTCGGTGTTTGGGGTGAAAAGAAATTTATGGGTAAAACTTATGAGGGGATACACCGTGTGAGTTTTTTGATTGATGAAAAAGGAATCATTGAGGCGGTATTTGATAAATTTAAAACATCAGAACATCATCAGAGATTGCTTGATTTTATTCTTGCACAACAGGGGCAAAAAAATGGTAAATAAAGCAATATTTCTCGATCGTGATGGCACGATTAATATCGATCACGGTTATGTATATAAAAGAGATGATTTTCAGTTGATTGATGGCGTGGGGAAGGCGTTAAAGCAGCTGCAAGATAAAGGCTATTTATTGGTATTAGTCACCAATCAATCTGGCATTGCTCGAGGCTATTTTAGCGAAGCGGAATTTGAAAAGCTGACAGAATGGCTAGACTGGTCTTTAGAAGAAGATTATGGCGTGGTGCTTGATGGGATCTATTATTGTCCTCATCACCCAGAAGGGAAAGAGCCTTATCGTGAGGAATGTGATTGTCGTAAACCGCAGGCGGGTATGCTGCTACAGGCAATTGAAGATTTGAATATCGATCCTATGCAGTCTGTGATGGTGGGCGATAAGTTGGACGATTTGTTGGCAGCGGAAAATGCTGGAGTGAAAACAAAAGTGCTGGTTAGAACAGGTAAGATGACTACTGTTGAAGCAGAGCAAAAAGCGGATTTGGTGTTGGATAGTCTCGCACAATTACCTCGCTTTTTTTAACCATCTTGTTTCATTCTAATTGTTAAGGAAAAAATTATGTACGATCATCAAAGTCTTTCCACGTTGAAATTAGGAAAGAAAACCGAATATAAGCACGCTTACGATGCTTCGCTTTTGCAATCTGTACCTCGCCAGTTAAATCGAACCGATTTAGGGATTATGGAAAATCCACCATTTGTTGGGGCTGATCTTTGGACGTTATATGAGTTATCTTGGCTAAATATGAGAGGTGTACCTCAAGTAGCGATTGCTGATGTGGTGATTAATGCCGATAGCCAAAATTTAATTGAATCAAAAAGTTTTAAATTATATTTGAATAGTTTTAATCAGACACGTTTTGCATCTTGGAATGATGTACAAACTACACTGCAACATGACCTGCAAAGTTGTGCAAGCGGTGAAATTTCAGTAAAACTTTGCAAATTAGCGGATTACACGAATCAACCTATTACAACTTTGGAAGGTGAGTTAATTGATGAGCAGGATATTGAGATTAATGATTATCAATTTTCTGTTGAGCATTTAGCACAGGTGGCGACAGGCGAAATGGTTGAGGAAAAATTGGTCAGCCATTTATTAAAATCAAACTGTTTAATTACCAACCAGCCAGATTGGGGAAGCGTGCAAATTCATTATGTGGGTAAGCGGTTAGATCGTGAAAAATTATTGCGTTATTTGGTGTCCTTCCGTGAACACAATGAATTTCACGAGCAGTGTGTTGAGCGAATTTTTTGTGATTTAATGCGTTTTGCAAAGCCAGAGAAATTAACGGTTTATGCTCGTTATACAAGGCGAGGTGGTCTAGATATTAATCCGTTCCGATCCAATTTTGAACCGCTTCCAGCGAACTTGCGTTTAGCTCGCCAGTAGCGGAACAGTTATTTTTGAGCCGTGTATTTTTCCACAGCGGTAAGCATTCCTCGCAGTAGGTTTAACTCAGCCGTCTCAAGTTCTGCTCGTTGATAGAGCCGGCGTAATTTCAACATAACGCTATCGTTACGAATAAAGCCGAGTTGTGTGTATAAACGGTCAGTATGTGCAAAAAAATGTTCTAGCACTTCAGCAGTGGGGTAGTCTGCAAGCGGTGGATTTTGAGGATTTTTTTGCATAGTACGCCAAGCCATTCGTAGCTCATAGCTAACAAGTTGAACCGCCATTGCAATATTTAGCGAGCCGTAATCAGGGTTAGTTGGAATATTAAGATGATAGTGGCATCTTAGTAATTCGCTATTGGTTAGCCCAATTCTTTCACGTCCAAACACAATCGCTATTTTGTTTTTTAGACTACGTTGTAACGCTAATTCTGCACACTCACGTGGTTCAAACAGGGTATTTTGTAGGTGTCTTAATCGAGCACTGGTGCCGATGACAAGCTGACAATTGGCAACAGCGTCATTAAAATTGGAGAAAGTTTGGCAATTTTCTAACAGATCCGTTGCTCCTGCCGCTAATGAGATAGCCTGCTCATCAATAGGTTTTTTTGGTGAAACAAGACATAATTGGGATAATCCCATCGTCTTCATTGCACGAGCAGCAGAACCAATATTGCCGCTGTGAGAAGTTTCAATTAGCACAATTTTAATGTTATTAAGAGACATTTAGTGATTCCAATGTGAACGGCGTTTAGGTAGGAAAATAGACATCAATAATCCAATTAACAGTCCGACAAATAGCACACTGCCACCATAAATAAAATATTGAATCATAATTTCTCTAGTCTCAGTATCTTGAAAGGCTTCTAATTCTCGGTTTTTATTTTTGAGAATGTTGATTTCTTGTTTTAGTCTTGCATTTTGTTCAATTAAATCGTGGCTTTGTTGCTGTGCTTGGATCGTTCTACGCTGCATTTCTGTGGTACGTTGTTGCCAATCTTGATCGATTTTTTGCAATTTGAGACTTAATTCTTGTACTTGCTGTTGAAGTTTAGGTGTGAGTTCCTTCGAACTGGGGATTGTGGTCAGTTCCGAATTGAGTATCCACGCTTCTCGGTTTTTACTATCACGAATGAGGGAATAACGTTCTTTACGTTCTATTAACGTGATTTTTTCACCTGCTGTGATTGTGCCTGAAATTTTAAATTGATCGCTTGGTCCTTTACGCAAATAGGTCTTTAGATTTTCGCTAACATAGTGTGTTGGATAAGCTTGGGAAGATGGTGATGTTTGTGCATAGCTGGAGAAAGACATTCCCAACAGTAAACTTGCTAGTAATGATACAAAAAATAAAGATGAAATTTGCTGCCGCATAGAAAATCCTAGATTGGAGAGAAAATCAAAAGGAAAGCATTAATCACTTTCCTTTTGATTTAATTACAAATTAACGGAAAAATGAGTCTAAAATACGATAAATAATAATTGAAAGAATCGCTCCAGCAGGCAGTGTAATCACCCAAGAGGCTACAATATTTCGGATTACGCCTAGATTTAGTGCTGCAATTCCTCTTGCAAAACCCACCCCTAATACCGCACCAACCAGTGTTTGAGTTGTTGAGATTGGTAGGCCTGTACCTGAGGCTATAACAACAGTAATCGCACACGCAAATTCTGCTGAAAAGCCACGACTAGGGGTTAAATCTGTAATCCCTGTACCAATTGTTCCCATCACTTTGTAGCCCATTATTGCCATGCCAGCAACAATGCCTGCTGCACCTAATGGTAAAATCCACGGGGCTAAGGTATTTTTGCCTGCAATGATACCGCCTTGTTCAACGATGGATACTACAGCAGACAATGGACCAATTGCATTGGCGACGTCATTTGACCCATGAGCAAAAGCCATTGAACAAGCTGTAAGCAGCATTAGAATGCTAAATACTTTTTCAACACCACCAAACGTACCGCCTTGTACACGGTTGGCGAAGGCATTGCTACGGAAATAGAAATAGCAGCCAACGATTGAAACTACGGCAATAATACTTGAAATAATGACAGTTTCTGAAGTAGATAGAGTAAGCCCAACGTGCTTTAAACCTTTTGTCATTGTTACAATGCTCAAAATAAAGGCAGTTAATCCCATATAGAAAGGACCATATTTTTGAGCATTTATCATTGGTTGTTCGGTATCAAAAATTAATTTTTGTGTGCTGCTAAAAATAGTAAATGAAACTAAGCCAGCCACAAGAGGGGTTACAAACCAGCTTCCAACAATGCCACCGAGTTGTCTCCATTCTACCGCTTCGCTTCCTACGGTAACGAGAGAAAATCCGATAATTGCACCAATAATAGAGTGCGTGGTGGATACTGGCCAACCCATTAAACTAGCAATGAGTAGCCAAGCACCTGCAGCCAAAAGGGCAGACATCATTCCTAAGACTAAAGTGTCAGGGGTATGGGTAAATAAACTAGGATCAACAATGCCACTTTTTATTGTCTCAGTAACTTCTCCACCTGCTAGATAGGCGCCTGCAAATTCGAAGATCATGGCAATAAAAATTGCTTGTTTAGCGGTAATTGTACCTGATCCCACGGAGGTTCCCATTGCATTAGATACATCATTAGCCCCTATTCCAAACGCCATTAAAAAGCCGAAGATAGTAGTAATGATGATAATTAGCTGTCCATATTGTTGAATAATTTCCATTTTGTTCTCCTATGAGCGTGCTAACATTAGTTCAATACGTGATCCAACACGCTGTGCTTGATCAGCTAGTACGCCAACCCATTCAATGATTTTATATAAAAATATAATATCAATCGGATTATATGATGATTCAATTCCTAACAATCCTTTGCGTAGGATAATTTGTAATTGATCCGTATCATCTTCAATAGTATCTAGCTCTAAAATCATCGTATTGACAAAGTTAAGTTCACGTCCACGAAAACCTGTTTCAAGCAGTTGATCCATCTCATTAATCACTTTGTCAGATTGAATGGTAGCATCAAGGCTGCGAGCTAAGAAATGGATAAAATCAGTGCGAATTTCCGAAGGGATAGATAATTGACGACCAATGACACGCCCTGAAATATCTTTTGAGTAATTGGCTAATTTATCAAGTTGTGTAACGAGTTCTAATAGATCGGTACGTTCTAGTGGCATAAATAAGCCACGAGGTAATTTTAATCGAATTTCACGTTTAAGTGCATCAGCACGACGTTCTAGATCAATGATTTTGTTGCGAATTTCTTCTGCATCTTCCCAACGATTATCAAAAGTAGCTTCAAAGAAAGGAATTAATAATGTACAACATTCAGTTACTTTTTTTGAATGTTTTTGTAATGGCTTAAGCGGCGAATGTGCGAATAATCCTAAAATATTATTCATTGCCATAGAGGTATCTCCATAAAATAGATCAGATTAAATTAAGCAACGTAATACAAAAATACGCCACCTGCGTTCTTATATTCGGTGCTATTTTAGCGTATGTTGTGGGGAAGATCACGAATTAATCTCCCACGAGCGGTTAGATAGATGAAAGATTTTGCAAATAGTTTACAAAATAAGAGAGTTTTTGAACAAGTATAAATCTTGAATTATACTTCGAAAAGAAAATGAAGAGCGTTTAAAATCAATGTGTTAGTTGTAATAAAAATTTACAAGCTCCGCTAGACGTATTATCATTTGTTTTTGTCATCATCAAATAAATATTCAGTTGGTGAACATATTTTTATTATTGAGTAGAGGGTTGGTATGCAAAATTTAGAATCTATTGCTGAGCAATTGGAAAATATTGTGGCACAAGCAATTTCAGCGATTAAGAAAGCAGAGAATGTGGCAGGTTTAGAAACACTACGAGTTGAATTTTTTGGAAAAAAAGGACACTTTACGGCATTAATGCAGGGGTTACGTGATGTGCCAGTAGAACAACGTCCTGCTTTTGGAGCAAAAGTGAATGAAGCGAAGCAGCTTGCACAAAATGCACTGAATAGCAAAAAGGAAGAACTCGAGAATGCGGAATTAAATGCTAAATTAGCAAGCGAAAGCATTGATGTCAGCTTACCAGGGCGAAAAATGGAGTTGGGAGGATTTCACCCTGTTTCGATAACGATTGAGCGAGTGGTGAAGTTTTTCTCTGAATTAGGATTTAGCGTAGAAAAAGGTCCAGAGATTGAAACCGATTATTATAATTTCGATGCGTTGAATATTCCCGCTCATCACCCAGCAAGGGCTGATCACGATACTTTTTGGTTTGATGCTCAACGTTTGTTGCGTACCCAGACTTCAGGCGTACAAATTCGTACAATGGAAAAAATGCAGCCGCCAATCCGTATTATGGCACCAGGACGAGTATATCGTAATGATTATGATCAAACTCACACGCCGATGTTTCACCAAATCGAGTTGTTGTATGTGGATAAAAAAGCGAATTTCACCGAGTTAAAAGGTCTGCTCCACGACTTCTTACGCCGCTTTTTTGAAGAGGATTTGCAGGTTCGGTTTCGTCCATCCTATTTCCCATTTACTGAACCTTCTGCGGAAGTTGATGTGATGGGGAAAAATGGTAAATGGCTAGAAGTGCTAGGCTGTGGAATGGTTCACCCAAATGTGCTTCGCAATGCAGGTATTGATCCAAATGAATATTCAGGTTTTGCGGTAGGTATGGGCGTGGAGCGTTTGACTATGCTACGATACAATGTAACGGACTTGCGAGCGTTCTTTGAAAATGATCTGCGTTTTTTAAAGCAATTTAAATAGTCATAGATTAACAAGGATATAGATTAACAAGCGGTCGTTATTTGTTTGATTTTTGCAAATTTTTAAACGACTAATAGAATTATAATGAAGGGGATAGAGAATGAAATTTAGCGAATCTTGGCTGCGAGAGTGGGTGAACCCTACTATTTCAACAGAGCAGCTATGTGAACAAATCACTATGCTAGGACTAGAAGTGGATAGCGTTGAACCCGTTGCTGGACAATTTAGTGGTGTTGTTGTTGGGGAAGTGGTTTCAGCAGAGCAACACCCTGACGCTGATAAATTGCGGGTTACAAAAGTCAATGTGGGTGGCGAGCGTTTATTGGATATTGTGTGTGGTGCGGCGAATTGCCGTGCTGGCTTGCTGGTGGCTTGTGCTACAGAGGGAGCTGTTTTACCAAATGACTTTAAAATTAAGAAAACTAAATTGCGTGGTCAAGTTTCAGAGGGTATGCTTTGTTCATTTTCTGAACTAGGCATTGGCATAGATACTGATGGAATTATTGAATTGCCAGCCGATGCGAAAGAGCATATTGGTGAAGATTTGCGTCGTTATTTAACGCTTGATGATAATACGATTGAAATTAGCTTAACGCCAAATCGAGCAGACTGTTTGAGTATTACTGGCATTGCTCGAGAAGTGGGTGTAGTTAATCAAATGTCTGTAAACACGCCTAAAATTGAGCCAATTAAAGCGACGATTGCGGATAAAATTGCGATAGATTTACAAGCGTCGGAAGCTTGCCCTCGCTATCTTTTGCGTGTGATTAAAAATGTCAATGTAAAAGCACCATCACCATTATGGCTACAAGAAAAGCTACGCCGTTGTGGTGTTCGTTCTATTGATCCTATCGTGGATATTACCAATTTAAGTTTGCTAGAACTAGGACAGCCAATGCACGCCTTTGATATGGGGAAAGTGGCTCAGCCTATACAGGTTCGTTTTGCAAAAGAGAATGAAGAATTGCTCTTGCTTGATGGAACAACAGCTAAGTTACAGTCAAACACATTACTTATTTCTGATCAAAATGGACCGCTTGCAATGGCAGGGATTTTTGGCGGAAAAGAGAGTGGCGTGAGCAGTGAAACTCAAGATATTCTCTTAGAAGCGGCATTTTTTGCACCACTTGCGATTGCGGGTCGTGCTCGCCAATATGGTTTACATACTGACGCTTCACATCGTTTTGAGCGTGGCGTTGATCCAGAATTGACCTATCAAGCAATGGAACGAGCAACAGCCTTAATTCTGGAGATTTGTGGTGGACAAGCTGGCGAAATTAATGTAGCGGAGAATAATGAATATCTACCTCAATCAAAAGAGGTAACATTACGCCGTAGTAAGCTAGATAGCTTATTGGGTCATCATATTGAAACAGAGGTCGTTACCGATATTTTTACTCGTTTAGGGTTTAATGCGGTTTATGCTGATGAGGTCTGGACAGTGAAATCACCAACGTGGCGGTTTGATATCGAGATCGAGGAAGATCTGATTGAAGAAATCGCTCGTATTTATGGTTATAACAGCATTCCAAATAATGCACCTTTGGCACATTTACAAATGAAAGGGGTGCCTGAAAAGGTGTTGGAAGAGAAGAATATTCGAGCAGTTCTGGCGAATAATGATTATCAAGAGGTGATTACTTATAGCTTTGTTGATCCAAAGATTCAACAACTTTTACACCCTGAGCAAGAAGCTCTTATTCTTCCAAATCCTATTTCGAGTGAGATGTCGGCAATGCGTGTCTCTCTGCTGACAGGCTTATTAAATACTGTGGCTTATAATCAAAATCGCCAGCAAAATAGAGTGCGTATTTTTGAGACAGGACTACGTTTCCTTCCTGATGCAAATGCTGAAAATGGTATTCGCCAAGAAGCTGTGTTAGGAGCGGTGATTACAGGGGATAAGCGTTCAGTACACTGGGAAAGTAAAGGTGAGAATGTGGATTTCTTTGATTTGAAAGGCGATGTGGAACGTATTCTTTCTTTGACTAGTAAACAAGACAATGTGCAATTTGTTGCTAAAATATTCCCAGCATTACACTCAGGACAGTCGGCAGCTATTGTGGTTGATGGTGAAGAAGTCGGCTTTATCGGTACGCTCCACCCCAAAATTGCACAAAAATTAGGTTTGTCTGGTAGGCCAATTGTATTTGAGCTGCGTCTTTCAGCTATTGAAGAACGCCTTATTCCAAATGCAAAAGAGATCTCTCGCTTCCCTGCTAACAAGCGTGATATTGCGATTGTTGTTGATAAAACGGTATTTGCAGGTGAAGTTTTAGAAACTTGTCGTCAAATTGGTGGAGAAAAATTGGTCGCAGCTAATTTATTTGATGTATATCAAGGAGAGAATTTACCAGAGGGTAAGAAGAGCCTTGCAATTAGTTTAGTGGTTCAAGACACAGAAAAAACACTTGAAGATGAAGAAATTAATGCGGTTGTTCAATCAATTCTTGAAACTTTATCTCAACGTTATCAAGCCTTGCTACGAGATTAGTGTAGGGGGAAATATGACACTGACTAAAATGGATATAGTTGAAAACCTAGTTGATAAATGTGGGCTTGAACAACAAACTGCGAAATGCTTTGTGGAGCAATTTTTTGAGGAAATTCGTGTTGCGTTAGAGCAAGGGGATTATGTAAAACTTTCTGGGTTTGGCAATTTCTTATTACGAGAAAAACAGCCTAGACCAGGACGTAATCCTAGAACAGGCGAAGATGTAATCATTTCAGCACGCAGGATAGTTTCATTTAGACCAGGGCAAAAATTGCGAGAGCGAGTTGGACAAGCGAAAGTTAAGACGTAATTATTATTCTCTTATTAAGGCATTCTATTATTGAGTGCCTTTTATGTCGGCTATTTCATAGGATATGTAAATAACAAAATGGAATGTAAAAAAATAAAGAAAACCATAATTGGAAAGAGTCGTTTCTTATTCATTATAGGGACATCAATATTATTGGCAGCTTGTGCGAACCAAACAGGCGAAAAGGTATCAAATAAAACAACCAATAAAATATTTGCTATTCATCAAACTTCAATCAGCGATCCGATTATGACGATCGCTCATCTAAGTGAACACCAACGAGAGTGGAAAAATACTCGCTATCGTTTAGGAGGAAACAGTAAAAGGGGGGTAGATTGTTCTGCATTTACGCAAATTACTTATCGTGATTTGTTTGGCATTAAATTACCAAGAACAACAGTAGAACAGGCAAAAGCTGGCAATAAAGTGGATAGAAAAGACATTCGTACAGGCGATCTAGTCTTTTTTAACACAGGTAGAGGACCGAACGGCAAGCATGTTGGGGTGTATGTTAAAAATGGTCAATTTCTGCACGCTTCAACGAAAGGTGGTGTGATTTATTCAGATATAAATTCCCCTTACTGGTCGAAAGCATTTTGGCAAGCTCGCCGTTTGTAGTTATGAAAATATGTCGTATAAAATAACCTAGGAGTTAGAAATGAAACAAACCAAAAATCTTATCATTGGCTTTGGTAAGGCAGGTAAAACGCTGGCGGCAACCTTTGATAAACACGGCGAGTCGACCATTTTGGTGGAAGAATCTGCCCAAATGTATGGCGGAACTTGTATCAATGTGGGCTGCATCCCCTCCAAAAAATTACTATTTGCAGGCAAAAAGCACGATTTTGCCTCTGCAATGGCTCAAAAAACCGCCCTCATTTCAGCCTTGCGTCAGGCGAATTTTAAAAAAGTGGACGATTTAGCGAATGTTGAGGTGATCAACGCTACGGCAAGTTTTGTCAATGACCACACGGTTGAGCTTTCCACAGGCGAGCAAATCACCGCTGAGCGTATTTTTATCAATACAGGAGCGGTCAGTATTATGCCAAAAATTGCAGGCATTGACGGCAAGCGGATTTATAACAGCACACAAATGCTCAATCTAGGCGACACTCAAGACAGCCACCCTGAGCGTTTGGTGATTGTCGGCGGCGGATTTATTGCGTTGGAATTTGCCTTTATGTATCAAGCCTTTGGTAGCAAAGTGAGTATTATTGAGCTAAATGACACTCTGCTGGCAAAAGAAGATGACGATGTGCGTGAAGTGATGCAAGGGCTGCTGGCTGAGCGTGGTATTGAGGTACATCTTGGCACAAGCGTTGAGCAGTTTGTAGAGCAAGATACGCACACCGAAGTGCTGACCAATAAACTCACGCTTGAGGCTGATGCGGTACTGGTGGCGATTGGCAGACGTGCCAATACAGACGGATTGAAATTAGAAAACACTTCAGTGCAGCTTGATGAGCGTGGCTATGTGGTTTGCAATGACAAATTAAAAGCCAGCGACCACATCTGGGCATTGGGCGATGTGGCAGGCAGCCCACAGTTTACCTACATCTCGCTTGATGACTATCGCATCGTGGTGGACGATTTGTTTGGCAGTGGCACAAGAAGCCGCAATGATCGCCAAATTTTCCCAACCAGTGTCTTTATTGAGCCGCCCCTTTCGCACATCGGTATGACCGAAAAACAAGCCCGTGCCAGTGGCAGGGATTATCAAGTCGCCAAACTGCCAGCAAACAGCGTACCAAAAGCCAAAATCGTCAATCAAACGCAAGGCTTCTTAAAAGCGATTATTGACAAACAGACTCGTGAAATCCTAGGCGTAACGCTGTTTTGTGAAAACAGCCACGAAATCATCAACTTATTTAAATTGGCGATGGATAACGGCATCAAAGCGGATTATTTCAAGAGCCAAATCTTCACTCACCCAACCATCAGCGAAGCAATCAATGACTTGTTTGGGCAGTTTTAACAATAATTTAGCTTGTACTATAAGTAAGATAGCATTATAATCGCAAGCCTTACACATCAAGTGTAATTCTATGAGGGCATTTTCGGTCGCTTGCAATAACGTTCGGTTTACTCGGTCAGGTTCGGAAGAAAGCAGCCAAAGTCGAAATGTTTATGTGCCGAGACTTAGCTGGAGGTGCCCTCACCTTTTATGCTTCCATTTTGTTGTCCTCATCTTTTTTCCAACACTTTCACTGTATCTCCACAACGAATTACACCACTATTTTGAGGTACTAAATGTATCCCAAAAATTGGTTTACCTTGCTCATTTGTATGATGTTGTTTCAAGGTTCTAAAGGGTTCAACGTTAGGATCAAGTTCAAGTGTGTGTGGATTTCGTGTAACTAACACACAACGAGTGCAATGTTGTGCAAATTGCAAAATGACATTGCCAATTTGAATACGCCGCCACTGTTCCTCTTCAAAAGGAGTATGACCATTAATGACAATATTGGATCGAAAATGTGCCATACTGACAGCGATAGGAGACCATTTATTTAGTTGTTTAAGCGAGCATTCAGAGGTAAGTAGAATTGGATTGCTGTCAGCAAAGCTGAGGGGATTTTTAGCGAAAGTTTCCACAGTTCGCAAGCCCTGTTCTCCAATCCAGCGTAATTGAACTTCTCGTCCAATATATTGCGAAAGCCACGAGTTTACTTTTTTAGGTGCGACCCAAGAGAGAAAATGTGTCCCCCATACTTCGCTTGTTTGAGTGTGCGTAAAATCACGGTAAAGTGCGATGCACTGTTCACCTTTTTCATCACAAATCACAATACCTAACGGGATAGGAAAGGCGGTGAGGCGATAAAGTGAGCTATCTTTACGAGCAGTAATAAATTTTCCAGTGGTTTCTGTTAGCATAAACTCACGATCGAAATGTAACCCTTGGGGGAGAATAAAAGCTTGTGAGACTTGATAGGCTTGAGTTGATTTAATGGGATAAAGATTCAGTTCTGTGACTTGCATCATATTCTCCTAAATGATGTTTTATCTTAAATTACTTTGCACGATAGCAGAAAAAAATCTACTTTTATAGTATTCTCAAGTAGAATGAAGTTCTATTTATCGGAGGAATAAATGGCTAAAAAACCAACACAAGACTTTGAAAGTACGCTCAAGGAATTAGAAGACATTGTTTCACGTCTAGAGGGGGGGGAGCTGCCACTTGAAGAGGCATTGAGTGAATTTGAAACTGCGATCAAATTAGTACAATTTGGGCAAGAGAAATTACAAAAAGCGGAGCAACGCATTCAAATTTTATTACAGAAAGATGAGAATGCTAGCCTTTCGGATTACACACCATAAGGAATGAAAGATGAACTACGCACTCAATGCAGATCTCGCACAATGCCAGCAACGTGTAAATGATTTTCTTGCAAAAAAATTGGCAGAACAGACCGCTTGTAAAAGTCCCTTATTTAACGCTATGCGTTACGCTGTACTGCTAGGTGGTAAACGAATTCGCCCATTTTTGATTTATGCAACGGGCAGAATGCTTGGCGTTGCTCTGGATAAATTGGATCATTGTGCTACAGCGATGGAAGCCATTCATGCTTATTCGTTAGTACACGATGATTTACCTGCAATGGATAACGACAAATTACGCCGTGGTCAGCCAACCTGTCATATTGCCTTTGACGAAGCAACCGCCATTTTGGCAGGCGATGCGTTACAAAGTTTTGCCTTTGAGTTGATCACACAAGATCCAAATTTAACGGATAAGCAAAAGGTTGCACAATGTCTGGTATTATCAGGATCTGCAAAAGCGATGTGCTTAGGACAAAGTTTAGATTTACTTTCTGAACATAAGGTAGTGTCGTTAGCAGAATTAGAACAGATTCATAGCTACAAAACGGGTGCGTTAATTGAGGCGGCTATTTTGATGGGGTTTAACCTTTCAGAATATGTCAATCAGTCAGAGATAAAGCAAAAATTAATTGCTTATGCACAAGCGATTGGTTTAGCTTTTCAAGTGCAAGATGATATTCTTGATGTGATTGGCAACAGTGAACAAATGGGGAAAAATATAGGGGTTGATCAGGCACTAAATAAAAGTACCTACCCTAAATTATTGGGTTTAGAAGAGGCAAAAAATAAAGCTCAAGAATTATACCAAACAGCGTTAAATGCACTAGCGGAATTACCTTTTGATACAATTGCGTTAGAGAGTTTAGCGAGCTTTATCATTCATCGTGAAAGCTAAAAATCTGCAAAACGATGTGGATGAACATTAATGTTAAACAATATGGATACATTGCGTGTGTAAGCGGTCGAATTCTTGCAATTTTTTGCAAACTGATCGCCAACACATGCAATTTTTTATTTTTGGCTGCACACTGCGATAAAGCCGAGTTTATTTTCAGGATCATTAAATGTGTTGAACATTTTTTTGAAGGTTTCTCGGTTTTCTGGTTTGAGAGCATTTTTAATAATTTTAAGTGTGCCTAAAATACCTTCATCGTGAATTAACCCTTTAGGGGAGAGTAAACTCATCTCACCAGTAAACGTTTCTACGTTACGAAAGCCACAATTTGAAAAGGTGTTTTTCCAACCTGCTTTAGTGAGCGGTGTAACGGAAATATTGATCGCATTTCTTAGCTTGTCTAGTACAACTTGAGTATTATCCTCACGATTGAGCATAACATCGTGAGTCAGTAAAAGTCCATTTGGCTTTAGCACTCGAAAATATTCACGAATGGCTTTTTCTTTTGCTTCAATAGGAAGCATTGTGAGCATTGCTTCGTTAATAACAATATCAAAAGTGTTATCTTCAAAAGGTAGCCTTGTCGCATTGCCACGCTGAACCTGAACAAGATCGCTAACTTCTTGTTCATTAATATTGACTTTTGCCTTTTTTAATGCTTCTTCATCAATATCAACACCTGTGATTTGACAACCAAACTGTTTAGCAATTTGAATGGCGGTTGTCCCCATATTACAAGCCACTTCTAGCACTTTTTTCTCTGAATGAAAATTAGCGTTAGCAATCAGCCAGTCTGTTGCTAATTTACCGCCTGGGCGTAAGCGTGTTTTACCAAGACGTGCTAAAAAGTGATGACCGACTTCCTCTTTTTTCATACCAACCTCATCTGTGTAAAATTTTCCAAAAAATCGACCGCTCGCCATAAAAGTTAGACCTATTATATTGATGTTAGAATAGAAAAAATAAATCCAACAAGCGGTGTAAATAATGCGAATTATACGCTTTTTAGCATAAATTTTTTACGATCAATTTGTAAATTTGAGAACGAGTTCAAGTTTTTGTTTAAAAGAATATGCTAATATCACGATTGAAAATCGTTCATTAGATAAGGAGATTTTATGTATAAACATATCCTAGTTGCAGTAGATCTTTCAGAAGAGAGCCTAATTTTACTCCGTAAGGGGGCGAGTCTAGCTAAAAAATGTGAAGCTAAACTGTCTATTATTCACGTTGATGTAAATTTCTCTGACCTTTACACTGGATTAATTGATATTAACCTTTCTTCTATCCAAGACTGTGCTTCGCAAGATTCTCATCAGGCGTTGGAAGCATTATCTACTAAAATTGACTATCCTATTACAGAACGACTAAATGGAAGAGGTGATTTTAGTCAGGTGCTAGAAGAAACGATTGAAAAATATCAAATTGACTTATTAGTAACAGGACATCACCAAGATTTTTGGAGTAAGTTTATCTCATCAACACGTCAAGTGATGAATAATATCTCTGTTGATATGCTTGTTATCCCTCTTAATGATTAAGGCTTTTGTTCAATTCTCTTCGAGCCAGAAGAAAATTAGTGAAACTTTCAACGTAGAGAACTACAAAAACTGCGAGAAAAACGGTTTTACGAGTAACAAAGTAAAGCCGTTTTGGTCTTTTTTATGCCTTTAATAGCTTTCTCTAATCAGCCAGAAAAGTGTTTTTGGCAATACAATTAAATAATCTGATTGAAAGGTAATTTCATATATTCCCTATGCTGCGTTATTCGCACTGCTTTTCCTCTTTAGCTAAAACAAAAATAAATTTTTTATCTATTTTGAGTGTAGTCGCTTGACAAAATATGCGGGGGGGGGGGGGGGGATAATCCGTGGTTAAGTCGCTGTCTGTATTAGACAGCGTAATATTACTTAACTTGGAGAATAATATTATGCAAAAATCTGTGTTTAGCTTAAAGAAGTCTGTTGTGGCTTTGGCTGTGTTGAGTGTGAGTGGTGTGGGGGTGGCTCAGAGTTCCAGTTCACTTGTTGATCCAAAGTTGAGTGTTTCTCAACAAGCCGATAGCCTATCTGTTTTGGGGCAAAGCCAAGAATATCTTAATAATAGACATGAGCAAATCTCAGATAATGTGAAAACAGAACTTGAACTTCTTACTCTCGATAGTTTTGCAAAGATTACTTATAATGGCGTGTATGCGAATGGGATTTATAAACGTATGCAGGAATTACTACCGTCTTTGCCAATGCCTCAACAAAAATTAATGTTAGGCTTAGCAGAAGCACAATATCTTAAGGTTACGGAAGTGCTAAGGAATAAGTCAGAAATAATGGAAAATATCGGAAATGGTAAAAAAATTGGAATCAAAGAGTTAGCTACACAAGCACAAGAGATATTAGCAGACAGAAATTTATCTAATTCATCATTGGTATCAATGAAGTTGCTACCATTTGGAAACAGCCCCAAAGACGCTGCTCTAATCGCCGCCCTAAAGAACCAGTCTATTATCAATCAGAAACTACAAGAACTGACGGTTGGTTCACATAAACAATTAAAGCTAGACATTGACCG
>NZ_SLXJ01000002.1 GCF_004345745.1 Nicoletella semolina | reverse complement strand
CCTGTTACCGTTCGACTTGCATGTGTTAAGCCTGCCGCCAGCGTTCAATCTGAGCCATGATCAAACTCTTCAATTTAAAAGTTCAATCGCTCAATATCTGCCTGACATTATCTTTTCTATGTATTATCTATCAATAGTATAAACACACCAATAAACATACATAAAATATGAATTTCTAGTTCAAGCACCTATTAAGTTATATTCAAAATATTCAATTATATATCTAAACTAACCCAAACAAGTGCCCACACAGATTGTCTGATTCTTTGTTAAAGAGCAAAAAACAACGACGCACCGCTATCTCAAATCTCATCAAGCACAACAGTGCGTCGTTGTGTGCCGTGCATTATAGGTAAATTCAAAATCTATGCAACCTATTTTTGCAAAAAAACATTAAAAATTTATTGTTCATACAATTTTTGAGCAAATTGACAACTTTTAACACAAAACTAACCGCTTGGTGCTTTATAAGCAGTCTGTTTTAACTCCCTTATGCTACTTTTTTCCTATCAAGAAACGTGCATACTTAGGTATGCTAATCCTGCTAAATCCCTCCTATTATAATTTATAGAATTATTTTTCCTTTGTAGTACTAACAAAAAACAATATATTGCTTTACGAAAATTATCTAATTTATGGAAGGCACCCTAATTCTTGATAAAAAATAGTCGAACCACTATTCTAAGGTTCGACTATTTTTATTTGTAAAAAGGATTTTATTTTAGAACGCTTTGGTTATAACCCTTTTAATCTAGCATAAATTTCCCGATACTTTGCTCGTTTCTCTGCATAGATTGCCGTTTTTACCAAGTTTGGTTCATAAACACTTTCTAAATTGAGATGTTGGGATAAAGTGACAATGTCTACACTCGGATTTAAAGCGATTTGAGCTAATTTCGCTGCCCCTAATGCAGGTCCTATATCGCCCCCTGTGCGGTACTCAAACGTTTTCCCAGTAATGTCTGCTAACAACTGTCGCCAATAGGCACTTTTCGCACCGCCACCAATTAAAGCGATATTATCCGCTTTTACACCTGTTTCGTGCAGAACATCAATACCGTCTGCCATTGCAAAACTGACGCCTTCCACGACCGCTTGTGTAAGTGTTATCGCATTATCATTATGCCCTAATCCCCAGAAAATACCTTTCGCATAAGGATCATTATGCGGTGTTCGCTCACCAGATAAATAAGGTAGGAAAATTGCCTCAGAATAAGCGGTATTTTTTTCGACCTGTTGGAACAATGTTGCCACATCAGGCATACCTGTCATATTTTTTGCCCAATCCACTGCCGATGCAGCACTTAAAATAACCGACATCAAATGCCAACGATTTGGTAGAGCGTGGCAAAAACTATGTACCGCTTTTTCTGGATTTGCGTGGAATTGATCCGTCACGACAAAATAAACCCCTGAAGTACCAAGCGAAAGCATTGCTTGCCCTGCTTGGTGTAAACCTATGCCAATTGCTCCAACTGCATTATCACCACCACCAGCCACAACAGGCACGGTATTTAATTTCCAATGACTCGCAAGTTCTAGGCGTAAATAGCCTGTGATTTGATTTCCCTCAAATAATGTAGGCATTTTATCTAAATCCAGTCCACAAGCGTTCAATAAATCTTTATTCCAATCACGTTTGCCAACATCAAGCCACATTGTACCTGAAGCATCTGACATATCCGAACCATATTCGCCCGTCATTGCTAAGCGTAAGTAATCTTTCGGTAATAGCACTTTTGCCACTTGGCTGAAAATAGCAGGTTGATTTTTCGCTACCCATTTTAATTTTGGGGCAGTAAAACCTGACATCATTACATTGCCTGTAATTTGACGAGAGGTTGGTACAAGTTGTTCCAGTTCTGCACATTCAACATCACTGCGTCCATCATTCCATAAAATAGCGGGTGAAATCACGTTATCAGCCTTATCGAGTAACGTTGCACCGTGCATTTGCCCTGTTAAGCCAATCGCTTTTACCGCTGACAAATCTGTTCGCTGTGATAACGCCAACATTGCCGTATCAACTGCATTCCACCAATCTTGCGGATCTTGCTCCGACCAACGAGGTTGAGGACGAGAAATCGGTAAACTTTGGCTAGCACTCGCCACAATTTGTTGTTCCTCGTTTAATAGCACCACTTTCACGCCCGATGTGCCAAGATCAATCCCGATATACATAAGTACTCCTTAAAGCGGTGTGATTTTGGTAAAAATTTGCAAAAATCACACCGCTTGTCAATTAACGATAAATATAGCTATTTACTAGATTTTCTAAGTATTCTTGCTGACCTGAAACAGGTTGAGGATTAAGTTCTTCCGCAGCCACTTTATTCGCTAAATCTTGCAATGATGCTGAACCAGAAAGAATTTTTTTACCAAAATCAGAATCCCAACCTGAATAACGCGCATTGACTAATTTTTGCAAAGTTTCATCTTCAATCATTTTCGCTGCACGTTTAAACGAGAGAGCTAACACATCAACTGCCCCAATATGTGCGTGGAAAAGATCGTCAGGATAAATACTTTGACGGCGGATTTTCGCATCAAAGTTGAAACCACCTGTGGTAAATCCACCTGCTTTGAGGATTTCATACATCACAAGCGTGTTTTCTTCTACACTATTTGGGAATTGGTCAGTATCCCAACCTGATTGCGGATCCCCTCGATTAGCGTCAATTGAACCAAAAATCCCCAAGGTCGCTGCAGAAGCGATTTCGTGCTGGAAAGTGTGTCCTGCTAATGTCGCATGATTTGCTTCAATATTTACCTTGATTTCCTTTTCTAAACCAAACTGTTTTAAGAAACCATACACCGTTGCCACATCATAGTCGTATTGGTGCTTGGTTGGCTCTTGCGGTTTTGGCTCGATCAATAAGGTTCCCTTGAAACCAATTTTATGTTTGTGTTCCACCACCATTTGCATAAAGCGACCGAGCTGCTCACGTTCACGTTTTAAATCCGTGTTTAATAAAGTTTCATAGCCCTCACGTCCACCCCATAATACATAGTTTTCGCCACCTAATTTTTTGGTTGCTTCCATTGCACTAACAACTTGAGCCGCAGCCCACGCAAATACCTCTGGATTTGGATTACTTGCAGCCCCAGACATATAACGAGGATTAGTAAAGCAGTTTGCTGTTCCCCATAATAATTTCACGCCCGTTTCTGCTTGTTTTTGAGCCAACAGATCCACAATGGTGTTCACGTTATATTGATATTCTTTAAATGTTGGTGCATCTGGGGCAATATCTACATCGTGGAAACAGTAGTAAGGCAAGCCTAATTTGCTGAAAAATTCAAAAGCAATCTCTGCTTTTTGTTTTGCACCGCCCAATGGATCTGCTACTTTTTGCCATTGGCGATCCAATGCCCCTACACCAAACATATCACTCCCATTCCAGCAAAAAGTATGCCAGTAACAGACCGCTAGACGTAAGTGTTGTGCCATTGTTTTGCCAAGAATCACTTGCTCTGAGTTGTAATGTTTATACGCAAAAGGATTGGTAGAACTTTCCCCTTCGTAGTTCACTTTTGCAATATTATTGAAGTAACTAGCCATCGTTTTTCTCCTCTATTCAAAATAAATTTCAGCGTTATCCTCAAACAATCTCACTTTGTGTTCAATTATGTAATTTTGTTTTTTGGATTATCTTAATTCGTTAATGTGAGCTAGCTCACAAAAACGAAAAAACATAATTAGATTAGAAAATCTCGTAATTGAATAAGTGATTTATCCCTTGCAAACTATTATTGAGTTTAATCTTTAATCCTCACCCAAATTCTTATGGCATATTCGAAAGGAGTATTTCTATGAAACTGAAAACAGCCTTACTTTCAGCTATCACTACGTTAAGTTTATTCAGCACACCAGCATTAGCTAAAGATCTCACTATTGGGGTATCAATTGATGACTTACGTTTAGAACGCTGGCAAAAAGACCGAGATATTTTTGTGAAAAAAGCAGAAAGTCTTGGTGCAAAAGTATTTGTACAATCTGCAAATGGTGATGCCACAACCCAAATCTCTCAGATTGAAAATATGATCAATAAAAACATTGATGTACTTGTTATTATTCCTTTCAATGGCGATGTATTAAGTAACATCATCAGTGAAGCAAAACAAGAAGGCATTAAAGTGTTAGCTTACGACCGCTTGATCAATAATGCGGATTTGGATTTTTATGTGTCTTTTGATAATGAAAAAGTCGGCGAATTACAAGCCAAAAGTATCATTGAACAAAAACCGACAGGCAATTATTTCCTGATGGGCGGCAGCCCCGTTGATAATAATGCCAAACTTTTCCGTAAAGGTCAGATGAATATGCTTCAGCCACATATTGATAGCGGAAAAATCAAGGTAGTAGGCGATCAATGGGTGGATTCTTGGCTAGCCGAAAAAGCACTACAAATTATGGAAAATGCCTTAACCGCTAACAAAAATAACATTGATGCTGTTGTGGCATCTAATGATGCGACTGCAGGCGGTGCAATCCAAGCTCTTTCTGCCCAAGGTTTGTCTGGTAAAGTCGCTATTTCAGGTCAAGATGCCGACCTAGCCGCAATTAAACGTATTATAGCAGGTACACAAACAATGACTGTTTATAAGCCGATTACGAAATTAGCCGATAAAGCAGCAGAAATAGCAGTACAGCTTGGTAAAGGTGAAACACCTGAAAGCAATGCGAAACTCGACAATGGTTCAAAAGATGTGCCATCATACTTATTAGAGCCTATTGCAGTTACAAAAGAAAATGTAGATGCCACAATTATTAAAGATGGCTTCCATACCAAAGAAGCAATTGAAAAATAATCTTCAAAATTAAGGGCGGCTGGAATACCGCACTGTCCTCTCTTTCCAATAGGAGTCAGATATGGCTTTACTCGAAATGAAACAAATCACTAAAAAATTTGGTGAAGTTGTCGCATTAAATAATATCTCTATCTCCTTAGAAATGGGTGAAATCCTCTCTTTATGTGGTGAAAATGGTTCTGGAAAATCAACTTTAATGAAAGTACTTTGTGCCATTTACCCTCATAGAGATTATCAAGGTGAAATCTATTTCTCAGGGGAGAAACTGACCGCTAAAAATATCAAGGAAACTGAAGAAAAAGGTATTTCAATCATTCATCAAGAATTAACATTAGTTAAGAATATGAGTGTTCTGGAAAATATGTTCCTTGGTAATGAAATGACTCGTTCGGGGATTACTGACGACAATGAAATGTACTTACGTTGTAAAACATTATTACAACAAGTACAGCTTGATATTGATCCAAATACCAAAGTGGGTGAATTAGGGTTAGGGCAACAACAATTAGTTGAAATAGCCAAAGCTCTTAATAAGCAAGTTAGATTGCTTATTCTTGATGAACCAACGGCTTCACTTACCGAAAAAGAAACGGAGATTTTACTTAATCTCATTAAAGATTTAAAAGCACACAATATTGCCTGTATCTATATTTCACATAAATTAAATGAAGTAAAAGCCATTTCTGACAAAATTTGTGTTATTCGAGATGGGGAACATATTGGTACTCGTTCTGCGACAGGAATGGGTGAAGGTGACATCATCACAATGATGGTAGGTCGTGAAATTACCTCACTTTACCCACATGCACCACATCAAATTGGTAATGAAATTTTTCGAGTGGAAAATCTGACAGCGTGGCACCCTGTGAATACTCACATAAAGCGGGTAGACAATGCTAATTTTTCACTACATTCAGGTGAGATACTTGGTGTAGCAGGACTTGTTGGTTCTGGTCGCACTGAGATGGTGCAATGCTTATTTGGTTCATACCAAGGGAAGTGGCGAGGAAAAATTTACCTCAACCAACAAGAAATTACCATTCAAAACTGTACACAAGCGATTGCTCATCGCATTGTGATGGTGCCAGAAGATCGTAAAAAACACGGCATTGTGTCAATTATGAGTGTAGGCAAAAACATCTCTCTTGCCTCACTGAAGCAATACTGTTTTGGTAAACAATTGATTAATGAAGCCTTGGAAGAAACCATTATTGAACAATCCATTGCTAAATTAAAGGTAAAAACATCATCCCCTGATTTGGCTATTGGACGACTGAGTGGTGGAAATCAACAAAAAGCTATCTTGGCAAAATGCCTATTACTCAAACCTCAAATTCTGATTTTAGATGAACCCACACGAGGGATTGACGTGGGAGCAAAATATGAAATTTATAAACTGATTAATCGCCTTGCTCAAGAAGGCGTGGCAATTATTGTCATTTCATCAGAATTACCTGAAGTTCTTGGCATTAGCGATAGAGTACTCGTTATGCACCAAGGTCGGATAAAGGCGAATTTAATTAACGATAACCTCACTCAAGAAAGAGTGATGGAAGTCGCACTCAAGGAGTAATTATGTCAAAATTAAAATCAATAAACTTGCAAGTTTATATTATGCTGATTGCGATTGTAGTCATTATGGCATTTTTCACAATCTCAACCGACGGGGCTTACCTCAGTGCAAGAAATATCTCAAATCTACTTCGCCAAACGTCCATTACAGGAGTTTTGGCGATTGGCATGGTGTTTATCATCATTTCTGCTGAAATCGATCTTTCTGTTGGATCAATGATGGGATTATTAGGCGGTTTTGCTGCAATTGCTGATGTTTGGTGGAGTTGGCCTTTACCTCTTACGATTATCATAACACTTGCACTAGGTTTCTTACTCGGGACGTGGAATGGTTGGTGGGTTGCTTACCGAAAAGTACCATCATTCATTGTTACCTTAGCAGGTATGCTCGCATTTCGGGGAATGCTCATTGGTTTAACCAACGGTACGACCATTTCACCAGTAAGTAGTGATATGACAACTATCGGGCAAAGCTACCTCTCAGACACCATAGGTTTAATGCTTGGTGGCGTGGCAATTTTATGTTTCGTTCTTTGGGGCAATTACCAACGTAAAGCTCGCCAGCGTTTAAATTTAAATATACCAGCCATTAACCAAGAAATTATGAAGTATGGTTTATTTGCAATTTGTGTTTTAGGTGCAATTTACTTACTTAATGATTATCGTGGTATTCCATTCCCTGTTCTAATTCTTGCGATTCTCGCTGTAGCAGGAATGTTTATGGCAAGAAAAACCGCATTTGGTCGTCATATTTATGCTATTGGTGGAAACATTGAAGCAGCCAAATTATCAGGTATCAATGTTGAAAAAGTAAAATTAATGATCTTTGCAATTAACGGTTTTATGGTTGCTATTGCAGGACTTATCTTAACTTCTCGACTTGGTGCTGGTGCTCCATCAGCTGGGCAAAATGCTGAACTAGATGCGATTGCAGCTTGTGTCATCGGCGGAGCAAGTTTAGCAGGCGGTATCGGCTCTGTTTATGGCGTCGTGATTGGGGCATTAATTATTGCCCTATTAGATAATGGAATGAGTATGCTTGATGTCCCAACCTTTTGGCAATATATTGTCAAAGGTGGCATTTTGTTGCTCGCAGTATGGGCTGATACGATGAGCAAGAAAAAAGCCTAATATGCAAAAATGAGGGAAAATCTGACCGCTCTTTTTGTGGTGAGCAGTCTTTTATCTATTTTTCTCGTTATCTCACAAATAAAATAAATGAGGAGAATCGTGCCGTGCGAGAAAAAGCTCACAACCCGACTTTCCGAGTTGCCTTACTTTTTAACGCAAATAAAGTTTACGATCGTGGCGTCATTGAAGGAATAGGGCAATATATTCAAGTTTCGCAATGTATGTGGGATATTTTTGTGGAAGATGATTTTGTTTACCACAAAGAAAATATCGAAAGTCTCGCAATTGATGGCATTATCGCTGATTTTGACGATCTCGAAACGGTAGAAAAATTAAAGCATATTAACGTGCCAACCGTTGCTGTAGGTGGTTCATACCAAAATCCGAACCACTATCCTCCCGTACCCTATGTAGCAACCGATAACTATGCCTTAGTCGAACTTGCTTTTCAGCATTTAAAAGAAAAAGGGATTACCCAATTTGCATTTTATGGCTTACTAACTCACAGCGAAAAGCATTGGGCGAATGAACGTCTTAATGCATTCAATCAACTTATACAAAAACACGATTTACCGAGCTTTGTTTACTTAGGCGAAAAGACTCAATCTAGCCATTGGGACGAAACGCAAGCCAAACTATGCGAATGGATCAAATCTCTTCCGCCACATACAGGTATTATCGCTGTTACCGATGCCCGAGCGAGACATTTATTGCAAGCTTGCGAAGCCCTCAATATTGCTGTTCCCGACCAACTTTGTGTAATTGGCATTGATAACGAAGAACTGATCCAATTTCTTTCTCGAGTATCACTTTCTTCAGTGGCACAAGGCACGAAACAAATCGGCTATCAAGCAGCAAAATTACTGCACCAGTTGCTCAATGGTAAAATGGTTAGTAAAACATCTATTATCGTACCACCGCACAAAGTGGAACAACGAGCCTCTACCGACTACCGCTCATTAAGAGATCCACTTGTCATTCAGGCAATGCACTTTATCCGTCATCGAGCCTGCCAAGGGATTAAAACCGAACAAGTATTAGATCACCTGCGAGTTTCCCGCTCCAATTTAGAACAACGCTTCCGCACCGAAATGAACAAAACCATTCATCAGGTAATCCACGAAGAAAAACTTGAAAAAGCCAAATATATGTTGCAATTTACCAATATGCCTATCCAAGAAGTCTCCAACAGTTGTGGCTACCCATCAGTACAATACCTCTACGCTGTTTTTCACAAAGAAAATCTAGGCACACCTAAAGATTTTCGCAATTTGTTCGTTGAATAATAAGTCGAATAAAAAACCACTTCTCCTCTAGATCGACGAATAGAATGCCACATAACGAAGAGAGCAAAATAAAATTAGAAATTAAATTGATAAAAAATAAAATGTTGATAAGGCTCACCCGCTTTAGTGATTCCACCAAATTGGGCTAATTCAGGCTGATTTGGCGAATTGGGTAAAAATTCAGGCTCAAGTGCCAAACCTGCATAATCACCATATTGCTTACCTGCTGGTGTTGGCTGCCCTGCCAGCCAGTTGCCTGTATAAAGCTGCAACGCAGGCATTGAGGTACGAAGCTCAAGACTTAAATCAGCCACTGACAACACCGCATTTGCAGGGCTAGCGGTTGAATTTTCAGAAAATGTTTCCACCTTTGAAAGCAAAAAAGCGTGATCGTATCCCTTAACCGCCTTTTGATCGTCATCAGCAAGTAATTCCGCTCCCACTTTTTTCGCCTTACGGAAATCAAAGCTAGTATTTTCCACTGCCCTAAGGGGAGCATTGGGAATGCCGTCCGTTCCCACTGGCAAGTAATAATCTGCCCAAATTTGAAGCTGATGTTCCAGTACAGTCGGCGAACCTTGCAAATTAAAATAGGCGTGATTGGTCAAGTTCAATGGCGTGTCGGCATTAGTATCCGCATTGAAATAAATCTCCACTTGCTTACCATTAAGGCGATATTCCACCGTAGCTGTAACCTCTCCACCAAAACCTTGCTCACCCTCTGCAAAAATTTTGCCAAATCTCACCGCTTGTGCGGATCGCTCCAGCACCGTCCATACACAGCGATCCGCCCCTTGCTGACCGCTATCTAGATGCAGCCCACCGCTATGCAAATTATGCTCACCATTATTTTTAGCAAGCCTATAACACTTCCCATTTAACTGATATTGGGCGTGAGCAATACGATTGGCATAACGCCCAATCGTCGCACCAAAATAAGCGGTCTGTTTATGCCAATATTCTGCAGAGGTCGTCACTAACACCTCTCGCTGCTCAGCGGCTAACTTCAGCTTGCACGAAAGCCAAGATGCACCAAAATCAGAAAGGGTTAATTGCAGAAAACTATTCTCAAGGACAAAGATATTCATCATCACCTCCTGCCATATCGCTGCCAATATTCACACTGGCATTGTATATTATCTCAACACTATTTTTTACCCCCAAATTACGTCTTTCAACCATTTTCGCCATTCTTCAGGGAAAAAAGAAAGTGAAAACGAAACAAAAACGTATTTGAGGACATAAAATTCTAGAGTTTTTAAAGCAATTACTGGTATGATAGTGTCCAACTTTTCTACATATACAAAGAGGAAATTATATGAGCCAACTTGATACATTACGCCAAATGACTGTCGTAGTTGCTGATACTGGTGATATTGAAGCGATTAAACAATATCAACCCGAAGATGCAACAACTAACCCATCTCTTATCTTAAGTGCTTCATCATTGCCACAATACGCCTCATTAATTGACGAAGCCATTGCTTACGCAAAATCAAAGAGCGATGACAAAGCACAGCAATTAGTTGATGCGGAAGATAAATTAGCCGTGAATATCGGCTTAGAAATTTTGAAAATCGTACCTGGACGTATCTCAACCGAAGTGGACGCTCGCTACTCTTACGACACGGAAAAAACGATCGCTAAAGCACGCAAATTAATCTCGTTATACAACGAAGCTGGTATCAGCAATGATCGCATTTTGATCAAAATCGCTTCAACGTGGCAAGGCATTAAAGCGGCAGAAATCCTTGAAAAAGAAGGCATTAACTGTAACCTCACCTTATTATTCTCACAAGCACAAGCTCGTGCCTGTGCAGAAGCTGGGGTCTATTTAATTTCACCTTTCGTCGGACGTATTTTAGACTGGTATAAAGCAAACAGCGATAAAAAAGAATATGAACCTGCACAAGACCCTGGTGTAATTTCTGTTACCTCTATCTATAACTACTACAAGCAACACGGCTACAGCACTATTGTTATGGGTGCAAGTTTCCGTAACGTTGGTGAAATTACCGAACTTGCAGGCTGTGATCGCCTCACTATCGCACCAGCATTATTAAAAGAGCTTCAACAAAACGACGCACCGCTTGAGCGTAAACTCAGCTACACAGGCGAAGTAAAAGCTCGCCCAACGCCACTGACAGAAGCCGAATTTTATTGGGAACATAACCAAGATCCAATGGCTGTTGATAAATTAGCCGAAGGCATTCGCAAGTTTGCGATTGATCAAGAAAAATTAGAAGCTATGTTGTCAGCAAAACTTTAATATCACAACAAATAAGGACTAAATGCTGATTTAGTCCTTATTTCATTGATTTTTCTCCCATTTGTTTGTCATCTTCAACCTTAAATTATGAGCCAATTTTTTTATATCCACCCAGACAATCCGCAGGTGCGTCTAATAAACCAAGCAATCGAGATCATTAAGCAAGGTGGTGTCATCGTTTATCCTACCGATTCTGGTTATGCTCTAGGCTGTGCCTTAGGCAATAAACACGCAATGGATAGAATAGTGGCAATTCGTAAGCTCCCTGAAAACCATAATTTCACCTTAATTTGCGGTGATTTATCTGAGCTTTCAACTTATGCACTGGTTGATAACCAATCCTATCGCTTAATAAAAAATAACGTACCTAATCCTTACACTTTTATTCTGCCTGCGACAAAAGACGTCCCTCGCAGATTACTCACCAAGCGTAAAACAATTGGATTGCGTGTCCCAAACAACCTAATCGCATTAGCACTCATAAAGGCACTGGGCGAACCGATTTTATCTTGTTCACTCATCTTACCTAACGAAGAACAAACACAATCCAACCCTGATGAAATTCGAGAGAGTCTAGAACATTCCGTAGATCTTATTATACACGGCGGCTATCTAGGACAATCTCCAACTACAGTTATCGATCTCACTCAATCTCACCCTGACATTATTCGCATAGGCTCTGGCGATCCAAGCCCTTTTGAATAACCATAAATCTGACGCTTGTGAAAGCGACATAAGGAAATTTTATAATGAAAACATTTCGTCATCACACTAACAACACGAATAGCAACCACACCAACAGTAACAGCAACAATGCCAGCCGCAGCAGCACAAAATCAAGAACGGCTAACAAGCGGTCAATTTCTTCGCAAAATGTGCAGACTGCGAAAAAAATAACGGCAGCAAGAAATATAAAAACGGAAAAGAATATAAAAACAGAAAAAAGCCCTGTTGGTGAAAAATTACAAAAGATCCTTGCCAGAGCAGGGCAAGGTTCACGTCGAGAAATTGAGCAAGTCATTGCACAAGGACGTGTTAGCGTTGATGGAAAAATGGCGACACTCGGTGACCGAATTCAAGTCAGCTCCAGCACCAAAATTCGCATTGATGGTAATCTAATTAGTCTCATTCCAACCCAAAAAGCAATCTGCCGAGTATTAATGTATTACAAACCTGAGGGAGAACTTTGCACCCGTTCCGATCCTGAAGGACGCTCAACAGTTTTTGATCGTCTACCTCGCTTAACAGGATCACGCTGGATTTCCGTCGGTCGCTTGGATATTAATACCTCTGGCTTATTACTTTTCACCACCGACGGTGAGTTAGCTAACCGCCTAATGCACCCAAGTCGTGAAGTCGAACGTGAATATTCCGTCCGTGTCTTCGGAGAAGTTGATGAAGCGATGCTGCAGCGCCTTCGCAAAGGTGTTCAACTTGAAGATGGAACTGCACAATTTAAACAAATTAAAGCGGTGGGCGGAACAGGCATTAACCAATGGTTTGATGTGACCTTAACCGAAGGGCGTAACCGTGAAGTTCGCCGCTTGTGGGAATCACAAGGCATTCAGGTCAGCCGTCTGATCCGCATTCGTTACGGCAATATTAAATTAGAAAAAAGCTTACCTCGTGGCGGCTGGGAAGAAATGGGATTAGAGCAAGTAAACTATTTACGACAACTCGTTGGCTTAAATGCAGAAACAGAAACTAAAGTTGATGTATCTAAAAATCGCCGCCGCACCAACACACGCCAAATAAAAAAAGCAGTAAAACAGCATACAAAATACCGTAGAAGCTAGTGATGTATGGTAAGTGTTGCTAAGAAAAGGATAAAAAATGACAACTTTTAATCTTCGCCTTAAAGCAAAAAGTGAACTCACCCCTCACCCAACCGCACAATACTGGCGTAAATGCCAAGTAGAAGAGCTATTTGCGATGCCTTTTATGGAATTAGTTTTTAAAGCCGCACAGATTCACCGTGAACATTTTAATCCGCAGGAAATTCAGCTTTCAACCCTACTCTCGATTAAAACAGGTGGCTGCCCAGAAGATTGCGAATATTGCCCGCAATCCGCACGCTATGACACAGGGCTGGAACGCCAAACAATGCTAGAAGTCGAAGAAATTATTGAGAAAGCCCTGATTGCTAAAGCACGTGGAGCCAGCCGTTTCTGTATGGGAGCCGCTTGGCGTGGACCAAAACCGAAAGATATTGAAGTTGTCTCAAAAATTATCACCGCGGTTAAAAATCTCGGCTTAGAAACTTGCGGCACATTCGGTATGCTTGAAGAAGGTATGGCAGAAAATCTTAAAGACGCAGGCTTAGATTATTACAACCATAATTTGGATACCGACCCAGAACGTTACAACCAAATTGTACATACACGTTCTCACGATGACCGAATGGACACCTTAGGCAAAGTCCGAAATGCTGGTTTAAAAATCTGTTGCGGCGGGATTGTCGGCATGAACGAAACACGTCCAGAGCGAGCAGGACTTATCGCCAGCCTCGCCAATCTCGACCCACAGCCTGAAAGCGTACCAATCAACCAATTAGTCAAGGTAGAAGGAACGCCGTTGGCGGAAGCCGCAAATTTAGATTGGACAGAATTTGTCCGTACGATTGCAGTCGCAAGAATCACGATGCCAAAAAGTTATGTCAGATTATCTGCTGGCAGAAGCGATATGCCTGAAGCAATGCAAGCACTTTGTTTTATGGCGGGGGCAAACTCTATCTTCTATGGTGATAAACTGCTGACCACAGAAAACCCAGAAGAGGATAAAGACCAACTGCTAATGAAAAAACTCGATCTTAGACCACTGCAAAATACTGAAAAAACTAACCGCTAAAAATGAAAAAAGGCTCTCACAAGCGAAAACTTGCGAGAGCTTCAGGTTTACTCTATGAAAAAACAAAATCAGTATTTCAAATACATACCGATTTAACTGGAGATTATCCCCCCCCCCCCCCGCATTTTGTCAAGCAGCAGCGGTCAAAATTTACGAAAAAAATTGCAAAAAATTTTCCTCCCTGTATCTACTGAAAGGCACAAAAGAAAAAATTAAATCCGAAAAAGAAATAAAATAAAACGATTATTCACGTTATAATGGTCGCCCATTTTCTGTTTTTTCTGCTAACGGATTCACAATGTCTCATTCAAATATTATCGCAATATGCCTACTATTTTGCAGCGGCATTGTCTCTGCAAATTGGAAAAAAATTAACGACGCCGACTACAGTTGGGGACCATTCACCATTTACAATATCACCCTCTTTTCCGAAGATGGGCGTTATACTCCGAATACTCGCCCCTTAATGCTAACGTTAAAATATGCTAAACCTGTTGATGGACGTGATTTTGCTATTTCACTTGCTCGTTCTTGGTCAAATCTAGGCATCACATTGCCTGAGCAAGACGATATTGTTGATCGATTACGCAAAATTATTCCTAATATCAAAAAAGATGATTTATTAAGTTACATCGCACTCAAAGAAAAAGGCTATTTCATTTTGAATGATACTGTCATACCAGAAGAGTTTAACCAAGATTTCAATGATGCCGTTCTTGCTATTTGGCTCGACCCTCGTGTAGAGATTGGACGTAAATTACTTATTAATCAACCTACTCCAGAGCAACTTGATTTAATTCGCCACTCGGAGCTGGAAAAAGAGAAAGAAAAAGCAGAAGAGACAAAAAACGAACAGAAAAAGGAAAGTCAATTAGAAAGACTGGAATGGGATATTCCTGAAATGGAAATTATACCCAATGCCGATCCACAACCATTTATCCCTCACGCTTCAAGGCTCAAGCTAACCAATTAAGCAAAATACGCTTACCATATTCCGTTAAAAAAGATTCAGGGTGAAATTGAACACCATAAATCGGCAGTTCATCATGCTTCACCGCCATCACGACATTTTGATCACAAGTAGCAGTTACGGTAAGCGGTGAGTTCTCGAGTGAATTTTGCAAAATTGCCCAAGAATGATACAACCCCACTTCAAATTGAGTTGGTAATCCCTTAAATAAGAGAAAAGGCTGGTGCTGTGTAATCAGACGCTTTTGTCCGTGGCGTACCTGATTGAGGTTGTAAAGCGTACCACCAAAAAATTCGCACAATGTTTGATGCCCTAAGCATACGCCTAAAATGGATTTACTTTGATGATAACGCTCTAACATTTGAAATAGCTGCGGATAGGCTCTCGGCACATCTGGACCTGGTGAGATCAAGATATGGCTAAACTGATCTACATCATCTAAATTTAGCTGCTCAACAGAAACAATCTGTGCTTTGACATCAATTTGCCGAAATAGATCGACTAAATTAAAGGTAAACGAATCGTGATTATCTATAATTAATAACACATTTAACTCCTGCTATTTTTACTTTTTTATATCAGTGCGATAAAGCCTTCATAAATTAATTTTGAACCAAATAAAATAAATATTACACCTGCAATATTATCTAGGTAACGGCTGTTTTTAGCGTAAAAATCTCGAATCGGTTTGCGAGAAAATAACACGCCAACCAAACTAAAATACGCCAATGAACTTGATATAAGCAAAAATAAAACAGCAAATAGTTCAGAAAAAGTAGTTAATTGAGCAGTATATCCTGCCAACACGCTACTAAAAAAGACAACAATTTTAGGATTGGATAAATTAATCATTAGTCCTTTGAGAATTTGCTCCCAAGCAGAGTAATGTTTGACGGTGTAGCTACTGTTATCCCATTTTGCATTCTTTTTTACTTGTACCATACCTAGTCCCGAATAAGCCAAATAGCCGCCCCCCAATACCATCAAAAAAGATTGGAATGAAGGCAATACTTTATTTATAAAAGCTAATCCAAAAAGTACAATCAGCGTCCAAAACCCAACACCTAATGTAATACCTAAACTTGCAAAAAATGCACTCCGAGAGCTTTCAGACATTGCTTTGCGAGTTACATAAAAGAAATCAGGACCAGGACTAATTAGCCCTACAATATGTAAAAGAAAAATTGTCCACATACTAAATTAACCAAGTAATCAGATAAAGAGAAAATAATGTATATATGCCAGCTAAAATATCATCAAACATAATGCCAAATCCGCCCTTTAGAGATAAATCTGCACGGCGAATGGGAAACGGTTTCGCAATATCAAATAACCGAAAGAAGATAAAAGTGAGTAAATAAAACAGCCCACTATGCTCTGGCAAAAAGCTGAAGATAAGGAATATAGCCACGATTTCATCCCATACAATCCGCCCATCATCATAGCTATTTATATCATCACTCACTTTTTGACAGATATAGCAACCGAATAAAAAAGATAACGCTGTTAATAACACAAAAAACCATGTCGAAGCGGTGAGTTTCCACAATAAAATTGCAAGCAATACACCAACCAATGATCCCCAAGTACCTGAAGCAGGTTTAATCAAGCCTGCTCCAAAACCACAGGCTAGAAAATGATAAGGATTTTTTAAATTCATAGATTTTAATTAAAATGATGAAAACCATCTTGAGAAGAAATTGAAACCACTTTTCCTTGCTTAGTTAGCTCAAGCTTACCTGTCTTAGCCGTGATTCGACCAATACAGTGACAAGACACATCAAAATGCTTCACAGCCTGCGAAAATAAAGCCATTTGTTCATCAGAAACGGTAAAGCAGAGTTCATAATCCTCGCCCCCTGTTAAAGCAAATTTTTCAGCTTGTTCCAATGAATAATTTTCCAATAGCTCATCAGACAGTGGCAATTGTTCAAGCCTAATTTCAGCGCCTACCTGACTTTGCTCCAAAATATGCCTTAAATCCGCAAGCAATCCATCGGAAATATCAATTGCACACTGAGAGAATTGAGTTAAGAATTGCCCGAGCTCTACCCTCGGCGTAGGCGATAAATGACGTTTCACTAACCATTGCTGGCTGGCACTCAGTGGCTTCGGAGGCGATTGAAATAGAATATCTAAACCCGCCGCACTCTCGCCTAACGAGCCAGAAACAAAAATCCAGTCGCCTACTTTTGCATTTTTTCGCAATAATCCGACCGCTTGCGGCAATACGCCTTGGGCTGTAATTGTTAAAGATAATTCACCTCTAACGGTATCTCCCCCAATTAATGCCACATTATATTGCGTTAAAATTTCAAATAACGAACGACTAAAAGCCTCAAGCCAAACCGAATCAACTCGAGGTAAAGACAAAGCGAGAGAAATCCAGCGAGGCCTCGCCCCCATGGCAGCCAAATCACTCAAATTTACCGCAACACTTTTATAGGCCAAATCAGCAGGGGAAATATCAGGGAAAAAATGCGTCCCTTGAACAAGCATATCTGTTGTTGTCACAAGGCGTTGATTAGGTTTTAGCAATGTAATCGCACAATCATCGCCAATCCCCAACATAACATCAGAATGCTGTTTTGCATACTGTTTAAAATAAGTACGAATTAGTTCAAATTCACCCATTTTTCACCTCTGTTCTCTATTTTCTTCTGCCTCTTTGCTTTTTCTAAAAGCAATTACTTACGTCCTAACGCTGGAGCAAGTCTATCTAAAATACCATTAATGTATTTATGACTATCGTCAGATCCAAATACCTTTGCGACCTCGATGGCTTCATTAATGGCGACTTTATAAGGCACATCTAGCTCATAGCGTAATTCATAAGCAGATAAACGCAACAATGAACGTTCAATCGGATCAACTTCTGTCTCTGAACGATCAAAATGGGGGCGTAGCAAATCATCAACACTCTCAATGTTCTCAATCGTACCACGCAATAATTTACGAAAATACGGCATATCCACCCCTTTCATATCCTGATCAGCAACAAATACGAGCTCAACTTGCTCAACACTATCTTTTGAAATATACCAAGAGTAAAGTGCTTGTAATGCACATTCACGAGCTCTGCGGCGTGGAGAAATTTTCATAAAACCTCAATTTATCAAAGAACAAAGTTAGTCGAGAATTCTAGCATACACCTATAGTTTTCCATACTATTTTTGTTTCGCCTGTAAGCTTTGTTGGCGAGCTTTTTGCTGATTTTTCTCAGTGGAAACTGGCAAATCAGGCTTAATAATATAAGGCGTTACAAAAATAACTAATTCACGCTTAGAAATTTTATCTCGACTTTGGCTAAATAAATATTTAATCACAGGAATGCTACCCAAAATAGGGACTTTATCTTCTCCTTTTGCAATCAAATGCTGAAATACGCCACCTAATACAATGGTTTCACCGTGTTTTGCTAATACTTGCGTTTTCAACTCCTGCTTATCAATTGTCGTTAATTGATTAATACCATTTTGGTTATTCGGTGCATTTTGTGTTACAAGCAGATCCAATAAAATTTGATTATCCTTTGCAATATGTGGCGTTACTTCTAAACCTAATACCGCCTCTTTAAATTGAATATCACTGATCTCTGATTTTTTATCTAAAAGTGCATAAGGAATTTCTGTACCCTGCTTGATACTGGCTTGCTTTTTATTCGTCGTCAATAGCCTAGGGCTAGCGATAATTTCAACGCTATTTTCCCTTTCAAGTGCAGTTAATTCCAAATCTAAAACACGGCTATTTATTGTCGCAACTTGCAATACCGCAGAAGCCGCTTGGCTAACAGGAAAATTGATGTTTAAATTATTTATCGCACGTCCATTTCCTTCCAAACTGCCTGCAAATCTATGTTGTGATTCTGAAGGTGAAAAAATACCCCATCTTACCCCCAATTCCTGTAAATTTTCACTACTAATTGTTACAATTCTCGCCTCAATCGCAATTTGCTCTGTCGGTCTATCCAAAAGTTTCACTAATTCCGTTATATTTTTAATTGTATATGGCGTATCTCGTATAATTAAGCGATTACTACGGTTATCAAAATGAATATAACCTCCATCAGAAATTACCCCTCCCTGACCTTCTGTCAGCGAATGAATTAGCTCCGAGGCTTTTGCATAATATAAAGGAATCGTTTTTGTAATAAGTTCAGGTTCAAATGCCATCTCTGTTAGATCTTGTTTAATCTTGTGATGGACATAATAGATATTTTTATCTTGCTTAAGCTCTAGACTATGTAATTTAGCAAAAGAATGTAGCATTTCATTAAAATCATTGACCTCTATTCGCATAAATTTTGTTTCAGGTATCTCATCAACAATAATCAGATTTTTCTCAAGCTCATTACTTAAATAAGAAATCACCTCTGCAGTGGGTGCATTACGCAAAACTAAAGCAATCGGTGTTGCATTCACTATATTAGTAAAAATTAACAATAAAACGATAAAATAACGCATACATCTCTCCAATACCTTTTTATTCCCTATCCAATCACATTTTTCTAAAGCACTATAATTTGATCGTTACCGTGTCAGGTGATTGACAATCTTGTGTATTAGCCCAATCAATATAAGTGATTTGTTTTAGATTGATATCTACGATTTGAATAAATGCATTCTCAATATAATCACCTACTTTAAATCCAATTAGTCTATCTTTCATATTAATAAACAATGCTTGAGGTATATGATTAATTTTTGCTACTCCCACTAAACTTAGACTCTCAAAATCATCTTTTATCTGCCTTATGTTCACATTATCAGGTAAATTACAAGCGGTGAGTTTTTTCTGTTTTTCTGCAGGTTCGACAGAATGATTATGACGAATGCTTTCTTGGTTAGTTGTAGTTTGATCAGAAAATTCAATTAATTCTTCTTCATCATAAAATGGAGAAGCATAACTTGTCGATCCCATTACACAGGAAAAGATTAGTAAATAAATAACTCTCATTGAATTTCTCCATAAATTAATCAGCAACCACTAAAATTGCATCTAATTGAACAAGGTGATGATTATTTAATCTTATGATAGTAATCTCTTTAAAAGATAAATTTTCTACCTGATTTAGATCACGAATTAAATTTAAAATTAATTTACTTTTTTGTTGTACATTTATTTGCACCTCTAAATTACGGTTTACGTACCATTGTACCTGCTCAATTTTAGCGTTATTTCTTATAATAATTTCATTAATTGTATGATGTAGATCTGCCACATTCTTATCTTGATCAATATTTTTAACATAATGTTTATTTAATGCCAAAAGTCGCTTCTCTTCTCGTTGAATATCCTGTTCTAACTGATCTAATGCCTGTTGATTTATCACTATATTATGGCTATAAGAAATAGATTGATAAAGTGGGTATGAGATAATAACAAGACACAAAACACCATACACCCCCCACCAATATTTTTGTAAAAAAATAAGAAAAACATACCCTATAGATGAAGGAGAAATATATAGGCTAATTAACCACTTTTTCATCATTAACCTCAATAGTTACACCAAAATCCATTTTATGATTTTGATTACCTTGCAAATAATCAATATGGTATTTTTGCATATTCTTCTTTAGTTGATTTTCTAATAGATGCAGCTGTTGTTGATGAATAAACGAACCCGAAATTTTAATTTTTGTTGCATCTTGATGAAAGAGTAATACAGAACTTACCACGCCTTTAACTGGAAAGTTTTCTAAATAATGAATAAAGAAATCTACACTTGAAAGTGATAGTAGCTGATTATCGCTATTCTGCTTTACATATTTCTGCTGCAATTGCTCAATATTTATTTTATGCTTAGACAATAAATTACGTCTTTCTGCTATTATTTTAGTTTGTTGATGAATCTGTTCGACACGCTCATCGATAATAACTTGTAAGAAAAAAAAGAGCAGAGTAGAAAATAACAACACTAGCCCACCTCCTGATAAATAAAGCGTATTTTTCCTTACCCATTTTCTCTCGTAATAATGAGAAAGATTTATCCCTTGCCATTCCATAAGCACGCTCCTAGTGCTAAAGTGTAAAGATGTGGATCTAAGATGTCTTTTTCAAAAGCATATTTCTCAATTGAAATTAATTCCCCTTTTCGAATACTGGTACAATTAGATAACTTTACCCCATTGTGATTAATCTGAATGATTTTTCCACCAAATTTATAATAACGCTCTTCTGTATTTGAATTGAAATCAAACTCAATATTTTTCCTAAGTAAATAATGAATACCACGAATAAAGCAATAGGCTTCACAATCTAAAACGATCTCACCAATCGTATTCTTTAAACTATCAGCAAATCCCTTTCTTAAAACATACACAATGACTTTTATTACATTATTTTCTTCTAGCTTTTCCATGTAATAATCAAAATAAAGATCTTCAATATTCAATGGTACTTCCTGTTTTAAATATTGAATAATTTGCCGATAATATGTTTCATTTGACTGATTTACTGGAAAAAATAATGTCTTTCGCCAAATATATTCATAAGGTATGCAATGGACTATTGCAATTTTTTCAGTAAAACGCACCGCTTGCGGTCTTATTTTGTTTACTAGTGTGTCAAGATCGTATTTTTTACGCTCTGCTTTTCCTATTTTTTCATACCAAGTTGAATGAAAACCGCTCTCATCTTGACAAACTAGACAGATATACCTGTCATTTTGACTGATTCCTATCTGTATACGCTGCTTTTTTCTACCAAACAGAACTTTTCGACCCAAAAATCTCATTTTCCTCCTCTAATTTTCTCTTCTATCGTAAGACACGCTAGATTAAATCGTTTTTTTATGTTTTTTCGCTTATACTGGGCTATTTTGTGTTTAAGGCTATCTTGACCTTAAATGAACATTTCGTCATTTACATAAAGAGAATTTTTCGATGAAGATCGCAAAAATGATATTTAGCACTTTACTGTCCCTATGTATTTTAGGTGTAATTGCACTCGGATTACTCTATGCCTATCTAAAGACAGATCTCCCAAATGTGGATCAATTAAAAAATATTGAGTTACAACAGCCAATGCAAATTTTCACAGCTGATGGCAAATTAATCGGTGAAGTCGGTGAGCAACGTCGCATTCCTGTGAAATTAAATGATGTGCCGCAAGCTCTCATTGATGCCATTATTGCCACCGAAGATACTCGTTTTTACCAGCATAAAGGGATTGACCCAAAAGGGATCGCACGGGCAATGATTAACTCAATGCGAGGTGATCGAGAAGGAGCAAGCACCATTACCCAGCAGCTTGCTCGAAATTTTTTTCTTTCTCCTGAACGCAAAATTAAACGGAAATTAAAAGAGATGATTCTTGCTGTAGAAATTGAGCAAAATCTCACCAAGCAAGAAATTCTTGAGTTGTATCTGAATAAAATTTACTTAGGCTATCGCTCCTACGGCGTTGCAGCCGCTGCGAAAACCTATTTTGGCAAGAACTTAAATGAACTAACACTTTCAGAAATCGCCATTATTGCGGGACTGCCTAAAGCACCCTCAACAATGAACCCATTGTATTCGATAAAACGTGCTGAAAATCGCCGTAATGTGGTATTACATCGAATGCTCACCGTAGGCAAAATTACGCAAGAGCAGTACGAAAAAGCAAAATCAGAAGCAATCAAAGCTAAATATTACGGCTCTGCTCTTGAATTCCGAGCAGATTATGTTACTGAAATGGTGCGACAAGAGATGGTTAAACGCTATGGCGAAGAGGTGGCTTATACTAAAGGTTTTCAAGTGTATGCCACGGTACTTTCTAGCGATCAACGTGAAGCACAAATTGCCCTTCGTGAAAACTTAATTGATTATGACCGTCGCCACGGTTGGCGAGGGGCAAAAAAGTTATGGGAAGCAAAAGGTACGGCTTGGGACGAAGAAAAAATTATTGACCACTTAAGTAAATTACCCTATTCCGACCCTTTTGTAAGTGCTGCTGTGCTAAATATAAAAAAAGAAAATGCGACTATTCTCTTAGCGAACGGCGATAAAGCTGAGCTTAAACTGACAGAAATGAAATGGGCAAGAAAATTTATTCACGACTCCGCACAAGGAAAAGCACCCACAACCGTAAAAGAAGTGATTGATGTTGGTAACCAAATTTGGGTACGTCAAAATAAAAAAGGCGATTGGGAGTTAGGACAAATTCCTGAAGTAAACTCCGCCCTCGTCTCGCTCAATAGTGATAATGGGGCAATTGAAGCCATTGTGGGCGGTTTTAGTTTTGAGCAAAGTAAATTTAATCGAGCAACACAGTCAATGGTACAAGTTGGATCATCGATAAAGCCTTTTATTTATGCCGCTGCATTGAATAAAGGATTAACCCTTGCCACCACATTAAGTGATACACCAATCACTATTTCTAAATATGGTCAGAAACCTTGGTCGCCAAAAAATTCTCCAAATGTGTACGAGGGTTCTCTAAGATTAAGGGTGGGTTTAGGTAAATCCAAGAATGTTATGATGGTTCGCACAGTACAAATGACTGGTGTTGAATATGTTGCTGATTACTTACAACGCTTTGGTTTTACACGAGATCAATACCAAGCCACTGAAGCTCTTGCATTGGGTGCCGCCTCATTCACACCACTTGAGATGGCAAGAGGTTATGCAGTGTTTGATAACGGAGGCTACCTGATTGAACCCTTTATTATTAATCGCATTTTAGATAGTCAAGGAAACGAGTTATATAAAGCTAACCCAGCTATTGCATGTTTAACCTGCCACGATATTCCCGTGGTTTACGATGAACCAAGTTATTCCGATTTTATTCAAATTGAAGAAGATGACCAAGCAGAGAAAACCACAGATTCTATAACAAACGATGATGATTATCTGCCAGAGTTAGATATTCAAATCACTCAAAAAGAAGATGTCCCAAGTTTAATGTCTGAAGAAGCGTCGTCTAATAGTAATGAAATACGCTATGCACCTCGTGTTATCAGTGGCGAGATTGCTTTTTTAATGCGTAGTGGGCTGAAAACAGCGATTACAGGAGAGCCAAATCAAGATTGGCGTGGTACAAGCTGGCGAGTAGAAAAGGAAATCAAACGAACAGATATTGGCGGAAAAACAGGGACAACAAATAATGCGAAAGTAACTTGGTATGCAGGCTTTGGTGCGAATATCACCACCACGGTTTACGTTGGATTTGATGACAACAAACGAGAATTAGGGCGTGGAGAAGCAGGAGCACAGACAGCGTTGCCTGCGTGGATAAACTATATGAAAACAGCCCTTAAAAATAAACCAATACAAACAGAGGAATTGCCACCGAATATCATCATCGCTCAAATTGATTCAAGTAGTGGCTTACTTGGCAATTCATTAAATGAATATTTCATTAAAGGTACAGAGCCTACTAAGCGATATATTATCGAAAGAGGCTATTTAAATCCATTTCAACCCCCATCTGAACCATCGTCACCAACAAGATCAAACGATGAAATGAGAGAATTATTTTAAATATGCGGTTTTAGGTTGAAAAATGGGGCGATTTATTGAGATAATACCCCCCAATTTTACTTTTGGGCGATTTGTGTATAATTTGTGTATTAGATTGTAATAGGTGTATGATCTCTCATCACTTTTTGTAAAATTTAACGCCAAACAGACCGCTTATATACAAGCGGTCTGTTTTTTCAAAAATTCTACACAAATCAAATCATTAAATTTTAAATAGACTATAGATAGATATAAAATGGCTGAAAAACGTAATATTTTCCTTATTGGTCCTATGGGAGCAGGCAAGAGCACGATTGGTCGTCAGCTTGCACAAATGCTGAATATGGATTTCCTAGATTCCGATACTGTCATTGAAGAGAGAGCAGGTGCCGATATTGATTGGATCTTTGATCTTGAAGGTGAAGAAGGGTTTCGTAAGCGTGAAGAACGCATTATTAATGAACTCACTCAATCACAGGGTTTGGTGCTTTCAACAGGGGGCGGCTCAATTCTTTCAAAAGAAAACCGCAATTTGCTTTCCGCAAGAGGCATTGTGATTTATCTTGAAACCACTATCAATAAACAATTTGAACGAACCCAGCGAGATAGAAAACGTCCATTATTACAAACCGAAGATCCATATCAAACTTTGCAAGAATTAGCCAAAATTCGCAATCCTCTCTATGAAGAAATCGCGGACATCACACTGAAAACAGATGAACAGAGTGCAAAAGTAGTTGCAACGCAGATTATTGATATGATGGATAACCTACAATAACAAAATATTTAGAGATTAAGAGGGTAAAATGTTGCAAGTCGATGTGTGTCTTAAAGAGCGTGGCTATCCCATTTCAATAGGCAGTGGGCTACTTGCCGATCCTCGCAGCTTCCATTCACTGAAAGCTGGGGATAAAGTAATGATTGTATCTAATCCAACCGTAAGCCAATATTACCTAACAACATTGACAAATACCTTGCTCAAATTAGGCTGTCAAGTTGATCACGTCCTTATTCCTGACGGCGAGCAGTACAAAAACCTTGATTCCCTCGATCTCATTTTCACCGCTCTGCTCGAAAAAAATCATAACAGAGATAGTGTACTGATTGCACTTGGTGGCGGTGTGGTTGGCGATGTGGCTGGTTACGCAGCCGCCTCTTACCAGCGAGGCATTCGCTTCATTCAGATTCCTACAACATTACTCGCACAAGTTGATTCCTCTGTGGGCGGCAAAACCGCAGTTAATCACCCACTAGGGAAGAATATGATTGGGGCTTTCTACCAACCAATTGCTGTCATTGTTGATACCAATACGCTTCAAACTCTACCTCAGCGTGAGGTCAGTGCAGGCTTGGCTGAGGTGATCAAATATGGAGCAATTCTTGACTTGGCTTTTTTTGAATGGCTTGAGCAACACATTGATCATTTAGTTCAACTAGACCAAGCAAGTCTAGAGTACTGTATCCAACGCTGCTGCCAATTAAAGGCTGATGTCGTGATGCGTGATGAAACCGAAAAAGGCGATCGAGCATTACTCAATTTGGGGCATACCTTCGGACACGCCATTGAAGCACACCTAGGTTATGGTAATTGGCTACATGGTGAAGCTGTTGCTGTTGGAATGCTAGAAGCAGCAGCTCTTTCACATCTTCTCGGCGATCTCAAAACCAAAGATGTTGCACGTTTAGAAGCTCTCATTGCTAGAGCAAATTTACCTACTGTTTCACCCGATGGAATGCAGCCAGAACAATACTTACCTTATATGTGGCGTGATAAAAAAGTGCTAAATGGCGAATTGCGTCTTGTTCTACTCAAAACGCTTGGCAAGGCTTATGTTAGCTCACAAGCTAGTGAAGTACAGGTGCTGAGTGCGATTCGCTGCATTACACAGCAATAAATTATGACAACTAAACAGCGAGCCTTTTTAAAATGGGCGGGAGGGAAATATCGCCTCACTGATGAAATTAACTGCTATTTACCCCAAAAAGCGTGTTTAGTTGAGCCTTTTGTTGGTGCAGGATCAGTTTTTTTAAATACTGATTTTGACCGCTACCTACTGGCAGATATTAATGCTGATTTAATCCAGCTTTTTAACGTCATCAAAACTGATGTCGATCGCTATATTCAAGCCACCCAGCGGCTTTTCACACACCCCGAAGCCAACAGTGCGAGTTTTTATTATAAACGCCGCCAAGAATTTAACCTCTCTGAGGATATGTTTCAACGATCAGTCTTATTTCTCTATTTAAACCGTTTTGGCTTTAATGGACTTTGCCGTTATAACAGTAAACAGCAGTATAATGTTCCCTTTGGTCAATACCGCACACATTATTTCCCTGAAAAAGAGCTTCGTTTTTTTGCCGAAAAAGCACAACGAGCGACTTTTGTTTGCCTCAATTTCCAACAAACTTTTGATTATATTTTCCAGCAGTCTGATGATTATGTTGTCTACTGCGATCCACCTTATGCACCACTCATACAAGCAACCAATTTTACCCAATATGCTGGTGGAGGATTTAGCTTGTTACAACAGCAACAGCTTGCCAATTATGCCAAGCAAGCCCAACGACACCATATCCCTGTGATCATATCCAATCACGATACACCATTAACTCGTGAGCTTTATCAAGGGGCAACCCTTAAAACATTCCAAGTACAACGCAGTATCGCCCAAAAATCACAGGCTCGTTTAAAAGTAAATGAGTTAATGGCGATCTTTGACTAGTCCCAAGCGGTCAATTTCTCTCATTTTTTTCATCACTATTTTACACAAATTATTTCCACATATTCGCAAACGTTTGCGTAAGTTTGCTATAATCGCAACCAATATTATTTTATTGATTATGGGATTGTCTTATGCAAATTAGTTTAAAAAAAATCTATTCAGGTAAAGTGCGTGATCTTTATGAAATTGACGACAAACGAATGCTAATGGTGGCAACAGATCGACTGTCCGCTTTTGATGTCATCTTAGATGACCCAATCCCTAAGAAAGGCGAAATCTTAACGCAAATATCTCATTTTTGGTTCAATAAATTAGCTCATATTATGCCAAATCATCTCACAGGAGAGTCTGTTTTTGATGTCCTTCCCAAAGCAGAAGCACAAACAATCCAATACCGAGCCGTTGTCTGTAAACGTTTAACCCCAGTAAAAATTGAATCTATCGTGCGTGGCTATTTAACAGGATCTGGGCTGAAAGATTACCAACAAACAGGCACCATTTGCGGTCTAGCACTACCGCAAGGCTTAGTAGAAGCCAGCCAATTGCCCGAGCCTATTTTTACCCCATCAAGTAAGGCTGAAGTGGGCGACCACGATATCAATATTAGCTATGCCGAATGCGAACGCCAAATTGGTGCAACATTGGCTCAACAAGTAAAACAGGCAGCACTTGCCCTTTACAAAGAAGCAGCCGATTACGCACTGACAAAAGGCATCATCATTTGCGATACAAAATTTGAGTTTGGGTTAGATGAAAATGGTGTACTCACACTGATGGACGAAGTATTAACACCTGATTCCAGTCGCTTTTGGTCTGTAAACAGTTATCAAGAAGGTACAAATCCCCCTTCTTTCGATAAACAATTTATCCGTGATTGGCTAGAAAATAGCGGTTGGAACAAACAAGCCCCCGCCCCCAAAATCCCCACTGAGATAATTGAAAAAACCGTTGCCAAATACCAAGAAGCATTGGATTTACTCACGCAATAACGTCCCCGATTCACTCCTGACAGAAAACCACCCATTTTTAGGTGGTTTTTTATTAAGAAGCTTTAGCAACATAAAAAAACTTATGCTCCAAGTCGTAAGTTTCCTAGAAATAAGCGAATAAATAAGCAAATTTTTGTAAAAAATAACATAATAAATTAGCCCAAATTATAAATTCAGTGAAAATTGTGTGGAGTGCGTGATTTTTCATAGAAAAAAATATCTAAAACTGCTAATTTATGTGCATTGCAAATTATTCTTAAATAAGAGAACTTTATGCTATTCGCTGTGTTGGCCATTATTGCTTATTTAGCTGCACTACATTTGGGAGCGTTATTGTGGATTAATCCTGTTCGCTATTCTCAAAAGCAACGTAATTTTCAGGGTAATATCAATCTAAATATTGTCGTTATCGTGGGGCTCATAGCTTGTGCTTTGCATTTGGTGAATATTTCTCATCTTATTTTTTTACAATCTGGACAAAATTTTACGCTTGCCAATGTGGCGTCGATGATGGCATTGAGTATGAGTTTGCTTGTTACAATTGCGTTGCCTAGATGGAAAACAATTTGGTTTCCATTATCGATTATTTATATTTTAAGTATGGTCAATATTGCGGTATCCAGTTTTGTCTCAGGAGCAGTAATAAAACAGTTGTCAGAAAATGCAGGCTTATTATTTCATCTTGCGATTGCTATTTTCTCTTATGCGTTATTTTTCATTGCCTTGTTGTATGCGTTGCAACTTAATTGGTTGAATTATAAGTTGAAAACTAAGCAGTTGATGTTTTCACCTCTTTTGCCTCCGCTTATGACAGTCGAGCGTCATTTTTTCTATCTCACTTTAATGGCACAAGGATTATTAACGCTTGTGTTGATAACGGGTATGATCTATCTGCACGATTTTTTTGCCTCTGAGCATATCCATAAGGCGGTATTTTCATTTGTCGCATGGGTTGTGTACGGTATTTTATTATTAGGGCTATGGAAACTACATTGGCGTGGAAAACGAGTGCTTATTTATTCGATTTCAGGTATGATGCTGCTTACGGTTGCCTATTTTGGTAGTCGAATGGTGTGATTACACCATAAGGAGAGCGGTCAGATATGGTGATAATTTTGCAAAATTTTATGCAAAATTGACCGCTTGATGATTAATTTGTATAGGAATTTGACTTTGGAAAGTATCCCCCTGAGTAGCTTATTTATTGCACTTGTTTTTCTTCTTATTCTCTCCGCATTTTTCTCTAGCTCTGAAACTGGGCTGATATCTCTTAATCGCTATCGAATGCGTCATCTCGCAGAAAAAGGTCATCGTGGTGCACAGCTTGCCGAAAAACTTCTCACTCGGACTGATGTATTGCTTAGCTTTATTTTGATTTGTAATAATCTTGTCAATATTATGGCATCAGCAATTGCAACAATGATTGGTATGCAACTGTCTGGCGAGGCGGGTATTGCGATTGCAACAGGATTATTGACGCTTGTAATGTTAGTGTTTTCTGAAATTTTGCCGAAGACGATTGCTGCAATTTACCCAGAAAAGATTAGCTTTTTGTTTAGCTATGTTCTTACGCCATTGATTAAAATTTTTATGCCTGTGGTCTTTTTGATGAACCTCATCATCAGTGGTTTGATGAAATTATTACGCATTCGTCCTTCAGAAAAAATGGGATTAAACAGTGATGAACTGCGTAGTGTGGTACTTGAAGCAGGCAAATTTATTCCAAATTCCCACCAAGAAATGCTAGTTTCTATTTTGGATATGGAAAAAGTCACCGTTGATGACATTATGGTACCTCGCAATGATATTGGTGGTATTGATATTAATGATGATTGGAAAGCGATTATGCGTCAGCTCACAGGAGCAGCTCACGCAAGAGTGGTGATCTATAAAGAGAATATGGATAAAAATATTCTTGGTATGTTGCGTGTGCGTGAGGCATTTCGTTTGATGTTAGAACGAAATGAGTTTACCAAAGAGATGTTGGTACGCGCCGTTGATGCCCCTTATTTCATTCCAGAATCGACTCCTTTAACTACCCAATTAATGAATTTTAAAACAAATAAAGAACGTATTGGTTTGGTAGTTGATGAGTATGGTGATATTAAAGGGTTAATTACACTGGAAGATATTTTAGAAGAGATTGTTGGAGAGTTTACGACTTCTTCCGCTCCAACCCTTGATGAAGAAGTGAAACCGCAATCTGATGGTTCGGTGTTGATTGAGGGATCAGCGAACTTACGAAATCTTAATAAGTTATTTGATTGGAATTTGCCTGTTGATGAAGTGCGTACATTTAATGGACTTATTTTAGAGCATCTTGAGAAAATTCCCGATGAAGATACGCAATTTAAGCTCTTTGATTTAAATATTACGGTACTTGAGGTATCTGAAAATATGGTCAAACTCGCAAAAGTTGAGCCGCCTCAGTCTGGGGAAAGCTAAATCTTGAACATCTAAGTTTAAAGTAAGATTGAACAAATGAGGGAAGTGTGATGCTTGCCTCATTTTTTATGGATAAATTTTGCAAAATTCTAAATAGAATAGACCGCTTGGAGCATTCTTCTTTTGAAGCGAACGGCACATTCAGGTAGAATTCAATCTTATTTTTAACTTTAAGATATTCTGATGACTACGCAATATTCTATGGAACAAATTTCCGCTTTAGTTAAGGCGGAGATGAAACTCGTTGATCAAGCTATTCTCTCGCAATTGAATTCCGATGTAGTGCTGATTAATCAATTGGGGCATTATATTATTAGCGGTGGTGGAAAACGCATTCGCCCACTGATTGCGATACTGGCGGCAAAAGCATTAGGTTATCAAGGAAGTGAGCATATTACTTGTGCAACTTTTGTGGAGTTTATTCACACTGCAACTCTACTGCACGATGATGTGGTTGATGAATCTGAAATGCGTAGAGGTAAAGAAACGGCTAATGCATTGTTTGGTAACGCTGCAAGTGTACTGGTAGGGGATTTTATCTATACTCGGGCATTTCAGTTGATGACAAGCCTTGATAATCTGCCAATATTAAAAGTGATGTCTGATGCAACAAATGTGATTGCAGAAGGTGAAGTGCAACAATTGATGAATTGTAATGACCCAAACACGACTGAAGTAAGCTATATGCAGGTTATCTATAGCAAAACTGCACGCCTTTTTGAAGCCGCCACTCAATGTGCTGCCCTAGTCGCTAATGCAAATACAACAATAGTGAATGCACTGCGTGATTATGGACGCTATCTCGGTACAGCCTTCCAGCTTATTGATGATATTTTAGATTATTCAGCGAATGCACAAGCATTAGGCAAAAACATAGGCGATGATTTTGTTGAGGGAAAACCGACCTTGCCTCTACTTCACTTGATGACATCAGCAATGCAAGCCAATAAACAAGAGCAGGCTAATTTTATTCGCCAAGCCATAGAGCAAGGAGGCAAGCGTGAAGAGATGGAAAAGGTGCTTGAAATGATGGTTGAGCATCAATCTCTTGATTATACAATGCAAAAAGCGAAACAAGAGGCTCAAAAAGCAGTAGATTGTCTAGCGGTTCTACCTCACTCCGACTATAAACAAGCTCTCATTTCCTTGGCCTATTTGTCCGTAGATCGTCATTATTAATGGTTTTATTGAATGCTCATTTTATAATCATTCTGTGCTTAAATTCGGTGTATATCAAATTTTTCTAATTCGATTTTATTAGATGTGTGGTAAAACTCAGCTAATGCTTGACGAAGAATTTCCGCACGTTTAGGTAATCCGTGTTCAGCATAGTGTCTAACCTGCTGATAGACAGCTTGCTTAAATGCGGAATTATCGCCTACGTTCCCTGTCAAATTATCTGCACTAGTAAAATAGCGGAAATTCGCTGCCATTGCTAAGATCCACTCAATGGCTTGTGGCTTAACCTCTACCTGTTCAAACTCACGCTGACGCTCTGCTGAACGTCCGTCAGGCTCATACCAATAACCAAAATCTTCTAGCTCTCTGCGTGCCTTACCTGCTACAAGCCAGTGAGCAATTTCGTGTAATGCACTGCTGTAAAAACCGTGTGCAAATAAAATGACGTGATAAGGACGCTCACATTTTATGCCGCCTTCAAGGCTGAATGCAGGCAAGTAAATAGGGTAATCGCCGCCACGCTCTAAACGTGTATTGTAGTTGTCAAAAAAACAGCGATTAAAAATAGTAATTAGATCTTGATAATGGTGGTTATCTTGATTCATGGTTGGCTTCCATTCAAATAATAGACAAAATTTTCAATCTCTTCAGGCTGGCTCGCTAAGCTAATTTGAGTGCTATCACAAGGCGAGCCAATCATTAATAAAGCGATAATTTGCTCATCATCTTCACATTGAAACGCATGGCGTAACGCACTGCCTTTGATCCATTGATTGCTTATCCAACAGGTTTCAAATCCCTGTGCATTCGCTGCCAGCTGAAGTGCATAAGTTGCACACCCTGCACTGATCATTTGCTCCCAAGCGGGTACTTTTGGGATATTTTCTGCAATTTTAGCCACTACGCCAATCATCATTGGCGATCGCTGACATAGATTTTCCGCTTTTTGTCGAGCTTCCTTGCCCATTTCAAATTCGTTGGCACTTGCCTTTAGTAGCTCTTCAAGTGAACCCATCGCTTGCTTTTCAATGACAACAAAACGATAAGGTTTTAAACGCCCATGATCAGGGACTCTAAGTGCGGATTGGAACATTATTTTAAGCTGCTCTGCGTTGGGGGCGATCTCACCAAATTTTTTACTTGATCGACGGTATGGCAGAAGTGATAACACATCCATAAAAAAATTCCTCACACTAAAAAAGGTGGGGAAGGATAGCATATTTTGTTAAATTATTCGTGATTTTGTGGTAGTTTATCACGCAATTTTTAGCTTTGTAAGGAGAAGCAATGTCAGCTTTATTTAAAGGAATTTATCGAATTTATCGCTGTATTCGTGAATGTGTCATTAACCTATTTTTTATTTTGTTTGTGCTGTTCTGTTTATCATTATTAAGTTTTCTACAAACGAGCAAACCACAAAAAAATACCTTTGATCCTAATTTCAGAGGGGCGTTAACACTTAATTTAGATGGCTATTTGGCAGATAACCACGATCAATTTGCCGATTTTAGCCGCTTTGTGCAAAGTGAGCTTAATGGCACTCGCCAAGTCCCCCTGAAAATCTCTACTTTTGATGTGGTGCGCGCAATTCATCACGCTAAAACAAATGATCAAATCACAGGATTAGTGCTAGATCTAAAATATTTTGAAGGGGGCGATTTTCCTTCTTTGGAGTTCATTGGTAAAGAAATTCAATATTTCAAGGAAACAGGAAAACCTGTCATTGCGATCGGTGAATATTACAGCCAAGCACAATACTATCTGGCAAGTTTTGCTGATAAAATTTATCTGAACAAGGCAGGCTTTGTTGATCTACACGGTTTAAGCTACTCTAATCTATATTTCAAAACATTGTTTGAGAAAATTGAAGCCATTCCGCATATTTTCCGTGTCGGTACTTACAAATCAGCAGTAGAACCATTTATCCGTGATGATATGTCGCCTGAAGCACGCCAAAATGCACAATTGTGGCTCAATACGCTATGGGGAAATATCACCCAAACCATCGCCGACAATCGTCAAATTACACCAGAGCGAGTACTTCCAAACATATCGCAGTATATTGATGAATATAAACAAGCCAAAGGTGATGATGGAGAATACGCCTTGGCTCGAAAATTGGTTACAGACTTAGCCACCAATGAACAAATCCATCAAGCTCTGCTCGCTCAATTTGGGAAAAGCCACCAGGGCGAATACAATCATATCTCCTTTTTTGAATATTTAGAAAATTTACCAAGTCGATTTTATCGCAACGCCTCGAACAAGATTGCGGTCATCAACGTAGAAGGAGAGATTGTGTTAGGCGAAAGTAGTGAAGATACGGCAGGTAGCGATACCATCGTGCATTTACTACGCCGAGCAAACCAAGATGAAAGAGTAAAAGGGGTAATTTTACGCATTAATAGCCCTGGTGGAAGTGCGATTGCCTCTGAATTTATTCGCCAAGAGGTGGAAAACTTGCAAAAAGCAGGAAAACCCGTAGTCGCCTCTATGGGCGGAATGGCTGCATCAGGCGGCTACTGGATTGCAGCAACGGCAAATAAAATTATTGCCAGCCGTAGCACATTGACAGGCTCAATTGGGATTTTTGGTTTAGCCGTCAGTTTTGAAAAAACCGCTAAAGGGATTGGCGTCAATCAAGATGGGATCTCAACTTCAAAATTAGCCCCTCTCTCTTTACTTAAAACCTTACCGAAAGAGCAAGGTGTGCTAATTCAAATCAGCATTGAAAATGGCTACGATCGTTTTTTAGAATTAGTCAGCCGTGGTCGGAAAATGGATAAAGCTGCAGTAGATAAGATTGCACAAGGTCAAGTTTGGCTTGGAGAAATGGCGTTAAAAAATGGTCTAGTAGATAAATTAGGGGATTTTAATGACGCTTACGAGATGCTCGTTGAGCTGCTTCAAGCTGAACAGCCTCAAAATGCCTCAAACTATCAAGTGCAGTGGTTTATTGAAGAAGATGAGAGTGTGTTTGGACAAATTATGCGTGATTTGAAATTGCAATTCAAAGCCCCTACCTTACAAGCACTCGTTAGCGAATGGACTGGATTATCTTTAAGTCAAGCTAATAAGCCAGCCAATTTGCTTTCACGCTTTAATGATCCAAAACAGACTTATCTTTACTGCCTAAATTGCGGCACAATTAAGTAAGCTATGATTTTTCGCCCTCTACAGCCACTAATGCTTTTTCCGTGAACGAGGGCGTGAAGGAGAAAATAGATCTCTCCCTACCTCGCCGTAGGGGAAGATTGAAGATAAAAGGAAATGTTTTGCAAAAATCAACCGCTATGCTGACAAAATTCAAACATATTGAGGAATTTTGGGATAATTTATGTTTCTCTTTTATTATTCAATGATTGCAAAAGCTGTTAGACCTCTTTAAACTTTGCTCCACCCTTTTATTAAATATTTAGAGCGAACCAAAATGCTTCAAGAAACAGACAATACACCTCTCACAGACACCTTATCACTCGGACAGCAATTTAAACAAGCTCGTGAAGTACTTAATTTGTCTGTTGAAGAAGTGGCTGAAAAGACATTGCTAAAAAAAAGCCACATTGAATCATTTGAAAATGATATTTTTATTTTAAAGCGTGTCCCACCCGCTTTTGTGAAAGGTTATGTTCGCAACTATCTTCGTTTTTTACGTCTGCCTGAAGAATGGATACATTCTGTGCAATATGGCGAGGTTATAGTTCCCAAAAAAGCGAAACCAATCACGCCAATTAAAATCAGCAATGTCCGTTCTCAAACACGTTGGTTAAAATGGTTAAGTAGTTTAGTGCTACTTGTTGCACTGGGCATGACCTTAACTTGGTGGTGGCAAGAGTACCAAAAAGATCAACAAAGCCGTGATCAGCTCGTACGAACCCAAGAATATAATATGGTAGATCTTGATAATAGCGTAAATATTCTAGACTCCAATATCTTGGTGAATAACTCAAATGGTGATTCATCGGTCAATAACACGATAGATAGCGATACCGCTGCTCCATCAGCTAACACCAATGAAGTATCGCCTGTTGCTCCCTCCTTATCTGTACCACTAGATGCCTCGCAAAATGTGCAAGAGGAAAAAACTCCGCAAACAGAGACAAGTAGATCTGAGGATATTCCACAACAATCAACCACGGCTGAACCAACAATGGATACCGTTGATACTCAAAAAGCGGTAATCACTGATGAATTACGCATTGAAATTACACAAGGGCAAAGCTGGATTTCAGTTAAAGATACCAAGAATAAACGCCTAGCTGAAAAATTATACAATGCGGGGGACGTGCTTAGTTTTAATGATTATGAGCAATATCAGCTAATCATTGGTGCCCCTATTAATGTAAGAATTTATTACCAAGGGCAAGATGTACCATTACAAATTGATGGACGTGTAGCCCGATTCAAATTACCGTTGGCTAAATAACCTTCCAGCACAACATTGACAAAAAATAAAGACAAAAAACATAATGTTACACCAATCACCCATTAAGCGTCGTGAATCGACCAAAATTTATGTAGGAAATGTGCCTATAGGGGGAGATGCTCCTATTGCGGTACAGTCTATGACCAATACTCGTACAACTGATGTCGATGCAACAGTTGCTCAAATTAAGGCATTAGAGCGAGTTGGAGCAGATATCGTACGAGTTTCTGTGCCAACAATGGACGCTGCCGAAGCATTCAAATTGATCAAGCAGCAGGTAAATGTGCCGCTTGTGGCAGATATTCATTTCGATTACCGCATCGCCCTTAAGGTCGCAGAATATGGCGTAGATTGCCTACGGATTAACCCTGGTAATATTGGCAAAGAGGAGCGTATTCGTGCCGTGGTAGATTGTGCTAGAGACAAAAATATCCCGATTCGGATTGGTGTCAATGCAGGCTCACTAGAAAAAGATATTCAAGAAAAGTTTGGCGAACCGACGCCAGAAGCGTTGTTAGAATCCGCTCTGCGACACGTTGAAATTTTGGATAGACTTAACTTTGATCAATTTAAAGTCAGTGTAAAAGCCTCTGATGTATTTTTAGCGGTCGAATCTTACCGCTTACTTGCAAAGGCAATTAAACAACCTATTCATTTAGGCATCACCGAAGCTGGCGGAGCAAGAGCAGGTTCAGTCAAATCTGCAATAGGCTTAGGGCTACTGCTTTCAGAAGGCATTGGCGATACGCTACGAGTTTCGCTTGCCGCTGATCCTGTTGAGGAAATTAAAGTTGGCTTTGATATTCTCAAATCCTTGCGTATTCGTTCACGAGGCATTAATTTCATTGCTTGCCCAACTTGCTCACGTCAAGAATTTGATGTTATCGGCACAGTGAACGCACTGGAACAACGCCTTGAAGATATCATTACCCCAATGGACGTATCAATTATTGGTTGCGTGGTAAATGGTCCTGGAGAAGCTTTAGTCTCTGATCTTGGCGTAACAGGTAGTAACAAAATGAGCGGTTACTATCTTGATGGTGTTCGTCAAAAAGAGCGATTTGATAATGAAAAGCTGATCGACCAATTAGAGGCGAAAATCAGAGCAAAAGTAGCCACACAACATAACCGTATTGCAATTGAGCAAATTTAATTTTGCAAGCGGTCAAATCTCATCATAATTTTGCAATATTAGGAAAATAACGTGTCAAAAACAATTCAAGCAATCCGTGGAATGAATGATTGCTCCCCAACAGAAACACTTTTATGGCAATGGGTCGAGACCCAAATTCGTCAAACATTTGCCAGCTACGGCTATGCTGAAATTCGTAGCCCAATCCTTGAAGCTACCGCACTGTTTGAACGTGGTGTTGGCGAGGCAACAGATATCGTTGAAAAAGAAATGTTTACCTTTGTGCGTGATGAGGAAAGCCTCACAATGCGTCCAGAGGGTACAGCTGGCTGTGTACGAGCGGCAATTCAAAATGGTTGGATTTACAACCAAGAGCAACGCTTATGGTATATTGGTCCAATGTTTCGTTATGAACGCCCGCAAAAAGGACGCTACCGCCAATTTCACCAAGCAGGTGTAGAAATTTTTGGTATTGCAAATCCTGAAGCTGATGCTGAATTAATTTTACTGACTGCACGTTTATGGGAAAAATTAGGCATTCGCCAACACGTTAAATTGCAACTCAATTCAATTGGCGGATTAGAAGTGCGTACACAATACCGCCAAGCGTTGGTTGCATTTTTACAAAATCATTTAGACGTACTTAAACAAGATCCTGATAGCGAACGCCGTTTAACCACTAACCCGCTGCGGATTTTAGATACCAAAAACCAAGCTCTACAAAACGTATTAAATCACGCACCAAAATTACACGATTTTCTTGATCCTGAATCCAAAGCACATTTTGAAAAATTATGCCAAATCCTCGATCAGATGGGGATTGAGTATGAGATAAACCAAAAATTGGTGCGTGGACTGGATTACTATAACAAAACCGTCTTTGAATGGGTAACAACGGCACTGGGTGCTCAAGGCACAGTGTGTGGCGGTGGGCGTTATGATGGCTTAGTTGCCCAATTAGGCGGACACGCCAGTGAAGGGGTAGGATTTGCAATGGGCTTGGAGCGGTTAATATTGCTCGTCCAAGAAGTTAATCCAAATGTTACTCTACCACGCCCAGTGGATATCTATATTGTCTATTCTGGCGAAGGAACGACCGAGGCTGCTTTTCAGTTAAGCGAAACACTACGAAACGCACTACCGCAGCAACGCATTATGTTACATTGCAGTGGCGGAAACTTCAAAAAACAGTTTAAACGTGCAGATAAATCAGGTGCTAAGCTGGCGTTAGTGCTAGGTGAAAGCGAAGTAGAAAACCAAACCGTAGTAGTCAAAGATTTATTTGGCGAGGCAGAACAAATAACAATCCCCCAATCTGAATTGATTAACGAACTACAATCCCGTCTTGCATAAGGAAATAAAAATGAACGAATATTTAAACAAAACCGAAGAACAGCAATTTGAAGAAGCTAAAAATTGGTTTAAACAAAATGGCGTACCGATTTTAGTGGCTATTTTATTGGCGGCTAGTGCAGTATTCGGTTGGAATTACTGGCAGAATCGCCAATTACAAACAGCACAACAGACTTCAGCAAAATATCAGCAAACGATGGAATACTATTTGCAAAATCCAAACGAAAACGCACCACTTATTGAGAAATTTGTTGCTGAAAATGCACACTCGACTTATTCCGTATTTGCTCTGCTAGAACAAGCAAAACAGTTCGCTGTTCAAGATAATTTCACAGCGAGTAAGATAGCACTGCAAAATGCCTTAGCCCTAACAAATGACAATGTTTTACAAGACGTCATTCGTTTTCGTTTAGCAAATATTCATTATCAACTCACTGAATTTGACTCAGCTATGGAAACGTTATCCCAAATACAAAGTAAAGCTTGGGATTTACAAAAACAGGTACTCACAGGCGATATTTTATCTGCAAAAGGTGATAAAACAGCCGCAAGACGTGCCTACGAACAAGCAAAAACACACGCTACCGCACAAGACGCCCTCTTAATTGAACTAAAATTAAATAATCTCTAACTTGATTAACGCTATTCAAAAATAGATTTCAACAACTACTAACCTGCATTTTAAAATTTAATGCAGGTTTTTTTATCGATAAGCTGGTCTAATCCCACTTCAAAGGGGAGAAATTATTTCTCAAAATAGACTTTTTTCAATGCAAGTTCTAAACCTCGGAATTCTGCTAAGCCTCGTAGGCGTCCAATAGCGGAATACCCTGGGTTGGTTTTTTTATGTAGATCATCTAACATTTGATGACCGTGGTCTGGACGCATTGGGATTAAGCGAGAATCACCATTCGCTTTACGACGATATTCTTCATTTAATAGGGCTTTAACAACACCGAACATATCCACATCTCCCGCAAGGTGATCAGCTTCGTAGAAACTTAACGGATTTTCTTCTCGTTGGGTTGCACGCAGATGTGCAAAATAAATACGGTCTGCAAAACGTGTTGTCATTTCGATAAGATCATTGTCAGAGCGAACACCATAAGAACCAGTGCACATTGTGAAGCCATTTGCGGGTAACGGTTGAGTATCTACATACCACTGCATATCTTCAATTGTGGAGACAATACGAGGTAATCCTAAAATTGGACGAGGCGGATCATCAGGGTGTACTGCCATTTTTATTCCAACCTCTTGAGCAACAGGAATGATTTCATTTAGAAAATAAGCTAAGTGGGTGCGGAAAATCTCTGGTGTAATTCCATTGTAACGATCAAGTTGCATTTGAAATGCTTCTAGAGTGTAACCTTCTTCTGCCCCTGGTAAGCCTGCAATGATATTACTTGTCAATGTAGCAATATTGCTCTCTGTCATATTTTCAAAATAGCGTTTTGCCTGTCTACGTTCTGATTCAGTATAGCTATTTTCTGCATTGGGGCGTTTTAGGATATATAATTCAAAGGCAGCAAAAGCAATATAATCAAATCGAAGAGCTTTTGAGCCGTCTGAAACTTCGTAGGCAAGGTCGGTGCGAGTCCAATCTAATACAGGCATAAAGTTGTAACATACTGTATCAATGCCACATAAAGCAAGGTTACGGATCGTTTGTTTATAATTATCAATCCAGACTTGATAATTGCCTGTTTGAGTTTTTATTTCTTCGTGAACAGGCACACTTTCAACAACAGACCAAACAAGTCCTGCTGTCTCAATCATTTCCTTACGTTTTTTAATTTCCTCAACTGTCCAAACTTGTCCATTTGAAATGTGATGTAAAGCACTCACAATTCCCGTTGCACCTGCTTGACGAACATCTGAAAGTGAAACTGGATCGTCAGGACCATACCAACGCCACGTTTGTTCCATAGGAAACTCCTTAATCTTTTTTACTGTAATTTAAAGACCAACTGCAACAGGATTAACATTAAATAAAAAACCATCAAAATCAGGATCTTCTACGTCGGATAATTCGAAGAGTTTTCGTTTAACATTTTCCAAATGTTGCCACATTGCTTTTTTTGCTAACGCTGGATCTTTACGCTGAATGCTATTTAAAATATTTTCGTGATCTTTTAACCATTGTTGGCGATATTTTTGATCAGAAATATGTGTATGTAGTCCTTTCCACATTGAATTTGTTCGATATTTCCATAACTCTTTTTGCATTTTTATTAGCACTTCATTTTGTGTCATTTCGGCTATCGCACTATGGAATTCTTCATCGGCAGAATAATCCTCGTCATTTTTTTCTAGCGTAATACGCTCTTGATTTAAAATTTCCTTTAATCTTAATACATCATTTCTATTCGCTTGAATGGCGGCAAATTCGGCAATGCTACTTTCTAATAGCTGTCGAGCTTGTAGTAGTTCAAATGGACCAACATCTTCATATTCATAAATCGCATCATTTTGTGCTTCAAACAGCGGTTGGCGAATAACATAAACGCCAGATCCTTTACGAACTGAAACAAGATTTTCCAGTTCCAACATAATAATTGCTTCACGAATAACTGTTCGGCTGACATTTAATTTTTCTGCGAGATCTCGTTCAGGAGGAAGCCGATCTCCCACTTGGTAAACTCCATCAATTAATTCTTGTTTCAAAATAGAACCAATTTTTTTATATGAACGTAAATCTGCATTTTTTGTCATTTTTTAACTCTCTTGAAGAATATTATTTGATGAAAATAGTTCATCTTTTATGAAGGTAGTGCTGTTCATAATTAGCTGTCTTGTTTCATCAGTAATGAATGGATCATTTTTAATACTATATAAACGGAATGTTCAATTACTTTCTATGAATATCCATGTAGATGGTTCTGTTTGAACACCATAATTTTACCACCAATTGTAAACACCCATTATTATTAATGACCAAGTAACGTCTGCGGTAACCATAAGCTTAACTGCGGTACAAAAGTAACAATGAATAAAGTAACGATTAATACCATATAAAACGGCAATAATGGTTTAATCACTTTATCAATTTTTACCCCTGCAACAGAACACCCAATAAACAGCGTAGATCCAACAGGTGGTGTACAGATTCCAATCGATAAATTAAACACCATTAAAATACCAAAATGAACAGGATCTATACCTAATTCCGTTACAATAGGTAGAAAAATAGGGGTAAAAATCAATAGTGCTGGAGTCATATCCATAAATGTTCCTACAATCAGCAAAATAACGTTGATAATCAACAGAATCACAATCGGATTATCTGAAATACCAAGCAATGCATCACTAATGGTGTAAGGAATATCTGCGTTTGCCATCGCCCAAGACATTCCCATTGATGCACCGATAAGCAATAGCACAATAGAAGTTGTCGTCATCGCCTCAAGAATAATGCTCGGCAGCTCTTTTAAACTAATTTCTTTATACACCACTACTGCAAGAATTAGCGTATAAATGACCGCTATTGCAGAAGCCTCAGTAGCGGTAAAAATTCCGCCAACAATGCCGCCAATAATCACAACAACTAGTCCCAAGCTAGGTAATGCATCTAAGGTGCAATATGCCACTTCTTTAAATGTCGGTTTTGACGACACGGGATATTGATGTTTTTTAGCAAAATAATACGCAACGATCATAATGCCTAAGCCCATTAAAATACCAGGAACATAACCTGCTAAAAATAATGCACCGATAGATGTACCTCCAGAAATTAATGAATAAACAATAAAAGTATTACTTGGTGGAATCAATAAGCCTGTTGGCGATGAAGTAATGTTTACTGCAGCAGAAAACGCAGGATCATAACCCTCTTTTTTCTGAAGTGGTGCCATTGTTCCCCCTACAGCTGCTGCGGCTGCAACCGCAGAACCTGAAATAGAGCCAAACATCATATTTGCCAAGACATTTACATGAGCAAGAGAGCCTGGTAAGCGTCCACCTAAAACCTTAGCAAACGCAATTAACCGAATCGCGATACCTCCACGATTCATAATATTGCCAGCAAGAATAAAAAATGGGATAGCAAGCAAGGAAAAGCTGTCTAGACCAGATGCCATTTTTTGAGAAATTACCGCAATGGCAGAATCGAACGGTATCACCAGCAGAATAGTCAAAAATGAGGAAATACCAATCGCAAATGAAATTGGTACACCAATAGCAAGAAAGACGAAAAAACTGCCGACTAATGTAATAATAGTTGTCCATTCCATCATAGCCTCCTTAATGTTGAGTTGAAAGTTGATGAATATCCGTGAACACTTCTCTAATTAAAAAGACGAGCATAAAAAATCCACTGACAGGCAAAGCAAGATAAACCAGACCCATTTGAATACCTAAAACAGGCGATATTTGCCCTGCAGCAATTGTATTTAAGACTAGAGAACTACCTCCATAGCACATAATGACACTGACAAATAAAATACTGATTGCATTAATAACAAATTGAAGTAAAAGGTATTTTTTAGGATTTTTTTCTAATTTCATTGATAATAAATCAATGGCTAAATGCTTTTTCTTACCCAGCCCATACGCTGCCCCAACAAGCCCAACCCAAATAAATAAAAATCGAGCGAGTTCATCGGTAACCGTACTAGGATCATTTAAAACATAGCGAGAAAATACCTGCCAGACTACAGAAATAACTAATCCGATACATAACACAACACAAAATGCCGCTAATATTCGATCAAGTAAAGCGATAATCCGAGTCATAATTTCCCCCTTGAAAGACAATAAAATACGACTTACTTTAATATCTTATTAAAATTGGTAAACCAAATATACCCTAAATTGAATATTAAAACAGATTTTTTTCTCAATTTTGTGAACAACTTCACAAAATTGAGAAAATTGTCTAGAACAGATTAAATAATTGGTCTAACATTATTGGCGAAAAATAATACTATCTCACTATTTCAGTAGTAGAGTTATTTTGCTTTTCATCTCATCAAGATAGAGGATTCAACTATGTATACAAAAAGACATCTCTTAGCGATTACAATCAGCAGTTTATTTGCAACGATGATTTCATTATCTGTATCAGCCAAAACAACATTGAAATTAAGTCATAATAATGACAAAACCCACCCTGTTCATATCTCAATGCAAAATATGGCAGATGAAGTGAAGAAATTAACACATGGTGAGGTGGTGATCCGTATTTACCCAAATAGCCAATTGGGTAATCAACGTGAATCAATGGAATTGATCCAATCAGGCTCTCTTGATATGGCAAAGTCCAATGCTAGTGAATTAGAAGCGTTTGAACCTGCATACGGTGCATTTAACGTACCTTATTTATTTAAAGATAGGGAACATTACTACAGAGTATTACAAGATCCTGCGATTGGCGGCAAAATCTTAGATTCCACTAAAGGGAAAGGATTTATCGGTCTAACCTATTATGACGCAGGTTCCCGTAGCTTTTATGCTGCAAAACCGATTAACACACCAGCCGATCTGAAAGGCTTAAAAGTACGAGTTCAACCTAGTCCAACTGCATTAGAGATGGTGAAATTAATGGGTGCTTCTCCTACACCATTAGCATTTGGCGAACTTTACACAGCACTACAACAAGGCGTTGTTGATGCCGCCGAAAATAATCAAACTGCACTCACTTTAATGCGACACGGCGAAGTCTCTAAGTTCTTTAGCGAAGATGAACACACAATGATTCCAGACGTCTTGTTAATCAGTGAAAAATCTTGGGCAAAACTCACCGCTAAGCAGCAAGAAGCACTTAAACAAGCCATCAATAATTCAATGATAAGTCATAAGGCACTTTGGACAAAAATGATTGCTGAGGAAGTGAAAAAAGCAAAAGAAACACTGGGTGTTGAGTTTGTAAAAGTAGACAAACAACCTTTTGTTGATGCAGTAAAACCGATGCACGATAAGGCTCTTGCAGATACGATTATTGGTCCGTTTGTAGAAAAAATTAATGCAAAAAGATAAGCACACTTTTCTGGGTGTATCTCACGCCCTCTACTTTCACAAGAAAGTCTATTTTGGAGAATTGAGAAATGTCATTAACAAACAATCATCATTTTAAAGATAGGGTCGTTGTCATTACAGGAGCTGGTGGCGTGTTATGTGCTTATTTTGCTAAGGAAATCGCCAAAACAGGGGCGAAAGTTGCATTACTGGATATTAATGTCGAAGCGGTACAGGATTATGCTGATGAAATTAACCAAGCTGGCTATCTCGCTAAAGCCTACCAAACGAATGTACTAGATCTTGATAGTCTTCAAGCAGCTCGTACTCAAATTGCTCGAGATTTTGGTCTGTGCGACATTTTAATTAATGGTGCAGGAGGAAATAGCCCAAAGGCAACCACTGACAATGAATTCCACGAACTGGATTTACCCAATACCACAAAATCCTTTTTCTCGTTAGACAAATCAGGCATTGAATTTGTGTTTAATTTAAATTATCTAGGCACATTACTGCCAACCCAAGTTTTTGCCCAAGATATGATGGGTAAAAAAGGAGCTAGCATCATCAACATTTCAAGTATGAATGCCTACACACCATTAACCAAAATCCCTGCCTATTCAGGTGCTAAAGCCGCTATTAGTAATTTTACTCAGTGGCTGGCAGTCTATTTTTCTCGAGTTGGTATTCGCTGTAATGCGATTGCCCCTGGCTTTTTAGTCAGTCATCAAAATCGTAGTTTATTATTTGATGATAACGACAATCCCACGCCAAGAGCAGAAAAAATTCTCACCAATACGCCGATGCGACGCTTCGGAGAAGCAAATGAACTTATCGGCGGCATTTTATTTTTAATGGACGAAGCATATTCAAGTTTTATTAACGGTGTGGTATTGCCTATTGATGGCGGCTTCTCTGCATACAGTGGCGTGTAAGGGGGCATCGTGAAACCATTTTTATGTGAAGATTTTCTGTTATCAAATGATGTAGCTTGTGAGCTATACCACCTCTATGCAAAAGAGAGTCCTATCTTTGACTATCATTGCCACCTTTCGCCAAAAGATATCGCAGAAAATCGACAATTTAACGATCTTACTGAAATTTGGTTAGAAGGCGATCATTATAAATGGCGAGCAATGCGTTCAGCAGGTATTGATGAAAGATTCATTACAGGCAGTGCTACCCGTTATGAAAAATATCAGGCTTGGGCAAAAACCGTTCCTGAATGTATCGGAAATCCTATTTACCATTGGACACATTTGGAATTACGTCGTCCATTCGGGATTACAAATAGATTATTCAATCCAGCAACAGAAAAGCACATTTGGTCTGAATGCAACGAAATGCTTCAACAACCTGAGTTTTCTGCTCGTGGAATAATGAAACAGATGAATGTGAAGCTATCTGGTACAACCGATGATCCGATTGATAGTTTGAAATACCATAAAATACTCCAAGATGATCCCGATTTTGAGATTGAAGTTGTGCCAAGTTTTAGACCTGATAAGGCATTTAAAATTGAGTTGCCAATATTCAATGATTACATTACGCAGCTTGGGCGTGTAAGTGATGTGGACATTCTCTCATTCTCAGATTTGAAACAAGCATTATTAAAACGCATTGAACATTTTGATATGTATGGTTGTAAATCTGCTGATCACGGTATTGAAATATTACGATTTGCACCGATCCCTGATGAAAAGATACTAGATCGTATTTTGCAAAAAAAACGAGAAAACCGACTGCTTTCAGAACAAGAGATTGCTCAATTTACAACCGCCTTACTCGTGTGGCTGGCTGCAGAATATGACAAACGTCATTGGGTAATGCAGTTGCATATTGGTGCTTTACGCAACAATAACACGAGAATGTTTAAATTGCTGGGAGCAGATACAGGCTTTGATTCAATGGCAGATTTAGCTTACGCCCAACCACTTTCTCAACTACTTGACACAATGGATCAAACCGACCAACTGCCAAAAACCATTTTATATTGCCTAAACCCTCGTGATAACGAAATGATCGCCTCAATGATTGGTAATTTCCAAACAGGCGGTGTTGCAGGAAAAATTCAATTTGGCTCAGGCTGGTGGTTTAATGACCAAAAAGACGGTATGGAAAGACAACTACAACAACTCTCACAACTCGGTTTATTAAGTCAATTTGTCGGAATGCTGACCGATTCTAGAAGTTTCCTCTCTTATACTCGCCACGAATATTTTCGCCGCATTTTATGTGAAATGATAGGTAATTGGGTGGTGAAAGGTGAGGCACCTTACGACCTTCAGCTATTGGGAAATATGGTGAAGAACATTTGCTTCCATAATGCCAAACGCTATTTCAAGCCAAGTCCTATCTCAAATAGTAGGTAAACAAAAATGAAAAAAATCGCTTTATTTGGGGAGTGTATGATAGAGCTTAACGGCGAGCCATTTGGGGTAATGTATCAAACCTATGGTGGCGATACACTCAATACAGCAACCTATTTAGCTCGTGTTTCAGCTCCTCACGCTCTTCAAATATGTTATGTCTCTGCTGTAGGATCAGACAAGCTAAGCCAAAGTCTACTGACTTATTGGCAAGCTGATGGAATTAATACGCAATGGGTATTACAAGATGAAAATCGTTCATTAGGCTTATATCTAATCCAATTGGATAAGCAAGGTGAACGTACTTTCTTATATTGGCGTAACCAATCTGCTGCTCGTTATTTGTTGCAACATCCCCATTTCTCTGAAATATCCAACCAATTATCGTCAGTCGATATGATCTATTTAAGCGGTGTTTCTTTGGCAATCCTACCTGAGAGCGACCGAGAATTATTGATTACCTATCTCACTAAACTGAAGCACTCTGGCGTAGAGATTGCATTCGACAGTAATTTTCGCCCAGCATTGTGGGAAAGTCTTGCACAAGCAAAATCCTGTTATCACGCATTACTCCCTTTAGTTGATATTGCTCTGGTAACGTTTGATGACGAAGCAACGCTTTGGCAAGATGAAGATGAGCAACAAACCATTGCTCGTTTATCCGCTTACTCAATTCCTAAAATCATTATTAAACAAGGCAAAAAAGGGGCTATAGCTTATCAATATCCACAACCTATTTTTGTGCCAACAACACCCGTTGAGCAAGTTATGGATACGACCTCAGCAGGCGATGCATTTAACGCTGGATTTTTGGCAGGCTACTTACAAGGTAAGTCATTGGCATCGTGTTGCCACCAAGGTAATCAACTAGCAGGCATTGTCATTCAACATAAAGGGGCAATTATTGATAAATCTGCGACTGCTCACTTATTAGCACAATTCAGTACCATACAATAAGGGGAAAATGATGACATATACAACCGCACAAATTATTGAAAAACTCCAACAGCTTAAAGTCGTTCCTGTTATTGCAGTCGAACAAGCAGAGGATATTTTACCCTTAGTCAAAACCTTATCAGAAAACGGTTTGCCCGTGGCTGAAATCACTTTCCGATCAAGTGCCGCAGAAAGAGCTATTCGCTTAGCTCGCCAGCATTATCCAGCGTTGTTAATTGCAGCAGGTACAGTATCAACTGCAGAACAAGTCGTCAAAGCCCAAAATGCAGGGGCAGATTTCGTGGTTACCGCAGGACTTAACCCCGCAATCGTGAAATTTTGCCAAGATTTGAATTTCCCCATCATACCAGGGGTAAATAACCCAATGTCAATTGAAGCTGCACTATCAATGGGTATCAATACTGTCAAGTTTTTCCCTGCAGAAGCCAGCGGTGGAATCAAAATGATCAAAGCTCTACTCGGACCTTACGGAAATTTACAACTTATGCCAACAGGAGGCATTAGCCTAAATAATATTCAAGAATACCTAGCCATTGAGAATATTATTGCCTGTGGTGGCTCGTGGTTTGTGGATAAATCCTTAATCCAAGCGAAAAATTGGAATGAAATTGGCAGACTAGTCAGAGAAGTTGTTGCCTGCACACGCAGCTAATCTGCACTCAAGCTCAAAATAAAGATGCAGCAGCGGTGATCTCATTTTACCGCTGCTGCATAATGTAAATAATAATGAAGGGATTAAATCACTAACTAGCTATCACGAGCAAGTACTCCAGCCGCTTCTACCACCACATTAATCGCACGCTCTTCCGTTCCCTTAATCGTTGCTTCATTTGGGATCTCTTGTTGAGTACGGTTTACTATCACACCAGACACCATACCGCTACGCAAGCCTAATGCCGCACACATAGTAAACAATGTCGCCGACTCCATCTCAAAATTCATCACATTAAGATCTTGCCATTGCTGCAGAGAACCTTGGAAATGGCGGTAAATTTTGCCTGAGAATGTGTCATAACGCTCTTGCCCTGGATAAAAAGTATCACTTGATGCCGTAATACCAACATAAGGCTTGATACCTTGACCGATTGCAGCGTGATAAAGTGCATTTGTTGCTTCAAAGTCCGCCACCGCAGGATATTCCAGTGGAGCGAAGTGGCGGCTTGCACCGTCCAAACGCACAGCCCCTGTTGTTACTAACACGTCCCCAACGTTAATATGCGGCTGAATGGCTCCTGTTGTACCAATACGTAAGAAAGTCCGCACGCCAAGTTGTGCTAACTCTTCCACACAAATAGACACTGATGGCCCACCAATCCCTGTTGAACACACGACAATGGGCTGACCATCAATATAGCCAAGCCAAGAGGTAAATTCACGAGTTGAGGCAAGAAACTCTGGATTTTCCATCTTCGCCGCAATTCGCTCACTCCGAGCAGGATCACCAGGAACAATGGCGACTTTTGCCCCTTTTAACATTGCTTTTGTTAAACCTAAATGAAATACGTCTGACATAGCTGTTCTCCTTTCTATTAATTTGCTCATATCTTAACAATCAATCTATATTAAGCGGTGATTTTTCTTCAAAATTTTGCAAAATTTGTGAAGAAGATCAAAAGAAAACGTTTGCCCAACTTTATCATCAAGGTTGAATCTCTCGTAAAATAGGATTTTGCATTGAAATCCACGTTTCGGTCGATTGGATTTCATCAATCAACTGAATTTTGGTGGCTAACACACGATGTAACTCCTCAATAGTTTTTGTCATCACTTTAATAAAAATCGAATAGTTGCCCGTCGTGTAATAGGCTTCCACCACTTCATCAAACGTCTGTAATTTCGCTATCACTCGCTCATAATCCTTTGCACTTTTTAGGATAATACCAATGAAACAACACACATCATAGCCCAACTTACGAGCATTAATACGAATTTTTGTTCCTTCTATAATGCCAGCTTGCCGCATTTTCTCTACCCTAACGTGAATAGTGCCAACACTGACTCCAAATTTTTTTGCCATTTCAGCATAAGGCGTACGAGCATCTTGAGTAAAAGCACGCAAAATTTGTTGATCCAACTGATCGATTGCACTCGAAATTTGATGATTTATCGCCATTTTTTATCCGCCTCTCGCCAATATTTAAAATTTATTTAAAAAAATACCAATTAAATTAGAAAAAATATACCAATATGTATTTTTTTCTGATTGATTATTGAAAATTTACCTAAATAATTTAAATTATATCTACTTTTTATTATCAATAACGGAATAACTATAATATGCAAAAATCTTTTATCTTACAGCAACAAGAAATTAGCTTTGTTAAAAACACGTTTACCCAAAATTTAATTGAACAACTTGGCATCATTGAAGTACAAGGTCCAATCCTCAGCGAAGTTGGTAATGGTATGCAAGATAACCTTTCTGGTATCGAAAAAGCCGTTCAAGTGCGTGTAAAATGCATTCCTGATGCTGTGTATGAAGTTGTACACTCTTTAGCAAAATGGAAACGTCATACGCTTGCACGCTTTCAATTTAAAGAAGGCGAAGGCTTATTTGTACATATGAAAGCCCTACGTCCAGATGAAGATTCTCTCGATCCAACCCACTCTGTTTATGTCGATCAATGGGATTGGGAAAAAGTGATCCCAGCAGGTCGTCGCAATTTTGCCTTCCTAAAAGAAACAGTCGCCAGCATTTATAAAGCTATCCGTTTAACCGAATTGGCGGTAGAAGCACGTTTTGATATTCCGTCAGCACTGCCTAAGCATATCACCTTTATTCATAGCGAAGAATTAGTTCAACGCTACCCAAATATGACAGGCAAGGAACGTGAAAATGCCATTTGTAAAGAATACGGAGCAGTCTTTCTGATTGGTATCGGTGGCAAACTATCTGACGGAAAAGCCCACGATGGACGAGCCCCTGACTATGATGACTGGACAACGGAATCAGAGAAGGGTTACAAAGGTTTAAATGGCGATATTTTAGTTTGGAATGAGGAGCTGAGTTGTGCATTTGAATTGTCATCAATGGGAATCCGTGTTGATGAAAACGCCCTACGCCTACAAGTTTCCCTTACAGGTGATGAAGAACGCCTAAAAATGGATTGGCATCAAGACCTATTAGCAGGTCGTTTACCACTTTCCATTGGCGGTGGCATCGGACAATCTCGCCTTGCAATGTTCCTACTACACAAAAAACACATTGGCGAAGTACAATCAAGTGTTTGGCCACAAGAGATGTTAGATAATTTTGATCATATACTCTAAACACCACCGCTTCTGCACAAGCGGTCAAGCTTGTGCAAAAATTTACAAGCCCAATAGGGTCAAATAACCAACTATGTTAAAATTCCTGTCATATGTTTTTATGGCAGGATATAGAATGTCGCATCTTATCGAAAATAGCTGGAAATCAGCTTTCAAATTAACCACCCCTGTTTTTATGGGCTATTTTGCTGCAGGTGTTGCTTACGGAATCTTGGCGACCAATGCGGGAATGCCAGTATGGTTAATCCTTGTAATGTGCTTTACTGTCTTTTCTGGTACCGCACAATATGCAGCTATTCCTTTTTTTGTTGCTGGCACAGAATTGCTGTCTGTTTTTCTTAGCACATTTTTAATGAGCTTACGCTTTGTTTTTTACAGCCTCAATTTACGCCCTGACTTGCCGAAAGGCTTAAGCCAACGAGTTTTTTCTCTTGCCTATCTCACTGATGAGAATTTCGCTCTACTTTCAACGTTACCTCAAGAAACTCGTCAAGCAATGATATTCAAAACAGGTATTTTAGGTATGCTATATTGGACTTTTTCTGCTCTTATAGGATTGATGACAGGAGGGTTTATTGCAGAAATCGTGCCAAATCTTGACTTTGCCTTACCTTGTTTATTTGTCATTTTAGGCTATGAACAATATAAAAATCAAAAACAATGCAAACCTATCGGTATTGCTTTCATCTGCTTCCTGCTTGCAAGTCAAATCACAAGCCAAAACATTTTATTAGCGGCAATTTTGATTGCAATCGTTGTCGTTACCCTATTACCAAACCGTTTTTTACTCCCAAAATCTAGTTTAACTAAAGGTAAATATTGATGACAAGCCACTTATATTTTTTGTTAATTTTGATGTTAGGCACACAGCTTTGTCGTTTTATACCTATGGTACTTCCTAAATCATTTTTAGCTCACCCACTTTTGCAGAAATTAAATAAAATGCTATCGTTAGTGATTATGGTTTTATTGATTCTGACAAGCCTTAATTTACCTACCTCAGGAGAGGGATACACTCTCTTTATTTCACAGATTTTAGCATTAGCAACCGTAATGGTTAGCTATCAATGGCTAAATAATATTTTATTGAGCGTTGTATGTGGCATTACCAGTTTAAATCTGCTTTTATATTTTCTAGGTAAATAGCTTATATAAATAAAAAGGACTAAATTGCAATCATTTCAATTTAGTCCCTTTTAAATTATGTTAACGAATAACGCACTATTCGTCCGCTGCGTTTAGTAAGTCTACAAGGTTTTGAGTAGCATCATCTGCAACCGATTCAAAGGCTTGGGCGATATCTTCCTCTGTGGCAAAACTGCTGCGTGCAGATTTTTCTGTTGGATTGACCGCTTGCTCTTGACCTAAGTGGCGTTTTTCAGCACGACTTTTGTGATACGCAAACCCTGTTCCTGCTGGGATTAAACGACCCACGATAACGTTTTCTTTTAAGCCACGCAACTCATCTCGTTTACCCGCAACAGCTGCTTCCGTTAGCACGCGCGTTGTTTCTTGGAATGAAGCTGCAGAAATGAAAGATTCTGTTGCAAGTGAAGCTTTGGTGATACCTAATAGCTCACGCTCAAATTCGACAAGCGGCTTGCCTTGTGCTTCACGTTTGCGATTGACAATTTTCACTCGTGCGACTTCAACCTGTTCACCTTCGAGGAACTCGGAATCGTAGGCATTAGTGATCACGGCTTTGCGTAACATTTGGCGTACGATAACTTCGATGTGCTTGTCGTTAATTTTTACCCCTTGTAGGCGGTAAACTTCTTGCACTTCATTGACAATATAGTCTGTTACGGCATGTACACCACGCAGGCGTAAAATATCGTGCGGCGTTTCAGCACCATCAGAAATAATATCACCTCGTTCAACCATTTCACCTTCAAAGACGTTGAGCTGACGCCATTTCGGAATCATTTCTTCGTAAGTCTCACCCTCTGTTGGTGTAATTAACAGGCGACGTTTTCCTTTAGTTTCCTTACCAAATGAGACGATACCCGAAATCTCTGCCAAAATCGCAGGCTCTTTTGGTTTACGTGCTTCAAAGAGATCCGCTACTCGAGGAAGACCCCCTGTAATATCTTTGGTTGCTGTTGATTCTTGTGGGATACGAGCCAGAGCATCACCCCGAGAAATTTCAGCTCCATCATTTAAGGTTACAATAGATTTACCTGGTAGGAAATATTGTGCTGCAACATCTGTACCATCAATTAAGATATCGTTCCCCTGTGCATCAACGAGTCGCAATGCTGGACGTAAATCTTTACCAGCGGTCGCTCGCTCACCCACATCTTGAACCACAATAGAAGAAAGTCCTGTTAATTCATCAGTTTGACGAGATACCGTTAATCCATCGACAATATCGCTAAACTGAATGAAACCACTCACTTCAGAGATAATTGGCATTGTATGTGGATCCCAATTTGCAACGATCTCGCCAACAGAAACTTCATCACCATCAGCTTTACTTAACACTGCACCATAAGGCACTTTGTAGTTTTCCTTTGTACGTCCAAAAGTATCTACCACAGTTAATTCTGTATTGCGTGAGGTAAGAACAATTTTACCTTCTTTGTTAGTTACAAATTTGGCGTTGGCTAATTTAAGCGTTCCTGCATTTTTCACCTGAACATTAGATTCTTTTGCAGCAGCCGATGCAGCACCACCGATATGGAATGTACGCATCGTAAGCTGTGTACCTGGTTCACCGATAGATTGTGCAGCGATAACTCCCACGGCTTCGCCTTGGTTAATAAGATGCCCACGAGCCAAATCACGACCATAACATTTCGCACAAACACCAAAATCTGTGTTACAGGTTACAACAGAACGAACTTTAATCACATCAACAGATTCAGCGTCAATTACATCACACCATTTTTCATCAAGTAGTGTATTGCGTGCAATCAGCACTTCGTCTGTCCCTGGTTTTAGAACATCTTCTGCTACCACACGTCCAAGTACACGATCACGCAAGGCTTCTTTTACATCCCCCCCTTCGATAAGCGGTGTCATCACAATACCTTCGTGCGTACCACAGTCTTCTTCAATGATCACCAAATCTTGTGCCACATCGACTAAACGACGAGTGAGGTAACCTGAGTTTGCGGTTTTTAATGCCGTATCAGCAAGACCTTTACGTGCACCGTGGGTTGAAATAAAGTATTGCAGAACGTTTAAGCCTTCACGGAAGTTTGCGGTAATTGGCGTCTCAATAATTGAGCCATCTGGACGAGCCATCAAACCACGCATACCTGCCAACTGACGAATCTGTGCTGCAGAACCACGAGCTCCAGAATCCGCCATCATAAAGATACTGTTAAATGAAGCTTGTTTCTCTGGGTTGCCTTCACGGTTAATGACTTCCTCTGACGAGAGGTTTTCCATCATCGCTTTGGCTACACGCTCATTCGCAGCCGCCCAAATATCAATGACTTTGTTATAACGTTCACCTGCGGTTACAAGACCTGAATTAAACTGCTCTTGAATTTCGCCAACTTCCGCTTCCGCTGCTTCAATGATCGAATATTTTTGTTCTGGAATTACCATATCATCAATACCGACTGACGCACCTGAACGAGCTGCATAAGCAAATCCAGTGTACATAATTTGGTCAGCCAATACGACCGATTCTTTTAAACCAAGACGACGATAGCTTTCATTAATTAATTTAGAGATCGCTTTTTTGCCTAAAGTTTGGTTGAATAATTTAAATGGCATACCTTTTGGCGAGATCATCCACAAAATAGCACGACCTACGGTAGTATCCACTAAATTTGTACTGGCAACAAATTCACCCGATTCATTTTTCTCATATTCTGTTACACGCACTTTAACACGAGCGTGCAGTTCTGCTTGCCCTGTTCGGTAAGCTTTTTCAGCTTCACGAGGATCAAGGAAATACATTCCTTCACCTTTCGCATTGACTTTCTCTCGTGTCATATAGTAAAGACCTAATACCACGTCTTGAGAAGGTACGATAATCGGATCACCACTTGCTGGCGAAAGTACGTTGTTGGTAGACATCATCAACGCACGAGCTTCTAATTGTGCTTCCAATGTGAGTGGAACGTGTACCGCCATTTGGTCTCCATCGAAGTCCGCATTAAATGCCGCACAAACGAGAGGGTGAAGTTGAATGGCTTTACCTTCAATTAACAACGGCTCAAACGCTTGAATACCTAAACGGTGAAGCGTTGGTGCACGGTTAAGTAGAATTGGGTGTTCACGAATCACTTCAGCGAGAATATCCCAAACAATCGGCTCTTCACGCTCAACCATTTTTTTAGCTGCTTTGATTGTTGAAGCGTGTCCACGATTTTCTAATTTTGAGTAAATAAATGGACGGAAAAGCTCTAATGCCATTTTTTTCGGCAAGCCACATTGGTGGAGACGTAAGTAAGGTCCAACCGTAATTACAGAACGTCCTGAATAATCTACACGTTTACCGAGTAAGTTTTGACGGAAACGACCTTGCTTACCTTTGATCATATCCGCAAGCGATTTTAATGGGCGTTTATTTGATCCTGTGATAGCACGACCACGACGACCATTATCTAATAACGCATCAACAGATTCCTGTAACATACGTTTTTCATTACGCACAATAATATCAGGTGCAATCAAGTCTAATAAACGTTTTAAACGGTTATTACGGTTGATCACACGGCGGTATAAATCGTTCAAATCAGATGTCGCAAAACGTCCACCATCAAGCGGTACTAACGGACGTAAATCGGGTGGAAGTACAGGTAAAACTGTCATCACCATCCATTCTGGTTTATTGCCAGACTGTTGGAATGCCTCTAATAATTTTAAACGTTTGGTAATTTTCTTACGTTTGGTTTCAGAATTTGTCTCTTGTAATTCCTCACGCAATACTTCACATTGATGCTCAAGATCTAAATCCTTAAGCAAGGCTTGAATAGCTTCCGCCCCCATCTTAGCATCAAACTCATCAGCCCAACGCTCTTCTGCTTCAAGGTATTGTTCCTCTGTCAGTAGCTGATTTTTCTCAAGATCAGTCATACCTGGCTCGATTACAACATAGCTTTCAAAATAAAGTACACGTTCAATATCACGCAACGGCATATCTAAAATTAAGCCAATGCGAGATGGCAGTGATTTTAAAAACCAAATATGTGCCACAGGACAAGCTAATTCGATATGCCCCATACGATCACGGCGGACTTTGGTTTGAGTTACTTCAACGCCACATTTTTCACAAATTACACCACGGTGTTTTAAGCGTTTATATTTACCACATAAACATTCATAGTCTTTTACTGGTCCAAAAATACGGGCACAGAAAAGACCGTCACGTTCTGGTTTGAAAGTGCGGTAATTAATCGTTTCTGGTTTTTTTACTTCACCAAAAGACCAAGAGCGGATCTTATCTGGCGATGCTAAACCAATTTTAATAACATCAAAATCATCGTTCGATTTTGTTTGTGCTTTTAAAAACTTAACTAAGTCTTTCACTATTTTGCCCCTAGGTTGAGGTTGTTTGTTGGTACGTAATACGCACCCTACGAATTCAGTTGAAGTTGCAATTGCAAGCGGTGGGATTTGTAAAAATTTTTGCAAATTTAACCACTTGTCCCAATCCCCCGCTTTAGTAAAGAGGGGTTAGGGGAGATTTGGCAGAAGTAGAAACGGAGTGGATTGGAATATTTAACATCACTATCAAATCTCCCCCAGCCCCTCTTTTTTAAAGAGAGGGGAGCCTTTCTCCGTTTATCAATCACTACGCTTCGTCTAACTCCATATCAATACCCAATGCACGAATTTCTTTGGTAATTACGTTAAAGGATTCAGGTACACCTGGCTCCATATAATGTGTGCCATCAACGATATTTTTATACATCTTCGTACGGCCATTCACATCATCAGATTTCACCGTAAGCATTTCCTGAAGCGTGTAAGCTGCACCGTATGCCTCTAATGCCCACACCTCCATCTCACCAAAACGCTGGCCACCAAATTGTGCTTTACCACCCAATGGTTGTTGAGTGACTAAGCTGTATGAACCCGTTGAACGAGCGTGCATTTTGTCATCAACTAAGTGGTTCAACTTAAGCATATACATATAGCCAACGGTAACTGGACGCTCAAATTTTTCGCCTGTACGACCATCGTATAAGGTAATTTGCCCTGATGTTGGTAAACCGCCCAACTCCAATAGACCTTTAATTTCACTTTCGTCGGCTCCATCAAATACTGGCGTTGCTAATGGCATGCCCTTACGCAGATTTTCCGCTAAACGCAACACCTCTTCATCGCTGAATTGAGTTAAATCAACAGATTGTGAGCCGTGTCCTAGGTCATACGCTTTTTGGATATATTCACGCAATTTCGCCACAGATTGTTGCTGCTTAATCATTGCATTGATTTGATCACCAATACCACGAGCCGCCAAGCCTAAATGCGTTTCTAAGATCTGACCGATATTCATACGAGATGGAACACCCAATGGATTCAACACGATCTCAACTGGCTGACCATTTTCATCGTATGGCATATCTTCAACAGGGTTAATTTTTGAGATAACCCCTTTGTTACCATGGCGACCAGCCATTTTATCCCCAGGCTGAATTTGGCGTTTTACAGCAAGATAAACCTTAACCACTTTCAATACACCTGGAGCAAGATCATCACCTTGAATAATCTTATTACGTTTGATCTCTAATTTACGCTCAAATTCTTTACGAAGTTCCTCGTGCTGTTCCGCTAATTGCTCAAGCTGATTCTGCTTCGCTTCATCGTCTAAGGTTTGCTCCAACCATTTTTCACGAGCAATATCATCTAGCACACTCTCGCTAATACCACCTTCGATAAGCAGATTGCGAACACGAGTGAATAACCCCGCTTCTAAGATTTCTAATTCTTCAGAAAGATCTTTTTTCGCTTCACGTAATTGAAGCTCTTCAATCTCTTTAGCTCGTTTATCTTTTTCAACACCATCACGAGTAAAGACTTGAACATCAATAATTGTCCCTGAAGTGCCATTTGGCACACGCAAAGAGGAATCTTTGACATCTGAGGCTTTTTCACCAAAAATTGCACGCAGTAATTTTTCTTCTGGCGTTAATTGAGTCTCGCCTTTCGGGGTAACTTTACCCACTAAAATATCGCCACCTTTAACTTCAGCACCAATATAAACAATCCCTGACTCGTCCAATTTACTCAGTGCAGATTCACCAACATTTGGAATATCTGCAGTGATCTCTTCTGCACCTAATTTAGTATCACGAGCCACACAAGATAACTCTTGAATGTGGATAGTGGTGAAGCGATCTTCTTGTACCACTCGTTCAGACACTAACATTGAGTCTTCGAAGTTATAACCATTCCAAGGCATAAATGCGACACGGATATTTTGCCCTAATGCAAGTTCACCTAAATCAGTTGATGGACCATCAGCTAAAATTTCACCTCGTCCAACAGGTTCACCTAGTTTCACACAAGGAATTTGGTTGATACAGGTATTTTGGTTTGAACGAGTGTATTTGATTAAATTATAAATATCGATCCCAGCTTCGCCAGCCACGGTTTCGTCTTCATTTACTTTTACCACGATACGAGAAGCATCAACGTATTGCACCACACCACCACGTTTTGCAACAACAGCCACACCTGAGTCTAACGCAACCGCTTTTTCAATCCCTGTTCCCACAAGCGGTTTATCCGCTCGTAAAGTTGGCACTGCTTGACGTTGCATGTTTGCTCCCATCAAGGCACGGTTCGCATCATCGTGCTCTAAGAATGGAATTAACGCCGCTGCAACAGAAACAACTTGTTGTGTTGAAACGTCCATATAATGAATTTCTTCTGGACGATATAAACCTGATTCACCGTGTTCGCCTCGAGCAGTAACATAAGTGTCAGTGAAGCGGAAATTCTCATCTAAATTAGAGTTTGCCTGTGCGATAACATAATTACCTTCTTCAATCGCAGACAAATACTCAATCTCTTCGGTAACTTGACCATCAACCACTTTACGATAAGGCGTTTCTAAAAAGCCGTAGTCATTGGTACGAGCATAGACAGAGAGTGAGTTAATCAAGCCGATGTTCGGACCTTCTGGCGTTTCAATTGGACATACTCGACCATAGTGAGTTGCATGAACATCTCGTACCTCAAAACCTGCTCGCTCACGAGTTAGACCACCTGGACCTAACGCAGAAATACGACGCTTGTGCGTAATTTCTGAAAGCGGATTGTTTTGATCCATAAATTGCGAAAGCTGCGAAGAACCAAAGAACTCTCTGACTGCTGCAGAAATTGGTTTTGCATTGATTAAATCTTGTGGTGTAACACCATCTAAATCCCCTAATGAGAGACGCTCACGCACAGCACGTTCAACACGCACTAAACCGATACGGAATTGGTTTTCCGCCATTTCACCAACACTACGAATACGACGATTACCCAAGTGATCGATATCGTCCACTTCGCCACGACCGTTACGGATCTCAATCAATTTTTTCATCACACCAATGATGTCATCATTGCTTAAAATACCACTGCCTACCCCTTCTGGAATATTGAGCGAACGGTTGAATTTCATACGTCCTACGGCTGATAAATCATAACGTTCGGTTGAGAAGAACATATTATCAAATAGCCCCTCTGCCGCTTCTTTTGTTGGCGGCTCACCTGGTCTCATCATACGGTAGATCTCTACCAATGCGGACAAACGATCATAGGTTGGGTCAACACGCAGCGTTTCCGAAATATACGGACCGTGATCTAAATCGTTCGTAAACAACACTTCAATTTGGTTATAACCTGCCTGTGCAAGATTCGCCAGCAACTCTAATGAGAGTTCCGTGTTTGGCGAACAAATAATCTCGCCAGTAGATAAATCCACATACTCCTTCGCACTCACTTTGCCAAGAATATATTCGGTTGGCACTTCAATTTGAGTAATATTATCTTTTTCTAATGCTTTAATATGACGAGCAGTAATGCGACGTCCACTTTCTACATATACTTTGCCATTTGCTTCAATATCAAATGCGGCTGTTTCACCACGCAAACGCTCTGGCACAAGTGTCATTAACAATTTGTTATCTGCAATTTCAAAGGTAATTTTATCAAAAAAGAGATTTAAGATTTCTTCTGTTGTATAACCTAATGCACGCAAAATAATTGTTGCAGGCAACTTACGACGACGGTCAATACGAGCATAAAGGTTGTCTTTGGGATCAAACTCAAAGTCTAACCAAGAACCACGGTAAGGGATAATACGAGCGTTATAAAGTACTTTTCCTGATGCGTGAGTTTTACCTTTATCAGAATCAAAAAACACACCTGGGCTACGATGTAACTGAGAAACAATAACACGCTCAGTCCCATTAATCACGAAAGTTCCATTGTCCGTCATCAACGGAATCTCACCCATATAGACGTTTTGCTCTTTAATGTCTTTGACTGTCCCTGCTGCTGCCTCACGGTCAAAAGCAACTAAACGTAGCTTAACACGCAAAGGTGCGGCATAAGTTGCACCACGAATTTGGCACTCACGCACATCAAAAACAGGCTCACCTAGTTCGTAGGAGACATATTGCAGTTCAGTTGCCCCGTTATTACTCACAATTGGAAATACTGAACGAAACGCCGCTTCTAAACCTTGTTGTCCCTCTGGATCTCTTTGAATAAATTTATCGAACGAATCAAGTTGAATAGTTAATAGATAAGGTACATTAAGAACTTGGGAGCGTTTACCAAAGCTCTTACGAATACGCTTTTTCTCGGAATAAGAATATGCCATTTAGGATAGCCTCTGATTTTTGTTTTTTAGTTGAGATTACACAACCCAGCACGAAAATTCGGTGGAATTGGCATTAAAATGTAGTACAAGTACGAGGTGTCATTTTCCAATCTTCCATCAAACAGTCAAAAATCACTACTGCAAGCGGTCAGATTAGGGGAAAGTTTTGCAAATCATCAGCCCACTAAAATGACAAAATGAGCCGTATTTTCTAAAGCACAAAAGACTGACGGAATGTTACCGTCAGCCGAAATGCTAAAATTGGTCGCTAATTATAGCGAATTGACGACTTTTTGGCAAGTGGTATGCTAATTAAAGTGCGTTTCTAATGACATTAAATCAGCTGTGATATAGCATAATTGAATGCTATCTAATAATTTTAGAAATTATAGGTTTAAGGACAAAGAGCATAAGATGCTAAATTAATAGTTGAATTGATCCAAGGACACCATAGTCGCAAATTTTATTCATACCACTCACTTGTTCACCTTGTAAGAAACCCATCACCGCATAAGCTTGCGTAACAGCAAATAATGCAATAGCTCCTAAAAATACGTTCTTTTTCATAGTCATAATCAAATCCTTTAAATAAAGTTGTTTAAACGTTATTTACTTCTTATGTCAATAAGAAGTAAAGAGATTATAATCTCTTGAAAAATTTAGTTTCCTGAAAATGCAAAAACCCCAATGTTTCCATTGGGGTTTTCTGAACTTGAAGTTCGGAAAAAGTTAAATCAAAAATTATTTGATTTCTACTTCTGCACCAGCTTCTGCTAATTCTTTTTGTAAAGCTTCAGCTTCTGCTTTAGAGATGCCTTCTTTTAATGCTGCTGGAGCAGATTCAACTAAGTCTTTAGCTTCTTTCAAGCCTAAACCTGTTGCACCGCGTACTGCCTTGATTACAGCCACTTTGTTAGCACCTGCTGATTTTAATACTACATCAAATTCAGTTTTTTCTTCTACTGCCGCTGCACCTGCTGCTGGTGCTGCTGCTACTGCTGCCGCTGCTGAAACACCGAATTTTTCTTCCATCGCAGTGATTAATTCAACGATTTCTGATACTGATTTAGAAGCAATCGCTTCAATAATTTGTTCGTTAGTTAATGACATAACAATCGATTCCTAAAGTAAAATAAGTTGTTAAACGAATAAAGAAGAGTGCCTAAAATTAAGCCGCTGCTTCCATTTGATCGCGTAATGCTGCAAGAGTGCGAACAAGTTTTCCTGCCGCAGCTTCTTTCATTGTGCCCATTAAACGTGCAATTGCCTCTTCGTAAGTTGGTAAGGTTGCTAAGAATGCAACATCTTGTATTTTACCTTCAAAGGCTGCACCTTTAACTTCAAACTCTTTGTTTGTTTTCGCAAATTCAGTGAACAAACGTGCCGCTGCACCTGGGTGTTCATTAGAGAATGCGATAAGAGTTGGACCAGTAAACGTATCTTTTAAGCATTCGAACTCTGTGCCTTCCACTGCACGGCGTAACAAAGTATTACGCACGACTTGCATTGTCACACCAGCTTCACGAGCTGCTTTACGTAACTCAGTCATTTTTTCAACTGTAACGCCACGAGAATCCGCAACAACAGCTGAAAGTGCACCTTTGGCAGCTTCGTTTACTCCAGCAACAATCGCTTGTTTGTCTTGAAGATTTAATGCCATTGGTTTTAGCTCCTGATACACTCAACTATCTTTGACAATAGCGAGAATTTACAAAAAATCCCAAAAATAACCGATTTCACAATATTTCTTGGGGCTTTGGCGTCCAGAAGCAGAAAATTCTGTCTGTTCACCATCTACGTAGGCAGATATTAAGAGATGATTAACATCATTTCACCTACGGTCTTCGACAGGGCTTGATAGGCAAGCACCATCATTTTCTTGCAATAAATTGCAAAATAGGGTCGCATTCTACGCTGATTTGTTTGCTATGTAAAGCGACAGTAAGAAGAATTATTTCAACACCATAAAAAATGCTGCAATTGCAGCATTTTTTATGGTCAGTAATAGTTATTTTGTACTTGTGCTTGTTGTTGTGCGACTTGCACGTTTACGTTCAACTTCGGTGAGTAATTTCTTACGAACACGCACGGAAGTTGGGGTTACTTCCACTAATTCATCATCATCAATGAACTCTAATGCTTGTTCAAGACTGAAACGCACTGGAGTGGTCAGGGTTAGAGCATCATCTTTACCTGAAGCTCGCATATTGGTGAGTTTTTTGCCTTCTAGAGCGTTCACAGTGAGATCGTTTGAACGGCTGTGAATACCAATGACTTGCCCTTCATAAATTTCTACACCGTGATCAATCATCAATTTTCCACGATCTTGTAACGCATAGAGTGAATAAGCCAGTGCTTTTCCTGTTCCATTGGAAATCAATACGCCGTTAATTCGCTGACCGATTTCGCCTGCTTTTACATCATCATAGTGGCTAAAGCTTGAATAAAGCAACCCTGTACCTGACGTCATCGTCATAAATTCATTACGGAAACCGATTAGACCACGGCTTGGGATAATATATTCAAGGCGTGTGCGACCTTTGCCATCAGGCATCATATCACGCACTTCCCCTTTACGAATCCCTAAGGCTTCCATGACTGCCCCTTGATGTTGTTCTTCAATATCAATGGTAACTTGTTCAAATGGCTCTTGCTTACGCCCATCAATTTCTTTGAAGATAACTTTCGGACGAGATACTGCAAGTTCATAACCTTCACGGCGCATATTCTCAATTAATACGGATAAATGTAATTCACCACGTCCTGATACGCTAAATACGTCTGAATCATCAGTTTCTTCAACACGCAACGCCACATTATGTACCAGCTCTTTTTTCAGACGTTCAAGGATTTGACGTGAGGTAACAAATTTACCTTCTTGCCCACAAAATGGCGAAGTATTCACACAGAAGAACATCGTTACAGTCGGTTCATCTACGCTTAAGGCAGGTAAAGCTTCTACGTTATTAATATCACAAAGTGTATCCGAAATATTTAATTCACCTAAACCTGTGATGGCAATAATATCACCTGCAAATGCTTCAGTCGCCTCGTAGCGTTGTAATCCAAGATGCCCAAGCACCTGCCCCACACGCCCATTACGAACATTACCTTCGGCATCAACAACAGTAACAGGTTGATTTGGTTTTACCGTACCACGTTTGATTCGTCCGATCCCAATAACGCCCAAATATTTGCTGTAATCTAGCTGCGAAATTTGCATTTGGAACGGTGCATCAAGCTGTACATCAGGTGCAGAAACGTGTTTTACAATGGCTTCAAAGAGCGGATCCATATTTGGCGACAGATCTTCGTGTTCTAGACCCGCTACGCCATTTAACGCTGACGCATAAATAATTGGGAAATCAAGTTGTTCATCAGTTGCCCCCAAATTCACGAATAAATCAAATACCTGATCGACCACCCAATCAGGGCGTGCACCTGGGCGATCGACTTTATTGATAACCACAATCGGTTTTAAGCCGTGAGCAAAGGCTTTTTGGGTTACAAAGCGAGTTTGCGGCATTGGACCATCAAACGCATCAACCACTAATAACACAGAATCCACCATTGAAAGCACACGTTCCACTTCCCCGCCAAAATCAGCGTGCCCTGGCGTATCGACGATATTAATACGGTAATCATTCCAATTAATTGCTGTATTTTTGGCAAGAATCGTAATGCCACGTTCTTTCTCTAAATCATTGCTGTCCATCACTCGTTCATCGTGATCGCCACGAGAAGTATCAAGCGTACCAGAGAGTTTAAGTAATTTATCAACCAACGTGGTTTTACCGTGGTCAACGTGAGCAATAATAGCGATATTTCGTAATTTATTTGTATCTAAATGTTGCATTAAAAAATCTTATATGAGTGAAGAGAGAAGATGACTAATGACAAGATTAGCCACACAAAAGGGGAGTGATTATAGCTTGCTTTCGATTGATCAGCTAGAAAATAAGCGGTTAGATATGTAAATTTTTTTGTAAATCACACCGCTTACAAATAAAAAATAAATCACAGAAATAGCCATGATTTCACCTTCCCCCCTTTTGATTGCTCACTCAGCTTGCTACACTAATGCTAATTTTATTTTAGTTATGGACATATTATGAATCAAACAAAAATCGGTGTATTACTTGCCAATCTTGGCACCCCTGACGAGCCTACCACTCCAGCGGTAAAACGCTACTTAAAACAATTTTTAAGTGATCCGAGAGTAATTGATTTACCTGCATTTAAATGGCAATTCATCTTAAATTTACTTGTACTGCCCAAACGCTCACCAAGAGTAGCAGAAGCCTATCGAGGAATTTGGACAGAGCAAGGTTCGCCATTGTTAGTGATCTCTCGCCAACAACAGGCAGACATACAGCGTTATCTTGAAGCACAAGATAAAAATGTGGTGGTTGAATTGGGAATGAGCTACGGAAATCCAAGCATTGCTCGTGCAGTGAGAAATCTACTCGACCAGAATGTGGAAAAGATTATTGTGTTACCGCTTTATCCACAATACAGTTCTAGCACAACGGCTTCTGTTTTTGACGCATTTGCTCAAGCATTAACGCAACATAAAAAAATGCTGCCGTTTGAATTTATCCACAATTATCACAATGATCCTCGTTATATCCACGCATTGGCAGAAACAATTCAGTTGGCGGAAAATGAGCTATTACTCTTTTCATTCCACGGCATTCCTAAACGCTATGAAATAGAAGGGGATTTTTATGCTTCTCACTGTCGTGAAACGGCACGTTTAGTAGCCGAACAGCTTGGACTGAAACCTGAGCAATGGCTTTTATCTTTTCAATCACGCTTTGGCAATGAAGAATGGCTACAGCCTTATACTGACGAGACATTGCGTCTATTGCCTAAAAAGGGGACAAAAAATATAGCCGTTATTTGTCCAGGGTTTTCTGCAGATTGCCTAGAAACATTAGAAGAAATCGCCGAAGAAAATCGTGAAAATTTCCAACAAGCTGGCGGAAAAAATTACCGCTATATTCCCGCCTTAAACGCCACGCCTGCCCATATTGAAGCATTGGCTGAACTTATCTTAGCAAAGATTTAATCCTATCAGCGGTCAGTTTTTGTAAAAATTTTGCAAAAACTGACCGCTATTAAAGCCCTTATTTAATATGCCTTAAAAATAAATGCTTACCTATCTTATTAATGCATATTATGACAAAACCACATTCCACTTAATCAAAATCTAGCGGCTTACAATCCCCTTGTTAGAGCAAGTATAAAAGGTACTAAAAATAATACCGTTTTCTATTTTAAGGATTATCAATCGTTATACACTTCTGAGCAAAGTTCTCAACTCTATAACACCACCACCCAGCTAGATTAGCAGTTAATGCTTTTCCTCTATCCCGAGGATCGTCTAGCATAGCTACATCATCTAAATAATCCATAATTTTATCAACTAATTGTGGATTCTTTTTATTGAGTTTCTTTAATTGTTTTAAAGCAAATTCAGAGTATATCACGCTCCATTTTGATTGCATTACGCACCTCATCAGCAGTATAAGTACGTTCTTTGCCAGCTCTAATACGCTCAATAACCGCATTGGAGATCCGCAAATCTTCCATATTTTCCAAATAGTTTTCTACAGCTTGGGCTACATAAAAGGATTTAGAGCGTCCCGTTTGTTTAGTTAAATTAGTTAATCTCTCGTCCAAGTGAGAGGTTAAACGAACAGTCATAGCCATTTTCTTTTCCTCAATTTTGTGTACTTCCCAATCTTTACAAATTTAGACAGATTGGTATCAATTACCGCATTGTCTGACACAATTCATAACTATTACACAATAATGTAATAACTTTGGCGATATTGACACGAACATAGTAGCTAAAAAACATCAATTCTCCTTTATTTTTTAACCTAAAAGGCTTTGCATTTTAATTTACAATAATTAAAATTGATAATCATTCCTAAAATAGCCCTATGAAATTTACGCAAATCCAAAAATATTTAATTTTGGGTAGCATCATTTTGTTACATAGCCAGCTTCTACAAGCTGAACCTTTGCAGAGCGAAACAATACGCTTACAACAGAACCAAAATGTACTAGAAAAACAGCTGCTTAGAATGCCTTCAGTTACCTTGCACAATAACAATGATAAGATGATTGTGCCATTTAGGCTCGGTCAGCCTGAATCGCCTTGCTTTGCAATCCATCAATTTGCTATTCAAGGAGAGCAATCCTCAAGAGCAACTTCCCTTATTCATAAGATTCAACAGCAATCGGGTTTTCAAGCAGGTATGTGTTTAGGCACACAGTCCATTCAATATTTGCAAAAACTAGCCCAAAATTTGGCTATTGATGAAGGATTAATCACCACACAAGTTTATTTCGCTCCGCAGGATTTAACCAAAGGTGTTTTAACGTTCAATGTTGAATGGGGTTATTTAGACGATATTGCCTTTGCAGAAAAAGACAGATATTTAACCGCTTTCGGACGTTGGGCGAGCTTTCCGCTGCGTGCTGGAGAGGTTCTCTATTTGCCTGATTTAGAAAAAGGGTTGGAAAATATACGCCGTTTAGCCACAGTTGAAACGCATATCCAAATTAAGCCTTCATCACATAAAGTTCAACACAGCCACGTTATCGTTGAGCGTCATCAAGGACAGCGATTTTTAGTCGGTATTGGCATAAATAATACAGGCAGTAAACGCACGGGAAAATATCAAGGCAATCTTAATCTGTCCTTCTTAAATCCCTTGGGAGCGAATGATTTATTGTATGTAAATTATAACCAAGATTTAGGGCATCATAAGCTCACTTATTATGATACTAATGGGCGTAAAACTGACAGTGGGACAAAGGGCTATAGCCTACATTATTCAATACCGATTCGTTATTGGTTATGGTCAGTTAATCATAGCTCAAGCAATTATCGAGAAGCGACGAAAGGGCATCTTGTAAACTACCAATACAGTGGCAGAACAGATCAGTCGAATGTTGGAGTCAATTGGTTGGCTTGGCGTGATAAACAACAGCGTTTAAGCGTTGGCGGAAAACTATGGCGTTTACGCATTTATAAATATATTGATGGCAGCGAAATTGGGGTGCAACGTAGGCAATATGGCGGTTGGGAAGGTTATTTGAATTACACTTCTCAATTCAATGCTTTTTCTGTCGAGGCAAATGTAAGTTATAAACGAGGAACAGGATTATTTAATAGCCAACCTGCACCAGAAGAATTCAATGTGCAACAAGATACGATTGCAGGGACGTCTCGAATGCAGATTATCAATGCCTCATTGGCGTTAAGCTCCCCCTTCACACTGGGAAAACAAGCATTCTCAGCCAACAGTACATTTTATGCACAATGGCATAACACGCCATTAACCCCTGTTGATCAATTCAACATTGGTGGAGAACATTCCGTGAGAGGCTTTGATGGCGAACAAAACTTATCAGGTGAGCGTGGTTGGTCTTGGCAGAATACACTCAATTGGCATTATCAAACACAACATAAAATGTATTTAGCGGCAGATATGGGCTATGTATCAGGTATCAGCACCCAATATTTATCAAGGAAAAGATTAGTGGGTATGGCATTAGGGCTTACTGGGCAATTTCAGTTCAAGGGAAGCGTGGATTATCAACTATCACTTGGCAAGCCTTTATCTAAACCGCTCAGTTTGAAAACAGCCCCTCTGACTGTTGGCTTTAATTTAAGTTATCACTTTTAATTGTTTATAGATAAGGAATAAAGATGAAAAAACTGCCTTTTTTATACCGCCGCCGTTTGGAACGTGCAAACTCGCCGCTCTCTCGACAATCATTCGCTTCTCGTTTTATCACTTGGTGTTTGCTTGGTAATTTCCTTGGGTACACTATTTTACCAAGTTATGCCAACATCATTGCTGATACGCACGCCCCCACAAATCAACGACCTGTCATATTAAGTGATAATCAAGGGCGACCTTTGATTAATATTCAAACCCCAAATGACAATGGACTGAGCCATAATCGCTATACGCAATTTGATGTCAATGCAAAGGGAGCCACGTTAAATAATCAGCGAGGCAGTAACCCTTATTTAGCCAAAGGCAGTGCTAAGGTTATCTTAAATGAAGTGCGTTCAAATAGCCCTACGCAGTTAAATGGCACACTCAATGTACAAGGGACAAAAGCCGATGTGATTATTGCCAATCCATCAGGCATTGTTGTCAATGGCGGTGGCATTCAAAACGCCAGCAGAGCAGTCTTGACCACGGGACAGCCGCAGATTCAACGGAATGAATTGGCTGCCCTGAATGTTCAAAAAGGCAAGGTGGTGATTGGCAAAAATGGAATGGATAATCGACAAACGGATTATACCGAAATCCTTAGCCGTGCCGTTGAAGTGCAAGGGGATCTGCAAGCAAGGCAGCTGGCAGTTTCCACAGGGCGTCAAATGCTAGATTATGAGACAGGTGAAGCCGTTGAGCAGCCTATCTCTAATTATCTTCTCAGCGATAACTATCGCTCAACACCTGAGGTGGGCATTGATGTTGCTAAACTTGGGGGAATTTACGCCGACAGTATTTATTTGGTCGCTAATGAAAATGGAGCAGGCGTACGCAACTTAGGTACGTTAAAAGCCACTCATCATTTAGTTGTTACCTCGTCTGGCAAAATTGAAAATCAAGGCGATATGGTTAGCCAAAACTCGGTCGCCCATCGTCAAGCCACCCTCAATTTAGAAACGCTCAATCGACAAGATATTGTGAGCAACGCTGGGAAAATAGAGGCGAAAACGCGTGTTACGCTAAATTCAGATAGAAACGTTACACTGAAAAATACCCAAATCAAGCAAACGGATAATTCATCGGGTATGGGCGTGTTCATTGCAGCAAAAGAGCATATTGATACGACCACGACCCAACTCAGCACACAAAAAGGCAATCTCGCCTTAAGTGCCAAAAATAATGTGACACTAGGCACAAGTAGCGAGCTAGTTTCTGCTGATGATATTCAGCTACAAAGCCAGTATGGCAAAGTTAAGCTAGAAACCGAGACGACTACGCTAAATAACAATACGCCCCTTCAGCCGCTTGTGTCACTTAAAGCGAATAACATTCACGTTGTCTCACCAGCCATTGAAATCAATGGGGCAGCACTGAATGCACAGGAGACCATCTCCCTTGCAAGTAATCAACACTCATTATCTATTCAGGGTATATTGAATAAATTTAGTGATTATAAAACAAACAAAAAATACTCTTATGAAGAGAAATTAAGAGCCATTAATCAGCAGTTAAATGATCTTGAAAATGACCCAGATTATGATAAAGCAAAATGGTTAGCTTTTGGTTTAGACGAATTTCTTACACACTGTGATTGTTATAATATAGATCTAAGTATTGATTATACTATCGAGGAAGATCCTCAAGAGATCGAAGAAGCATATCGGAAAATTGAGCAGACAGAACGTAAAATCGAGAAAGTTAAAAAAGAAAAATCCACACTTGAAAAAACCGTTTCTCTCTTAAACCAAAACACACGAGGGCACGAATATCGCCTATCAACGCTAAGTGCCAAGCATATAAATCTTGTGTCTAAGCAAGGCATTAATATTGAAGGGGCTAAACTCACTGCCGATCAGGAAGTCAATATTTATGCCGCAGGCTTATTGCCACAAATCGAGGACACGCCACCCACCTCTATTAATATTAACGGTGTGTTTGACACTTACGAAGCAGGCGGTGGCGATCAGTATTCTTATGCCATTTTGAATAATCCGAGCCAAATTAGCGGTCAGTTAGGCGTCAATATTTACACGGCTGCACCAACAGGCATCTTAAATATTGGTGCGTCTCACCTGTTAGCAGAACAGGGTAAGGTCAATTTATATGCCAATGATGATATTCATTTAAGCTCAGGACAGGGCGAACTCTATTCCTACCATAAGTACAGCTATAAAACTGGTAAATGGTATAAGCGTAAATATGTCACTGATATTAAAGAAGATCGCCACGCCAAGGCGGAACCGACAATCATTCGTGCAGGAAAAGGCATTGATTTACATACAGGACATAACTTGAATGCCTATGCCACGGTATTTGATGCCCCGAATGACACCATTAATCTCACCGCAGGTCAGGCATTGAGGCTGTACGCCGTTGATGAAATCAAGTACAACAAGCTAGAAAGTCATAAACGCTCTAAGTTTTTAGGGATTACTTATAACAAATCCAACCATTCGAGTACGCAGGTGATGAAATCCGCATTGCCTGCAAGATTGGTGGCTCAGCGTACCAACCTCAGATCAGGCTGGGAAACGTTATTACAAGGGACACAGTTCGAAAATAGCCTGACAGGGGCGAATATTCAGGTTGGCGTGGGCGACAAAGCACGTAAAGACGCCAAACTGATTTTACAAGGCATTAAAAGTACGATCCAAAATGAAGAGCGCCGCCAATCTAACGCCCTAGTATGGCAGAAAATGGCAGGGCGTGGTGAGTTAAGCGAAAATCTGACCTTGCCTTCTTTTGCAGGCGTTCAACCTATTTTTAATGCTCCAAACGGCATTATTGTTGATGTACCAAAGGGTAAATTAAAAACTGAGCTTGAAGCACTCATTAAAAAACCAGAATACCGCTATTTAAAGCAATTAAAAAGTGATGCTAACGTCAATTGGAATGAAGTGGCACTGGCTTATGATAAATGGGATTATAAACAAGAGGGCTTAACTGGTGCGGGGGCGGCGTTAATTGCGATAGCGGTTGCAGTGGCAACTTATGGCACGGGCGCCACCTTAGCAGGGAGCATCACAGGCACAACGCTCGCTCAAGGCGGCACAGCGGCAGCGATGGCAAATGCGGCCTTCTCTTCGCTGGCTAGCCAAGCCTCCATTGCGGTGGTTAATAATAAAGGCGACGTCGGCAAAGCATTAAAAGATTTAGGGCATAGCAGCACTGTCAAGCAACTTGCGACCTCTGTCGTTACCGCAGGGGTAGCGAGCCAACTGCTAGGCACATTAGGGCTTGCCCACGTTACAGAAGCCAGCCCCTTTATTGACCGCCTCAGTGTCAGCCTTGTCAATGCAGGCACAGCCGCACTAACCAACAGTGCCATTAATGGCGAAAGTTTATCAAGGGGATTAGAAACTGCCATTATTGCCGCCCTTGCTCAAACCTTACAAGGCGAACTGTCGCAACATATTAAAGGCATTACCGCAGGCAATGAACAAGGTTGGTATCGCCAAGTCGCCCATAAATTAGCCCACGCAGTCGCAGGTTGTGCCGCTGCCTCTACACAAAGGGGAAAATGTGGTGATGGGGCAATGGGGGCGGCTGTCGGCGAGATTGTCGGAGAAATTTTATTAGATGGACGACCTCCTCAACAACTCACCTTCCAAGAACGTCAAACTATTGTCGATAAAACCAAACTCATCGTCGGCAGCATTGCAGCCCTCACTGACCGAGATGTGAATACAGCGGTAAACAGTGCGGAAATTGCAGTCAAAAATAATGCGATTTGGTTTATCCCTGTACTTCTTGCTGCTTACGTTACCCTCTCAGGCAAAGGCAATCCACTTGATGGATTTGAGGTCATTGGTCGTGGAGAAGACCCACTGGGACGAGTACTATCGTCAGCGACAAATGCAACCGTTGAGCTGGCAATGGCAATGGCTCCAGAGATGACAACCCTAGTATTTCAAGCATTAGGGGAAGTGGGGGAAGTTACAGGGATAGTGGTGTCTTATGTTGATGACATCACAGGCAATATCGTCAGTCGTCAATGGAGCAGTTTGGATAAAAGCACGCAGGATCGTTTGCTTGGATTAGGCAAAATTGCAACCATTGCATTACCAAGTGCTACTTTAGTAAAAGCGAAAGAGGTACTCAATCAGCCGAAGTATGTGCCTAATATTGATAAAATCGTTAAGCAAATGACCTATCGGCAGAATTTGATTAATGGCTTACGAGAACAAATCAATGCCCCTGGCTTTAAGGCTAAAAATCTAGTGTTAGACTTAAACAACAAACAGTATTTACCTGACCGAGAACTAAGTAAAAGAGCTGCTGTGTATAGCGGTGTATCCGATAAAGAAATTTTCCAATTATTTCAAGATTTAGCAGGGATTTCCAAAATGCCAGAAGTAAGAATTATGGAAAATTGGAGAGCGTTAGATGGAAGCGTTGGGAAGTTATATGCTGTAAAAACACCTTCAGGACATTCAATCTCATTACGCAATTACTCTGATACAGCAAGTCAATCTCTAGCTAAATGGACTATAGATATAAAAAACACTCAAAAAGTTTTAATAGAAAACAGAGTTTTTAAACAAGACCTAGAACTAAAATTTCAGCTAAGGTAGCTCATTATGAATAAGAAATTAAAAGAAGAAATTTTAAAAAAAGCAAAAGGATTTTCTCTTCCATTTTTATTTGGCATATATCAAGAATATTTTGGCAGTATTTATCACAACCCTGAAGTGAAAGATACATTTTTACTTTTTTTAGAGGAGCTAGTTAAAGATGGACACTTACGTTTTGCTAATAGTGGTGTATATCTTTTGGGTACTGCCAAAGAGCAAGTTGAACAATTTAGGAAAGTCTGGCCTGAGGAATATGACGACGGAGTTTTTGAAAAAGATATTGAACATCTTTGGTGGTGGAGTGTTGCTCCAGCAGGTGCCGTATGGGTTTGGGAAGACGGCTCTGTAACAGGGACATAATTCATAAATGCTTAGTATAAAGGAGGATAACATGTTAGAAAAATTAACTAAAAGTCAATATGACAAAATTATGGAAGGAAGTAAAGGTATGACATTAACCGCCTTATTTGCAGAGTTTGAAGAGGAATTCGGTGCGATAAGGGATAACCCTGAAGTTAAAGAGATGTTTTTAGAATTTATGGGTGACCTAATTAGAACTGGCGAGTTGAAACTTGCTCGTACTGGCAAACTTTTAGAGGGAAGCATTGAAGAGCAGATCGACCTTTTTCGACAGGCTTGGCCAAAAGAATATGATGAGAATGATCCTAAAAAAGATATTGATATGCTGTGGTGGTTAGTCGGTGCTCCAGCAGGAGCGGTATGGATTTGGGAAGATGGTTACGAAGATTGGACGTAATTAGGTAAATACGGTCTGTTTTGCCAAAAGGCAAAGCAGGCTGTTTTTTATCAGCTCTCGGCACATTTGGAGATAGCATTGAGGCAGTCGTCTCTTATGTTGATGACAACACAGGCAATGTTATCAGTCGTCAATGGAACAGCCTAGATAAAAGCACTCAAGCTCGTTTACTTGGAGCAGGAAAAGTTGCGATAGTAGCGTTGCCCGCCAGTGCAGTGAGTAAATTTAAAACGGCAATCAATAAACCAAGCAATTTGCCGCATATTCAGAAAATTGCCAACCAAATTACGCACCGTCAAAATCTGATTAATGGCTTACGAGAACAAATCAATGCCCCTGGCTTTAAGGCTAAAAATCTACGCCTAACCTTAAATGGTAAAGAGTATTCCCCTATTGCAGATGTTAGCAAAGGAGCAGCAGTATATAGAGGAATACCTGATAAGGATATTTTTCAGTTTTACCAAGATTTAGCAGGGATTTCCAAAATGCCTAATCCAGTGGATAAAATCAAAAAAGACGGTGTAAAGCAAGGGATCTACTATGCAGTGCAAGACAGGCATGGTAACCAATTTACCTTAAGAAATTTTTCTAAAAGCCAAGAAGCGACTAAAGCAAGATGGACAATTGATATAAATAGCAAAAAAGCTACAGTAGAGCATCAATTAACGGTTGATAGCTTTGAATTAAAGTTCCAATAATTATTCAATGGAGGAAAACATGTTAGAAAAATTAACTAAAAGTCAATATGACAACATTATGGAAGGAGGTAAAGGGTTGATGTTAACGGCTTTATTTTCTGCATTTGAAAGGGAGTTTGGTGCGATAAGGGATAACCCCGAAGTTAAAGAGATGTTTTTAGAATTTATGGGGGATCTAATTAGAATTGGCGAGCTAAAGCTTGCTGATTACGGAAAATTTTTAGAAGGTACCATTGAAGAACAAATCGACCTTTTTCGTCAGGCTTGGCCAAAAGAATATGATGATAATGATCCTGAAAAGGATATTGATCATTTATGGTGGTTAATAGGTGCTCCAGCAGGAGCGGTATGGATTTGGGAAGATGGTTACGAAGATTGGACGTAATTAGGTAAATACGGTCTGTTTTGCCAAAAGGCAAAGCAGGCTGTTTTTTATCAGCTCTCGGCACATTTGGAGATAGCATTGAGGCAGTCGTCTCTTATGTTGATGACAACACAGGCAATGTTATCAGTCGTCAATGGAACAGCCTAGATAAAAGCACTCAAGCTCGTTTACTTGGAGCAGGAAAAGTTGCGACAGTAGCGTTGCCAGCCAGTGCAGTGAGTAAATTTAAAACGGCAATCAATAAACCAAGCAATTTGCCGCATATTCAGAAAATTGCCAACCAAATTACGCACCGTCAAAATCTGATTAATGGCTTACGAGAACAAATCAATGCCCCTGGCTTTAAGGCTAAAAATCTACGCCTAACCTTAAATGGCAAAGAGCATTACCCTATTCCAGATGTTAGCAAAGGAGCAGCGGTATATAGAGGAATACCTGATAAAGATATTTTTCAGTTTTACCGAGATTTAGCAGGGCTCCCTAAAATGCAGAACCCAATAGAAGAAATTCGAGATGGTAAAAAGATAGGGATTTACCACACATATGAAGATAACTATGGAAATCAATTTACCCTACGAAGTTATTCCAGTAGCAAAGAAGCTACAAAGGCAAGATGGACAATTGAATTAAATGCTCGTAAAGCAGAGCAAGATCATAAATTAATAGAACGTAAGAAGTTTGAGATAAAGTTTCAATAGTTATGAATAGGAGAAAGCTATGTTAGAGAAACTGACCGATGATCAATACAATAAATTAATGACTGAAAATAAAGGGTTAGGATTAGATGCAATGTTTGTTGGATTTGAAGAAGAATTTGGCTGTATAGAGGATAACCCTGAAATCAAGGAGATGTTTTTAGAATTTATGGGAGATTTAATTAGAATTGGAGAATTAAAGCTCGCTAATTGGGACAATTTTCTAGTAGGGAGCATTGAAGAACAAATCGACCTTTTTCGTCAGGCTTGGCCAAAAGAATATGATGATAATGACCCCCAAAAAGATATTCACTATTTTTGGTGGCTAGTGGGTGCACCAGCAGGAGCAGTATGGATTTGGGAAGATGGTTATGAAGATTGGACGTGGTGGTAAAATAGCTATGTCATTATCCTAATAATCATTCAATGGAGGACAACATGTTAGAAAAATTAACTAAAAGTCAATATGAGAAAATTATGACTGGTGGCAAGGGGCTTATGCTAGATGCCCTATTTGCTGAATTTGAAGAAGAATTCGGTTTTATAGAAGATAACCCTGAAGTTAAAGAGATGTTTTTAGAATTTATGGGGGACTTAATTAGAATTGGCGAGTTGAAACTGGCTAGCAAAGGGAAGTTTCTAGAAGGTACCATTGAGGAACAGATCGATCTTTTTCGTCAGGCTTGGCCAAAAGAATATGATGATAGTGATCCCCAAAAAGATATAGGTGTTTTATGGTGGTTAGTAGGTGCACCAGCGGGAGCGGTGTGGATTGCAGAAGATGGTTATGAGGAGTGGACGTAGTAGCTTGAACCAAAGTTTCAATAATCACTAATCGGAGGAAAAATGCTAGAGAAATTAACCAAACGTCAATATGACAGAATTATGCAAACAAACAAAGGGTTGGTTTTAGACGGTCTATTCTGCGGATTTCAAAACGTATTTGGAGAGATCCAAGATAATCCTGAAATCAAAGAGATGTTTTTAGAATTTATGGGGGACTTAATTAGAATTGGCGAGTTGAAACTCGCTAGTCAAGGTAAGTTTCTAGAAGGCACTATTGAGGAGCAAATCGACCTTTTTCGCAAGGCTTGGCCCGAAGAATATGATGATAATGATCCTGAAAAGGATATTGATCATTTATGGTGGTTAATAGGTGCACCAGCGGGAGCAGTATGGATTTGGGAAGATGGTTACGAAGATTGGACGTAATTAGGTAAATACGGTCTGTTTTGCCAAAAGGCAAAGCAGGCTGTTTTTTATAAATTCTAGGGGTGGGTTTAACTGCATCGGCGGTCAAGAAATTAGTTACACTTCCCCGCACAAAAGCGAACAAATTAGCTGTTGAAAAGGCGATAATTCAAGCTGCTTACCGTCAGAATTTGATTAATTCTTTGAGAGAGCAAATTAATCGTCAGGGTTTTAAAGCTAGGGATTTAAGGTTGCCTGTAAATAATAAGGAGTTATTACCTATTCCAGAACTCAGTAAAAGAGCCGCTGTGTATAGCGGTGTATCCGATAAAGAAATTTTCCAATTATTCCAAGATTTGGCTGGAATATCCAAAATGCCTGAGGTAAGAATGATGGAAAACTGGAGGGAAATTGTATGTAAGTAGAATAAACTCAGACATTACTATTAATCTACGTAACTATTCTGACTCTGCTGAGCAATCTCGTGCCAAATGGACGATTGATATTACTGATAAATCTAAAGATGACAAGATTTTTAGAAATAAAGTTGAGTTAAAATTTAAATAAAAAGCGAGGTGTAATTATGATAAATAGAAAAAAAAGAGTATTAGATAAGAGCATAGGGCTTAGTTTTCCCCATTTCTTTTCTGCATTTCAAGATGAATTTGGATATATAGATGAAAATCCTGAGATAAAAGAACTATTTTTATCTTTTATGCAAGAACTTATAGAAGAAAATAAATTAAAACTGTTTAGAAATAACAAATTTCTTGAAGGAAGTGCTATGGAATTGGTTGAGCAATTTAGGCAAGTTTGGCCAAAGGAATACGATGAAAATGATCCTGAAAAAGATATTGATTATATGTGGTGGTGGACTTTAGCTCCTGCTGGTCCTGTATGGATTGAGGAAGACGGCACAATGTCATGGACATAAATTACTCAATCTCTTAAGTTATTATGGTGGAAAGTATAATGTTAGAAAAATTAACTAATAGTCAATATGACAAAATTATGGAAGGAAATAAAGGGTTGGCACTAGGAGCTATATTTGGCGGATTTCAAAACGTATTTGGAGAGATCCAAGATAATCCTGAAATTAAAGAGATGTTTTTAGAATTTATGGGCGATCTAATCAGAATTGGAGAGCTGAAACTTGCTCGTAGTGGTAAATTTTTAGAAGGTACAATTGAGGAACAAATCGACCTTTTCCGTCAGGCTTGGCCAAAAGAATATGATGATAACGACCCAGAAAAAGATATTGAGATGCTATGGTGGTCTTATGCCGCCCCAGCGGGAGCGGTATGGATTTGGGAAGATGGTTTTGAGGAGTGGACGTAATTAAGAAATAGCGGTCTGTTTTGCCAAAAGGCAAAGCAGGCTGTTAGTTAAAGAAAGGGTAGAGTTAAAATTTCAAAAATAGGAGTATAAAATGGATAACAACGATAAAATTGATTTCTTAGATCATTTTAAAGGACAGAGTTTAGTAAATTTCTTCGGTAATTTTCAAGGAAGATTTGGTAATGTTGAAGATAACCCAGAAATTAAAGAAATGTTTTTAGCATTTATGAAAGATTTAATGATAACAGGCGAATTAAAACTCGCTCGTAACGGCAACTTTTTAGAAGGTACAATTGAGGAACAAATTGATCTTTTTCGCAATGCTTGGCCAAAAGAGTACGATGAAAATGTACCTGAAAAAGATATTGACTATATGTGGTGGTGGACTTTATCTCCTGCAGGAGCAGTATGGTTTTGGGAAGACGGCACTATAATATGGACATAATTTATAAATCATTAAACATACACTAAATAGCCATAATGGAGAACATAATGTTAGAGAAATTAACCGATAATCAATACAGTAAATTGATGACGGAGAATAAAGGGTTTCCATTAGATGCTATTTTTACTGGATTTGAAGATGAATTTGGTTCTGTAGAAGATAATCCAGAGATCAAAGAGATGTTTTTAGAGTTTATAGGGGACTTAATTAGAATTGGAGAGCTAAAACTCGCTAGTCAAGGTAAGTTTTTAGAAGGTAGTATTGAAAATCAACTTGATATTCTTCGTCAAGCTTGGCCAAAAGAGTACGATGACAATATCCCTCAAAAAGATATTCATCATTTGTGGTGGTCACTAATTGCTCCAGCAGGAGCGGTATGGATTTGGGAAGATGGTTTTGAGGAGTGGACGTAATTAAGAAATAGCGGTCTGTTTTGCCAAGAGGCAAAGCAGACTGTTTTTTATGGGGTTCCTGATAAAGAGATTTTTCGAATAGCTATGAAAGCACAAAAGCAAGATCGACAATTGATATAAATGTCAGAAAGGCAGAGGAAAATAATCGAATTTTCAACAAAACATTTGAATTAAAGTTTCAATAATGGAGATATTTAATGAACACTAAAGATAAAATTAATTTTTTAGATGAGTTCAAAGGACTGAGTTTAGGGAACTTTTTCAGTAATTTCCAAATAAAATTTGGTTCTGTGGAAGATAACCCTGAAATCAAAGAGATGTTTTTAGAATTTATGGGGGACTTAATTAGAATTGGCGAGCTAAAACTGGCTAGCAAAGGGAAGTTTCTAGAAGGCACCATTGAGGAACAAATCGATCTTTTTCGCAAGGCTTGGCCAAAAGAATATGATGAGAATGATCCTGAGAAAGATATTGATAATTTATGGTGGTTAATAGGTGCTCCTGCAGGAGCAGTGTGGATTTGGGAAGATGGCTTTGAGGAGTGGACGTAATTAGGTAATAGCGGTCTGTTTTGCCAAAAGGCAAAGCAGGCTGTTTTTTATCAGCTCTCGGCACATTTGGAGATGGCATTGAGGCAGTCGTCTCTTATGTTGATGACAACACAGGCAATGTTATCAGTCGTCAATGGAACAGCCTAGATAAAAGCACTCAAGCTCGTTTACTTGGAGCAGGAAAAGTTGCGACAGTAGCGTTGCCCGCCAGTGCAGTGAGTAAATTTAAAACGGCAATCAATAAACCAAGCAATTTGCCGCATATTCAGAAAATTGCCAACCAAATTACGCACCGTCAAAATCTGATTAATGGCTTACGAGAACAAATCAATGCCCCTGGCTTTAAGGCTAAAAATCTACGCCTAACCTTAAATGGCAAAGAGCATTACCCTATTCCAGAACTCAGTAAAAGAGCCGCTGTGTATAGCGGTGTATCCGATAAAGAAATTTTCCAATTGTTTCAGGATTTAGCAGGGATTTCTAAAATGCCTAATCCAGTGGATAAAATCAAAAAAGACGGTGTAAAGCAAGGGATCTACTATGCAGTGCAAGACAGACATGGTAATCGATTTACATTAAGGAATTTTTCTGATAGTCAAGAAATTACAAAAGCAAAATGGACAATTGATATAAATTCTCAAAAAGCTGAACAAGGTCATAATTTAATAAATCGTAATCAGTTTGAAATAAAGTTTCAACAATTAATAGGAGAACAGAATGTTAGATAAATTAACCAATAATCAATACAATAAATTAATGGCTGAAAATAAAGGGCTATTATTAAATGCGATGTTTGTTGGATTTGAAGAAGAATTCGGTTTTATAGAAGATAATCCTGACGTTAAAGAGATGTTTTTAGAATTTATGGGGGACTTAATTAGAATTGGCGAAATGAAACTTGCTGATGGAAAGAATTTTTTAAAGGGAAACATTGAAGAACAAATCGACCTTTTTCGACAGGCTTGGCCAAAAGAATACGATGATAATGATCCAGAAAAAGATATTCATTACTTATGGTGGTTTGCCGCTGCTCCTGCTTGTGCAGTGTGGATTTGGGAAGATGGTTATGAGGAGTGGACGTGGTAGCTTGAACTAAAGTTTCAATAATCACTAATCGGAGGAAAAATGCTAGAGAAATTAACTAAAAGCCAATATGAAAAAATTATGGCTGGAGGCAAGGGGCTTATGCTAGATGCCCTATTTGCTGAATTTGAAGAGGAGTTTGGTGCGATAAGGGATAACCCTGAAGTTAAAGAGATGTTTTTAGAATTTATGGGGGACTTAATTAGAATTGGCGAGTTGAAACTCGCTAGTCAAGGTAAGTTTCTAGAAGGTACTATTGAGGAGCAAATCGACCTTTTTCGTCAGGCTTGGCCCGAAGAATATGATGATAATGATCCTGAAAAGGATATTGATCATTTATGGTGGTTAATAGGTGCACCAGCGGGAGCAGTATGGATTTGGGAAGATGGTTTTGAGGAGTGGACGTAATTAAACAATTGCAGGGTGATTCATTTGAATGTAACTCTTTTAGTTAGGTCCTTTCTACTCATAATGCAACATTATTGATAAAAAAGCGTGCCTCTCGACACGCTTTTCTCTGATATTTAATAATATCTCATCTTTGCTTTCAAAGATTCAAACGAATTATTTGATAATTTTCGCTACAACGCCCGCACCAACTGTACGACCACCTTCACGAATCGCAAAACGTAAACCTTCGTCCATCGCAATTGGGTGGATTAGGCTAACAACCATTTTAATGTTGTCGCCTGGCATTACCATCTCAACACCTTCTGGTAATTCGATTGTACCTGTTACGTCTGTTGTACGGAAGTAGAACTGTGGACGATAACCTTTGAAGAATGGCGTATGACGTCCACCTTCTTCTTTTGATAACACATACACTTCCGATTCAAAGTCTGTGTGTGGCGTGATTGAACCTGGTTTCGCTAACACTTGACCACGTTCGATTTCTTCACGTTTAGTACCTCGTAATAATGCACCAACGTTCTCACCTGCACGACCTTCGTCAAGTAATTTACGGAACATCTCAACACCTGTTACGGTTGTTTTGGTGGTGTCTTTGATACCAACAATTTCAACTTCTTCACCTGATTTGATGATTCCACGCTCAACACGACCTGTTACTACTGTACCACGACCTGAAATTGAGAATACATCTTCAATTGGAAGAAGGAATGGTTTGTCAATTGCACGCTCTGGCTCTGGAATGTAGCTGTCTAAATGACCTGCTAATTCAAGAATTTTTTCTTCCCATTCTGCAACACCGTTTAAAGCTTGTAACGCTGAACCACGTACAACTGGTGTATCATCACCTGGGAAGTCATATTGTGAAAGAAGTTCACGCACTTCCATCTCAACTAATTCTAATAATTCTTCATCATCAACCATATCACATTTGTTCAAGAATACGATGATGTATGGTACACCTACTTGGCGACCTAAAAGAATGTGCTCACGAGTTTGTGGCATTGGACCATCTGTCGCTGCTACTACTAAGATTGCTCCATCCATTTGTGCCGCACCCGTAATCATGTTTTTTACATAGTCTGCGTGTCCTGGGCAGTCAACGTGTGCGTAGTGGCGTGTTGCTGTATCGTATTCAACGTGTGATGTGTTGATGGTAATACCACGTGCTTTCTCTTCTGGGGCATTATCAATTTGGTCAAATGCACGAGCAGCTCCACCGAAGTGTTTTGATAAAACGGTAGTGATTGCTGCAGTTAAAGTTGTTTTACCGTGGTCAACGTGGCCGATTGTACCCACGTTAACGTGCGGTTTTGTACGTTCAAATTTTTCTTTAGACATTTTTAATGTTTCCTTAAGTGAAATCTCGTAGTCCTAAAAGCACTACGAGTTTTATAAATTATTTTTTACGAGCTTCAATAACAGCCGATGCAACGCTTGCTGGTGCTTCAGCGTATTTCAATGGCTCCATCGAATATGATGCACGACCTTGGGTCTGTGAACGTAAGTCTGTTGCATAACCAAACATTTCTGAAAGTGGTACTTCAGCATTGATCTTAACTACAAACTCACTCGCTTCTTGACCATTCACCATCGCACGGCGACGGCTTAAATCGCCGATTACATCACCAACATAGTCTGGTGGTGTTTCAACTTCTACTTTCATAATTGGCTCAAGTAGAACTGGGTTTGCTTTTGCAAACGCTGCCTTAAACGCTAATGATGCTGCAAGTTTAAATGCAAGCTCAGATGAGTCAACATCGTGGTATGAACCGAAGTGTAAACGCACACCTAAATCAACTACAGGGTAACCTGCCAATGGACCAGATTTAAGCTGTTCTTGAACACCTTTATCTACTGCAGGGATATATTCACCTGGAATTACACCACCTTTGATCTCATTAACAAACTCATAACCAGGACCTTCTGGATCTAATGGGTATAGGTCAATAACAACGTGACCATATTGACCACGACCACCTGATTGTTTTGCGTGTTTTCCTTCCACATCATTTACACGGTTGCGGATAGTTTCACGGTAGGATACTTGTGGCTTACCGATATTCGCTTCCACTTTAAATTCACGTTTCATACGATCGACGATAATATCTAAGTGTAACTCACCCATACCTGAGATGATAGTTTCACCAGACTCTTCATCAGTGTGAACACGGAATGACGGATCTTCTTGTGCTAAACGACCCAACGCTAAGCCCATTTTTTCTTGGTCAGCTTTAGTTTTTGGTTCAACAGCAACAGAAATCACTGGCTCAGGGAACTCCATACGCTCAAGAATGATTGGTGCGTTTTGTGCACATAAAGTATCACCTGTTCCTACATCTTTTAAGCCAATTGCAGCAGCAATGTCGCCTGCACGAACTTCTTTGATTTCTTCACGTTTATTTGCGTGCATCTGTACGATACGACCTAAACGCTCACGTTTCTGTTTAACAGAGTTATAAACTGTATCGCCTGAATTCACAATACCTGAATATACACGGAAGAATGTTAAGTTTCCTACGAATGGGTCAGTTGCAATTTTGAAGGCTAATGCTGAGAATGGCTCATCATCATCTGCATGACGCTCACCTTCAGTCTCATCTTCGTTAATACCTTTAATTGCAGGAATATCCGTTGGGGCTGGTAAATACTCAATCACTGCGTCAAGCATCGCTTGAACACCCTTATTTTTGAATGCAGAACCACAGCAAACTGGAATAACCTCACTAGCTAAAACACGCTGACGTAATGCAGATTTAATTTCTTCTTCCGTCAATTCTTCACCAGAGAAGTATTTATCCATTAACTCATCAGACGACTCTGCTGCAGCTTGAACTAAGTTATCACGCCATTCTTCACATTCTGCAACCATCTCTGCAGGTATATCTTCGTAAGTGAAAGTCATACCTTGGTCAGCTTCGTTCCAGTTAATCGCTTTCATTTTAATAAGATCAACTACACCCGTGAAGCTATCTTCTGCACCGATTGGAAGTTGAAGAGGAACAGCATTCCCACCTAAACGAGTTTTGATTTGTTCAACAACACGCAGGAAGTTTGCACCTGTTCGGTCCATTTTATTAACGAACGCAATACGAGGTACTTTATATTTATTTGCTTGACGCCATACAGTTTCAGACTGTGGTTGCACACCTCCAACAGAACAATAAACCATTACAGCACCATCAAGAACACGCATTGAGCGTTCTACTTCGATTGTGAAATCAACGTGTCCTGGTGTGTCAATAACATTGATACGGTGTTGCTCGAATTGCTTAGACATACCAGACCAAAATGCTGTGGTTGCCGCAGAGGTGATTGTAATACCACGTTCTTGCTCTTGCTCCATCCAGTCCATTGTCGCTGCACCATCGTGCACTTCACCGATTTTATGACTCACGCCTGTATAAAACAGGATACGCTCAGTGGTTGTGGTTTTACCCGCATCAATGTGCGCACTGATACCGATATTACGGTAGCGTGAAATAGGGGTTGTACGAGCCATTATTATTACCTTGTTTGGAATTTAATACATGTATAGTGTAAGGCTCCATCGTAAACTTTGTAATGAAGCCCTTAAAACAAATCGCTAAACGATTACCAACGGAAGTGAGCAAATGCTTTATTTGCTTCAGCCATACGGTGAACATCTTCACGTTTTTTCACTGCTGAGCCTTTGTTGTCTGCTGCATCAGATAATTCGTTTGCTAAACGCAGTGCCATCGATTTATCACCACGTTTGCGTGCAGCTTCAACGATCCAACGCATTGCTAAAGCATTACGACGAGTTGGGCGTACCTCAACTGGTACTTGGTAGGTTGAACCACCTACACGGCGTGATTTTACTTCAACAGTTGGACGCACATTTTCAAGTGCGATTTCAAATGCTTCTAAAGCTTCTTTACCAGAACGTTGTGCCAATGCTTCTAAAGCACCATAAACAATTGATTCTGCTACTGATTTTTTACCATCAACCATTAAAACATTGATGAATTTTGCAAGTAATTCTGATCCAAATTTCGGATCTGGAAGAATTTTGCGAGGTTCAATACGACGACGACGTGGCATTGCAAATACTCCGTTTATTTATTCAGGATAATCCAAAACTTCAATGGTGAGCAAAGCTCGGTTACTGGAGTTTATGGTTTAATTTAAAAATTAGACGTTTGGCCTTACTTAACGGAATACCATTAAGATTTAGGACGTTTAACGCCGTATTTAGAACGACCTTGTTTACGATCTTTCACGCCTGCACAGTCAAGTGCACCACGTACTGTGTGGTAACGCACACCTGGTAAGTCTTTAACACGACCACCACGGATAAGCACAACACTATGTTCTTGAAGGTTATGACCTTCTCCACCGATATATGAAGTAACTTCAAAACCGTTAGTTAAACGAATACGGCATACTTTACGCAATGCAGAGTTCGGTTTTTTAGGAGTTGTAGTGTACACACGGGTACACACACCACGTTTCTGCGGACAAGCCTCTAGTGCAGGAACGTTGCTTTTTACAACCTTTTTCACACGCGGTTTGCGTACTAGCTGGTTGATTGTTGCCATTAAAAAAGCTCCAGTTTAAATTAAGAAATGGTTAATTATTAATCCTTTCATTCATACTCGAAAGGACGACAAATTCTAGAGAAGCAATGCTAAATTGTCAAATAGTTTAAAAGATTACTCTATCCAACGAACAACCTCACTCTGCGGTTTCCGCATCTTGGGACGAGGCTCTTGAGAGCGATAACCAAATGTAACCATCACAGAAACGCCATACTCATTCAAATCGACTAGCCCTTCTTCTGATAAAATACGGTTTACTTCATCATAAATAAAACCTTCAATCGGACAAGAATCAATGCCGAGTAATGCCGCCCCTGTCATCATATTCGCCAACGCAATGTAGGTTTGTTTGCTTGCCCAATCAAATAGCGTACGCTCATTGTCTAAAATTTTTATATGTTCTGTTTGGAAGGTTTGATAAACATTGAGTGATTTTTCTATTTGCGCTTGGTTTAAATTGCGACGTTCTAAAGATTGACGCATAAAATCAGAGTCATAACGTGCGTTTTTCTTCGCTAAAATCACAACAAGATGACTCATCTCGTTCATTGGGTGCTTAATACCCCACGCAACAGGTTTAATTTTTTCTCGTAGTTGTGGATTTTGAATCACCAAAAACTGCCAAGGTTCAGCCCCAACGGAACTCGGTGAAAGTCTTGCAAACTCTAAAATAGCGTGAAAATCTTCTTCGCTGATTTTTTTGCTAGGAGCGTAGTGGCGAGTGGCAGCACGAGAATTAAAAATGTCGAGAGCCTGTTGGCGAGTGAGTGTTGTCATTGTCTTATCCTTTGTTATCTGGCGGTATCCAAGCGGTTAGAATGTACCGTTTTTTTGCAAAATAAAAATATCGCATCATTATTTGAAAATAAAGGCAGCGGCTTAGGAATAACTATTGAGCCATTTTTTCCGCCATTTTCATAAACCCATCAGCCGTAGTATAAACGGATTCTTTACCTTGTGCTTCAAGAATGCGATCCGATAGCTCACGAAATGCCCCTTGCCCTCCAACCTGTTCCAGTACAATATCTGCACGAGCTTTAACATAATTATAGGCATCTGCCACCGTAGCGGCGATCCCACATACCTCAAAAGCAGGTAAATCTAAGGTATCATCGCCTAAAAAAATGGTTTCTTCTGCAAGCACACCAGCCTGTTCAATCAGATCTAAACAGGCTTGGCGTTTAGAAATTTTTCCAAGCTGAAACAGTGGAATACCTAGATCTCGAATGCGGCGACGTAAAATCGGGCTATCCCCCCCTGAAAGAACAGCCACTTTGATACCAGAAGCTAAGAGCATTTTAATGCCTAATCCATCTTTAACGTGAAAACGCTTCATTGCTTCACCTTGTTCCGTGTAATACAAGCTGCCATCAGTCAGCACGCCATCAACATCGGTAATCACGAGTTTAATTTTTGTGAGTTGTATCATAAGGTTTCCTTGTTTTCTTCCCTTGCTTTTCAGTAGGGGGAGTTTTATCATTTTGAGCATTATAGCTCTTTGGGGACAACAATGTCGATTGCTCAAAATATAGAACAAATAACACAAACTATCCAACAACTCAGCCAAATTAATCAGCGTTTGCCAAATGCCGTAAAACTGCTAGCAGTCAGTAAAACCAAGCCTATTCCTGCCATTATTGAAGCAATCAAAGCAGGGCAACTTGCATTTGGCGAAAACTATGTACAAGAGGGTGTCGAAAAAATTCAATATTTTATTGAGAACTATACATCAACCGACCTCCCTCTAGAATGGCATTTTATTGGACCTTTGCAATCCAATAAAACTCGACTTGTTGCCGAGTATTTTGATTGGGTCCAGACACTTGACCGTATTAAAATTGCACAGCGTTTAAATGCACAACGCTTTGAACATCTTCCTCCTATCAATGTACTGATTCAAATTAATATCAGTGATGAAACATCTAAATCAGGCATTTCTCCTGATGAAATGATGCTGTTTGCTCGTGAAATTGCTCAGCTTCCTCGCCTTAAATTGCGAGGTTTGATGGCAATTCCAAAACCTGAAATAGATAAGCAAAAGCAAAAAATTATCCTCCTCCAAATGCAACAGCTTTTTAAACAATTACAAGCAGAGTTCCCTGAAATTGATACGCTTTCAATGGGTATGTCAGATGATATGCAAAGTGCGATTGAATGTGGTTCAACAATGGTGCGTATTGGCACAGCTATTTTTGGCTCTCGAATGTCGCCAAAGACAGAGGCACCAAAAACAGGGGCAAAATAAAGACTTTCGATTTAAACTCGCATATACTTAGCAAGATTTCAGTCCCATTTAAGGAAATGTTATGCAACCTAAAGCCAAATTTCGTAAAGATTATCGCCAACCCGATTTTACCGTTACCGACATTTATCTTGATTTCCAACTCGATCCTCAGGACACTTTAGTAACGTCTAAGTTAAATATTCAGCGTCAAAACGGTACTGCCACACACCTACGCTTAGACGGACACAGTTTTGAGTTGATTTCAGTCAAATTAAATACGCAACCATTTACGCAATTCCAGCAGACCAGTGATGCTCTGATTTTAGAGATTCCAGTCTCTTACGAGCAATTTGAATTAGAGATTCAAACTCGATTAAATCCTGCACAAAATACGTCTTTACAAGGGTTGTACCAATCTGGCGATGGTATTTGTACGCAATGTGAGGCAGAGGGTTTCCGCCAAATTACTTATATGCTCGATCGCCCTGATGTGCTTGCAAAATATCGTACAAAATTGACCGCTTGTAAGCAAAAATATCCATTCTTGCTTTCTAATGGTAATCGTATTGCACAAGGGGATTTAGAGGACGGTCGTCATTGGGTTGAATGGGAAGATCCTTTCTTTAAACCGAGTTATTTATTTGCGGTTGTTGCTGGCGATTTTGATCTGCTTAAAGACACATTTATCACGATGAGTGGGCGTGAGGTTGCACTTGAAATTTATGTGGATCGAGGCAATCTTGATAGAGCAACGTGGGCAATGGAAAGCCTTAAACGCTCAATGAAATGGGACGAAGAGCGTTTCGGCTTAGAATATGACTTAGATATTTATATGATCGTTGCGGTCGATTTCTTTAATATGGGGGCAATGGAAAATAAAGGATTGAACATCTTCAATTCAAAATTTGTGCTTGCCAATCCTCAAACCGCAACCGATGAAGATTATATGGGGGTGGAAAGCGTAATTGCCCACGAATATTTCCATAACTGGACAGGTAACCGAATTACTTGTCGTGATTGGTTTCAGTTGAGTTTAAAAGAGGGGCTAACTGTTTTCCGTGATCAAGAATTTACCTCTGATTTATGGTCTCGCTCTGCAAAAAGAATTGAAGATGTGCGTTTTTTACGCACCCACCAATTTGCAGAAGATGCCAGCCCAATGGCACACCCAATCCGCCCTGAAAAAGTCATTGAGATGAATAACTTCTACACGGTTACTGTCTATGAAAAAGGGGCTGAGGTAATCAGAATGTTACATACTTTATTGGGAGAGAACAAATTCCAAGAAGGTATGAAATTATACGTTGCTGAAAACGATGGTAAAGCAGCGACCTGTGAAGATTTCGTTTCTGCAATGGAACGTGCTTCAGGTCTTGATTTAGCTCAATTCCGCCGTTGGTATAGCCAGTCTGGAACACCAGAATTAACGATTAGCGATGATTATGATGAAAAACATCAGATTTATCGCTTACACGTTTCGCAATATACGCCACCAACAGCAGATCAAGTTGAAAAAGTCAATCTACATATCCCATTAAAGGTAGCGTTGTACGGCGAAAATGGGCAAAAAATTCATTTAAAATATGAACTATCAAGTGTGAGTGATGTTTTAGATGTGATCCACGAACATCAAACTTTTGAGTTTCACAGCGTAACACAGCGTCCAGTACCCGCACTGTTGTGTGATTTTTCTGCTCCTGTTCGTTTAGATTATAACTATACGCCTGCACAACTAATGACGTTAGTCAAATTTGCGGAAAACGACTTTGTACGTTGGGACGCTCTACAAACACTCTATTTCAACGAGCTTCGCACTAACTTGCAACGCTACCAACAAGCTCAGCCTCTAAGATTCTCCACAGAATTGCTCGAAGTACTGACTTTAGTGCTGGAAAATGCAAATAAAGAGACTGAATTAACCGCTCTCACATTGAGCTTACCGAAAGAAACAGAATTTGCTGAGTCATTTAAGCTCATTGATCCAGTCGGCATTGCAGTTGCTAGAGAGTTTATGCAAAAAACCATTGCCGAAGCGTTAAAAGAGCGTCTGTTGGTCTGCTATAACTACAATAAACTGACAAATTACCAAGTCGTAGCAGAAGATATGGCAAAACGTGCATTGCGTAATGTGTGTCTATCTTATCTTGCCTTTACTGATGTGGGGAATGGTTTGGTACACAAGCATTATCACAATGCGGATAATATGACTGATATGCTTGCAGCCCTCAATGCTGCAACCAAAGCACAATTACCGTGCCGAGAACAATTACTGTATGATTTTGAGAACAAGTGGCATCAAGATGGGTTAGTGATGGATAAATGGTTTAATTTGCAAGCCACTCGTCCTGATGAAAACGTATTAGAGCTTGTCCAAAACCTACTTGAGCATCGAAGTTTCAATTTCAAAAACCCAAACCGTGTGCGAGCATTAATTGGTAGCTTTGCTACCCAAAATCCAAAAGCCTTCCACGCTATTGATGGCTCTGGTTATCGCTTTTTAGTCGATATTTTAATGAAATTAAACGATACCAATCCGCAGGTTGCCGCTCGAATCGTTGAACCGCTGATTAAACTTTCTCGCTATGATACACAACGCCAAACCTTAATGCGTCGTGGATTAGAGCGTCTGAAAGGCATTGATAATCTTGCCCCTGATCTCTTTGAGAAAATTGAGAAGGCATTAAAATAATGGCGTGGCATCAACTCTTATTTTCATTCCAAGGTCGTCTAAACCGTCAAGGCTTTTGGATCGGCTTTGGGGTGAATTTTGCCTTTTTATTTATTTTTGCAAATTTTTTCCTCAATTCGACCGCTTTTAGTTGGGTGAGCTTACTGCCACTGCTGCTTTCAATTTACAGCCTTGCGGCAATTATTACTAAACGCTTACACGATAGAAATCGTTCAGGCAAAGCGGGTTTGATCGTGATTGTACCGATTATTTGTTATGCAAGTTCATTTTATGCACAAGGTACGATGGCGTGGCTGCTAGGATTATTTATGCCTATGCTAATCGGCACATTACTGCTGCTTGAGTGGGGAGTATTTGCAGGCAATCCAACCCCCAATAATTATGGAGATAAAGGCTTATCAGTTAAGCCCACATCATTATGACAGACATTAAGCTCAATTATCATAAAACACATTTTCTTATTTCCGCACCAGATATTCGCCACCTCCCAGAAGATGCTGGCATTGAAATCGCTTTTGCAGGACGTTCAAATGCAGGTAAATCAACTGCATTAAATGCTCTGACAAATCAAAAAAACCTAGCCAGAACGTCGAAAACCCCTGGTCGAACTCAGTTAATCAATGTTTTTGAAGTTGAGCCTAATTGTAAGCTGGTGGATTTACCTGGCTATGGCTATGCATCAGTGCCTGAAGAGATGAAACTCAAATGGCAAAAGGCATTGGGAGAATATCTACAAAAGCGTGAATGCTTAGGCGGTATTGTGATTTTGATGGATATTCGCCACCCTCTCAAAGACTTAGATCAGCAAATGATCGAATGGGCAGTTTCTGCTCAGTTACCTATTCTATTGCTACTCACCAAAGCAGACAAATTAAGCCAAAGTGCTAGGAGTAAGCAAATCAAAATGGTACGAGAAGCCATCTTGCCTTTTCAAGGTGATATTCAGGTTGAAGTCTATTCCGCCCTGAATAAGGTTGGGATTGAGAAATTGGCGAGCAGATTAGATAGCTGGTTTACAGCTGCTTTTAACATCGCATAAAAATACAAGTCATATATAACGAGGAACGCTAAATGCACGATTTACAACAATTGCGTCAAGAAACCGATGAAATTATTGCCAATTTACTGAATGATGGCTCAGATCCTGATGCCCTTTATATTATTGAGCATCATATTGCTCACCGAGATTTTGACAAGCTAGAGAAGCTGGTCGTTGATGCGTATAAATTGGGATATGAAATATCTGAAGCAGAAGAGGTTGAAGAGAATGGCAAACTACTGTTTGTGTGCGATATTGTCAGCGAAATTGCCTTGAACGCTGATCTCATTGCGGCACAACAGAAAGAGCTGCTTCCACTTATCGAAAAAGCAGGGGCAGAATATGAGGGTTGGGGAACGTATTTTGAGGATCCAAACGCTGAAGAAGATGAATATGGCGAAGATGGAGAGTTTTTCCCTGACGAAGATGATTTTGATGATGAACATTAAAAAAGCACTTCCCTCCCTCCGTTTACGGAGGGAGGTGCCGAAGGCGGAGGGAGGCGGCAAATAAGCGTCAATTTAACTTCCTCTTCTCTCATTTAATTCTCCCCTTCCTCAGTCCTATGGGCAGCTCCCTCCGAAGGCAGAAGGAGCGAAAGGGAACAAAAACGAAAAAATGCTTCCCTCTCTCCGTTTACGAGGGGAGGTGCCGAAGGCGAAGGGAGGTAAATAAACATAAATTTAACTTCCTTTAAGCATTATGCTAAAAACCGCCCAATCACTTGTCCGCCAATCATTATCCATGTCATTAATATTGAGCTAAAAAAGACACCTAGGTAAATATAGCCTGTTTTCAAATAACACCAATGGTGAATAAAAATAAACACGATAAATTGTGGAATAATCACCGCTAACATCATCGCCCAGCGACCGCCAAACTGTGGTAATCCGATCACATCAAAACCTGGCCCTATTTGCATAAAATTAGGTATGAAATGAAATAACCATAATAAAATCAAGCCACCAACTGCAAAGAAAATCGTTTTCATAGTCCAACTTACTAGAGTCGTATTAAAGCTCGCTTTATTTTTCTGCTTCATCTGTACGGAGACAATCAATCCGTTAAACACGAAGAAAAAGCATAAAATAGGTAAATAATATGGAATAAACAACTCAAAACGTTCTGCGGTTAATGGTTTTAATATTGGCCATAAAAAACGCAATTCTATTCCCCAATATTGATGGATAATCAAGACTATCAGGTAAAGCCAAGCAATCAAAATCACGCTGAGTACCAGCATACGCCATATAACCCTTGATGTTGTTTGTTGTGGGTTACCTAAAATACCAAATTCTGCAAGGGATAGTCTCGCCGAGCCTTGCCATAGCATAAAGAAAATGAAATTAATCACCGCACTGCTAACTAGCCAAGTGATAATGCCATTGCCCATTTCAAGTGGCATAAAATTTAATACTTTCGCAATTGGTTCATTGGCACCACCCCATTGCGTAAACAAAGGGTAAAGCACAAGGGTAGCAACAATGTTTATCAGTGCAAACAGTTGCCATTTAGGCTTAGAAAGAGCGGTCTGTTTTGTTACAATTTTTGTAGCACAAGCAAAGTAAGTATGGGTCAATAAACCATTTGCTAAACATAGAGCTGAAGCAATCGCACTGAATAATGCCAATAATCCAGCAAATTCTTTATACCAATAAGTCTGCTGTTCAGGAGGAAGCCAATCTGCGTCTTGTATACCATTTTGCAAGGTTTGATTAAACCACATAATCGCCTCTTTGTTGGTATGCTCTGCGATCATTACGCCTAAATGCGTACCATTAACCAATGCGGCACGGCGAGCAGTGCCATCAGTTATATTGCCATAAGTATGATTCCATTTTAGTGTCTCGTGGGAAGGCAAAGAAAATGCCTTCAAGCGTGCTTCATTGTTTACTAAAGCACTAACAGGGAAACTTTTTTCACGATAGCCACCGATTTCTTCAAACAAACCTTGAGTGAGCAAATAGTTGTTCAGTGTCGGATCACCACCATTGCTACTTTGCCCATTGATAGCTTTATGATCAGGATTGAGCTTTGCTACTCGAATCGCATTTAATGCCCCTGTTGAATGTCCGAAAATTCCTAATTTTTCTTTATCCACAAATGGCAGTGTTTTTAAATATTGATAGCCATTATTTGCTCCACTCATATTTTTATTGGAAGCAGGTAATTTAGTGGAATAACCGTGTCCAAAATGATCAATAGCTAAAACAACAAATCCCCGTTTTGCCAGCTCTAAAGCACCAAAGGTTGAAGTGGCTTCTTTATCACTTTGATAGCCGTGTAAAGCAAGTAAGGCAGGCTTTGGTGTTTGTGCAGTGGCTGAAATGGGGCGATATAATTTCGCCACCATTGGTTGCTGTTCTTCGGTCATAAAGCTAATGGTACTCACATCAACTCGCCCAAAATCACGCTCAATCAAAGAAGCTAGGTAGACAAAGCAGAATGTCGCTATCAAAAATCCTAAAGCAAGGAAATAAGAACGTTTGGTTGTTTGCATAATCATTACTCGCTCTCAGCTAAAATGGTAACTTGGGCACTATCAATGCCATTCACTAATAGTGGCAGAGCTAATACACGTTTTAAACGCTGTTTATTAACCTGTGATAATTTCATATCTTCAATAATGCAGATAAAGTGTTCACTAAACATACCTAACATAATTTGATGTGCTTTTATGCCGTGTTCAGGGTGAGCAGGGGAGGCAAGTGAAATAAAATCAAAGCCAATTGCCTTCAAATTTGCTGCATTATTTATTAAATACTGAGCCGCTTGAATGCTGACTGCTCCGCCATTTTGAGCGTATTCTTGCGGATTCACTAACCGAACTTTTTCTAATCCAGTGCGAATAATTAAGCAATCCGCTTGCTGAATTTCAGATAAAAAAGGCACTAAATCATCAACCTCAATCATTTCCCCTGTTTGTTTTGCAATATCAACTAACAGTGGCTTTTCGTAAATAAATTGTGATAGTGGCAATTCTGTTATTTTTGCTCCCTGTGGGTTAAAATGGCGAGGTGCATCAAAATGTGTCCCAAAATGATTAAATAAATGAATTTTAGCACTGTTATACACATCGCCTTGCTCGGTTGAGGTGCAAGTTTCCAGCGTTAAAGTAGGCTCTCCAGGATAGCCGACATCATTGACATCTAGGGGGTAAGATAATAATTGGTAATTCATACTCATTCCTATTTTTTCTTTTGATTTAACAACCACAACATAATTTCAGGACTATTAAATACAGCGTCCCAAGTATTATGAGGGTTATGATTGATAATGCCGTTATCGCCTGCTTGTTCAAAATTGAACTCAGTGTATTTTACATTCGGTGCATTCAGTTGCATCAAGTAGTGATAATTAAGTCGTGTACCTGCCACTGGCGAAATGTTGTCTTGTCTGCTATGAAAAAACCATATCGGCATATGTTTAATTGGCTCCAGCATCCCTTTACGGCTATTACCATCAATCCATTCAATAGTGCCAACCTCCCGTCCACTCATTAATAACGCTCCCGCAAAAAACTGAGGACGTGTTAATAATAGGTTTAAGGCCCCTTCGGCTCCACGAGAGAGTCCAATAAGATAGATACGATTAGGATCAATATTGGGATTGGCTTTAATTGTTTCATCAATCATTTTTAACACCAATTGCTGGCGATTTTGTGTTTGCCAATGAATACCGCCCTTTTGCCCTTTATTCACATCATCAAAAGGATCAAACACACTGGTATATTGCGGTGCTAATACAAACCCTTGTTCATATTGCAAGGTTGAAATTACGCCTTTACTTGATATTAAATGAGCAATATTATCCGTTCCTACTTGTCCAGAACCGTGTAGGAAAATAGTGAGCGGATATTTCTTACCTAATTGAGCTTCTGGTGTGTAAAGGCGGTAATTCAGAGAATTATTCTCACTGTTTAACACGGTTTTATGCAGGGAAAATTGGTCTAAATAAGGCGTGATCACATTTTCAGGAGTGGCAACTTGTGAGAGCTGTATTTTGTCTAATATTTTTCCATTGGATAATTTCAAATAACCATTTTGCGAAATATGATAAGTTAAACGATCGTGGTAATAATGAGGCACTCGAGTCGGCTGCTTCTTTTCAACCATAATAATATCGCCCTCTTTACCCCTTACCCTCACTTTAATAGGCGTTTCGTTTTCTAGTTTAATTTGATAAAGATCCGCATTTTTATCTCGGCTATCCAATTCAATAATCACGAATTTTCCCAAATTCGCTTGGCTTGATAATTGTGCTTGGTTATTGGTGTAAGCCCTAAGGATTTGTCTAGGAATATTTACTTGATTATCCAATTGAGTCGAGACTTGATAAAGCAAGGTTAAATCACTGCTCGCCAAAACTTCACTTTCATATTCAATCGCAATACCATTAATTTTTTGCCCTTTAGCGGTCAATTCTGCTAATAGGCTCAATTTAGGCTGTTGCATTTGTTGTACTGGGCGATTTTGAGCTGAAAGCGTCAATGGCATAAAACAGAATAAAAATAGTAGTTTTCTAAACATCTCTTTTTTCCCAAAAAATAAGGCGAACAGATGAATTTGTTCGCCCAACTACCTGATTATTTTAGATCTTTGTTTTGGTGTCTAACATACAGCATAATTGCCACAAGAATACCGAGTGGGAAAATTAAGTCGAAAGCTGATCCATCATTACTAAAGATAAGATTAGCAAAAATGACTAAGCTCCCGCCAATTGCCCAAGCAATTGTGGTTGGTATCGACCAAACGATCATTTGCTTTTTCACATCGTTAATTCCCATCATACGATTTACAACCCAAAAGAGGCTATCATTGAAATAACCAAAGAATAGTGACCCCATCGTTGCAGCTTGTGCTGCTAGTAACATATTTACTCCAGGTATTTGTGCAAGAATTGGAGCAGAAATTGATGCCGCCGTGATCATTGCCACAGTACCTGAACCCTGAATAAAACGAACTGCAGTAGAAACGATGAATGGAATTAAGATTGGTGAAATAGGTAAACTTGCAACCTGCTCTGCTAACTGTGCACCTGCACCACTTTCACGCAATACTGCCCCCAATGCACCACCCGCACCAGTTACTAATAAGATAATGCCTGCAGATTTTACTCCCTCTTCAAGATGAAGAGCCGTTGCATTTCTATCTGCATTTGGTAGTAATGCATAGACAGCAACCAGTACACTGATTGCGAGAGCTATCATTGGGTGCCCAATAAAACTCAAGAATTGATAAATCCCCATTTCTGACAATTGAGCATTATTTTTCGCCACTAAATCAAATATTGCTTTGATAAAAATCAAAACTATTGGTAACACGATTGGCAACAAAGATAATCCCAAACTTGGCAAATTTTTCTTTTCTCTGCTTTCGATATAATCATCAAATTTCTGTTTCAGCTCTTCTGGTGTGAAGGTTTCTTGATTAAACGTTGGATATTTTTTATCTAACCATTTGGCATATAGCACGATACCTACTACTGGTAATATCGCCAACCCCATACCAACGAGTAACATTGCACCGAGATCAACACCAAATAAACCTGCTACACCCAATGGTCCTGGTGTTGGAGGAACAGTATGATGGGTAACAACTAAACCACCAGCCAATGCCACCCCCAGCGTTAATAACGAACGCTTACCATTTTTCGCTAATGCTTTCGCAACGGGATATAAAATAACAAAGGCAGAATCAACGAAAATTGGAATACTCACCACATAGCCTGTAATTGCTAACGCCCATTCCTCTTTTTTCTTACCGAGGAATTTAATAAAGCTATATGCCATTTTTTCAGCAGCACCAGATACTTCTAGCACACTACCCATCATAACGCCTAAGCCAATGACAATCCCAATGCCGCCTAACGTGCCACCAAATCCCTTCGTGATTGCACTTAGCGTGTCATTTACACTCATACCACCAATCAAACCTGCCATTGCTGATGCAATAAGCATTGCGATAAAAGCGTGTACTCGAGTTTTTAAAACTAAATAGACTAAAACAAAAACTGCGATTAATAATCCTATAATAGGAATAGGTAATCCGAACATAAAAGCTCCTTACATATCGTGTTGAATAAAATGTTGAATTACATCAACGAATTGTCTATCAGCAACAAATCCGAGCTGAATTGCACTAGAGCAATCAATCGCAGCAGGCCAACTTGCGACAATATTGTTAATATTTTCATCAAAGTTAAATTGAATATGCTTTAAAATCGCATCGCCTTTTACTTGCACTAAATCGGCTAACATTTGCTCTACACTAATGGTAAAACCAGGCAAATTGATTATGTGCCAATCTCTTGGAGAGAAAGAGGGGAGTGTTAATGCGTGAATAAAATTATTGATAACCGTACTTGGACTTGATAGCCATAATTTCAATTGCCTATCGACAGGGCAAATTGCTGATTCACCCTGTAAAGGCTCACGGATAATACTACTTACGAATGATGAAGCAGCTTTATTTGGTTTACCTGGTCGAATACAGATGGTCGGTAGACGTAATGCCAAGCCATCGACAAAACCCTTACGAGCGTAGTCATTGACCAATAATTCACACATTGCTTTTTGCGTACCGTAGCTAGATTGCGGTGTAAGTGCCGTGCTATCCACAATAGTTTTTGGCAAATCACCCCCAAATACTGCTAAGGAACTAGAGAAAATAAACCGCACTTTAGGATTATTTTTACGACAAATCTCAAGCAGCTCACGAGTTGCTAAGAAATTGACTTCATAACCTAAATCAGGATCTTGCTCTGCGTGACTACTGACAATTGCTGCCAAATGGAAAACGGTATCTGTTTTTTCCGTAATAATCTGCGCCAATCCTTGTGGATTACGCAAATCGACTTCCAAACAACGAACACGAGGATCATTATTTGGTGCGGTAGGTTGGATCACATCAATTAACGTTATCTCATTAACTTTTATCGCTGATTGTGCGAGTAATGCTCTGGCTAAACGTTGTCCAAGAAATCCTTGTCCCCCCGTAATCACAATATTCATAGTTTTCTCCTGAATGTAATGGTGTATTTACTTTAGATAAAATAACCGTACATTTTTACAATGACGCTAAAAGTACAGCTAACTGTAAGCAAGGTTATTTGTATTTTTCAAACCACCCCAAACCTGCCACTGTTTCGCCTCTTGGCTTATACTCACAGCCGACATAACCCTGATAGCCCATTTCATCAAGTTTATCGAAAATATACTGATAATTAATTTCGCCTTCATCAGGTTCGTGGCGATTTGGCACAGAGGCAATTTGGATATGGCAGAATTTGCCACGCAAGCGGTCAGTTAAACGAGATAAATTACCGTCTACATTTTGAGCGTGGAAATAATCCAGTTGAACAAACACATTATCTCTATCCACCCATTCAACGATTTCTAAGGTGTCAAATTGACTTTTGAGCAAATAATTCGGTTTGACTTCAGGGCTAAGTGCTTCTAAGCAAATATTAATGCCGTGTGGTTTAAATTTTTCGCTGGCATAACGAACATTCTCCACAAAGGTCTGTTTATAGGCTTGACGACTTTCTCCCTCTGGTACAACAGCTGCCATAATATGCACAGTTGGACAACCTAGCACTAAGGCATACTCCAGTGCTTGATCAATATCACGGCGAGCCTCTGCTTCACGATTGGGAATCGCACTTAATCCCCATTCTCCTTGACTGATATCGCCTGCAGCCGTATTAAATAACACTTGTTTTAAACCAAATTGATCTAACTTGGCTTTTAATTCAGCAGCTGGAAATTCATAAGGCCATAAATATTCCACATATTTAAAACCTGCTTTGGCAGCCGCTTCAAAACGGTCTAAGAAAGGCAGTTCATTGAACATCATTGTTAAATTTGCAGCAAACTTTGGCATTTTTATTTTCCTCTGTTTTCAAGATCTTTGACTTCATCATCACTTAAATAGCGTATTGATTGATGCTGTAGAGTAAAAAATAATTTAGCGGTCTCCTCTAGTTCTTCAGTATTATCGCAAGCATCAATTAAATCGCTACCTGTAACCACAATTCCATGGTTTGCCATTAGAAAGGCTTTACCCGTGTTGGCTCTTGCCGCTAATTCTTCAGCAATTTTCGGACTCCCTGGGCGGTAGTAAGGAATGACCTGCAATTTTCCCACTCGCATCACATAATAGGGGGTGAATGCTTGGATTGCGTTATCGGTATTCAACCCTTCAACACAAGAAAGTGCCGTTAGATAAGTGGAGTGCAGATGAACCACTGCATTGCAGTTTGGATTTTGCTGATATAACGCAAGATGAAAAACATATTCTTTTGACGGCTTATCGCCACTGATCCAATTCCCCTGCATATCGACCACAGATAAGCGTTCTGGCACTAAACGCCCAAGCGATGATCCTGTCGGTGTAACCAAAATACGATTATCATCTAAACGGACAGATAAATTTCCTGCCCCTCCCACGCTATAACCACGCTCATAAAAAGAGCGAGCAAGGTTTACCATTTGAATTTTTTGTTCCTGTTCTCTTTGTTCTTGTTCTGTCATATAAACATTCCTTGTGCATACACAAAAAAGTCTTCTTTACCAAAATTGCCTGATTTCAGTGCAAAATAAATAGGTTCTTCGACCGCTTGTAACCACGGCACGCCTGCAGCAATTTGTTTGCCAATATGGAAACCGCTAAAGCCAAGTTCTTGCACTACAATGCTTGAGGTCTCGCCCCCTGCGGTAATAAAATTCACTACACCTGCTGTATGTAGTTTTTTTGCTAATTTGGCAAAGGTGGCTTCAATAATTTGGCTGGCTTGTTTTGCCCCAAATTGCTGTTGAATCGCTTTTAGCTGTTCAGGTGGCACCGTCGCAAATACCATCGGTGCAAGCGGTGCGTCAAGATGTGCCATCACCCAATCATAAAGCTGATCCACATAATTTTCGTTATTCAAGGCTTGCTCAACATCAAGTTGTAAATGTGGTGCTTTTTGTTGGTAGTTAGCAACTTGTTTATTGGTCATCAATGAGCAAGAGCCAGATAACACAACCGTGTTGCCTTTCGGTGGCACAAACGCATTTTCCCCTTGCTTACCTCCACTCAAGCGTGCGGCAATATAAGCCCCTAAACCTGAACCGCCAGTTACCAGCTTTAACTCTGCAACGGCTTGTGCTAATACCGCAAGCTGCGAATTATCAACCGCATCAACCACGGCATAACGATGCCCTTGTGCTTTCAATACATTAAAGCAGGCTTTTACATTTTCAGCACCTTGCAACAGATCTTGATGACTAACTAAACCTGTTGTACCTCTCGCTTGAGCGTCCATTAAACGCACCAAATTTGCATCACGCATTGGTGTAACAGGGTGATTTTGCATACCTGATTCATTAAGTAACACATTGCCAACAAATAGATAGCCATTAAAGATAGTCCGCCCATTCACTGGCAGAGCTGGCGAAATCACTGTAAAATCTTCACCCAACGCATCAAGTAAAGCATCAGTGACTGGCCCAATATTGCCTTGCTCTGTGCTATCAAAAGTTGAACAATATTTGAAATAAAATTGTGTACAGCCATTAGCTTGTAGCCAACTCAAGGCGTTAAGCGACTGCTCAATCGCCTCTGCAACAGGATTTGAACGAGATTTCAGACTAATGACAATGGCATCGACTCGATCATTGAGTGTCGTTTTGGGTACACCATTCATCTGCACGGTGCGTAATCCATTCTCCGTCAAAAAGCTCGCAATATCGCTTGCCCCTGTAAAATCATCTGCAATAATTCCTAACATTTGGCTACTCTCCTTTTTTAGGTAACTCAATGCCACTGAAAATCTTAATCACTGCACTATCATCTTCTTTACCAAAACCTGCGTTACTGGCTTCGGTAAACATTGAATAAGCGGTGCTTGCCAAATGCAGAGGGAAATGTAGCGATTTCGCCGTGTCATTGACTAAACCGAGATCTTTTACAAAAATATCCACCATTGAAAGCGGGGTATAATCGCCATCAACCACATGTTTCATTCGATTTTCAAACATCCACGAATTACCCGCCGCATTAGTAACTACCTCATACATTAAATTTAATGGAATGCCTGCTTTGGCTGCCAATGCCATCGCCTCAGCGCCTGCTGCAATATGCACACCAGCTAATAGTTGATGAATAATTTTCACCGTGGCACCCAACCCAATTTCTTCACCAATGTTATAAACTTTACCTGCAACCGCATCTAATACAGGCTTTAATTTGCTAAAAGCCTCCGCCGAACCTGATGCCATTACCGTCATCTCTCCTTGTGCAGCTTTCGCTGCACCGCCAGACACAGGAGCATCAAGCATAACCAACCCCAAATCTGTTAATTTATGTGAAATTAATTTCGCATCTTCTGCAGAAATGGTAGAAGAGACCATTACCGTTGTTCCTGCTTTTAGTTTCGCCGCAAGCCCATTTTCGCCAAATAACACCGTATTTACTTGAGCGGCATTCACCACTAACAATACAACAGCATCTAACTGCTGGGCAAAGCCGTCCCCATTCACTCCTACATCTTTTGCTCCAAAGTACTTCAGCTTTTCCAAGGCCACTCTATTTAGATCAATACCATAGGTATCTAGCCCTGCCGCAATACAAGATTGTGCCGCTCCCATACCCATTGCTCCAAGACCGACAATAGCAACTGAATAATTTTTGCTCATAATATTTCTCCAAATAATAATTAATAAGAATGAACGATTGGGGTATTTTACCCGAATAAAATGTTAAAATCTGTGAAGTAGATCACACTTTTTAACATTAATTTAAAATTTTTTGATCTAATGAGCTATTTTGTAAATTCTGCTACAATTACTACTCTCATTTTCATACGGAAATTCCACGATGATCCCAATAGAGCGACAGCAACAACTGATACAATTTATTCATAACAACGGATATGCCAGCATTAATGAACTGGCGAAAAGATTCAACGTTTCACATATGACAATCCGCCGAGATATTCAAAAATTAGAAAAAGAAGGGAAAGTAGCCTCTATTTCGGGTGGGGTACAGTCCATTGAAAGACTTTCAGAAGAGCCTGCTCACAACATCAAGTCGCAATTATTTCATCAACAAAAATGGGCAATTGGTTCAGCCGCAGCGAGAATTATTCCTCAAAACTCAACTATTTACCTTGATGCTGGCACAACGACATTAGAGATAGCTTACCAAATCGCAGACAGAGAAGATTTATTGGTGATTACCAACGATTTTGCGATTGCCTACTTTCTATGCCATTCGAGCAAGGCAAAGCTAATCCATATTGGGGGAAGTGTGTGCAAAGAAAATTTATCAACCACAGGCTCTCTTGCTGCACAATGTTTAAAGAATATTTCCATTGATATCGCATTTATTTCAACATCATCTTGGAATTTGAAGGGGCTAACGACTCCAGATGAAAATAAAATTCCCGTAAAAAAAGCAATCATTGAGGCTTCACATAAAAATATCCTTGTAACTGACTCTTCAAAATATGGTAGGTTAGCAACGTTTTTTGTTTATCCTCTCACCGTGTTTGATCAAATTTTCTGTGATAATAACCTAGCAGAAAACGCAAGAGAGGCAATTACAGCAATGAATATTCAGCTTAGCCTTTCAGAAGTCTAGACGATGAAAAACACCTATCTTGATATTATTTCTATTTTTATAAGGATAAATTATGACCAAATCCATTTGTATTATCACAGGCAGTACCCTCGGTGGTGCAGAATATGTGGCAGATCACTTAAATGACGTATTAACCACACAAGGCATTGAAGTAACATTATTTAACAACGCCACATTAGCTGATATTCAATCACAAGATTGTCTGTTGGTTGTAACCTCCACACACGGTGCAGGCGAATTGCCTGATAATATTCAACCACTTTTTGATGAAATTACAACACAGCAACCTGATCTCAGCCAAATGAAATTTGGCGTCATTGGATTAGGCAGCTCGGATTACGATACATTTTGTAATGCAGTGAATATTGTTGAAAAAAGCCTCTGTGCTTGCGGTGCAACACAATGCTGCGAATCGTTAAAAATTGACGTTACCCAAAATTTTGATCACGATGGCACCGCAGAATCTTGGCTACCGACTTTTTTGCTTTAATTTCATCGCTAGAAAAAGAAGTAAAGCAATAGTAAGAATAAAAGAGCGGTTGCAGTTGTGCAATGAATATTATTATACTATCAAGAATTATTTTTGATTAGTTTAATAAAATGTGCTCTCTTTCCGCCACACAAATCATAAAGAACCAGCGAATACTTGAACGTAAACGCTGGTTTATTTTATTTGTCTTTCTTATTGTAGGTTGCATTGGCTTGGTACTTGATGTGGCAACTGGTCCATCAATGTTGCCGATTAGCGAAGTGATTAAAACTTTGTTGCAAGTGGAAAATGTAGATAACACAACAAAAGTCATCGTTTATGACTTGCGTTTACCGATGGCACTAATGGCATTGGTAGTTGGAATGGCATTGGGCGTTGGTGGAGCGGAAATCCAAACCTTATTAAATAATCCGATGGCAAGCCCTTATACACTAGGGATTGCGGCGGCGGCAGGGTTAGGTGCTTCTGCTGTCATTGCATTTGGTAGTTTTGGTATGCCCTCAAGCATTGCTGTACCAATTGGGGCATTTGTCATGACGATGATTGCAACAGGCATTCTTTTTTTATTTGCCTCGCTACGCCGTTTCAGTTCAGCAATGTTGGTTTTAGTTGGCATTGCGTCATTATTTTTCTTCCAGTCTATGCTCTCTCTGATCCAATTTATCTCTGCTCCTGAAATTTCCCAACAAATTCTGTTTTGGTTATTTGGTAGCCTATCTAAAGCAACGTGGGAAACATTGGCAATTGCAGTATTAGTGACGGCAGTCTGTATTACTTTTCTTGCAAAAGATGTATGGAAACTAACCGCTTTAAGATTGGGTGAAACTCGAGCATTAAGCCTTGGGATCAATTTACAGGCTTTGCGTATAAAAACCTTAATTCTAGTCGCCGTGATGACCGCAACGGCTATCAGCTTTGTAGGTATTATTGGCTTTATTGGTCTCGTTTCTCCCCATATTGCTCGATTGCTAGTTGGCGAGGATCAACGTTTTTTCTTACCCGCTTCAATGCTCGTAGGGGCAGCATTTTTATCCCTTTCTTCGGTTCTCTCTAAAATTATTATCCCTGGGGCATTGTTTCCTGTAGGCATTGTAACAGCATTTATTGGCGTACCTTTTTTCTTTTGGATTGTATTAACTAAACGGTAGGAAACAAGGGGTTAGTTAAATGCTAAAGATTACAAATTTGAAAATTAAACGTGATGAATTATTGATTGCGGATAACCTCAATCTGCGTTTAGAAGAAGGAAAAATTTATACCATATTAGGTCCGAATGGTGCAGGGAAATCTTCTTTGTTAAAAGTCTTATTTGGTGAATTGCCTTTTGATGGCGATATTTTCTATCAAACGGAGAAATTGGATAAAAAAAATCTGGCAACTTGGCGGCAGCGTATCGGTTATATGCCGCAGGATACGCAGGTTGATGCTTCGCTAACCGCACTTGAAGTGATGCTGCTTGGGCAGGTCGAATCATTACATTATCATCTAAGTGATGAGCTACTTACACAGGCAGCCACTATTTTACAGCAACTTGGACTCACTCATTTAGCCCACCAAGATATTATGTGCCTAAGTGGCGGACAGCGGCAAATGATAATGTTTGCACAAGTGCTGCTGCGAAATCCAAAGATTTTAATGCTTGATGAACCTGTGAGTGCATTAGATATGCACCACCAGTTAAACTTATTAGAACACGTCTGTCATTACACCAAACGAGAGAAGACAATTACTTTAATGGTGCTACACGATTTAAGTCTTGCAGCTCAATTTTCTGATGAGGTCATCTTACTTGGCTGCGGAAAATTACAAGGCTGCGGACAAGCAAAAAATGTTTTGCAAGCTGATCTGATCAATCAATTGTATAACGTGAACGTGCAGATTTTATGCGACTGTAATGGGCAACCTGTCATTCGCCCACTCCGACAACCTCAATAGGGAGATTCAAAATGAAAAAATTAGTAAAAAGTGTATTAACAACTTCACTTCTACTAGCTGGTATTTCTGCACAAGCGGAAGTGAAAGTCATTAAAGATGTGCTTGATCGTGAGATCAAAGTTGATGTCCCTGCCAAGCGTATGGTTTTAGGTTTCTACTACCCAGACTATATTGCAGCAACAGGAGCAGAAAACTTCAGGAATGTGGTGGGTATTTCTCGTGAATTTTGGGAAAAATTTAACCCCGGTAGTTGGGCGTTATTCAGTGAAAAATTGCCAACGCTCAAAACGATTGCAGATATTGGGAATGTGAATACTGGAACATTTTCCCTTGAAAAAACATTGGCGTTGAAACCTGATGTCGTTGTACTTGCTGATTGGCAATATCAAACCCTCGCCAGCGAAATTCCTCGCCTTGAACAGGCTGGCATTCCTGTTGTGGTCGTGGATTTTAATGCTCAGACTGTAGAAAAACACACCAAAAGTATGAAACTTTTTGGACAGCTTGCTGGCACAGAGCAGCGTGCGGAAAAAATTGCGAATGAATACGAAAACGGAATTAAAGAGATTCAACAGCGTGTGGCTGCAAGCGGTCAGAAAAAACCAAAAATTTACATTGAATTTGGTAACAAAGGTCCTGCCGAATACAGCTTTACGTTTGGTAAAAATATGTGGGGAGCAATCGCCAATACTGTTGGGGGAGAGAATATCAGTGCACCCTTTATTGAAAACTGGGGACCTATCAACCCTGAACAGTTCCTTACCTCCAAACCTGATGTGATCATTATTTCTGGTACTGAAATGAACACGGATAAAAATAATGAAATTATGGCAATGGGGATTAATATTCAAGAAGCAGATGCTCAAAAACGCCTAGCTGGTTTTGTTAAACGTGCAGGCTGGGAAAATATCCCTGCAGTAAAAAATGGTAATGTGTATGGTATTTACCATACCGCTTCTCGCTCAATCACCGATTTGGCGAGTACTCAATTTATGGCAAAAACGCTCTATCCAGCACAATTTAAAGATATTGATCCAGAAAAGACCTATTTAGACTTCCACCGTCAATATCTACCGATCGTGCCAACAGGAACTTTCTTTATTCAGCTTAACCAGTAGATAAAAAGCATAGACTTACATTTGATTATAGAGCGGATAAAGTTTATCCGCTATTTTATAGAATAGTTCATAATAATTTGATATTTAAAGGTTTTACTGTTTATAAATTTATTGACTTTGTAAAATTATTTACATAGGTTTCAATTTGCATATTAATTGTGCTATTTCAAATACATTTATAATCAAAAAATTAAAGAGGAATACGGAATATGAGAGATGTGCTTTTACTTACTGGTAGGAATCATCTCAGTTGTTCTAGCAGATATATTTGATGTTGATTTAGCCTACTTTTCTTTTGGAATAATTATTCTTTACCATATTTTTAAAAATAGAGGAAAGGTTCTATTAAAAATCAAAAACTTGTAAAAAATAGGAGAGTTTCTAAAAGACATTAAAAAGTTATCTTTATAAGAGAGGAGGATAATTATGACGTCGTTAATCACATCATCAATAACACTATTTTGTATACTTATATTATGGATTGGGAAAAAGGCTTATATTAATAGAAAACTCTCTTATGTGATTGTATTCATATTATTTGGTGTGAATCTTGTTTATTCATATCACTTTAAGTAGACGAATATACAATAAACCTCCTCAAAAAATTCCTCTAAAGTGATATTTATCTATTTTTATCAAAAAAGTGTTTCTCAGCTATGACATTTCATCTAAAAAATTAATGACTATGTAATTACACATAGCCATTTTATTAGTCGTTGCTAGTAATTTCTTATAAGGGCATAACTAACCACGTTCATAGATAATTTCCACGCCTTCATCATCTTCTTCTGACCAGTCATCGTCCCAATCCTCTTCTTCGATAGGATTTTGCATTGCTTGTTGATGGTAGTCGTCCCATTTGAATTTCACTTCTTCCGCCTCGATATTTTGCTCAGCTTCTTCACGAGGGTTCGCTTCAATAAAATCCATAATATCACGAGTTAATTGTTGTACATTTTGCCCTGTCGCAGCAGAAATAAGGTAGTAATCCCCCTCCCAGCCAATTTGTTCAGCAATCTCTTTGGCTCGATTCTGAGCCTCTTCTTCGCCAATCGTATCAATCTTATTAAACACTAACCACGTTGGTTTTTCTGATAACTTCTCGCTATATTGATAGAGTTCACTTTCAATAATGGAAATATTTTGCACAGGATCACTTTCATCAATAGGCAGAATATCCACGAGATGAATCAAAACTCGACAACGCTCCAAATGTTTAAGAAAACGAATTCCAAGCCCTGCTCCTTCAGCTGCCCCTTCAATCAGCCCAGGGATATCCGCCACCACGAAACTGCGATCTACCCCAACCCGAGCTACCCCTAAACTTGGCACGAGTGTGGTAAACGGATAATCGGCCACTTTCGGCTTAGCTGCAGACACTGCTCGAATAAAGGTTGATTTTCCTGCATTTGGTAATCCTAGCATTCCTACATCTGCCAATAGCATTAACTCAAGTAGCAAGTCTCGCTTTTCGCCTAATGTACCATTTGTTTTTTGACGAGGTGCTCGATTCACAGAGGATTTAAAACGAGTGTTACCCAAGCCGTGATAGCCACCCTTTGCGACCAACATTTTCATTCCGTGCTTGGTTAAATCGCCCAACACCTCCTGTGTATCATTATCGATTGCACGGGTTCCTACTGGCACACGCAAAGTAATGTCATTTCCTCGATGCCCTGTACAGCCTGAACTCCGCCCATTTTCGCCTCGCCCTGCTGCATAACGTTTCTCAAAGCGATAATCAATTAAGGTATTTAAATTTTCATCTGCAATAAGATATACATCACCGCCATCGCCTCCATCTCCGCCATCAGGTCCACCTTTGGGGATATATTTTTCACGGCGAAAACTCACACAGCCGTTGCCGCCATCACCTGCTTCAACACGAATCAAGGCTTCATCAATAAATTTCATTTTTTCTCCTAAAATAGTTTAGAGCATTACTCTTAAATCAAGTGGTTTCTTTTGATTTTATGCTATCTTTTTTGTCTATGTCTTTATTTTATCGCTTTCTAATATCTAATTGATAGCGATAAAAAATTTTATGTCCAACTGCCGCAAGCATTGCCCCCATTACCACCACGATTGCCCCCATATATCCGATAAAATTCAATGAATTAGAGGGAAATTGTTCAGGATCAAGTTTATGAAAAAGTGCCGAAAATAATAATGTCATTACAGGAATTAAGGTCATCATCAAGCTGACTTTCGAAACTTCCCAGCGGTTAAGTGCCTCAGCATAGCTGCCATAAGCAATGACAGTATTCAAACCGCAATAAATTAAGCAAACCGTTTGAAACGTGGTTAATCCCTGCATTTGGCTGAGATCTGCAGTCGGTGTGAATACGATTGCACAACCGAAATAAATCATCAGTAAAATTTGTTGGGAATTAAAATGGGCTAACATCAGTTTTTGTGAAATACTGTAACCAATCCAAATCAGACTTGCAGAAATCGCCAATAAAATACCATAGGCATAAGCATTCATTTCGGCAAAATCACTGAAGTTATTATTAAAAAACATTCCTAAGCCAATCACAACGAGGACAAAGCCAATTTTTTGATGAACACCAAAGGTTTCTTTAAACCAAACGACGCCCACCATCACCATCACGAAGGTTGAAATCGGACTAATGACCTGACTTGCTGCCGCTGGGATATATTTTAATGCTAAATTAAATAGGAAAAAATTGCACGACAACCCAATTACACCAATAACCCATAACCCACGATATTGACGAAAGAAAGCGGTGAAATTTGGTAATTTTTTTGCAAAATACAGTAATAAAAATAGCCCCATAGCCGCAACGACGAAGCGAAACCAAACAATTGTTTGAGCATCAATCACTTTCAGTACCACTTGCAATACGATTGGCAGCGTCCCCCACATTGTAATAGCGAGTAGTGAAAAAAGAAAACCTGCCATAGGTTGAGATTTCATTGCTATTCCTTAATTGTATAGAAAAGATAAATATAGACTGAGATAAATAAGAAAAAACCCCACGATCTTGAGACGTGGGGTTCTTAATATATTTCGAAATGATTATTCAGCAATAATACTTACATATTTACGGCTTTTTTCGCCTTTCACTTCGAATTTAACTTTACCATCAGCAGTTGCGAATAAAGTGTGATCCTTACCCATACCTACATTATTACCCGCGTGGAATTTAGTACCACGTTGGCGAACAATAATACTACCTGCTAAAACAGACTCGCCACCGAAACGTTTTACACCAAGGCGTTTAGCTTCAGAATCACGACCGTTACGAGTTGAACCACCAGCTTTTTTAGTTGCCATCTTTTAGATCTCCTCTGAAATTATGCTTGAATCCCAGTGATTTTCACTTCTGTGAACCACTGACGATGCCCTTGTTGTTTACGGCTGTGTTTACGACGGCGGAATTTAACGATGCGAATTTTTTCGCCACGACCGTGTGTAACCACTTCTGCTACGACTTTACTACCAGCAACAACTGGCGTACCGATTTTAACATCTTCGCCATTAACGACCATTAACACTGAGTCAAACTCAACTTTTTCACCTGTTGCTACTTCAAGTTTTTCTAAACGAATAACTTGACCTTCGCTTACTCGGTGTTGTTTGCCGCCACTTTGGAAAACTGCGTACATATTTACTCCGCTAACTCGTGCCTTTCGTATAACGTTGGCACGCTAAAATTCATATAAAATAGGTGCGTGATTCTACGCAAAAACTAGGCTAAGAGCAAGCGGTAATTTGAGAAAAATATCAATTCTTTCCAAATTTACACTTGCCTAAAACGAACCTTAATTTTTATTCTGTTATTGATGTGACTGCCAATTACCATTTACTGCGGTGCCAATCACGTTAAATTGTTGATCAAAGACTGCAAGGTTAGCAATTTTACCGACCTCAATTGAACCTAATTGATTATCCACATTGATCGCTCTGGCAGGATATAATGTACACATTCTAATCGCTTCATTTAACGAAATGTCAGCGTACTGTACCACATTGCGAATAGATTCAATCATCGTGATTGCCGCACCGCCTAGCGATCCAAATTCATCGATACATTTTCCGTCTTTATATAACACTTTTTTACCGACAAAAATAAAATGATCGATGTTAGTGCCTGCTGGTGCAACTGCATCGGTCACTATAACCAACTTATCACCTTTTACCTTTTTGGCAATGCGAACATTACTCCAATCAACATGCAATCCATCAACGATAATGCCTGCATAGATATCGCTGTCTAACACAGCCCCTACCACACCGCCTTCACGCCCTGAGCTAATTGGCGACATCGCATTATGCAGATGAGTTGCAAAAGAAATCCCTTCGGCAATGCGTTGTTTGGCTTGTGCATAGTCTGCATTTGAATGTCCGATAGAAACGATAATACCAGACTCGGTCAAACGGGGGATATGATCAGCCGTTGGGTTTTCTGCGGCAAGAGTGATCTTGGTAATCACATCGCTGTTTTTGCAAAAAAAATCCAACATTTCACCGCTCGCTTCTCGAATATATTCAGGACGATGCACCCCTTTTTTTTCCACACTTAAGTAAGGGCCTTCAAAATGTAAACCCAATGCCTGATTTTGGTGTTTTGCGAGATAATCACGCATCACCTGCACAGCTTGCTTCATTCCTTCATCAGGCGAGGTGATAAAGGTCGGCAAGTAACTGGTTGTACCCGACTTAAGATTCGTTTCTTGCATAATCTCAAGGGTGCGGACGCTAATATCCTCATTGAACATTACACCGCCACAGCCATTTAATTGTAAGTCAATAAAGCCTGCACATAAATTTGCCCCTTGTAGATCAATTTTTTCTAATGTAGCTGGCAATTCGTTTTCTAATACAACAGCAGCAATCTTGTCCTCTTTTATCACAACAGCGTGCTGATAAAGCACTTTTTCACCTGTATAAATCACCGAGTTTGTGAGGGCATAATGATTCATTTTTCCTCCTAGCGAGCCACGTTTTGCTCAAGCTGTTTGAAATATTTAACGGTTTTTACTTTCAGTTCCTGTGTGGCAGGTTCATCGCATACAATCACTGCACGGCGATGAAGCTGCAAGGCACTGATCGTCCAAAAATGGTTAATTGGCCCTTCAACCGCTGCGTGTAATGCTTGAGCTTTATTGTGTCCTGTAACTAAAATCAACACTTCTTCCGCATCAAGCAAAGTGCCAACGCCAACCGTTAAAGCAAATTTTGGTACTTGATTCACATCATTATTAAAGAAACGAGAGTTGGCAATTAAAGTATCTTCGGTGAGAGTTTTAATGCGCGTGCGAGAACTCAAAGAAGAAGCAGGTTCATTAAACGCAATATGCCCATCAACACCCACGCCACCCATAAATAGATGAATTTTACCATATTGGCGAATTTTGGCTTCGTAGCGTTCACATTCTGCGTGTACATCGTCTGCCATTCCATTGAGCAAATTGATATTTTCTGGCTGAATATCAACGTGGTTAAAAAAGTTGGTGTACATAAAGGTGTGATAACTTTCAGGGTGTTCTTTCGGCAAGCCCACATATTCGTCCATATTAAACGTAACAACGTGTTTAAAGCTCACTTCGCCTGCTTGGTATAACTTAATTAACTCTTGATAGGTTTTTTGCGGTGTACCACCCGTTGGTAACCCCAACACAAAAGGTTTTTCAGCGGTTGGCTGAAACGTATTAATTTTATCGGCGATGTAACGAGCAACCCATTGGCTTACTTGTGCCGCTGTATCTAAGGGAACGAGACGCATAAAATTTCTCCTCTAACAAATTAAGCAAAATAAAAATTAGAAAAAAGATTGAAATAAAACTTCATTTTTTAGATTATAAAGGAAAAATTACTTCAATTCTAAGATATTTACACAAAGTTTGAACAAAATCACATTTTTCCACATTTCGTATAATCTACGTTGCATTTTTCACTGCTAATGCTTCGTGAATATGTGAAATCACCAAAATTAAGCTTGAACGCATCGCTCGCTCAAAGCGGAGCTGCTGAATTTGAAACAGCATTGAATCTCTGTTTTCAACCTCGCCTGTTAATTTCATCAATTCTGCCAGCAAACCAAAATCAAGACTATTCAGTGTTTGGGCGAATTGTGTTATTTTCAGGGTTGAAAATGCCTCACACTCATTGCCATCAGCGCGACAATGCAACTGCGTTTCCATTTCAACAAATAGATTGATGTCCTGATAAATTTGAGCCGAAATCCTGCCCAAACCAAGCAGCAGTTTCAAACGAACGGAAAGATCCGCCAAAGGCCCTTGATGTTCAAATAAGGAATCTACCACGGATTTTAGGGCGAACTCGGTATGATGAAAGATGTGTTGAATTAGATTATCCACACTCTCCGTGAATTGCTGCACAGCCACAGTGAAGAACTCCTGAGCTGACGAGGCTTCACCAAGCTGTGCAATAAAATTATCTTGCTGATTTACCATGAGCGATCCAGTGAGAATTCACTCACCATAGGCTGACACAATCTGTGAAATTAGATTACTATCAGTTAAACCCGTGTAACGCACGATAGCCGCTTCTACGCCTTGTTCTGCAATAAATTGAGCTAATTCGACCGCTTGTGGATCGTCCTCATTACGATATTGCAATGCCATCACTACGCCACTGATCAGGTGTTGATTTGCGAGTCCATATTCTAACGTACCTGTTAATGGTTTGATTAAGCGATCATTTTCGCTTAATTTACGAACCGGCTCTCGCCCAACACGATTGACATCATCATTCAAATATGGGTTAGCAAACCGTTTCAAAATTTTCTCAATGTAGGTAAAATGTGCCTGCGGATCAAAGCCGTAACGCTTAATCAGCACAGCTCCGCTTTCTTCCATCGTACTTTTTACCGCAGATCTAATTGAATTAATTGCAATTGCCTCTTTGATCCATTTCACACCAGCCTGCTTACCTAAATAGGCACAAATCAAATGCCCTGTATTGAGAGTAAATAATTTACGCTCAACAAAGGCCATCAAATTATCGGTTAATTCCATACCTTTAATGTTTGGAACATCGCCTTTAAATTGAGTTTTATCCACAATCCATTCGCTAAATTCCTCAACGGTTACCTCAAGCGGATCAGACGGGTTTACCTCCGCTGGTGGTACAATTCTATCCACTGCAGAATCAACAAAACCGACATATTTCTCAATCTCAGCTTGCTGTGAAGCGGTCAACTGTTCAAAAATTTTTGCTTTAAAAAAACTTGTCCCACGCACCATATTTTCACACGCAATCACGTTCAATGCCTGAGTGTTACCACTTTCCAATCGAATCACCAGTGCTTTTGCTAATAATGGAGCAATAAAGCCAAGCACATTCGGACCGACTGCCGTGGTAACTAAATCTGCATTTTTTACCTGTTGAATGACCGCTTGTTCGTCTTGAGAATGAATAGCTGAGACATGTTGAACCATTTCCACGCGGCTCTCTCCGCCAACGATTCTCACGCCATACTGTTTATTTTGATTAATCTGATCAATTTGTGTTTGGTTAATATCAGCAAAGGTAACGAAAATACCAGAATCAGATAATAACTTACCGATGAAGCCTCGCCCAATATTGCCTGCACCAAAATGTAATGCGTTCATTTTTATTCCTTTACAGTTGTGATGGACGCAAGCACTGCGTCCTACTTTTCCAATTTGAATTTTAGCTAGCCTTTTAACAAGCTTAACACTTGTTGTGGATCGTCCGTTTCAGCCAAAATTGCCATCGTGTTTTCGTTATCTAAGGCGTTAGTAATCGCATTCACCACTTGGAGATGTTCATTATTGCGTGCTGCAATTGCAATCACCAATTTCGCAATACCATCTTCCTCCTCAGTAAAACGCACACCTTCACGATACTGGCAAAATACAATACCTGTTTTTAGCACCTTGTCTTTTGCAGCAATTGTGCCGTGTGGTACAGCAATACCTTCTCCTAAATAAGTGGAAATCTGTTGCTCACGTTCAAACATTGCAGCAATGTACTCTGGCTGGGCAAATCCGAGTTTAACCAATTGCTCACCAGCAAATTGAATCGCTTCATCTTTGCTGTTGGCAGTGAGGTTAAGGAAAATCTGGTTTGGGTATAGCGAAAAGCCTGCACCTTGGTTTTCTAAGCGGTTTTGCTGCTGTACTGCAGCATTGCGAGCGGTCGATTTCTCAGATAATTTTGCCACCAAGTCATCATAAAATGTACTGTCTAAAAAATTATTCAATGAAAGGTGTTGTGCGGCTGGCACTTGTTTTTCAGCCCTTGCCGTTAAGTCTTGGTGAGTAATCACAAGTTGTGCATTGGCTGGTAAATCATTGATTGCCACATTTTTCACCGCAATATTTAAACCTGCCGCTTCTACTTTTTTACGTAACAAACTTGCTCCCATCGCACTCGACCCCATTCCTGCATCGCAAGAGACATAGATTGTTGAGATTGCAGAAAGATCACTCGAAACGACCGCTTGAGCTTGCCCTTTCGCAGCCGATTTCATTGAGGCTGTACGAGCTTGAGCATCTTCAAGTGAAGCCTCATTTTTTTGCGTTTTCAATAATAGGCTAGCGACTAAAAAAGCAACCGTACAAGACGACACTACAGAAAGAATCACGGCAATGTGTGCTCCACTTGGTGTCATCGCTAAGACGGCAATCATTGAACCTGGGGAGGCTGGAGAAATCAAGCCACCATCCAATAACACATTGGTAAACACGCCTGTCATTCCGCCAGCAACCACAGCTAAAATTAGACGTGGGTTCATCAACACATACGGAAAATAAATTTCGTGAATACCGCCAAAGAAATGAATAATTGACGCAGAACTTGCGGTATTCTTGGCTGAACCTTTACCAAAGAACATATACGCTAACAAGATACCTAAACCTGGACCTGGGTTTGCTTCAATCAAGAAAAAGATAGATTTGCCAGCTTCAGAGGATTGCGAAATACCTAATGGCGAAAAAATACCGTGATTAATTGCATTGTTTAAAAATAAAATTTTAGCGGGTTCAACTAATACTGAGGTTAATGGTAGTAAATTTGCAGATACTAACGCATTGACCCCTGCAGCGAGTAAGTTAGCAAGTTGCGTAACTAATCCACCAATTACACTAAATGAGAGCAAGGCAAGTAACATACCAATAATGCCTGCCGAGAAATTATTGACTAACATCTCAAAACCGCTTTTGACCTTGCCTTCAATGGCTCTATCAAAGGTCTTAATCGCCCAGCCGCCTAGTGGCCCCACAATCATTGCCCCTAAGAACATTGGAATATCAGCCCCAACAACAATCCCCATTGTCGTAATTGCCCCTACGACAGCCCCTCGTTCACCTCCTACTAATCGTCCGCCACTATAACCAATTAATAACGGTAACAAATAGGTGATCATTGGACCAACAAGTTTCGCAAATGACTCATTTGGCAACCACCCTGTTGGAATAAATAGTGCCGTAATAAAGCCCCATGCAATAAATGCCCCAATATTTGGCATCACCATATTGGACAAGAAACGTCCAAAACTTTGGACTTTTACTTTTAAATTAGAAGACATAATTACCTCGAGGAAATCAGAATAAAATTCGGTATGCAACATAGCACCACAGATAAAAAAGACAAAAATGTTTATGTCAAAAATGTGATCTAGTTCACATTAATTATTGTTTCTCCGTTTTAAAAATGTGATCTAATTCACAAAATTACCTCAATTCTTTACTCTATCTCCACTTTTAGCCTTGCAACGTGAGCTTTAGTCCACGGCTTTTACATTTTATGGATAAAACCCATTCCACTTAGTTGTTTGTGTTGTAAAGGCAAAAGGAAGGCTATCATGATTTATTTCAAGGATTGCCAATTGCCGAATTAAATTGCAAAATAATCATCAATATGCGGTATGATATAATAAATAACCCTACTGCCGCTGTGCTTTATTTTAACAATTTACAAGGATCACCAATGCTCGTTTGGCTTGCTGAATATCTCGTTCAATTTAACACTGCCTTTAACGTAGTGTCTTATATTACTTTCCGTTCCATTATGGCATTATTAACTGCGATGGGAATTGGGCTTTGGATTGGACCTACAGTGATTCGCCGTTTACAAATTCTAAAATTCGGACAAGAAGTCCGCAATGATGGACCTGAAAGCCATTTTAAAAAGCGTGGCACGCCAACAATGGGAGGCGTGATGATTTTAGCCTCCATTGGCATCAGTGCCGTTCTATGGGCTGATTTACGCAATCCATACGTTTGGTTTGTGCTGTTTATTTTATTTGGCTACGGTATCGTTGGATTTATTGATGATTATTGGAAAATCAAGCGTAGAAATACCGATGGACTGATCCCACGTTGGAAATATTTTTGGCTGTCAGTCATTGCTCTCATCAGTGCACTTGGCTTATATGCAATCGGTAAAGAAACTGCTGCTACCCAACTGGTTGTGCCATTTTTTAAAGAAATTATGCCACAGTTGGGGCTATTTTATGTGGTGCTAACCTATTTTGTGATTGTTGGCACAAGTAATGCCGTCAATTTAACCGATGGATTAGACGGTTTAGCGATTGTGCCAATTATTATGGTGGCTGCCGCATTCGGACTCATCGCTTGGGCAACAGGGAATATTAACTTTGCCTCCTATTTACACATTCCTTACATCAAACACAGTGGTGAATTGGTGATTTTATGTACTGCCATTGTCGGAGCAGGATTAGGCTTTTTATGGTACAACACCTACCCTGCGATGATCTTTATGGGTGATGTTGGCTCACTGGCATTAGGAGGAGCCTTGGGAATCATCGCAGTGCTTGTTCGACAAGAGTTACTTTTAGTGGTAATGGGCGGCGTGTTTGTAGTCGAAGCCCTGTCAGTCATTTTGCAAGTTGGTTCATATAAATTACGCAAAAAACGTATTTTTAGAATGGCACCCATTCACCACCATTTTGAACTTAAGGGCTGGCCAGAACCTCGAGTGATTATTCGCTTTTGGATTATCACCTTGATATTAGTCTTGGTAGGCTTAATTACCTTAAAATTACGTTAATTCATCAGCCATCAAACATACTCCATTTATAGACTAGGGAAAAGAATGCAAAACCGATACCAAAATAAGACGATTACTATTGTTGGACTTGGCAAAACAGGCTTGTCCTGCGTAGAATTTTTTGCTGATAAAGGCGTGAAACTGCAAGTTATTGACACTCGTGAAAAGCCTGCTGGCGCAGAGAAACTGCCTAAAAATGTATCACTGCATACAGGTAGCTTACATCTTGAGTGGCTGCTTGCTTCAGATTTAATTGTCATTAGCCCTGGTCTCGCCCTTGCCACACCAGAAATCCAACAGGCAATTTCAAAAGGGATTGAGGTGGTCGGCGATATTGAGCTTTTTTGCCGTGAAGCCAAAGCACCGATTATTGCAATTACTGGCTCAAATGGGAAAAGCACAGTAACCACCTTGACGGCTGAAATGGCAATTCAAGCTGGAATAAAAGTCGGAATGGGCGGCAATATTGGTGTGCCAGCGTTAAGCTTGCTGAATGACAATTACGATCTTTATGTACTTGAATTATCTAGCTTCCAACTTGAAACCACCTATTCATTGAAAGCAAAAGCTGCCACGATTTTAAACATCAGTGAAGACCATATGGATCGCTACAACAGCCTTGCTGATTACCGCCAAGCCAAACTACGCATTTATCATAATGCCGAAAATGCGATTGCAAATGGCGAAGATAGCCAAACTTTCCCTGATCAAGCGGTCAATAAATTAGTTTATTTTGCAAATCAGAATGCCGAATATCATTTGCATAATGGCAAACTTTACGCCAGTGGCGAGGCACTAATAGATACTACTCAAATGCAAATTAGCGGTCGCCATAATGAAATGAATGCCCTTGCCGCAATTGCATTGGCACAGGCGGCTGATATACCTCGTGAGGGGATTGTAAACGCATTACAGCATTATGGCGGATTAGCTCACCGTTTCCAAGTTATTCCAACAGACGATGGTGTTCGTTGGATTAACGACTCAAAAGCCACCAATGTTGGCAGTACTGTCGCAGCGTTGAATGGCTTGCAAATCCATAGTACGCTTTATCTTTTATTAGGTGGAGATGGCAAGGGGGCGGATTTTTCCGATCTCCAACCATTAGTCAATCAACCTAATATTGTCTGCTACTGTTTTGGTCAGGACGGTGCGAAATTGGTCGTACTTTCAACAAACAGTGTACTAGTAGAAACAATGTCGCAGGCAATTGAGCAAATTCGTCCCCAACTGAAACAAGGCGATATTGTCTTACTTTCACCTGCCTGTGCAAGCCTCGATCAATTCAGAAATTTTGAAGAGAGAGGAGAATTGTTTGCAACATTAGCAACAGAGAAACTAGCAACAAAATCCGCAGTCAAAGGAGCCGTTTGATGTGGCAGAAAATCAAGCAAGAATGGGAAAAATGGGGAACCATTACCACAACCAATGCGTTATATGATCGCACGCTTCTTTGGCTATTTCTTGGTTTTCTCACCATCGGTTTCGTGATGGTTACTTCCGCTTCCATTCCCGTTAGCACACGTTTATTTAATGACCCATTTCATTTTGCCGTGCGTGATGGTGTTTATCTCGTTGCGGCACTCATTGCTTTTATTTTTTTCGTACAAGTACCAAGCGAACGCTGGGAACGTTTTAATGGCTGGTTTTTCCTTATTTCGATATCGCTATTATTTACGACCTTAATTATTGGCAAAAATGTAAATGGAGCAACTCGCTGGATTCCGATTGGTCCGATTAACTTCCAGCCCGCGGAATTGGCAAAATTGGCAGTGATTTGCTACTTTGCCAGTTTTTATGTGCGTAAATTTGATGAGATGCGGACAAAGAATTTAAGTTTTATTCGCCCAATCGCAATTCTTGGCTTATTCAGCATTTTGCTACTACTTCAGCCTGATTTAGGCAGTACTGCGGTTCTATTTGTACTGACTTTCTCAATGTTATTTATTATGGGTGCGAAAATCCTCCAGTTTGTCTTCTTAGGTATCGCAGGGGCAGTGATGTTTACCTTTTTAGTACTCTCTTCAGAATATCGCCTCAAACGTGTTACCTCATTTATGGATCCTTTTGCTGATGCGTATGGCGATGGCTTCCAATTATCAAACTCACAAATGGCATTTGGACAAGGTGAATTTTGGGGACAAGGGTTAGGCAATTCAGTACAAAAACTTGAATACTTGCCCGAAGCACATACTGACTTTGTCATGGCGGTTATTGGTGAAGAATTTGGCTTTTTAGGCATTACCATCATTGTATTGCTACTGCTCGCACTCTCATTCCGTGCGTTGAAAATCAGCAAAGCGGCTCTCATTCAAGATTTACGTTTTAATGGTTTTTTTGCATTTGGCATTGCTATATGGATTTTTTTACAAGGCTTCGTGAATTTGGGCGTTGCTTCAGGCTTATTGCCAACCAAAGGGCTGACCTTTCCGTTGGTGAGTTATGGCGGTTCAAGTCTTGTGATTATGGCAATTGCGATTGCGGTATTGATGAGAATTGATCACGAAAATCGGCTTGAAAAAGTTGGACACGCTCATTTAAAACAACCTTAGCCTACAGAGGCAATCCTCATCATTTGATTTGCAAGCGGTGATTTTTTGCAAAAATTTTGCAATATCTGACCGCCTAATATCTAAGTAAGAGAAATATAATGACGAAAAAATTACTCGTAATGGCAGGCGGTACTGGCGGACACGTTTTCCCTGCCATTGCGGTCGCACAAGAATTACAATATCAAGGCTGGGAAGTACGTTGGCTAGGGACTAGCGATCGTATGGAAGCTACACTTGTACCAAAACACGGTATTCCAATCGAATTTATCGAAATTTCAGGCATTAAAGGCAAGGGATTAAAAGCTCTGCTAGCTGCTCCTTTTGCCATTTGCAAAGCGGTGCTACAGGCTCGCAAAATTATTACACGCTATCAACCTGATGCTGTCTTAGGAATGGGGGGATATGTTTCAGGTCCAGGTGGCATTGCGGCAAAACTCTGTGGTGTACCAATTATTTTACACGAACAAAATGCGGTGGCAGGATTAACCAATCGCTGGTTATCCAAAATTGCTAATCGTACCTTACAAGCTTTTCCAACTGCGTTTAAAGCAGCTGAAGTAGTGGGCAATCCTGTTCGTCAAGATCTCTTTACGCTTGCCGCACCAGAAATCCGTTTTCAACAACCAAGTCATTGTACTGACAAACCTATGAATATTTTGGTGATGGGAGGCAGTCAAGGGGCGTTAGTGTTAAATCAAGTTATTCCTGAGGTCGCCAAAAAATTAGGTCATCACGTTTTTATTACCCATCAAGTAGGGCAAGGGAAATTAGCTAACATCGCAGAAATTTACCAAGCGACTAAAAATGGCAAAGCCTGCGAGTTTATTGATGATGTCAAACAGGCTTATGAACAAGCGTCTCTTGTCATCTGTCGTTCTGGTGCATTAACCGTGTGCGAAATTGCGGCAGCTGGATTGCCTGCTATTTTTGTCCCATTCCAGCACAAAGATCGCCAGCAATTTTTAAATGCTACTTATTTAGCAAAAGAGGGAGCAGCAATTATCATCGAACAGCCTGATTTTACTGCTGAAAATTTACTGAATGTCTTGCAACCGCTACTTGCCAATCGCCAAAAATTAGTTGAGATGGCAATCAAGGCTAGAACGAAAGCTACGCCTACCGCTGCTCAACGTGTTGCAGAAGTAGTGATTGAAGAAGCAAATAGCTAAAGAAACAAATAGCAGAAGGGCAAAATGAATTTAAATAAGGGTAAAGAATGAAGAATTTCCAAGATAAAGTAAAAAAAATTATTCCTGAAATGCGTCGAGTGAACCAAATCCATTTTATTGGCATTGGTGGAGCAGGAATGAGTGGTATTGCAGAAGTGCTATTAAACGAAGGCTACCAAATCTCTGGCTCAGACATTGCAGAGAGTGCGACTACTCAGCATTTAGCCAAAGCAGGAGCGAAAATATTTATTGGTCATCAAGCAGAGAATATTGCAGGAGCCAGTGTTGTGGTTGTATCAAGTGCCATTAATGACAGTAACCCAGAAGTAGCCGCAGCAAAACAGGCTCGTATTCCAGTCATTCAACGAGCACAGATGCTCGCCGAAATTATGCGTTTTCGACACGGCATCGCCATTGCGGGGACACACGGTAAAACCACGACCACCGCAATGGTTTCAATGATTTACACCGAGGCAAAACTGGATCCCACCTTTGTCAATGGCGGCTTAGTGAAATCTGCAGGCAAAAATGCACATTTAGGAGCTAGCCGTTATCTGATTGCTGAGGCTGACGAAAGCGATGCTTCGTTCTTGCATTTACAGCCAATGGTGTCTGTGGTTACTAACATTGAACCCGATCATATGGATACTTATGGTGGGGATTTTGAGAAAATGAAGCAAACCTATGTCAAGTTTCTCCACAACTTGCCCTTTTATGGTTTAGCTGTAATGTGTGCCGATGATAACGTGCTGATGGAGCTTATCCCTCAAGTTGGACGGCAAGTCATCACTTACGGTTTTAGTGAGAAAGCAGACTATCGCATTGAGGACTATCAACAGACTGGCTTCCAAGGTCATTACACGGTGATGTGTCCAACAGGCGAGAGAATGGAAGTATTATTAAATGTCCCTGGAAAGCATAATGCCCTGAATGCAACAGCGGCGTTAGCGGTCGCAAAAGAGGAAGGCATTGCTAACGAGGCGATTTTAGCAGCCTTAGCCGACTTCCAAGGGGCAGGACGGCGTTTCGATCAACTTGGTTCATTTATTCGCCCAAATGGTAAAATAATGTTAGTTGATGATTATGGACATCACCCAACAGAAGTTGATGTCACCATTAAAGCCGCACGTTCTGGTTGGGAAAATAAACGGATTGTGATGATCTTCCAGCCACACCGCTACTCTCGTACTCGTGATTTATTTGATGATTTTGTCCAAGTGCTTTCACAGGTTGATGTATTGATTATGTTAGAAGTTTATGCCGCTGGCGAAACACCAATAGTGGGAGCAGACAGTAAGGCATTATGCCGTTCAATGCGTAATCTAGGTAAAATTGATCCAATTTTAGTATCCAATACGGATCAATTGGGCGAAGTGCTTGATCAAATCCTCCAAGACGGCGATTTAATCTTGGCACAAGGGGCAGGAAACGTCAGTCGAATTTCCCGTGATTTAGCAGAAAGCTGGAAAGCATAATAGTTGAGCAGAGGTTTGTCTTCACTATGCTATCCTGTTCTCTCAAACAACAAGCAAAGAGAGAACAGTTAGTATAAAATTAGAATGATTTCTTCTTGAGGTAAACCGCTTTCGCTGTTGGCACGAGACGAGCAAGGTTCGCTTGGCGATCAGCATTACTTGGGTGAGTAGAAGCAAGGGTTGCTAATAAGTCTTGTGTGCTTTTTGTGGCTTTACTCATTTTGCCCCACACTTGCGGTGCCGCTTCTGGATTGTAGCCTGATTCTGCCATCAAGAACAAACCGACCTCATCAGCTTCAGTCTCTTGGCGACGAGAGAAAGGTTTCGTTAAACCAAATTCTCTTAAAACATCAACGGCATCAACGCCAAGAACATTGCTGGATATGCCTTGCGAGGCTAAGGCTATTTTCCCTAGTTGAGCAGCAAGCCCTGTTACCGCACTCACAGTTCTGCCTGTTTTAGAATGTTCCTGTAAGGCGTGTGCCATTTCGTGTCCCATCACCACAGCAATTTCATCATCATTTAAAGCAAGCTTATCAACCAACCCCGTATAAAATGCCATTTTCCCACCAGGCATTGCCCACGCATTTAATTCTGGCGATTTAAACACCGTGATTTCCCACGCAAATGGCACACCTGTCCTATTGGCTTTTTCTGCATAAGGCTTCATATTGTTGAACACCGTGTGAATACGTTTAGCAGTCGCAGATTGGTTATCAACAGCCCCCTGAGAACGAGCCTCACGCTGTACTTTTGCATAACTATGTGCAGCCTCACTGTTAATCTGTTGTGTATTGACACAAGCAGTTACCGCTGAAAGAAGGAAGAGCGAAAACCCAAATTTAGTCCATTGTTTCATTTTAAAGTCCATCAACATTGCAAAATTTAGACATTAACGTACCGCTTGTCAGCATAATACGCAAAATGCCAACATTATGTTGGCATTTACATCAAAGGCACTTAAGTCTTACTTTTTAGCACGCTCAAAAGATTCGAGAATTTCTTGGCGAGCGGCTTCTACGCCCTCCCAGCCCTCAACTTTCACCCATTTCCCTGCTTCAAGAGCTTTATAACTTTCAAAGAAGTGCTGAATCTGAGCTTTCAATAACGCAGGTAAATCGCCCACATCTTGAATATGATCATATTCTTTACTCAATTTACTATGTGGCACCGCAACGACCTTCGCATCACCACCTGCCTCGTCAGTCATTTTTAAGACGCCGACAGGACGACAACGAATCACTGAGCCAGGTTGTAGTGGATATGGGGTTGGCACTAATACATCAACAGGATCACCATCAGAAGATAGGGTGTTGTTTATATATCCATAGTTTGCAGGGTAAAACATTGCCGTTGCCATAAAGCGATCAACAAATAATGCACCACTTTCTTTATCCACTTCATATTTGATTGGATCAGCGTTGGCAGGAATTTCAATCACAACATAAATATCATCTGGCAACGATTTGCCAGCAGGTACGTTTTTTAAGCCCATTTTGGTTTCCTTCTATCAATTCGAGGGTGAAAAATCGCTAGGATTATAGCTGATCCTTGCTCATTGGGGAAGATAAGTTGGAAAAGCAAGCGGTTAAATTCTCTAGACATTTTACAAAAAAATTACCACACTATAATTTCATTTAATGCAACAACAAATTGTTTAAATATCAATTTTTGCAATGTAATATTCTGTTATACTAATCAACATTGTATTTATTATTCTAAATACAGTAGGACAAATTTTCATTCATTTCATTAAAGGTGCTTAAAATGGCTAACTATTTCAATACATTAAACTTACGTCAAAAATTAGATCAGCTTGGTCGCTGTCGCTTCATGGCTCGTGAAGAATTTGCAGAGGGCTGTGATTTCTTAAAAGGCAAAAAAATCGTTATCGTTGGCTGTGGAGCACAAGGTCTAAACCAAGGCTTAAATATGCGTGATTCTGGCTTAGATGTCAGCTATGCGTTGCGTGCTGAAGCGATTGCTGAAAAACGTGCATCATTTACTCGTGCATCTGAAAACGGTTTTAAGGTGGGAACTTACCAAGAGTTGATCCCAACTGCCGATTTAGTCATCAATTTAACGCCAGATAAACAGCATTCAAAAGTAGTTGCTGATGTAATGCCACTAATGAAACAAGGGGCGGCTTTTGGCTATTCACACGGTTTCAACATTGTGGAAGAAGGTGAGCAAATTCGTAAAGATTTAACTGTTGTAATGGCTGCTCCAAAATGCCCAGGTACAGAAGTGCGTGAAGAATATAAACGTGGCTTTGGTGTCCCAACATTAATTGCAGTTCACCCAGAAAACGATCCAAAAGGTGAAGGCTTAGCAATTGCAAAAGCTTGGGCGAGTGCAACAGGTGGCGACCGTGCAGGCGTGTTAGAATCCTCATTCGTAGCAGAAGTAAAATCTGACTTAATGGGTGAGCAGACAATCCTTTGCGGTATGCTACAAGCAGGTTCAATCGTGTGCTACAACAAATTAGTGGCAGAAGGTAAAGATCCTGCATACGCAGGCAAATTAATTCAATTTGGTTGGGAAACTATCACGGAAGCACTCAAACAAGGCGGAATCACCTTAATGATGGATCGCCTATCTAACTCTGCGAAACTTCGTGCATTTGAACTTTCAGAGCAAATCAAAGCGGAATTAACAGGCTTGTTTGAGAAACATATGGACGACATCATCAGCGGCGAATTTTCTGCAACAATGATGGCGGACTGGGCAAATGGCGATGCTAATTTATTAGCGTGGCGTGAGGAAACAGGTAAAACAGCCTTTGAAAATGCACCAAAAGCAGATGGCATTAAAATTACCGAACAAGAATATTTTGATAATGGTGTGTTAATGGTCGCAATGGTAAAAGCGGGTGTTGAATTAGCCTTTGACACAATGGTTTGTGCAGGTATTTATGAAGAATCAGCTTACTATGAATCACTACACGAGTTGCCATTAATTGCTAATACGATTGCTCGCAAACGCTTATATGAAATGAACGTGGTCATTTCTGACACAGCAGAATATGGTAACTATTTATTTGCGAATGTTGCTACTCCAATTCTTGCTGAGAAAATTATTCCGACTCTCCAAAAAGGCGATTTAGGCGAAGCAACCCTGGCAGTGGAAATTGACAATGTCTTATTGCGTGATGTAAATGATGCCATTCGTAACCACCCAATTGAGTTAATTGGTCAAGAATTACGAGGCTATATGACAGATATGAAACGCATTTCATCACAGGAATAATCTAACCTAGCTAAAAACAAGGACACCTAATTGATCTGCCCTGTGGAATACAGAACTCAGTCCTTGAATTAAAGTAGTCTAACTTTTTGGGGTCAGATCATAATGGTGTCCGTTTTATTTGATAAATGTTGATGTTTTAACGCTTAGTAAAATAGAGATCCCACACAGCGTGTCCGAGCTTATGCCCTCGTGCCTCAAATTTCGTCAGCGGGCGAAAATCGGGGCGAGGAATAAAATCATTAGTCTCAGAGGTATTATGCAATTGTTGATCGAACTGACGTAATACCGCCAACATATGCTCAGCATAATTTTCCCAATCTGTGGCGAAATGAATGAACCCATTTGAGTTCAATTTTGTTAAGACTTGTTGAACAAATTCAGGTTGAACAATACGCCGTTTATGATGCTTCGCTTTCTGCCACGGATCAGGAAAATAGAGTTGCAGCCCAGCTAATGAACCCTCTGCAATGCTATCACGCAAAATTTCTGTCGCATCGTGGCAAATGACTCGTAAATTTTTCACGTCTTTTTCAAGAGCATAAGCAATGCAAGCTCCAACCCCTGGTGTGTGAACTTCAATCCCAATATAGTTGCGTTCAGGATTTTGTTGTGCCATTTCAACCAAAGATTTTCCCATGCCAAATCCTATCTCAAGCACGACAGGATTATCATTGCCAAAGATAGCTCTAAAATCAAAAGGTTGTGCCTGATAATCCAGCCCTAACTTAGACCAATTGGCATTCATCATCTCTCGCTGATAATCGCTTAAACGTCCTGTTCGCAACACAAAACTGCGAACTTTACGAAGATAGCGTCCATCTTCTGTGAATTCGGCACGCTCAACGGTTTTGCGTTTTTTATCTGCGAAAGTTAATTGTTGTTCCATTTGCAAAATTTTTACCCTATCTCACCGCTTATTATACATCATATTAAAAACGCACTAATGCTGAACCCCAAGTCCAACCGCCACCAAAGGCTTCAAGCAAAAGCAACTGTCCACGCTGAATACGCCCATCACGCACGGCTTCATCTAATGCAACAGGCACCGTCGCCGCACTATTATTGGCATAGCGATCTAGCGTTACTACCACTTGAGACATATCCATCTCCAATTTATCGGCAGTCGCACTGATAATGCGTAAATTGGCTTGATGTGGCACAAGCCAATCCAAATCTTTCTTGTCCAAGTTATTGGCGTTTAATGTTTCTTCTACCACACTTGAAAGCTGACGCACCGCAAGTTTAAAGGTTGCATTACCCTGCATCTCAATAAACCCTGAACGCTCTTGACCACGTTGTTGCTGAGGCAAAGACAGCATATTCTCCTTATCTGCACTGGCGTGAAGATGAGTAGAAAGAATACCAGCCTCACAACTTGCCTCTAATAGCACAGCTCCAGCACCATCACCAAACAAGATCACAGTACTTCTATCTGCTTCATCAAGGTAGCGGGAATTTAAATCTGAACCAATGACCAACGCCTTTTTTACGCTGCCGTTACGCACAAATTGATCAGCCACACTCAACGCATAAATAAAGCCTGTACAGGCCGCTGCAACATCAAATGCAATCGCATCTTCAATCCCCAACTCCCCTTGAATTTGACAGGCTGCACTAGGATAAGCGTGCGAATTTGTTGTTGTACCGACCACAATTAAACCAATTTCGCTAGGATCAATATTTGCCATTTTAATCGCTTGTTTAGCCGCAGCGGCTCCCATTGTTGCCACAGTCTCGTTTTCTGCTGCAATACGACGTTCACGAATACCTGAACGAGTAACAATCCACTCATCAGAAGTCTCAACCATTTTTTCTAAATCAGCATTAGTCCGCACTTTATTTGGTAAATAACTACCCGTTGCCACAATTTTACTGTACATATTCTATTCTCATTAAAATGTCATTTGACCAACATTATACCGCAAAAAACCACAGACCTGCGTACCATAAGCAATAACATAACGAAAAACCACCAAGATTGGTGGTTTTTCAGAAATATAATAGCTAATATTTATTTGAATACTGCAAACAATTACGCTTTACAGCTATCCTGACGACATTCACAATCCGTGCTACAATAGCATTCACCCTCTTTACAACCGCAGGTTTTGCCACAGATGCAAGCTGGGGTACATTGGCACGGCTGAGTTTTACATTCAGTAGTATTTGGATAAACACGAGTAACCGTCATTTTATTCTCCTTGTGAATTGAAATTAGTTAAAAAGTTGAGCAATTTTGCTTTTGCGTTTATGATGATAAAGATTGACCTTAGGTTAAGGTCAAGATCTTTTGAAAATATTTTAAATTAGTGAAATAAGAGAGAAGATGAACATTAGCAGCGCAGCAAAGGCATCAGGGCTTTCAGCTAAACAAATTCGAGATTATGAAAAAATTGGCTTAGTTGTACCATCTCATCGCACGGAATCAAATTATCGAGCTTACTCTGAGATAGATATTCAACGACTAACCTTTATTCGCCACGCCCGTGATGTTGGGTTTTCATTAACTCAAATTAAGGATCTACTTGCATTTCGTGATGCTCCAAGCCACAATTGTGAAGAAGTATTAACCTTCACAACGAAACATATTGCCGATTTAACCGATAAAATATCGGTATTAGAGTCAATGCGTCAAAAATTAATCAGCCTACAGAAAACAAGCTGTTTAAGCGATGGACAATCTGGGTGTGCTATTATGGGTTTTGGATTTCAACAAAATAAGTAGCGGTTTACTTTGGTATTAAATATTATTTTTGCATAAGATGCTGCAAACCCAGCTCAATTTGTTGAGGGATTTGATGTTCAATCTGTGAAATAGCATATTCAATCGCATAGTAAAACGCTCTAATATTCGCTCCACCGTGGCTTTTGACCACAACAGAGGATAAACCTAACAAAGTTGCACCATTATGACGATCAGGATTAATTTGCTGTAATTTACGGTAATAGCGATAAAGTAGCATACGCAACGCTAGGCGTTTTATCTTTGTACACAAACCGAATTCTTCACTACTTTTTTTAAATAGCAGAGCTAATATATTTTTAGCCACACCTTCAAGTGCTTTAAGAGCAATATTGCCACTAAAACCATCACAAACAATCACATCTGCACAGTGGTTGGTGAGTTTATCACTTTCAATAAACCCCTGATAATTGAGATCTTGGCGTAATTTTAAATTTTGGTGTGCGGTTTTTAAAACCGTTGTACCTTTATTATTTTCTGTCCCGATATTCAGTAAATTAATACGAGGAGCGGTGAGATTTAGCATTTTTTTTGCAAAAATATTCCCCATTTCGGCAAACTGCAAGAGCAATTCACTGCTTACTTCAACATTCGCACCGAGATCCAGCATAACGGTCGATTGCCCATTCATTGTTGGAATCAATGACGTAAGGGCAGGGCGAGCAATACTAGGTAGTGGTTGGATCAGTAATTTAGCCAGCCCCATCAATGCTCCCGTATTGCCTCCGCTAATACAAGCCTGTGCTTTACCCTTGGCAACCGCCTCAATAGCCAAACGCATTGAACTCTGTTTACTTTGCCGTAGAGCTTGCACAAAAGGCATATCCATTTCAATAGCATTATCTGTATGAATAAATTGAATACGAGATCGATAAGCGGTTGAAAAACGTGAAATATATGTAGAACTCTGGCTCTGATCACCAAAGAACAAAAAAGAGAGATTTGGATATTTTTCCAAAGCTATTAATGCAGCAGGAATAGTAACACGGGGACCGAAGTCCCCGCCCATTACATCTAACGCTAAGGTTAGACGACTCAAGACAACCTCAACGATTACTTGTTAATAACTTTACGACCACGGTAGTAACCGTCAGCAGTAACGTGATGACGCAAGTGAGTCTCCCCACGAGAATCTACAGAAACTGCAGCAGTGGTTAAAGCATCGTGTGAACGACGCATATCACGACGTGAACGAGATTTTTTATTTTGTTGAACAGCCATTGGCTATACTCCTACTAAATTAGTTTTTCTTTAAATTAGCTAATACAGCGAACGGGTTCGGTTTGCTCGCCAACTCATTGGACAATTCGCCAAAAACCTGTTCCTGCGTGGACACTTCACAGTGTTCAAAACTATGCATCGGGACTAAAGGGAGCGAGATGATAAATTCATCTTCAATCATATCTAGTAAATTTATTTCGCCAAACTCATTTAGCTGAACTGGCTCATAGATTTCGGGCAAATCGTCCGCCTGATTCATATTCGACACTGGACTGAAATAAAATGTGCAGTCTAGCGTTTGCGTAAATAAATTACTACAACGTTGGCAATCTAATGATACCTCAACCATTGCTGTGCCTTTAATCACAGTCAGCTTTTGTGGATCGATATATAACGAGAGAGTAACTTGTGCATCGCTAAGCACGTTACCAACAAACTCACCCAAACGGCTTAATTGGCTAGCAGAAATACAACCAGCATAATCCATTCGACGCTGAGCATCTTTGTACGGGTCAATTGTTAGGGGCAGTTTCACCTTTTGCATAGGCTACGAATATTACCGATTGCGATCAAAATAGTCAAAGGAAAATTACAATTTAGCTAAAATTCACAGCAATCAAAGCAAACACAGTAAGAATTGAACCAAAATTAAGATTAAATAACTACAAATCATAGTAATTAGTGGAAATCTATTTCTCTCTATGCTAAAAAGTATCTTGTTTTTATGTTTAATTTATCTCAGTTTGTTTCAGAAAAATTTAAGAAAAGGAAATGTAAATGTCTCTACAAACAATCATCGAAGCTGCATTTGAACGTCGTGCAGAAATCACCCCTAATTCCGTAGATAATGACACACGTCAAGCGGTAGAAGAAGCTCTTGAGGGGTTAGATAACGGCACTTATCGAGTTGCCGAAAAAATTGATGGTCAATGGGTAACACATCAATGGCTCAAAAAAGCGGTTCTACTCTCTTTCCGTATCAACGACAATGCTATCATTGACGGTGGTGATACAAAATATTATGACAAAGTGCCACAAAAATTTACTGACTACACAGAAGAACGTTTTCAAAAAGAAGGTTTCCGAGTTGTCCCTTCTGCGACCGTACGCAAAGGTGCATTCATTGCAAAAAATACCGTCTTAATGCCTTCTTATGTAAACATCGGTGCAAGAGTAGATGAAGGCACAATGGTCGATACTTGGGCAACAGTAGGATCTTGTGCTCAAATTGGCAAAAATGTGCATCTTTCAGGCGGTGTTGGCATTGGCGGTGTTTTAGAGCCACTCCAAGCAAACCCAACCATCATTGAAGATAACTGCTTTATTGGTGCACGTTCTGAAATCGTAGAAGGGGTAATCGTTGAAGAAGGATCTGTCATATCTATGGGCGTATTCATTGGACAATCTACTAAAATTTACGACCGAGAAACAGGCGAGATCCATTATGGCCGTGTACCTGCTGGCTCTGTTGTCGTGTCAGGCAGCTTGCCTTCAAAATGCGGTAAATATAACCTTTACTGTGCTGTTATCGTGAAAAAAGTAGACGAAAAAACTCGTGGTAAAGTGGGCATCAACGAACTACTCCGCACAATTGATGAATAGTTGATTTATCACTTATACAAAATACTTGATCCTCACTTTTTTAGAAAGGAAACTAAGTATAGTAAGGACACGATTCAATAACATCGTGTCCTCTCTCATTCATTTTAGGTCAGGGCAATAATTGCTCTAAACGCCATAAATCTGCAAAGCTGGCACGGGATTTAATGAGGTGAAATTGCTTACCATCAACCATTATTTCAATCGCTTGTGGGCGAGAGTTGTAGGTTGAAGACATCGTTGCTCCGTATGCCCCTGCGGAACGGACAGCAATAAGGTCATTTTCTGCAATCGCAAGTTGTCGCTGTTTACCTAGAAAATCTGAGGTCTCACAAATTGGTCCGACTACGTCATAAATGGCATTAGGGCGATTAAGGGACTGATCTACTTCGATGATTTGCATATAGGCTTCATACAGGGCTGGGCGAATCATATCGTTCATTCCTGTATCCACAATGGCAAAATTACGATCTTCGTTTTGCTTGAGGTATTCAACCTTGGTTATCAAAATGCCTGCATTTGCAGTGATTGCCCTCCCTGGTTCAAGGATAATTTCAAGAGTTGGGTAGGATTGCAATTTTTCAAGCAATGCACTGACATACTCAGTTGGGTGTGGTGGCGTCTCGCTTTGATATGGCACGCCCAAGCCACCTCCCAAGTCTAGATGATGTAGTGTAATGCCATCTTCTTTTAGCTGTTCCATCAATATAATCAAGCGATCTGTTGCATCTAAAAAAGGTTGAAGTTCGGTTAATTGCGAACCAATATGGCAGTCCATTCCAACTATGTTCAGGTTTGGCAAAGCCTTAGCAAGGCGGTAAACCTCTCTGGCTTTATCTACGCTTATACCAAATTTGTTCTCTTTTAGTCCTGTTGAAATGTAAGGGTGAGTATGTGCATCAACATCAGGGTTGACTCTTAGGGATATTGGTGCGACTTTGCCCATTTCCCCTGCAACTTCATTAATTCGGTACAGTTCAGCAACAGACTCTACATTAAAACAACGAATGCCAACCTCCAAAGCTCGAGCAATTTCACTATGTGATTTCGCTACCCCAGAGAATACTACTTTGCTGGCATCGCCGCCTGCTACCAGCACTCGTTCCAATTCACCCTGCGAAACAATATCAAACCCTGATCCCAAGCGAGCCATAATATTTAGCAGAGCAATATTTGAATTCGATTTTACAGCAAAGCAAATTAAATGAGGGTGGTCGCCGAAGGCATCGTTGAAGGCGTGCCAATGGCGTTCGAGAGTTGATCGAGAATAGATATAAGCAGGCGTGCCATATTGTGTGATGATATCTTTTACAGCCACGTCCTCGGCAAAAAGCTGTTGATGACGATAATTAAAAAAATCCATAATTTCTCCGTATGATTCATTTTTGCTGCTGCAATCTGCAAAAACTAGCTAAAAAATCACCGCTTGCAAGCGGTGCATTTAGGTTATATTTTTGTAGCCTTTGCAATATTAGCTGGATTAAGGTTACTGCTAGGAGGTTGTGTTTCGCTAGGTTGTTTATTTTGTGCTGGAATATATAGATCGCCTTTTACCCCACAAGCACTCAGCCCCAAAAGAGAAAGCATTAGCAATAAAACGTATTTTTTCATTAACAAGTTCCCCATAAATCATATTCGTCAGCGTGAGTAATCGTAACTTGAATAATCTCTCCCACCTTCGCAGACACACCAGAGAGGTTATCAACATACACCATACCATCAATTTCAGGGGCATCAGCCATTGAGCGTCCAACAATGCCTTCTTCATCAATTTCATCAATAATCACCGCAACAGTTTTGCCAATTTTTTGAGCTAAACGCTCGGCTGAAATTTGCTGCTGTAGCTGCATAAAACGGTGGAAGCGATCTTCTTTTACGTTTTCAGGCACTTGATCAGGCATTTCGGTTGCGGTCGCTCCCTCAACAGGGCTAAATTTGAAACAACCTACTCGGTCAAGCTGTGCTTCTTGCAAGAAATCAAGCAATAATTGGAAATCTTCCTCCGTTTCCCCTGGGAAACCAACAATAAAGGTCGAACGCAAGGTTAAATCAGGGCAAATCTCACGCCATTTTTTAATTCTCTCTAAGGTGCGTTCTATTGAACCTGGACGTTTCATTGCCTTCAAAATTTTTGGGCTAGCGTGCTGAAGGGGAATATCTAGGTAAGGCAAAATTTTCCCTTCCGCCATCAGCGGAATCAGCTGATCAACATGCGGATAGGGATAAACATAATGTAATCGCACCCAAACACCAAGCGACCCCAGTTTTTCGCACAAAGTCAGCAAATCATTTTTGATTGGCATACCATTCCAAAAAACTGTTTTAGCGGTATTTGTAGCGTTTTCCCGCTTCTTATCCAGCGAGTAGGCTGACGTATCTTGCGAAACAACTAAAATTTCTTTCACGCCAGCATCCACCAAACGCTTGGCTTCATCAAGCACTTGTACAATTGAGCGACTGTCTAAATCACCACGCATTGAAGGAATAATACAAAACGTGCAGCGATGATCACAGCCTTCAGAAATTTTTAAATAGGCATAATGTTTAGGAGTAAGTTTTACGCCTTGTTTCGGCACAAGATTGAGGTAAGGATTGTATTCAGGGCGAGGCACATACTTATGAACGTGCTGCATCACCGCTTCATAACTATGCGGTCCTGTAATTTCCAAAACTTGAGGGTGGACCTCACGAATTTGATTTTCTTTTGCCCCCAAGCAACCTGTTACAATCACTTTGCCATTATTTTCCAGAGCCTCGCCAATCGACTCAAGGGATTCCTGCACCGCACTATCAATGAAGCCGCAGGTATTCACAATCACCAAATCCGCCCCTTCATAGCTTGGAATGATGTTATAACCATCTGAACGTAACTCCGTTAAAATACGTTCTGAATCGACCAAATTTTTAGGGCAGCCTAAACTAATAAAACCAATATTGGGCGTTGAATTCATAATATTCTCAAAATAGGTAATCATAAAAGTCGCTTACAGAAAGAAATAAGCAACAGAAATCAATTTTATAAAGGGGGGAATTGTACAAAATTTGCGATAAAAATACGACAGCAAGCGGTCTGTTGTATGAAAAATTTTGCAAATTTCTCTGATTTTCTATTTCCTAACCAGCTTAAGGGGGATCGAAAGGTAACCTAATCTCGCCAGAAAGTAGGGCTAAAAATCACCAATAAGGTAAAAACCTCCAATCGTCCGCATACCATTGCAAACGTCAATACCCACTTAGCACTGTCTGGCACACTGGTAAAGTTTTGGCTAATTGATCCGAGTGCAGGACCTAAATTATTCATACAAGCAATGACTGCATTAAGTGCATCAAAAATTCCCATTCCGCACGCAATTGCCGCCAGCCAGCAGATAACAAAAATAAAAAAATAAGCGGAGAAAAAAGCCCAAATACCTTCAACAACTCGCTCAGACAGGACATTTTTGCCTAATTTTATCGGTTGAATAACATTGGGGTGAATAAAGCGATGAATTTCTCGCCGACCTTGCAAATAGAGCAATAAAACACGAAACATCTTTAATCCCCCTCCCGTTGAACCTGCACAGCCGCCAATAAAAGAGGCAAGCAAAAGCAAAAGCGGTAAAAACGAAGGCCAAAGGCTGAAATCGCTCGTGGAAAAACCTGCGGTCGTAGAAATAGAGACAGCCTGAAATAACGCTTGAGATAAGTTTAACGAACCATCAGCAAAATGATTGTGCCACCATAGTACAACAAGGCAAATCACAAAGAGTGAGAGTTGAACAAGAATAAAAAAACGAAATTCATAATCTCGCCAATACAGTCCAAAAAATTGCGGTTTGGCTTGCCCCTTATAGCGACCGTGGAATTGATCCAACACCATAAAATGCAATGTAAAATTACACGCTGAAATCAATAGAAAACCTGTCGTAATATAATTTATCCACTCGCTGTTAAAATGGCCAATACTGTTGTCATAGGTAGAAAATCCCCCTATTGAAACAGTGGCAAAACTGTGCGTGAGTGCATCAAAACTGTCCATTCCAGCCAGCCAATAGGCGATGGCACAAAGTATGGTTAATGAAAGGTAAATCAACCATAAGGCTTTTGCTGTCTCTGCAATACGAGGACGCATTTTTTGCTCTTTTAATGGCCCTGGCATTTCAGCTCGATAAAGCTGCATTCCACCAATACCAAGCAATGGAATAATTGCCACAGCCAATACAATAATCCCCATACCCCCAAGCCACTGTAAAAATTGACGATAAAACAAAATGGCTTTAGGTAAATAATCCAGCCCTGTAATGACCGTTGCCCCTGTAGTTGTCAGACCAGAAAAGGATTCAAAAATAGATTCTGAGAAATTTAAATTTGGATTTTCCAATAAAATAAACGGCACAGCACCCAATGACCCAAGCACCACCCAAAACAGCACCACAATCAAAAATCCCTCTCGAGAACGTAATTCCTGCTTGTGATTACGACAAAAAGCCCAAAGCAATGTACCAACGACAAAATTTAGCACAAAGGCTTCTAAGAATTCCCAACCGCCACCATCTCCATACACCACTGCAACACTCGCTGGCACAAGCATAGTGAATGAAAAGCAGATCACTAAAATACCCACAATGCGGATAATAGAAAAAAATTGCACACGAAAACCCTTTAAAAAAATAAGACGAATAATGGTACTCGTGTTTTGCTGAGGCGACAAGATGTTCAACCAGCCTCAAAAACAAAAATCTTATAGAGTAAACTGAGGTTTAGGACATAAGAGTTAATGGCTATTTTCTTCTCGTTTTTGTTACAATATAAGCCAAATACTAATACTAATCGGTAACCTATAATGGAAAACTTGCATAATAATAATGAATGGAAGCCTTCAGCAACGATTGCTACACTGCTGAAACGAGCGGAAATAATAGCGGAACTTCGCCGATTTTTTACCGATCGTGGAATATTAGAGGTAGAAACGCCAACAATGAGCGAATTTTCTGTTACGGATATTCATCTTTCAACCTTTAGCACGCAGTTTCTTGCGCCATTTGATACACAAGCAAAAACGCTCCATTTAATTACCAGTCCTGAATACCATATGAAACGATTACTGGCGTGTGGGAGTGGTGCGATTTTCCAAATCTGTCGAGTCTTTCGTAATGAAGAAGCAGGTAGACGGCATAATCCTGAGTTTACGATGTTGGAATGGTATCGTCCACATTTTGATATGTACCGTCTGATTAATGAAGTTGATGATTTACTTCAGCAAATTCTTGACTGCGAACCTGCCGAATCCTTTAGTTATCAGTTTGTTTTCCAAACCTATGTGGGGCTTGATCCACTTTCTGCGAGCAATTCACTATTGGCTGCGAAGGCAAAAGAGCACGGTTTCCAATGTGATGATAATGAATCTCGTGATACCTTATTACAATTCTTATTTAGTGAACTCGTGGAAACTCAAATAGGCAAAACTTGTCCTACTGTGGTATATCATTTCCCTGCCACACAAGCCGCTCTCGCACAAATTAGCACTGAAGATCATCGAGTAGCGGAGCGTTTTGAGTTCTATTACAAAGGATTGGAATTAGCAAACGGCTTCCACGAATTAAGCGATGCAAAAGAGCAACTTCGCCGCTTTGAGCAAGATAATCTTGAGCGTGAAAAAATGGGATTGCCAACCAGTGCGTTAGATGAGCGTTTTTTAGCCGCATTACGAGCAGGTATTCCCCATTGTTCTGGTGTTGCGTTGGGTATTGATCGGCTATTGATGATTGCACTGAATGCAGACACGATTGATGAAGTGATGGCATTTGGCGTGAATAGAGCTTGAAGATTGGTCAATTGGAAACAAGCGGTCAGATCTTTTTCATATTTTGCAATTTATTTGCAGTGTGATATTGTGTGAATAAATCATACAATCAAGCAGTTTAAATAAAAAGTTGGAGGCGTTATGGCACGCACAACAAGCGTTACACTTGGCGAACCACTAAGTAATTTTGTCAACCAGATGGTCTAAAACGGTCTCTATGGTTCAACCAGTGAAGTCATTCATACGGCGTTGAGAATGTTGGAGGAGAAAGAAGAGCATCTTTTCCAGCTTTAGACAAGCAATTCAAGAAGAATTGAGTAGAAAGAATGTTGCGACACTTTTGATGAGATTGTGCAAGCAGCGAGGAAAAATTTGGTTTAACGCAGTCTGACAAGTATCTTCAACAATTAAAATCTGCATTAGAAACCTCGTCCAGATTTCCCAAAATAGGGCAGCTTCGTCTAGATCTTGGTTATCATATTTCTAGTTTTGTTTGTCGATTACACACTATTTTTTATCAACCAAAACAGGGCTATATCCTTGTTATTCGCATTTTAAATAACCGAATGGTTCACAAACGCTACATATAAAGGAAATATTTTGAACGATTTATTTATCATTGATTCACATTGCCATTTAGACTCACTGGATTATGACTCTTGCCATAAAAACGTTGATGAGGTCATTGATTATGCTAAAAGCCGTGGGGTTCAACATCTAGTTTCCATTTGTACCACCGTAGGACGTTTTGAGGCGATGAAAAAACTGACAGCACACCGTGCGGAAGTCTCGCTTTCTTGCGGAGTTCACCCTCTGAATGTCGATGATGAACCTTTTGATTATGATAGGCTACTTGAATATGCACAAGACTCTCGAGTTGTGGCGGTGGGAGAAACGGGGTTAGACTATCACTATACACCTGAAACCAAAGCACTTCAGCAATCATTATTTGAACAACAAATCGATATTGCTAAGCAAGTAAGAAAACCGCTCGTCGTTCATACCCGTTGCGCACGCCAAGATACGATAAATTTTCTAGAACAGGGCAAAGCAGAACAGTGCGGTGGCGTATTGCACTGCTTTACCGAAGATTGGATAATGGCAAAGCGAGCATTAGATCTTGGCTTCTATATCTCCATTTCAGGCATTATCACCTTCCGCAATGCTGAGGAATTACGAGAGGTTGTGCGTCAAGTGCCACTTGAACGCCTATTAGTCGAAACGGATTCGCCCTACCTTGCCCCTGTGCCATATCGAGGTAAGCCAAATCAACCTGCCTATGTGCGTGAAGTTTGTGAATACGTTGCAGCATTAAAAGGCGTCTCCGTAGAAAAAATGGCACACATCACCACCCAAAACAGTCAAACATTGTTCAACTTGAATACTAAGGAAATGAAATGAGAAGTTTAATAAAATATTTTTTTATTTTAGTTATGCTATCGCTGCATATTGTATTGATTGGTGCTGTCAATTACGCTTTTCCAAGCTATGACACTACTGTTATCACTGGTATGGAAGTTCGCCGTGTGGATAAAGACGGTCCAATTAGCAAGTCAAATCCCCAAGATGGTCCTGTGCGTGATGTCTACTATATTTTTACAGAGAACCCAGAAACGAAAAAGGTAATGACTTATCGTAACGAAGATACTGAGTGGGGATTTCCGCTGTATTTCAAATTTGATTCTGCACTGACACAAGCCAAAGCACAGGCCTTCGCCAATGACAGAAAACTCGTACAGATCAAATATTACGGCTGGTATTTAAGCTGGGTACACGAATTTCGTAATGTGGTTTCAATTAAATCATTAGAAGTCGATGAAAGTCCGTCTACGCCTTGGTTTAGCTATGTATTCTATGTATTTTTTGCATTTACTTTTTTCCTGTCCGTGCAACTTGTGCGAGGCTGGTTTGATAGCGAGAAATAATTAACATCGTTGATTGCTGCTTTTTAATTGAGAATTTATGAGCCACTATTTTATCGCCGATCTGCATCTCAATGAGTCTCAACCAGAACTCACCAAACGCTTTTTGCATTTTTTGCAACAAAACGCACCGCTTGCAAACTCGGTTTATATTCTCGGTGATCTGTTTGATTTTTGGATCGGCGATGATGAACACTCACCACTGATTGAGCAGGTTAAATCCGCCCTGTCCTCACTCACAAGGCAAGGCGTTAATTGTTATTTCATCTGCGGCAATCGGGATTTTTTGATCGGAAAACAATTTGCTAAAGAAACAGGCGTCATTATTCTGCCTGATTACCACCTCATTGAATTATATGGCAAAAAAATCCTGCTTTGCCACGGCGATACACTCTGCACCGATGATGTACGCTACCAGCAATTTAGGCGTAAGGTACATCAAAAATGGCTACAGCGTCTATTCCTTTTACTGCCCTTATGGATAAGATTAAAAATAGCAAAGAAAATTCGCCTTCAAAGCCAAGCAGACAAAGGCAGAAAATCTCTTACAATGATGGACGTTAATCCAGATTTTACCGCTAAAGTGGTCAAATCCTATCAAGCAGACTGGCTGATTCACGGACACACCCATAAACAAGCGGTGCATTTTATACAAAATTCTGCAACTGACGCTTTTACTCGGATTGTGCTAGGTGATTGGAAGGTTCTTGGCAATGGGAAAATAAAACAACGACAAGCTGTCGCATCAATTCTAGTGATCAATGAATCTGGTTTTAATTTTATCGAGGAAAAATGAAGCTCGTTTTTATTTTATTAGGCTTTTCAAGCATTACTTTAGGCATCATCGGTATCGTCGTGCCAGGTTTGCCCACCACCCCTTTCTTACTCTTGGCTCTCTATTGCTTTGGCAAAGGATCAGAACGTCTCCAACACTGGTTTATGCAAACCAAACTCTACCAAAAATACCTGAAAGAATTTGACCAAACTCGCTCAATGACACTCAAACAGAAAATTGGTATTTTGGCATTTTCTGCTCCGTTCTGCTTGCTCGCCTTTTTCACGATTCCAAATATTTGGGGAAAAATAACGCTGATCGCTGTCATCATATTTCAATATTATTATTTCTTCTTTCGGATAAAGACTTTAGGAAATCCGCCGTCCACGCTAGAATAGTGCCTAGTTATTGAAATGCAGAATATCCTATTACACGATGCAAAAAAGTGAGTGAAAATGACCGCTGATTCTAATAATACGCCTTCTCCCAATATTGCTTACCCTAGCCAAGAGAAACTAAAAATTGGCTTGGTGTCTGTCTCTGATCGAGCCTCAAAAGGTATTTATCTTGATGAAGGCATTCCAGCATTAACCCAATGGCTCAACGCCGCTCTTCAAACGCCTATTGAATACGAAACTCGCCTGATACCTGATGAACAAGCTATTATAGAACAAACATTAACCGAACTAGTAGACACTCTTGGTTGTCATCTTGTCTTAACAACAGGTGGCACAGGACCTGCTAAGCGTGATGTAACCCCAGATGCGACACTTGCCGTTGCACATCGTGAAATGCCAGGTTTTGGTGAACAAATGCGTCAAGTAAGCCTACATTTCGTCCCGACTGCCCTTCTATCTCGCCAAGTCGGCGTCATTCGTCATCATTCGCTTATCTTAAATTTACCAGGGCAACCTAAAGCGATTAAAGAAACGCTTGAAGGGGTAAAAGATACTGATGGAAAAGCGATTGTTCGAGGCATTTTTAGTGCAGTCCCCTATTGCCTACAGCTATTAAGTAATATTTATGTTGAAACAAATGCTGAGATCTGCGAAAGTTTCCGCCCAAAATCCGCAAGACGATAAGGAAAAGTAATGAAAAAAATTGAAGCAATTATTAAGCCTTTTAAACTTGATGATGTAAGAGAAGCACTTTCAGATATAAACATTGCAGGAATGACCGTAACCGAGGTTAAAGGGTTTGGTCGCCAAAAAGGGCATACTGAATTATATCGTGGTGCAGAGTATGCGATTGATTTTTTACCTAAAGTCAAATTGGATATTGTCGTCACCGATGAGCAAGTTGATGACTGTATTCAAGCAATAATTGATACGGCACAAACAGGCAGAATTGGCGACGGTAAAATTTTCGTGTATGACGTAGAACGTGCGATTCGCATTCGCACAGGTGAAGAGAACGAAGAGGCAATTTAGCGGTCTGATTTAACGCTTTTTTGCAAAAATTTTATATTCACTCACCATTTAAAAGGAAATATTATAATGAAATCGATCTCAGGTCTGCGTTGGTTGTGGCTTAGTCTGGGCGTCATCACTGCCGATCTATTGAGCAAATATATTGTCGTGCAACGTTTTGAGCTGCACGAAACTATCAATATTTTACCCGTTTTTAATTTAACCTATGCTCGCAACTATGGTGCGGCATTCAGCTTTTTAGCTGATCATTCAGGCTGGCAAAAATATTTTTTCTTAGGACTTGCTGTCATTATTTCAATAGTGTTAATCATCACTTTGTATAAAAACAAATCATCACAGCGATTGCAAAATATCGCCTATGCAATGATTATTGGTGGTGCAATAGGCAACGCAATAGACCGAGCTTATCACGGCTATGTCGTTGATTTTTTGCACTTTTATTGGGATATTTATCATTACCCCATATTTAATCTTGCCGATATTAGTATCGTAATGGGAGCAGCACTGCTAATTTTAGAATCCATTCTCGAATACCGTAGTAGCAAAAAAAGCAATAGACACCATAACAATAAGAGTAATCCATAATGAAAATTATCTTAGCCAATCCACGAGGATTTTGTGCAGGCGTTGATCGAGCGATTTCTATTGTCGAATTAGCACTCGAAATTCACGGTTCACCGATTTATGTCCGCCACGAAGTGGTACATAACCGTTTCGTTGTGGACGGACTAAAAGCAAAGGGGGCGGTGTTTGTTGAAGAGCTAGATGAAGTGCCTGATGGAGCGATTGTTATTTTCTCCGCTCACGGTGTTTCCCAAGCGGTACGTCAAGAGGCAAAACAACGGAAACTCAAAGTCTTTGATGCTACATGCCCTCTTGTAACTAAAGTTCATATGCAGGTCGCTCGAGCTAGTAAAAAAGGGATTAAAGCAATTTTAATTGGACACGAAGGACACCCTGAAGTTGTTGGTACTATTGGACAATATGATAATCCTCAAGGTGGAATTTTCTTAGTAGAAGATGTAGAAGATATCGCAAAGCTTAGCTTGAAAGGGGAATTAAACCTCACGTTTATGACACAAACCACACTATCTATTGACGACACTAGCGATGTTATTGAAGCACTGAAAAAAAAATACCCTGCTATTCAAGGACCACGAAAAAATGATATTTGCTATGCAACCACCAATCGCCAACAAGCGGTACGAGAGCTGGCAAAGCTCACCCAACTGGTTTTAGTTGTAGGGAGCAAAAATTCCTCTAATTCTAACCGTTTAGCCGAGCTTGCTTCTCGTATGGGTACACCTTCAAAATTGATTGACGGTCCGCAAGACATTGATCCAACTTGGCTAAAGGACGTAGATGCCATCGGTATCACAGCAGGTGCTTCTGCTCCTGAAATCCTCGTACAATCCGTTGTAGAGCATTTAAAAACCTTAGGCGTAACAGAAGTAAACGAACTTGAGGGCTGCGAAGAAAACACCGTATTTGAAGTGCCACGAGAATTACGCATCACCGAGGTCGCATAATGAACCGATTTCATCTTGAATGGCAATGTCGGCGTGGAATGCGTGAATTAGACATGCTCATTATGCCATTCTACCAACAATATTTTGACACCCTCAATGAAACTCAGCAGATTACTTTCGCCGAAATGCTCCAATTCACAGATCCCGAATTATTCCGCTGGCTTATGGGACAAGAAAAAGCACCCACCGCTCCCCTGCGAGCAATGGTTGAGCTTATTCGGACTCAACGAGCCTCTGATTTTTAAATCAGAAAAAATGATAACCTTAATTAAATCCTTTAAATGACCCTTACTAAATCCTATTCCAATACCAACAAATCAGGTAAAGTGGCAAAGCTCTCTGCTTTGACAGTCTTATGAAAATCATCAATATAGACGGTAGGCAGATCGGATTCTCGCATTGCTCCATAGAGGTTACTGTACAGTCCTTTTTTAGTAATTTTACGAGCAACAACATAGCCTCTTTCTAAATAAGGTTTTACTGCCCAATAAGGTAGTGCGGCAACGCCTCGGCGACTGGCTACAAGCTGAATAATGGCGATGGTCAACTCGCTGGTACGGCGAGTGGGATTAATCCCAACGGGATACAGCACTTTACGCAATAAATCCAGCATATCATCAGGGACAGGGTAGTGGATTAATGTTTCGTGACGAAAATCTTCTGCTTCCCAAATCATTTTTTGAGCAAGAGGGTGATCTTTTGAGCAAATTGCCACCATTTCATATGAAAACAAAGGGTTGTAAATAATACCACTGGTGTCTTCTTTTTTGGCAACTACCGCCCAGTCAGCACGGTGATTGAGCAGTAGACCGACTGTGTCAGTATGAAAACCCGATACAATATCTAATTCAACCAATCCCCAACTCTGGCGAAATCGATCCATTGCGGGCATTAGCCAATCAAAACAAGTGTGACATTCCACCGCAATACGTAGTTCACCCACTTCGCCTTGTTTTACTCGAATAAGATCCGATTCAGCCTCTATCACCTTTGGTAAAATATCTTGTGCGAGCTGAACTAAACGCTCTCCAGCAGGGGTGAAGTGGATAGGTTGCGTTTTTCGCTCAAACAGCGGTAATTCGTATTGCTCTTCTAGAAGTTTAATTTGATGTGAGAGTGCTGATTGTGTGAGATGAATACGTTTTGCTGCTGATGAAACGCTGCCACTTTCTTTTAAAGCAAGCAGTGTTTTTAGGTGGCGTAACTCTAAAAAATGCGGTTTCATTTAAGCATTTCCTAACTAAAAATATCTGAAGGGGTAATGCTAGAATACTAGCAAATAAAATGATCATAACATAGGGGAGAAAGGAGTAAATCAATATAACACGCAACACAGATCACATTTTACGGCGTTTAACCTAAGATCTCTTGGCAGAATTTGGCTAAATTCTTTATTATAGCGATAAAAATTTGCAAAATTTCACGAGAAAATGACCGCTTATGACATTCAATCTTAATATCAACCTACCTCAGACAAATGGAAAATTTCAAGATCATCAAACGTTAGGCAATCTAATCGGGCATTCTGATACCCTTGCGATTGTGCAAACTGCTGAACAATTTGATGGCTTAAGTTTAGTTATCACGCCTGACACGCATACTGCGTTACGTTTGGAGAAAAGCCTGCCGCAATTCACTACGTTACCTGTACAACTTTTTCCAGATTGGGAAACCTTACCTTACGATAATTTTTCGCCTCATCAGGAAATTATTTCCGCTCGTTTATCGGCATTGTTTCATTTACAACAAAGCAGTAAACAGATTGTCTTGCTACCAATCACCACGTTGCTACAGAAAGTTTGTCCTCCGAGCTATTTGGCAAATAATGTATTGTTAATCAAAAAAGGCGATCGTTTTTCGATTCAAGCTCTCCGTTTACAATTAGAAAATGCTGGGTATCGAGCAGTTGAGCAGGTGCTAGAATTTGGTGAATATGCGGTGCGGGGGGCATTGCTTGATCTCTATCCGATGGGGTCAGACAGTCCGTTTCGTTTGGATTTTTTTGATGATGAAATTGATTCTATTCGCACTTTTGATGTGGATAGCCAGCGTACGATCCACGAAATCACCGAAATTAACTTATTACCTGCCCACGAATTCCCAACAGACAGCACTGGCATTGAACATTTTCGGACAAAATTTCGTGAGCAATTTGGCGAAGTCCGCCGTGAGCCTGAACATATTTATCAGCAAGTGAGTAAGGGGATTCTAAACGCAGGGATTGAATATTGGCAGCCATTGTTTTTTACTGAAATGGCGAGCTTATTTGATTATCTTGCTAAAAATACGCTATTTATCACCTTTGATGGGATCAGAGAAAAGGCGGAACAATTCCATAAAGATGCGAGAGAGCGTTATGAAAGTCGGCGGGTTGATCCGATGCGACCGCTATTACCGCCAGAGCAATTATGGTTTTCACTGGAGCAAATTCATCGCTTATTAAAAGGTTATCCACGCCTAAGTTTGGTTGCAGAAAAAATTAGAAAATCGACCGCTAAGCAAAATGCCAACCTTGTGGCTCTGCCTGCCATTGCAGTGCTATCAGGACAGAAAGATCCTTTTGTTGCATTCAATCAGTTTCGAGAGGCATTTAAAGGGCAAATTTTACTCTCAGTGGAGAGTGAGGGGAGGCGAGAAACATTACTTGAACTACTTGCTCCCTTAAAAATTAAACCAAAGCAAGTGAAATCGCTCGCTGATATTGATTCTTCAATGTCGTTAATGGTGTCATCGCTTGATCAAGGATTTATCATTGAAAATGCAAGCGGTGAGAAATTGGCAATTATTTGCGAAACCGATCTGCTGGGTGAAAAGGTACATTCAAAAAGAGCAGAAAAAAATCGTAAAACCGTCAATCCTGACACGTTAATTCGCAATCTAGCAGAGTTAAAAATAGGGCAAGCGGTTGTGCATTTGGAAAATGGCGTAGGACGTTATGCGGGTCTAACAGTGTTAGATACAGGTGGCATTAAAGCAGAATATCTGGTCTTGCAATATGCCAATGAAGCAAAACTGTATGTGCCAGTGGCTTCGCTTCATCTTATTTCTCGTTACATTGGCGGATCAGATGAAACCGCTCCTTTACACAAACTCGGTAGCGAGGCGTGGGTAAGAACCCGTCAGAAAGCCGCTGAAAAAATTCGTGATGTCGCGGCTGAATTATTAGATGTGTATGCTAAACGAGAATCACAGCGAGGCTTTGCATTTAAGTATGATCGTGAGAGTTTCGTGCAATTTAGCAGTACCTTTCCATTTGAAGAGACAGAAGATCAGCAAATGGCGATTAATGCGGTCATCAGTGATATGTGCCAAGCGAAAGCGATGGACAGACTGGTCTGTGGCGATGTTGGGTTTGGTAAAACAGAAGTCGCTATGCGAGCTACATTCTTAGCGGTGGAAAATCATAAGCAAGTTGCCGTACTCGTTCCTACTACGCTTTTGGCTCAACAACATTTTGAGAATTTTAAAGATCGTTTCGCCAATTATCCCATTAATGTCGAAGTGTTATCACGTTTTAAAACAGCAAAAGAGCAAAAAGCGATTTTAGCCAATGTTGCAGAGGGGAAAATTGATATTCTCGTTGGTACACATAAGCTATTACAAGATGATATTCAATTCCGTGATTTGGGGCTGCTCATCATTGATGAAGAACACCGTTTTGGTGTTCGTCAAAAAGAAAAAATTAAGCAACTTCGTGCTAACGTTGATATTCTCACGCTAACCGCAACACCTATTCCAAGAACGCTGAATATGGCACTAAACGGAATGCGAGATTTATCCATTATTGCCAGTCCTCCTGCTCGTCGCCTGACCATAAAAACCTTTGTACGACAAGGTGATGATAATGTTATTCGAGAAGCCATTTTGCGTGAGATTTTGCGAGGCGGACAAGTCTATTATCTACACAACGATGTAGCAACTATTGAGAATTGTGCGACTAAATTGGCAGAACTTGTACCAGAAGCACGCATTGTGATTGGACACGGACAAATGCGAGAGCGTGATTTAGAACGTGTTATGAATGATTTTTACCATCAACGTTTTAATGTCTTAGTTTGCTCCACGATTATTGAGACAGGTATTGATGTGCCGACAGCGAATACGATTATTATCGATCGAGCAGATAAATTTGGTCTGGCACAGCTACATCAACTGCGTGGACGAGTAGGACGCTCTCATCATCAAGCATACGCCTATTTACTCACCCCTCCCCCTAAAATGCTGACAAAAGATGCAAAACAGCGACTAGAGGCATTAAGTTCGATTGATAATCTTGGGGCAGGCTTTGTGCTAGCAACGCACGATTTGGAAATCCGAGGGGCTGGCGAGTTATTGGGTTCAGAGCAAAGTGGACAAATTGAAAGTATCGGTTTCTCACTGTATATGGATTTGTTGGAAAATGCAGTTAAAGCATTGCAAGACGGACGAGAGCCAACGCTTGATGAAATTACTCAAAATCAAGTAGAGATTGAATTACGAGTGCCTGCGTTGTTGCCTGAGGACTATATTGCTGATGTGAATATCCGTTTGTCCTTTTATAAACGGATTGCCAGTACAGAGAATGCAGAAGCATTGAAAGATCTGAAAGTGGAACTTATCGATCGCTTTGGAATACTCCCTGAATCCACTCGTAATCTATTTCAAATTACCCAGCTTCGCCACCTCGCAACGCCACTAGGTTTAAAGAAGATCGAGGCTGGAATAAATGGCGGTTATTTGGAATTTAAACCCACTGCACAGCCTGACCCAACGAAATTTTTGCAACTGATACAAGCAAATAAGAGCGTTTATAAATTTGAAGGGCAGCAAAAATTTCGATTCAACTTACCGCTCACGAACTCTTCAGACAGACTGAAATTTGTTGAAGAGCTGATTGCAAAGTTATCGGCATAACAACTTTATTTATTACAACTTGCTCTGACTACACCATTTAATGTCATTAATTGGTGTAGGATTTTGTTTAAATGGGTAGCATCAGAGGCCGAAATCCGCAAATTAACCTGGAGAATGCCGTCTTCTTTTGGCTCACTTTGAATACTTAAAATATTGCTGTTTACTTTTGCAATAGTCGTAATCACGGCTGCGAGGTTGCCTTGCTCGTTGAGAAGATCAAGGGTAATTTCCGCTTCAAGTTCAGGAGCAATGTCTAAGGAATGCAAGGTTGTGCTTCCAATGAATTCACTACGTTCTTGGCGTTTTAGACTGTTACGAATGCAAGAACGTGCTCGAGCAGTTACCACAAAATTGAGCCAAAGCTCGTTTAGGCATTCTGTTTCAGCCGTTTTTATCTCAATGGTTTGCCCTGATTGCAATGGTTGAGAAAGTGGGTAGGATTGATGATCGACCACTGCACCAAGGCAGCGATCACCAATATCAGTATGCACCGCATAAGCAAAGTCTATAGCTGTCGCATTAGCTGGCAGCTGTACAATGCGACCTTTTGGTGTAAAGACATAAATATCACTCGAGAAAAGATCAGATTTGACATTCTCAATAAATTCCGCCGAATTTCCTGCACTTTGCTGCATTTCGACAATGCTTTGAAGCCATTGTTTTGCCCTTGCCTGCACGCTGGTATTTTGCTGCTGGTATCCCCAATAGGCAGCCACACCAAGCTGTGCCATCAAATCCATTTCTTCAGTTCGAATCAGCACATCAACAGGCACGCCTTTTGGACCAATCATAGAGGTGTGAAGCGATTGGTAGCCGTTTGTCTTAGGCACAGCAATGTAGTCTTTCACTTGAAATGGACGAGGTTTATACAATGCGTGCATCTGTCCCAATGTTCGATAGCAATTATCTAGATTTTCAACGACAATGCGGAAACTATAAATATCCAAAATAGAATTAAAATGCTGCTGCTTTTCCTGCATTTTTTGGTAAATATAATAAAGTGGACGCTCTTTACCGTAAATGCGAGCTTTAATGCCAACGTTTTCCAGCCTTTCTTGCATTTCACTAGATAGGCGTTGTATCAATTCACGCAAATTGCCACGAGCCGCTTCAACAGAGCGTTTAATCACCTCATAACGGTGGGGATACATTGCTTTTAAGCAAAGATCACCTAACTCATTTTTCAGGTATTCCATACCCAAGCGATGAGCCAGTGGTGCATAAATTTCAAGGGTTTCTTTAGCAATACGCTGGCGTTTATCTGGACGCAATGCACCAAGCGTTTGCATATTATGCGTACGGTCAGCGAGCTTTATCAACACCACTCGAATGTCTTTGGTCATTGCCAAAATCATTTTACGGAAGTTCTCAACTTGAGCTTCTTGGCGTGTGCGAAATTTCAGTTTATCCAGTTTTGAAACCCCTTGCACAATTTCAGCCGTGCTACAACCAAATTCCGCTGCAAGCTGTTCTTCCGTATAAGGCGTATCTTCAATCACATCGTGTAGTAGTGCCGCCATCACCGCTTCGTGATCTAATTTCATCTCCGCAATGATGCAAGCGACTGCAACAGGGTGTGTAATGTAAGGCTCTCCAGTCGAGCGAAACTGCCCCTCGTGAGCATTGCGTGCAGCAATAAACGCACGTTTAACAAGTGCAATTTTATCTTCAGGCAAATAGCCTTTAATTAAGGTATTTAAACTTTCAAACAACTCCACACAACACCTTCCTTACATTTGATTAGATACAAAAAGGGCAACTTAGATTGCAATTTAAGTGAGAAAACTCACCGCTTGCACTAAATTGCCCTTTAACAGATTAAGAATTGGCTTGAATTTCTGCTAAAAACGACATTGCTTCTTTTTCTGCCATATCTTGATGTAGTGCATCAATTTGTTCTTGGCGATCCATAATGTCATTGTTGATTAGACCTTCTTCGATCTCACGCAATGCAATCACTGTAGGCTTATCATTTTCTTCTGCAACCAACGGCTCACGAGTGTGAAGCTGTAGCTGTCTAGCGCGGCGTGCCGCAGTCAAAATTAAATCAAAGCGATTACCAATTTGATCGACTGCGTCTTGTACGGTAACTCGAGCCATTTTTTCCTTACTCCGAATAGTTATTTATTCACTGCTATTTGCAAATTTGAAATACATTAAAAGATCGTCGATTATACGGAATTCGCCTACAACTAGCAAGCTCCGTTTATACAACGAACCCAACTTGCTGATAGACTTGCTCTAATGTTGCTTTGGCTCTTGCTCGAGCTTTTTCTGCCCCATCACGGTAAATTTGCGTTAATAGTGCCTCATTATTACGGAAATGGTGATAACGAGCTTGTAATTCGGTCAGCATCGCAGAAACTTCCGCCGCAACCGCCATTTTTAAATGCCCATACATCTTGCCTTCAAATTCTGCTTCCAGTGTCGAAATGCTCTTGCCTGTAATGCTGGCTAAAATATCCAGTAAATTTGAAACGCCTGCTTTATTTTCACGATCATAACGCACCACAGGTGGCTCATCACCATCAGTCATCGCACGTTTAATTTTTTTCGCCACCGACTTCGGATCTTCAAGCAACCCAATCACATTGTTACGATTATCGTCCGATTTTGACATCTTCTTATTCGGCTCAAGTAATGACATCACCCTTGCCCCCGTTTTGGCAATAAAAGGTTCAGGCACCGTCAAAATACTTTCGATCAGATTACCGTCAGCATCTTTTTTACCGTAAATCGCATTAAAACGGTTCGCAATATCTCGAGTAATTTCAAGATGTTGTTTTTGATCATCACCTACTGGCACTTGATTGGCTTGATAAAGTAAAATATCTGCGGCCATTAATACGGGATAAGTAAATAATCCAACATTCACATTATCTTCGTGGCGAGCCGACTTGTCTTTAAATTGGGTCATACGCCCCATTTCACCAAAATAAGTATAGCAGTTTAGCACCCAAGCAAGCTGGCTATGCTCAGGGACGTGAGATTGGATAAAAATCGTGCTTTTGTTTGGATCAATGCCACACGCCAAATAGAGAGCCAGTGTGTCCAATGTTGCAGCACGCAAGGCTTTAGAGTCTTGTCGCACTGTAATTGCGTGGAGATCAACAATACAAAAGAGACATTCAAAATCGTCCTGCATTTTCGTCCACTGACGCAATGCCCCTAAATAATTTCCGAGCGTTAATTCACCAGACGGCTGTACACCACTTAATACAACAGGCTTTGTCATCATTTTTCCTTAATTAATTTCCAATGTTAAACCACAGATTATCCAATTTTGACAGAACTTTGCAAAAATATCTAATTTTCTGACCGCTCCTCTTTTTCAGTGATGATTAGCGACTTTTAAATTTTAAAAAGTAATATTTTGACAATCGCATTGTGAATCAACACGAAAAAATGTGTTATTTTTTAATGAGCAATAAATAAACAGAATATTTCCACAAATTAGAATATTCAGTAACCTATTGTTTTCAATACATAAATTACCTAATTTTGGATCTTGTTTTCGGTTATGCACGGTCAATTTCACTATCTATCACAATGTTATCCACAGCCGTTGAGGATAATTTTTTTTACAAGTCGCTTCAATGAAATCGTCAAATAAAGCAATGAAAGTAGCTGAAAAAATCACTCAATTTGTTAAATTATGTACATAATTCTTGCCATAATGTGTATTTTACACGATGTGTCGTAAAAATCTCATTTCCTTGTGGAATCAAGCTTTTTGTTGAGTTATGCAAAAAAAGTTATCAACAATTTATCATCTTATTCACAGAGTTATCCACAATATTCACTGTTATCTTTTATATTGTAAAAATTTGCATAAAACCTACCGCTTATTCGGCGTTTTAGTTGTTCAAAAGGCGGAATTGTGAAACAATCAACGCCATTTCTATTTCAAGAACAAGGCGACCTAAATTGATTGATTTTGATGGCTATCGCCCAAATGTGGGTATCGTCATTTGTAATAAGCAGGGGCAAGTTCTATGGGCAAGGCGGTTTGGACAGAATTCGTGGCAATTCCCACAAGGGGGAATCAACGAGGGCGAAAACATTGAAGCCGCAATGTACCGTGAGCTTTACGAAGAAGTGGGTTTAGCAAAAAAAGACGTGCAATTACTTTGGGTATCGAAATATTGGTTAAAATACAAACTACCTAAGCGGTTAGTTCGTGCTGAAAACTTGCAAAATCCCATTTGTATCGGACAGAAACAGCGTTGGTTCTTGTTGCAACTGCTCAGCGACGACAACTTAATTAACCTAAAAACCTCAAAAAACCCTGAATTTGATAGCTGGAGATGGGTCAGTTTTTGGTATCCCGTTCGGCAAGTGGTTTCCTTTAAACGTGATGTTTACCGTAAAGTGATGAAAGAATTTGCTCAGGTATTGATGAATGAAACTAAAAAGCATCAATCTGAAAAAAATGCAGAGGAATTTTCGCAAAAACGTGAATTTCGCAAGCCTTATAATCGTTTTCAGCGAGGGAAACGTTGATGTTAGAACTGTTTATTGCATTTTTAGTATTGGGAGCAATTGCTGGCTTTTTGGCAGGATTGTTTGGGATTGGTGGCGGAATGATTATTGTCCCAACGCTGGTTTATTTACTACCTAAAATTGGTGTGCCTGATCAGCTACTAATGCCAATGGCATTGGGAACGTCTTTTTCCACCATTGTTTTGACAACTTTCTCCGCCGCACAACGCCATCATAAACACGGTAACGTGTCGTGGTCAATCGTGCCTTATTTTGCTCCTGCATTAATGATTGCTGTTTTCGTGTCAGGTCTGGTTGTTAGTGGGCTACCTAAACACATTATGACAAAAATTTTTGGCATGATGATTTGTTATTCTTCAATCAAAATGTTTTTGTCGCTTAGAACGAAAAAAGCTCCCACCGCAACACAGACCGCTCCCACACTCACCAAAAGCAGTCTCATTACAGCAGGTAGTATTATTGGCGTATTGTCGAGTTTTGCAGGCATTGCTGGCGGTGCGTTTATCGTGCCATTCTTAAACGGTAGAGGCATTGAAATAAAGCGTGCAATCGGTACATCTTCTCTGTGTGGTGGATTGTTAGGATTAGCTGGCACAATCAGCTTTATTATCAGTGGCTGGCACAATCCGCAACTACCTGACTACGCTTTGGGCTATGTCTATTTGCCTGCTCTATTTGGCATTATGATCGCTTCGGTATTCACCTCAAAATTAGGAGCAAATATGGCAAATGTACTGCCTGTTGCAACCTTGAAAAAAGCCTTTGCCGTAATGTTGCTCTGCATTGCAATCAATATGTTCTTAAAATAACCGAAACTAACCATAATAGGCACTGAAAATAGCTTGTCCTAAAATACTGTATTTTTAAAATCACGAGGAACTATGAACCCACAATTTTTAACCTTTCCACAGATCGACCCAATTATTTTTAGCTTAGGTCCAATCTCTTTACGCTGGTATGGATTGATGTACCTCTTGGCATTTTTATTTGCCTATTGGCTAGGTATTCGCCGCACAAAGCAATCAAAAGGCGTATGGACAACCGAACAGGTTGATCAACTGCTATTTAATGGCTTCCTCGGCGTTGTGCTAGGTGGACGCATTGGCGATGTATTTTTCTACAGTTTTGACCGCTTACTCAGCGATCCACTCTATCTGTTTAGAATTTGGGAAGGGGGAATGTCTTTCCACGGCGGTTTGATCGGTGTCATTGTTGCAATGATCTGGACATCAGCTCGCCAACAACGCAGCTTCTGGCAAACCGCTGATTTTGTTGCCCCCTTAATTCCCTTTGGTTTAGGTATGGGGCGTATTGGCAATTTTATTAATGACGAGCTGTGGGGACGTGTAACCGATGTACCTTGGGCAGTACTTTTCCCCAACGGCGGTTATCTACCACGCCACCCCTCGCAGCTCTATGAAGCTTTTTTAGAAGGGTTTGTGCTATTTTTTATTTTGAATAGCTTTATCCGCCAACCACGCCCAACTGGCTCAGTAGCGGGGTTATTTTTACTCGGCTACGGCACATTCCGCTTTATTGTCGAATACTTCCGAGAATTCGACCCAAATGTGAATAATGCAACGGATTTAATTACTCGTGGACAGCTGCTTTCCTTGCCAATGATTATCGCAGGCATCGTCATTATTGCGACAGCCTATCGCCTAAAACGTCATTGCAAATAATTCCGTTATTTTGACCGCTTGGAGGTTCAAATGAACATAAAATATAAATTGATTGGCTTTGATCTTGATGGCACGCTGGTAAACAGCTTACCTGATTTAACACTTTCTTTAAATTCCGCCTTTGCAGAGGTTGGACTACCACAAGCCTCAGAAGCACAGGTATTAACGTGGATTGGTAACGGTGCTGATGTGTTATTTAGCAAAGGGTTAGAATGGACAGAAAAATCGCACGAATTCAATAGCGAACAACATCAGAAACTTAAACACCGTTTTGGTGAATTCTACGGACAAAATGTATGCAATCTCAGCCAATTATATCCTAACGTAAAATCCACGCTTAACGCATTACAGCAGCAAGGCTATCTGATGGCAGTGGTTACTAACAAACCCACCAAACACGTCTTGCCTGTACTCGAAGCCTTTGGTATTGAGCATTTCTTCAGCGAAACCTTAGGTGGACAATCGTTGCCTGCCATCAAGCCACACCCTGCCCCACTCTATTATTTATGCGGAAAATTTGGGCTTTATCCGCACGAAGTCCTATTCGTTGGCGATTCCAAAAATGATATTTTGGCAGCCAAAGCCGCAGGTTGTGCAAGTCTAGGTTTAACCTATGGCTATAACTACAATATTCCAATTAGCCAGTCTGAACCTGATTACCTTTGTGATGATTTTGCTCAACTGCTAGATATATTGGGAGCAAATAATTCACTATGCTAGCAAGACAGTCTTAAAAACAAGAAAAATGAGATGAGAGAAGAGATAAGAAAAGCGAGAATATTGCAAAATTTCCTCCCTTTATGACCGCTTATGAATAAAAAAACGTTAGAAGACGTTATCGAATTACATCACCAACAGGGCTATTTTAGCGGTTACAACGTTTGTTATCTACACCTCTGTTTAATTTCTTCTGTCGTAAAGCAGGGGGATAGCGGCGAGATTTAACTAGTTATAGATGCGTATAGAAAAAAACCACTCTATACGCACTTTAGGTTTTAGTACTTGTGTAGCTACTTTCTCTGTAGTAATTCTTTTACTCTCAGTAAAATTAGCTCATTGTTGTCGGCCTTATTGGGATCACGACTACTAGAAAACGGCAGATTATTATCGTTGCCGACAATAATATGCTCATCATCAACAATATCGACATTCTCAATGGTAAAGAATGGGAATGTTAGCACGCCTTGGCTTCGTGGGGTTTTAGCCAGTTTGTTGGGATCTTGAATATTCATGAGATCCACATAGCCTAATTTTTCAACATTTTTGCCGTAATTCGATTTGTCGAATTTAACCAAATAGATACGCTTAAATTTAGGCAGGTTTGGGAAGCAAGATGTTTGATCAGCCGTATTTGGTGGGCAGGCTTTTTCGATAACACCTTCACCATTATCCCGTTCAATAATTAAGGCTCGGTGCTCATCAATCATATTGAAATCACCAATAGCGTGATGATTGGCTTCAAGCGGGTATTTCCAGAAATTGCCTGTCCAAACCTTACTATTTAAATCGAATTCTAAAATACGCAGGTAATTTTTATTATCATCATTTTCGTAATTAGCATTAGCATCTTGCCATAATGCCCCCTCCAATAACGGGTAGAGCTTATTCTCTTTTGCATTCAATGCCATACCCTCAAAGCCTCTGGAGCGTCTGACTTCAAAACTAATTTTCTCGGTTGGGCTACTTGGTAATCGTTGGCTAAAGTGATCAGGCGAACGAACTCGCTTTCCATCAACTTGTGTGTCATACCAATTTAATACTTTACCTTCCATATCCGTTTGGATTAAATAGGGTCCAAATTCTTCACCAATCCAAATAGAATTATTAACGATTTGGAAACTTTCTGGATCTAAGTCAGCACCCGTTAGATAGCGTTTATCGGTTGCCTCATTCACAATATGGAATGGAATCTTTTTATCGGGGTCATGTAGGAAAATGGTTTTTTTCGGTTCGAACTTGTTATTAGCAAAATCAATATCGTAGTGAGTAAGATATAGCATAAAGTCAGGCGAGTTCGCTTTTGAACCTGCTCCATTATCTGTTAACAGCCAGTAACTGCCATCACTCATCCGTTTAATGCCTGAATGACCTTGTATTGGTTGACCATTAAAGGGGTAAGAAACGCCCGTTCGTCTACCATTTGATTTTCCTTCAACACTCTGCAAAACATCATTGCGTTTGCCTGTCACAAATTTACCGCTATGTTTTAAGCTAAGTGGTGCATCTTTCGGTGCAGCAATAAAGGTTTCAGCAGGTAAAATTAGATGACCTGCCAATACCGCAGGATATTCTTGCTGGGCAAGTAATAGGCTAGAACTGGCTAGAGTTGAGGCAGCAATTAAGCTGATTTTAAATTTACCTTTTAATGACATTTGTCTCTCCTGTAGGTGTGAAAATGACTTTTCCTCCATTCTAATCGTGTTATGTGACTAAAATATGACTATCTAGAGATACAAGAGAGAAATTTGCAAAATTAGCCGCAATGTAGACCGCTTACTTAATCTAAAAGAATACTTCCCCACGAAGATCATTTTCGCAGGGAGAGTAAACATCACTAGTGATAAGGATGTAATTCAGGATTAATTGGTGTGTTTGCTAAGTTATTAGCATAGTTACATAAGGTGGCTAGACTTACACCTAATACTACATCAAGTGCGTTTTGGTGAGTGTAACCTGCGTTAAGGAATTCGTTTAAAATGTTGTCATTCACTTTTCCTTTGAACTCAATCACTGCGAGGGTAAATTGTGCCAAAATCTGTAATTTTGGATCGGCAATTGGCGTAGTTTCACGCAAGGCTTGTAATAATTCATTCGGCATTTTAATTTGCTTAATTGAAATGGCTGTATGACCTGCAACGCAAAATCCGCAACCATTTTTTACTGCGGCTGTAATCTGTACTACCTCACGTTCAGTTGGTGTAAGGCTATTACGTTGATTAATTGCTCCAACTGTGCGGTAGGTTTCCAGCGCTGTAGGTGCATTAGCCAGCACGCCGATCAAATTTGGAATAAAGCCATTGTTTTCTTTGACGACTTTAAGTGCTTCCTTAGCTGTTTCTGGAGCAGTATCAATAGTGTGAATATGGAATTTTGTCATAAATACCTCGACTAATGTTGTTGTAAAATCGTTTTAAGCTGGACTACACTTGGTGTCACCACAGGAAGAAATGCTGCTTCACGCCAGCGACGAATAAAATTAGAGCCACCTTTTTTTAAATAACCTCGACCGCCAGAAGCTTGTAATTCTAGCAATACCGATTGTGAGGCAACCTCGATAATATCGTTTCTAATTTGAAATAAGGCTTGAGGTTGTTGAACAAAATAATCAATTTGAGCTAAGCCTGTTTGTAGTGATTGTCGTAATTTTTGCAACTGCTCTGATTGGGCTTGCCATTCTTTTTCTAAAATAGAACGGTTACCTGAGAGGGATTGTTCTACCTCAGCTAATGATCTTTTAGCTAATCCAAATGCCATTGCACATTGAAAGCTTAAAAAGGCGGGACGAATTTGAGCCAAATAGTCACTCGCATTATCTGCAATTATCCAAGCTGGATTGAGTGCCACGTTCTCTAATAGCAGTGCGACAGTATTACTTCCTTGTAGTCCGACTAACTCTAGTTCTACGCTACGAGTGACACCCGTTGCATCATGGGGTAAGGCAATAATCACAGGGGATTGACGATTGTCGGCATACTCTGCAGCAAAGATCGTAATAAAACCACGTTTGGATACATTAGTTATCCAAGGCAATTTACCCTGCAAGTAGAATTTCCCATTTTTTTCTATAATTTTTACTTGTAATTCTTCTATCCCAGAGAGAAATTTGACCGCATTGGATAACCCTGTGCCGCCAGATAGTTGGCCAGCAAGTAACACTGGTAACCACTTTTCTCTTGGTAAAGGATTTGTACTTTCAATGAGGTTTTGAATCAGCGTTCGGTGTCCCCAAGTAATGAAGCCCGCAGTTAAAGAATAACTTGCTAATTCTTCAATGATTGCGATCACATCGTGATAATCGCCTCCATTTCCCCCTAACTCGACAGGCACACCAACCTTAAAGACGCCGTCATTAGCAAGTCGAGTAAATAATTCATCGGAATATTGATTGGATTGATCAAGCTGATTTGCATATTTCGTCAGCCAATCTATAAAAGATCGAGAAAGTATTGACATAGCCACTCCACATCCTGTAAATAAATATGTTGAATGGCTATGATGTTAGAATTATTTTTTATAACTTTAAAATAGATTTAAAGCATTTGGTATTTATTTTTGGTATACCCAATGCCATAACAAATTCTTCTATGAAAGAAGTAAACGACGCCTTAGACTCGCAATTGCAATTTTCTGCTGCATTTCGACCGCTTATTACACAAAACCCAGCTCAGTGCATTTGAATAACTGTGGCATAGATTAGTAATTTTAATCGTAATCTTGTGTCTTAATTTTTTCTTACACCTGTAATTCGACACCATTCCTCTTGTTCTCGTACAGGCTCAAGGGTGAAGTTGTTGGCATAGGCTTCGCTTACTGTGTTAGCTTGAGAGGATAGAATGCCTGACAGACCTAGCTGACCTTGGGGCTTGACTAGCTTGATAATATTCGGTGCAAGTTCTCTGAGCGGTCCTGCAAGAATATTGGCTACGACCACATCAGCTTGCAGGTCTTGAGGTTGATCTTTAGCAAGAAAAAGCTGTAAACGATCAGCTACGTCATTGGCAGCAGCATTGTTTTGGCTGGCTAAAATCGCCTGTGGATCAATATCAATACCAATGGCTTGTTTTGCCCCTAATTTCAACGCAGCAATGGCTAAAATGCCTGAACCGCAGCCAAAATCGATCACCGTTTTACCTACGAGATCAATCGCATCTAGCCATTCTAGACACATTGCTGTTGTTGGGTGCGTGCCTGTGCCAAATGCAAGCCCTGGGTCAAGCATTACATTGACCGCTTGTGGGTCAGGCACTGCTCGCCAGCTTGGACAAATCCACAACCGCTTGCCAAACTGCATTGGGTGGAAATTATCCATCCACTCTCTTTCCCAATCCTTGTCCTCAATTTGTTCAATTTTATGAGCAAAATCGGCTTCCACTAAGCGGCTTGTGATCAACGCTTCAACAATGACGTTCATTTCCGTTTCTGCATCAAATAATGCGACTACGTCAGTGTTGCCCCAAAGTCGAGTTTCCCCTGGGAGCGGCTCAAAAATGGGAGTATCTTGGCTATCCATAAAGGTAACTGACACTGCACCAATCTCTTCTAAAAAATCGCTGATTTGTTCTGCTTGATTATCTGTGCTGTTTAAACGAATTTGTATCCACGCCATATAGTTTCCTAATTATTTAATTCGATAGTGAATAGTTTATTTCAATCGATCATTATTCTCATTGAAAATTTTTGCCTATTTTTGACCGCTAGATTAAAATGTAGATCTTCACTGAGATTAATAAAAATAATTTTTATTCAATATTTTCTGAACTTTATTAATCACTTGAAGTGCAAGGCTATTCTTGCATACTTTACCATACACATACCTTCACGCCTATATTTTCGTTAAATAAGGAATCAAAGATGAAAATTGTACAAAATACCAAAATAACTATAAAAAAAGCGGCTCTAATATGGGGGGCTTTATTGGGAAGTAACATCGCAAATGCTCATAACATTTGGATTGAACCAACTACTCATAATGCAGAGTATGTCGTAAAATTTGGACATACCAAGACCGAGGGCTACCCTGAACATAAATTGAAAGAGGTCAAATTGCTTGATTCAAGTGGTGATAGCCGTCCTGCTCAAGTCACATTCAAGCAGAGTGAAGCGTATTTTTCTGCGCCTAATGCGACTATGGTGTTGATGAAATTTGATAATGGCGTATGGTCGAAATTACCTAATGGTAAATATGTGCAAAAAACGAAAAAAGAAGTGCCGAATGCAGAAATTAGCTTAAATGCATTCAAAATAGGGAAAGCGATTTTAGTTTGGAACGCACAAGCGTTGGTTCCACAACACACCGATTATGAGCTTGTTCCGCAGGCAGTGGCAAAAGCAGGTGAGCCATTGTCTATTTTAGTATTAAAAGCAGGTCAGCCTCTCGCTGGCGTGAAAGTTGGGTTAGGTGAAGATGAGCCGTTTAATTTAAGTAATGAACAAGGGATCGCATTGTTTACCCCAACGAAAGGATTGAACAAGGTTTGGGCAGAATTTAGTGAAAAAACAGTGAATAACCCTGATTATGATGAGCGTTCGATTGAGTATATGCTGACTTTTGATGCAAAATAGCGATGCATAATATACTTAGATTCATCAACTTTTTTTTGGTTGTCGTTGCATTTTTAAGTTTTCCGCTTAAAAGTGCAATGGCACACAGTTTACATCTATTTGCTCAATACGATGGCAATGCAATTGTCGGCAAAGCCTACTATTCTGATATGACGCCTGCGGCACAGACCTATATTAGAGCCTATTTACAAGCAGCAGATGAAAGCCAAGTTGAGATCATTGAAGGCAAAACCGATACTTTAGGCTATTTTTCGCTGCCTGCCTTGCCTCCATCAGCGTTAGGTAATCGCCGTTATACGGTCGTGATTGAAGGTATGGAAGGGCATCGTGCAACAACCTTGGCTTATCACCTGACTGCATCAAGTGAGGTTTCTTCACAGGGTGAATTATTGCTGATTCGTGAAGAGATTGCTCAATTAAGAGATAAAATCTATCTGCGTGATATTTTAGGCGGCATCGGTTACATTCTGGGTTTTTTTGGTGTGTGGGCGTTGCTACAGAAAAAATTGCGACAGAAACAAAAGCGTTTTGATGATAAATCTCCTCAACCATTCAATAAGGACAAGTATTAATGCACCTTTCTGAAGGCGTTTTGTCAATGCCTACCTTATTGGTAGGGGCTACGGTCGCAACCGTTGGCGTTGTTATTGGTTTGCGTCAAATGGAATATGACAAGCTGCCTTTCGTTGCACTGTTTACTGCAGCTTTTTTTGTTGCCAGTACCATTCATATTCCAGTTGGTATTGGCAGCGTTCATCTAATTTTAAATGGCTTAGCTGGCGTGTTTATTGGCTGGGCGGTGTTTCCTGCCTTTCTGATTGCTTTGGTTCTGCAAATTCTGTTTTTCTCATTTGGTGGGTTTTCTGTATTGGGGATCAACCTATGTATTATGGCATTACCATCTGTCATCGTGCATTACCTTTTACGCCACTACCTCTCACGACACAGCAACACATCAAATCCTTCTAAAAAACCATTTGTTTTCGCAGGCTGTCTAGCAGGTACGATAGGCATATTAGGTTCGGTACTGATTGCTTCGCTAGTTCTTGCTATTGATGGTGGACGAGAATATGGCGATTTAATTATCTTGTTGGTTATTACGCATATACCTGTTTTTATTACGGATAGTCTTATTAGTGCAGGTGTGTTGCTGTCTTTAACGAAAATGTATCCATTGGCATTGAGAAATTTAAGATGAAAATAGCAAGTTTCTTAAGGCGTAATGATTTATTAGGGCGTAGTGGTTTATCAGGGCATAGCGGTTTACTTGCCCCCCACTGGCGTTTAGTCTATCTTTTTTTATGGGGTATTCTCGTCAGTGCTATTCAGCACGTTGATATATTAGTTGGGCTAAATAGTCTCGTAATGTTTATTTTATTATTACTTCTGACTTATCACGGCAAGCCCCTCAAACAATATCTGAAACGTTGGTGTCAATTTCATTTTTTTACGCTTGGGGTTTGGCTCACCTTAAGTTGGAAAATGGAGAGTAATGGTATTATTTGTTATGCCAATGGCGTTCATTTAGCAACATTAATTAGTCTACGAATGAACCTTATTCTCTGCTCTAGCTGGCTGTTGCTGCTAAATGTGAATGACACCTTGTTATTACAGGCAGTAAAACGTCTACCATTACCGATAAAATTCCAGCATTTATTTGTGCTGACAGTGCGTTACATTGCGTTATTTTCTGAACTCAATACGAAAATGGAATTGGCAATGAAAGCAAGAGGCTATCAAGCAAAATGCAATTTCAGAACGATTAAGATGACGGTGCAGCGTGTAGCATTACTGTTAATCCACGCATTACTCAAAGTCGAGCAAAGTGAACGAGCGTTAAAAGCGAGAGGTTTTCAACCGCTATCTTATTGTGCTCATCGCCAAACATCTACTAACAGAAAACGCACTTAAAATGACCCTTTTACCACCTAACCCATTATTGAACGTTAGCCAACTGCAATTACAACGCAATGGCAAAACCATTATTGACAATCTCTCTTTTCAGTTGGTGGCACAAGAGCGACTATTTTTACAAGGTGAGATTGGTACAGGCAAATCTACGCTGTTGCACGCCCTGCTAGGCTTTATTTCATTTACAGCAGGTAGCATTCAGTGGTTTGGTAAGTCTTGCCAACAAGATCGTGATTTTGTGCCGTTGCGAGGGCATCAAGTTGGTTTATGTTTTCAGCATTCTGCGGATCAATTATTTGGTCCAACTGTGCTTGATGATGTCGCTTTCGGCCCATTAAATCAGGGGAAATCACACTCTGTCGCTTATCAAATAGCGGCAGAAGAGCTGGAAAAGTTGGGGATTGCACACTTAGGAGATCGTTCAGTCAGTACCTTATCTGGCGGCGAACAAAATTTCACTGCACTTGCCGGTGTATTAGCAATGCAGCCTCAAGTATTATTACTTGATGAACCCACTAATGGGTTAGACAGAAAAAATAGCGAAAGATTAATCGTGCTTTTAACTGAATTGGGTCTACCAATGTTAATAGCCTCTCACGATCACTTTTTTATCGATAAAATGGCGGATCGTTGCTTATCTTTGGGGTAAATGCTTTCTCTATTGTTACCTATTACTTCTCTCACCTGCTTTCTTTTTTGATAGAGCAAGAGTAGAATACGCTTAGCTTCCATTATCTATTCATTATTGATATTCAACCTCTTCTTAGCACATTGAAAAGCTTGTCTTTGCAAAATTTTTCTATTTTGCGACCGCTTGTGTATGGCATTTTGTTGTGTTTGTTTATCAGGGAATATTGCAGATAAAAGATGAAAATTAGAAGGTAACTATGCACTTAACATCAAGAGAACAAGAAAAATTAATGCTATTTCTTGCAGGAGAGTTAGCCATTAAGCGTAAAAATCGTGGGATAAAACTCAATTATCCTGAATCTATTGCCTATATCGCCAGCCATTTGCAAGAAGCAGCACGAGATGGAATGTCTGTAGCGGAAGTGATGCAGTATGGTGCCACACTATTAACCGTTGATGATGTGATGGAAGGCGTACCAGAAATGATACACGAAGTACAAATTGAAGCGACTTTCCCAGATGGGACGAAACTCGTTACCGTACACTATCCAATTCGTTAAGGGGATATTATGATTCCAGGTGAATACCAACTCGCAGATGGCGATATTCTCGCTAATCAAGGACGTAAAACCATCTTATTAGATGTTGTCAATCAGGGTGATAGACCGATTCAAGTCGGCTCACATTACCATTTTTATGAAACCAATAATGCACTGAATTTTGATCGATCGTTGGCGTATGGTATGCGACTTAATATACCATCAGGCAATGCTGTCCGCTTTGAAGCAGGCGAGGCAAAACAGGTTGAGCTGGTTGCATTTGGTGGCAATCGCATTATTTATGGTTTCCATAATGCGGTTGATGGAAAGTTAGATGAGGGTGAAAAGTTGGACACAGAAGAAAAGTTGGAGAACGAATAATGGCATTAACGATTTCCCGCAAGCAATATGTCGCAACCTATGGACCAACCATAGGGGATAAAGTGCGTCTTGGCGATACCGATTTATGGGCGACTATTGAACAAGATTTGCTCACTAAAGGCGATGAGTGTAAATTTGGCGGCGGTAAAAGTGTTCGTGATGGTATGGCACAATCAGGCACAGCGACTCGCAGCGATCCGAATGTATTAGATTTTGTCATTACAAATGTGATGATTATTGACGCAAAATTAGGGATTATCAAAGCCGATATTGGTATTCGTGATGGACGCATTGTGGGTATTGGGCAGGCAGGTAACCCAGATACAATGGATAACGTTACGCCAAATATGATTATTGGGGCGAGTACAGAGGTTCATAATGGGACTCATCTGATAGCGACCGCAGGCGGTATCGATACCCATATACATTTCATTTGTCCGCAACAAGCACAACACGCGATTGAAAGTGGCGTAACCACGTTGATCGGTGGTGGGTCAGGTCCTGCTGATGGTACACACGCCACAACCGTTACATCAGGTGCTTGGAATATGGAACGAATGTTTCAAGCTACGGAAGCGTTACCTGTCAATGTTGGCTTTTTTGGTAAAGGAAATTGTTCAACCCTTGAGCCGTTAAAAGAACAAATTGTTGCAGGGGCATTAGGGCTAAAAATTCACGAAGATTGGGGAGCGACGCCTGCGACGATTGATGCAGCTTTGAAAGTGGCAGATGAAATGGATATTCAAGTGGCGATTCACACGGACACACTTAACGAAAGTGGCTTCTTAGAAGATACGATAAAAGCGATTAATGGGCGTGTTATCCACACTTTCCATACTGAAGGTGCAGGCGGTGGGCACGCTCCTGACATTATCAAAGCAGCGATGTATCCAAACGTGTTGCCAGCTTCAACTAATCCAACTCGCCCATTTACGGTCAATACCATTGATGAACATTTGGATATGTTAATGGTATGCCACCATTTAGATAAGCAAGTTCTTGAAGACGTGGCTTTTGCGGATAGTCGTATTCGTCCTGAAACGATTGCCGCAGAAGATATTCTGCACGATATTGGCGTTTTTTCCATAATGAGTTCAGATTCACAGGCAATGGGGCGGATAGGCGAAGTCGTGATTCGCACTTGGCAAACAGCAGACAAAATGAAAGCACAACGAGGCATATTAGCAGAGGATAAACTCACAAATAGCACTGACAGCGACAATTTCCGTATTAAACGTTATATTGCCAAATATACTATCAATCCAGCAATTGCACACGGCATTAGCGACTATGTCGGATCGCTTGAAGTGGGTAAATTGGCAGACATTGTATTGTGGAAACCTGCCTTTTTTGGCGTAAAACCAGAATTTGTGATGAAAAAAGGAATAATTAGCTACGCCAAAATGGGCGATCCGAATGCCTCTATTCCGACACCACAACCGATACTCTACCGCCCAATGTTTGGTGCACAGGGTAAAGCGGTTGAAAAAAGTGCCGTATTTTTTGTTTCTAAAGCTGCCGTAGAGGCAGATATTCGAACACAATATGGTTTAGAAAAAGAGACTCTTGCAGTAACAAAATGTCGAGATATCAGCAAGAAAGATCTGGTGCATAACAGTGAAACACCAGAGATTACCGTGGATCCAGAACGTTACGAAGTGCGAGTCGATGGCGAACATATCACCTGTGAACCTGCAACAAAAGTGCCACTCGGACAGCGGTATTTCTTGTTCTGATAACGTGAATGTAGGGATAGTGTGCCTACGTCCGAAAAGCGGACACACGCAGTGTGTCCTTACATTCATTCTTAATTCAGCGTGATTGGTAGGGACGCAATGCTTGCGTCCCCAAATTCTCTATATGTAAGTATGGAGTAGAAATACAGCTGGGAGAAAATAATGCAAATAATTAACCCAATCCTGCCTATTATGGAAGAAATTTTAGGCAATTTGGCTGCACTTCAAGACAGTGGTCAAATTACAGCCCAAAAAATTGATTATGTGCCGCTTGAATGGTACGAGAGTGAACGTAATATTTTGCGGAAAAAAAGCCAATCTGGGCGTGAGGTGGCGTTTCGTTTATTGAAAGAAGGGCAACGTTTAAAACATAATGATGTCGTGTTTATTAGTGATACATTAGTGATTGCAATTGAGATTATACCATCGGAGGTTATCGTGCTTTCGCCACAAACCTTGCCTGAAATGGCTCGTGCTTGCTATGAAATCGGCAATAAACATTCACCGCTGTTTTTGGACGGTGATGAGGTAACATTACCTTACGATAAACCAATGTTTGAATGGTTACAAGCGGCTGGATTTGAGCCGAAAAAAGCAGAACGCCGTTTAAGCCAAGCACTGCGAGCGAACTCTGCACAGGGGCATTCTCATAGCCGTTCTCACGATCATCACGGCTATCATCATCACGGAGATGGCAATTGGCACAAACACTAACACAAGCTGGATTAACCCAGTTAGGTGCATTGCTACACCTTGTTGATCCTACCCTGCCGATTGGTGGTTTCAACCATTCCAACGGCTTGGAAACCTTTGTGCAACAAGGCAAGGTGAATAGTCGAGAGACGCTTGAGGAATATGTTCAGACACAACTAATGCAGAACTGGATTTATAATGATGGTGCGTATTTGTCATTAGCATTTGATGCAATGATAAACCACGATTTAGACCGCTTGCTGGCGTTAGATCAAGAACTTGCTGCCACCAAAATTGCTCGCGAAAGCCGTGAAGGAAGTTACAAATTGGGTGTTCGGTTACTTAAGATTTTTATTCGCTATGAAAATCACCCATTATTGAGCAAATTTCAGCAAGCAATCATTGAAAAGCGTTGTCAAGGTTACTTTCCCATCGTGTTTGCGATGGTGGCACAAGCGATGAAACTCGACAAAGCTGAAAGTCTGTATGCGTTCTACTACAACGCAGCAGTAGGAACAGTAACCAATGGTGTGAAACTTGTGCCATTAAGCCAAATGGACGGGCAGGATATTCTGTTCGCACTTAGAAATCCTATCGCTCAAGCGGTCGAAAATAGCCTAAATCCTGATTCTCAATGGCTTGGAGCGGCAACAATTGCCAGTGATATCCGCTCAATGCAACACGAGCAGCTTTATACACGGCTTTATATGTCTTGATTTGGTGGACGTCTGCCAATCGTGTGGCGTCCTTACTGATCGGATTATTTGAGATTTGCGTTGATATTAATTCTGTGTGATCGGTAGGGACACGTTATTTTAATTTATTATAGGGACTCGATGCTTCGTGTCCATAGTGAAAAGGAACAAAATCAATGCGTCAGTATATTAAAATCGGGGTGGCGGGTCCTGTGGGAGCAGGTAAAACAGCACTAATTGAGCGTTTAACTCGTGAAATTGCCAGCAAGTATAGTGTAGCCGTAATTACCAATGATATCTACACACAAGAAGATGCAGAGTTTTTAACCAAAAATAGTTTGTTGCCATCTGAACGAATTATGGGTGTGGAAACAGGCGGTTGTCCTCATACGGCAATTCGTGAAGATGCATCAATGAATCTAGAAGCGGTAGATGAAATGGTCGCTCGCTTCCCAGAGGTTGAGTTAATTTTTATTGAGTCGGGTGGCGATAATTTATCTGCAACATTTAGCCCTGACTTAGCCGATGTGACTATTTTTGTGATTGATGTGGCACAAGGGGAGAAAATTCCTCGTAAAGGTGGACCTGGTATTACTCGTTCCGATTTGTTAGTGATCAACAAAACGGATCTCGCACCATTCGTTGGAGCGGATTTAGGCGTAATGGAACGTGATGCTCGTCGTATGCGTAATGGTCAGCCATTTATTTTTACCAATTTAATGAAAAATGAAAATCTTGATGGAGTGATCGGCTGGATTGAAAAGTATGCTCTGCTTCAGCAAAGCGATGAGCCTACTAATTTAATTAGATAACAGCACAAACGCTATGATATCAACATAGCGTTTAAACAATCATTTTTATTATTCACCCATCATATAATAAATTATGCATAGCGATTTAATAATTTCGACTAAACTCACCGCTTCAGGCAAAACACAATTAGATCGCTGTTTTGTCTCTCCGCCATTCAAATTGCTCACTTTGCCAGCCACATATACAACAAGCTGGCATAATGAATTAAATGCTGTGCAAATGAGTTCTTCACCAGGGCTACTAGGAGGAGATAGACTAAATGTCCGTGTTTCATTAGCACCAAAAACATCACTTTCGCTCTCTACACAAGCATTTACTCGAGTACAAGCGATGAACCATAATGGATATGCCGAACAGAATACACATATCCAACTGGCACCAGACAGTCGTTTATTCTATTTGCCACACCCTTTGGTTCTGCATAAAGAAAGTGCCTTCAAACAAACTACTCTGATTGAACTGAGTGAACGTAATCAGCTGATTTATGGTGAAATTATCGCTGTGGGGCGAATATTAAACCACGAACAATTTGCCTTTCGCCATTTTTCCTCTTACCTACGGATTGTCTCTCAAGGTAAGCCTCTACTTTCCGATCGCATTCAATGGCAGCCCCAAAGTATGCCACTGACAGCCTTAAGTCAAATGGAGGATTTTACGCATCAAGGCACGTTGGTGTATATAAATTTATCTTTTTCAGAACAACAGCTCAAAAAATTAACGAATGAGCTACAGGCAGAATTTAGCTCAACACCACAATTAATGCTGGGTATTTCGCAGTTGAACCAGAATGGCATACTAATTCGATCTGTTGGCTATCGTGCAGAAAATATTGAAAAGTCATTTAAATACATCGCAGATATGCTTAAAGTGCAAACTTAGTCCATTTTACTCGATTGCTCGTTGATTACCCTCGTCCACCCACAGTGATTTTATCCAACTTCACTGTAGGCTGCCCAACACCGACGGGGACGCTCTGCCCCTCCTTACCGCAAGTGCCAACGCCAAGGTCAAGTTCCATTTTTTTACCCACCATTGAGACCTGTTGCATTGCCTCTATGCCACTCCCGATCAAGGTCGCTCCTGTAACAGGTTGAGTAATTTTTCCTTTTTCAATCAAATAGGCTTCAGAAGTAGAAAAAACAAATTTTCCTGATGTAATATCGACCTGTCCGCCACTAAAATTGGACGCAAAAATCCCAAAATCAACGGATTCAATCATCTCATCAAACTCGTGGCTTCCCTCTGTCATATAAGTATTCGTCATTCGTGGCATCGGCAAGTGAGCGTAAGATTCTCGGCGACCATTGCCTGTTGGAGCCACGCCCATTAAACGAGCATTTAACTTATCCTGCATATAGCCTTTTAATACACCATTTTCGATTAAGACGTTTCGTTGCGAAACAACGCCTTCGTCATCAACAGTGATTGAGCCTCGCATATCTGGAATCGTGCCATCATCAACAATAGTACAAAGAGGTGAGGTAACTTGCTCTCCAATTCTGTCAGTGAAGAGCGAAGATGCTTTACGATTAAAATCGCCCTCTAAACCGTGTCCAACGGCTTCGTGAAGTAAAATTCCAGGCCAGCCCGCCCCCAATACAATCGGCATCAAACCCGCAGGAGCAGGTATAGCGCCCAAATTGACCACTGCCTGACGTACCGCTTCTCTCGCAAGCCACTCTGCACGGCTGAATCCTGAGAGATGTGGCTCAAAAAACCAAGTTAGCCCAAATCGCCCACCAGCTCCAGAAGAGCCTCGTTCACGCTTGCCATCTTGCTCGACTAAAACCGAGATAGATAAACGAACTAATGGGCGAATGTCCGCCGCCAGTGTGCCATCAGTCGCTGCTACCAACATTTCCTCATACACAGCGGACAAATTTGCATTCACTTGAATGACTCGCTTATCCTCTGCACGAGCGACGCTATCAACAAGATGTAATAATTCAACTTTTTGTTCACGGCTGATAGAATCCAATGGATTGATGGCCGCATAACGCTGAATTGCCTCGGTCTGCTTGAAATTTTTTACCAATAACTGACCGCTTACATTGGTAATTGAACGTGCCGCCGCCGCACATTGCTCAAGCTGGTAGAGATTAATTTGATCCGCATAGGCAAACCCCGTCTTTTCGCCAGACACTGCTCGTACGCCAAAGCCTCGATCAATATAAAACCCGCCTTCCTTGATAATCGAATCCTCCAATGACCAACTCTCATCTTGGCTAAGCTGAAAATAGAGATCGGCATAGTCAATTTGACGATTGGAAAAGCAGTCAAGCACTTGGCTTAATTGCGACAACGTTAGCCCACTGGGTGCAAGCAAACTCTCTGAAACTCGGTTTAACATTATTTCTCTCACATTATAAAAATTTCTACTATTCTACCCTAGATTTTTAGATTTACTCAAATTGCAAACAAAATAGCGAGACACTGAAAAATTTTTATGATTTTTAGCAAAATAAAATAAAACGTAGCAACCACAGTGAGAATAAATCATTGGAGGGAATATGATTTTTGTAACCACAGGACACGTTGATCACAGAAAAACAGCGTTGTTACAAGCCTTGACAGGGACGCATACGGCACATTTGCCTGAGGAAAAAAAGCGAGGACTGACGATTGATTTAGGTTATGCTTACTTGCCGATAGCAGGCGATACACTGGGTTTTATGTTAGCAGGGCTGGGTGGCGTGCAATATGCGTTGTTGGTTATCTCTGCACAGGAAGGGATTAAGCCACAGACTCAGGAACATTTAATGCTGCTTAGACTGCTGCATTTTTCGCAGATAATGGTGGTGATCACAAAAGCAGATACAGCTTTTTCGTTACTTCTGCCCGTACAGGTGAGGGGATTGAAACGCTCAAACAACATTTAATTCGGCTAAAACAACAAGATAACTTGCTTCATCGTTATGCCATTGATCGTGTTTTTCACCTTAAGGGAGCTGGCGTTGTTGTTACAGGCACAGAACCACGCTGCAACGGCAGGAGACGCAGGTCAGCATCTCGCATTGAATGTGGTGGGGGAAAAAGAGGGAATTAAGCGAGGCGATTGGCTGACCGAGCTTGCTCCTTGTTATGTAAGTGATCGCCTCACTGTTCGCTTGGAAAATATACAGCCACTCAAAGAGAGTAGTGCAGTGCATATTTACCACTACGCTAGCCACACGACAGGTAAATTGTCGCTGCTGAATGTTAAGCAAGTGGGTTATCCGCAAGAGAGCCATCTGCAAGCGGTGCGTTTAGGGCAAATTTTTGCAGAAATTCAGCTTGAAACGCCGCTGCATATCTGTGTTGGAGACAGGTTGATTTTACGCACAGGCGATGATAGCCAAACTCTTGCAGGAGCAGAAGTGCTGGAAATTGATTCGCCAAGGCGTTGTCAATTGATGAAACAAAGATGCGGAATTTGCTCTATAAAGCAGGAAAATTAGGCTATCTTGTGCCTATCGTTCGAGATCGTTTTTTACTTCACGAACAAATCACCGAATTTGCTCAATTTATCAAACAATTTATTGAACAGCACGGCGAAATTTCCGTTAATCAGCTACGAGATCACATTCAATATGGACGAAAACTCACTGTTCAGCTGATTGAATATGTCGATCGTTGGGCTTCTTACGACGTAAAGGCAATATTCACCTACTGCGTGATAGTGAGGTTTTTGACGAAATACGTTAAAAAGCAAGACGAAGGAGATTTGTCCTTGCAATAGCGGAGAAATCCTTTTCTCAACTTATATTTATAAAAGAACGTTCTCCCATTACGCATTGGTATATTCTGTTCTGCCAGCCAGCCATCGGTTGATTAATGCCTGTGCAAGCGGTGGGTTTTCAGTAATAATTTGCTTAGCATAACGCTGCACGAGTGGGATCATTTTCCGATCTCGCATCAGTTTAGCCACTTTAAACTCCGCAAGTCCTGTCTGTTTTGTGCCAAGCATTTCGCCAGCCCCTCGAATATCAAGATCTTTCTCAGCAATATAAAAACCATCTTGACTGTCTCGCAATACCTGTAAACGCTGACTCGCAACCTTACCCAGTGGTGGTTTATACAGCAAAACACAATGTGAGGCTGTCGCCCCTCGTCCAACTCGTCCTCGTAGCTGGTGAAGCTGAGCCAAGCCTAGACGTTCGGAATTTTCGATAATCATTAGGCTAGCATTCGGCACATCAACGCCTACTTCAATCACCGTGGTCGCAACCAGCAAATCAATATTTGCAGCTTTAAATTCCGCCATAATCGCTTGTTTTTCTTGTGGCTTCATTCGACCGTGTACTAAGCCAATGCGTAAATCAGGCAATGCTCGCTGTAAATCTTCTGCAATTGCCGCCGCCGCTTGTGCCTCTAGTACCTCGGATTCATCAATCAATGTACAAACCCAATAGGCTTGCCGTTGCTCATTTTTACACGCTTGGTAAACACGCTTGACGATCTCATCTCGCCGTTCCTCCGAAATAGCAACTGTGGTAATGGGAGTTCTCCCTGGGGGTAACTCATCAATAATTGAGGTATCCAAATCGGCATAGGCAGTCATTGCTAATGTGCGAGGAATGGGGGTTGCAGTCATAATTAATTGGTGGGGATAGACGCCAGCTTTTGCCCCTTTTTCTCGTAGTGTTAAGCGTTGATGCACACCAAAACGGTGCTGTTCATCAATGATGACTAAGGCAAGTTGATGAAACTCTACACTGTCCTGAAATAAGGCGTGTGTGCCAATAACCATTTGCACTGTGCCATTTTTGATCGCTTCCAACTGAGCCAAACGTGCTTTCCCTTTTACTTTTCCTGCCAGCCAGCCGACTTCAATGCCAAAGGGTCGTAGCCAATGCACAAAATTATTGGCGTGCTGCTCTGCTAAAATTTCAGTGGGTGCCATTAATGCGACCTGCTTGCCGTTGTCAATCGCCAACAATGCCGCTAACGCCGCAACAAGCGTTTTGCCTGATCCAACATCGCCTTGTACAAGCCGCATCATCGGCGATGATTTGCAAAGATCTTGTTCAATCTCACCGCTTACACGCTGCTGAGCATTGGTTGGCTGAAAGGGGAGGCTGGCAAGAAAGCAGCTTTTCAGATCCGTTTGATAACAAAGTGGCGTTGCTTGTAATTCGCTTACCCCTTGTCTTACTTTTTGCATTGCCAAATTATGAGCGAGCAATTCTTCAAAAATTAATCGCTTTTGAGCTGGGTGTTCGCCTTGTTCTAGCTGTTGAGCTGAGATGCTCGGCGGAGGTCTGTGGAGCAATTGTAGAGCTTCTTTGAGGCTGTATTGGTGAGGATTATATTGGTTTGGTAGCAGTTCTGGTACATTTATTTTATTTAACAGTGCTAATGCCTGATCCGTTAATTTACGCAGTGAAGCCTGTTTTAATCCTTCTGTGGTGGAGTAAATAGGGGTTAAAGTTTCAGCTAATACGAGCGGTTGATTATTATGAATAATTTGATATTCGGGGTGGTGAATTTCCGCCATAAACCGCCCTCGCTTCACCTCCCCAAACGCTTTCACCCTTACGCCTGCCACAAGACTATTTTTCATTCCTGCGTTGAAATTAAAGAACTTTAAGGTTATTTTACTTGTGCCATCGGACAGCACGCTTGATAAGATAGGTCGGCGACCAAACTGCACCTCGGTTAGCTGTACAATGCCTTCAATGGTGGCAAAACTTTCTGGACGCACATCAGCAATTGGGGTAATGCGGGTGCGATCTTCGTAGCGATAAGGCAAATGAAATAGCAGATCTTGCACGTTATTAATACCAATTCGACTGAGTTTTTCTGCAATCGCTGCCCCAACACCAGATAAAGCAGTCAGTGGCACACCGTCTAGTAACTGTTCACGCATTGTAAAATTTCCGCCCCATTTAAATGCCTATTTTAGGTTTGTGAGTTTAGTAATAGATTTTAAATTGTAAGGAAAAATAGAATGCGAGACAAGAAAGAGGAGGCACTCTAGCCTATTAATGCCAATGGCTAACGTTCTTTAAAACTTTCATCAAGTGCTGTTTTAAATGGGCTGAGTAGATAATCAATCACTCTTCTTTCTCCCGTTTTAATCTCTGCGGTTACTGCCATTCCAGCAATCAGATCAACCTTTTTCTGTTCAATCGTCAGATGGCTTTTTTCCATTAAGATCGTAACTGGAAATACCAATCCCAATTTTTCATCTTGTATTGCTTCAAAACTTAAATAGTTTACTTTTCCATTTAAGTAGCCATAGCGAATATAAAGTTGCCTTCCCCTGCTTGGATATTGGTAATATGGAGCTGTTTGACGTTTAATTCTCACTCACGATATTGTCTGTAGCGGTAAAACTAGTTATTCCTGCAATTAGTCCTACCCCTTCGGTAAAGATTTTCGTGATAACTAACTGCGTTCGCCCTACTACCACTTAGATACTACATTCTACGATACTTAATCATAAAGCAACAATAGGTATGTTTCTGAATTGGATTAACTACAAAATGTACAAGAACCAAATTATATGTCTAGATGGGAATTCTATAAATTATTAAGGCGTGATCTAATGATGAAAATTGGCTCCTCCTGCTGGACTCGAACCAGCGACATATGGATTAACAGTCCACCGTTCTACCGACTGAACTAAGGAGGAATAGGAATAATAAACTTTAAATGGTGCCTCGAGGCGGAATCGAACCACCGACACGGGGATTTTCAATCCTTTGCGTAAAACCTCTACAAGCACAAAAACTGCTATAAGTAATGCTACAGGATCTTTCACTATAAATACCCAGCCGATACACCGTGATTGATTAGCCCTGTAACATACCAATCTTGATCCGATCTTACACAAAATCTAGAGTTTGTAAAGGCTGGATAGTGATATTTTATAATAAATCTGAGTTCACTTTTTCTCTAAGCATTTCAACATCACTTTCAATATAAGTTAATGTAACTCTCACATCTTTATGTCCAAGTAATTGTTTCGCAACATAAAGATTATCTGGATTTTTCATCAGATTGGTCGCTACAGTATGTCTGAAACGATGAGGAGAAACTTGAAAACCTAACTTATTTGAAATTACTCTAAAAAGGTGGCTCATTTGATATTCTGTTGTGGTTTGACCTTTATATCGAGTTTTGCGAAATATATTAATATTGAATAACTGAGAATCAGAAGACTGTTTATATTTTCTTAGTTCAAGAACCAATCTTTCAATATAAGGAAATAATCTCTCTGAAATAGGAATACAATGATATTCATGGTTTTTATTAATCTCTGGAGAAATATGAATAACTTTCTGATATAAATCAATATCACCTATTTTCAAACGAAGTAATTGGGCCCGGCGAATCCCAGTAAAACGAAATGTATTAACTAATGCTTGGATAAACCATTGGGGATTCAATACTGTTGGCAAATTTTCTTCACTACTAAGAAAAAAGTCTAATTTTATTAACTGTCGCTCAGTAAGAATTTTTCTTTTTGGCTTCCCTACTCGCAAAAATAATTTGTCACATGGGTTTTCCTTATAAATGAGTAAATCATTCTCAATCCCAAATTTATAAAGGCACTTTAAATGCCGTAAATAACTATTCCAAGTGATTGGTTTAATCCCTTCTCCTACAACCGTATTACGCCAATTAAGTAAATGAGTACGCGTAATTTCATTTGGGTAAACCACATCACAACACCGACATAACTGCCGTATTGCTTTTTCATAGCTTTTCTTCGTATCTAAGCGTAAATGCTTGTGAAAAAAAATTGTTGTAATAAGAGCTCAAATGTTGTGTTGGTATTTTGCATAGCTTTACTCCTCTAGTAATAGATGTCTATTATTGATTAAAATCTTATCACCAAAAAATAATCGGGTATTGGGAACAAGATAGCCCACTAAGAAGGATTCTTTTTTGGGACCGATCACCTTACAACGCCAAAAGTTTACGGTATCATCTTTGATGATTCGCTTTCTATGCAAGCCGAGTGATTGAAATTCATATTGTAAATTATTTACACTTTCTTCATTATAAGGCTCTCCCCTCTCTTGTAAATAGAGTTCAAAGGAACTTGGACTGACAATAAACAAACAATCCTTAACGATATGGACTTTTGCTGTGCGATCATTAAAAGTGAGTTGATTTTTAAGAAGTTTCTCTTTTAACCAATCCACAAATTTCTGCCCTTCGGATTTGAAATGCGAGTCATCGTTTGTTGGAGATATTGAAGGCTCGGGAATAGCATTTGCTTCAATGTCGATATGCATATTCAAATCCTCTGGCTCAGGTTTTAATATCGTTGTTCCAGCTTCAGCGTCAGCAGAGGGGATATTCGCCACTTGTTGCTCATTGTTATCGCTGAACATATTTAGTAAAAAATCAACACTGTTATTCTCACGATTTTCTACAACTGACTCAGGATTTTGAGAGGGATTCAGCGATTGAAGTGCGGTATTTTCCTCTTGTAAATTTGAAGTAAGTTCTCTATTTTCTTTTTTGTTTACTGGCACAGTATCCTGTACTTCATTTACTGTATTTGATATTTTTTCCTCTGACTCATTTTCTTTTTCTACAACACAAATTGTTCCAGCAAATAATTCTGGGCGAGCGTCAATGTTATCCCAAATTACCTCAGGTTTAATGCGTAATAAACTAAACTTATCTTTGGGTTTCCAACCTGCGTCTGCATTTAGCTGACAATACCAGATTGCCGTCCCCTCCGAGGTCCTCTCAATGACTTGATGAGCCTGCATTTCATCGAACAACTTACGATTATCACTCGGTACACTAATCCCCTGTCCCATCAAATAAGCTCGAATTTGATCCGCGGTGGTTTTACTCATTAGCCACAATCCTTCTGCCGTAAGCCAGCCATCTCCAGGACCTTTGGCACTAATTTTGAATTTTTGTGAAACTAAATAACGTAAAGCCAAAATAAGTTGTTTCGCAAAGGAAATGACGGGTTTCTGAACCAATTTAGTAATATCGCCACCTAAAGCCAATGCAACACTATTTTGATCGGCTTTTTGTACAATTTCAGCTAATACACTCGCTTTATCATAATGTCCTGCCATTGCGTACATTAACGCAGAGAATACCTCTGGGTAGGTTGCCAACCAATCGAAAGTTTCTTTATCAATTAATTGGTTTGCAATAAATCCCCCTAATACAGGGTGGAGTTCATAATCTCTCTGCTTAATGTACCTAAATTTGTAAGGCAATGTCGGTATGCCATTCCAAGCGAACCAACGCCTCCCATCTTGTAGCTGTATTTCAATATCTACAATAGATTTACCAATATCGTGGACTAAGGCTAAATAAATCACAGCCGCAGTCCAAGCATCTTTTTGTTTTGCTTGTTCCTCTGGAGCTGCATTTAATGGCAGTACATAGTTTTGGCGTAATTTAGCCGCAAAAGAAATGACTTCTAAACCGTGATCTAGCATCCCACCTAAATGGGCGTGATGATGTGATTCTGAGGCTGGCAATAGCTGAACCATCTCTGCATAACGTTCAATGGGCTCTTGATACAAATGTTCAAACATTTCCCTTGTCATTGAAACTTGTTGCCAAAGCAAACCAAGATAGCGTTGTCGTAATTTCGTATCGAGTAAAATTTTTGCAGGGTAAGGCATTATCCAGCCATTCACGTCTTGCTTAGGTAAGAATTTCTCAGGTATAGCATCAGATCTATCTGCTCCTAATTTAAAAAAATATGAAAATAATTTAACCATTATATGTCCTATTACATAGTGAAAAATAAAAATTTTTTCAAATCCTTTAAAATAAAAATTTCTCAAGCATAAATTCCTTCTCAAATCTAATTATGAATCAACTTAACTCTGTTCCTTGTAGTAGATATTTATTCTAAATTTATATTATTAACAATAATAAATTCTCTAACAGTTTAAAAGAAATTATTCAGCCTTGTTTTATCTCAAAATTAGAGAAGTAATTCGTTATCATTTGGCACAAGATACCAATGAGATTTTTATAAGTGAAATCGAATTTAATGAAAGTTATTTTGGTAGAAAAAAGGAGAGGGGCTGTTAGGGCTAAAACTACAGTTTTCTGTATGATAAAATGAGAAAGAAAAGGTCATATGAAAATATTAATGACTGATACCTTACTCTCTGTAATTAAAAAGGAAATTATATTTAATAGCGTTGTTTATACTGAGTATAATCACAGTTACGATATGCTGGACGTGAGTGAATTTAAGCATTTCATAATTAATCATTCCACCCATTTTTTAGAAGCGAAAAATCACATTAATAAGATTGAAAATTTATGGAATAAGGCAAACAAGTGCGAAGATAATAGAATTGATAAAAAATATTTTCCTGTATTCTTGCAAGAATGTGAATTTCGGTTTAACTTTGGAGCATCAGATTAATATATTATTAAATTTCCATAACAATAAGGATTAAAAATGAACATATCCTACAAAGATCTTATCCTAACTGAATATGAAAAGATAATAACTTTACACACAAAAACACCTCACTATAATAAGTATCACCAAGCACTTAAAGCAGTATAAACCGAAAATTTCTCATGATTTAAAGAATTAAAGTCAGTCCTATCCTGGTCTCATAAGCATGATAAGCGATCAATTGAAACGTAAATATTATTACCCAAAGCAAAAATTTTTGCCATAAGAAACAAATTAAGATCTGAAAAATGAAGATTAAGAATGCAGGGGTTAGTTGCCAATTCCTGTCTACTGATCTTAGCTATTAGCTAATAAATACAAATCAATGTTTGTGTTATGAAAAGCCAGCCAAAAGAAGCAAATTCTTGACGAGTATATCCGTAAAGACAATGAAAAAAGGGATTGAAAAGACTATTACTTCAGACGGAGGTAAGGAATTTGAGTTACATCAGTAGATAACAAAATCATTGGACCTTTTCTTTTCATTTGCCACATTTATTATCCGAGTTAAATAAAAATTAAGACCATACACTAAATAACTCGGATACATCCAAAGCTTCATTTTTGGTCTAAACTTTTGTCTAAATCAAATATTTCATTCTCCATTTTATGACGAATATCATAGACACAACTCTTTAATGGCTCATATACATTTTCGGGAGATAAATATTTAATAATAATTTTTCCATTATTAATTCTATTAATATTAAAACTAGTGTAATATGTACTGACACAAACAGGAATAACTGGACAATCTAAGTTTTTTGCCATATAGAAAGCTCCCTTCTTAAAAGGGAGAAGTTTCTTCCCATAATTTCTACTTCCCTCGGGGAAAAACCAAACAAAAATATTCTCTTTTTTCATTCTTTTTTCTAAAGAACTGAGTACATTAAGAGCAGCTTCCCTATTATTTCTATCTATTAATACATTACCACCCAACCAATAAATCAAACCAAAAAAAGGAAAATATAGTATTGATTTTTTCCCAATAGCAATTGTTTTTTTTGGTACAGCATTTGTTACTAAAAATATATCATAATTGCTCTGATGATTTGCAATAAATATGCAACCTGTATCAGGAATATTTTCTTTTCCAAGCACTTCTATTTTTATGCCTAATAAATAAGCTATTGAACGATACATTATTATAGCTATGTAGTTATTATTTATATTCCTCGGTCTTAGTAAACTAACGCAAATCATTAAAATAGAGCTAAGAATTATAAATATGGCAATACAAAAAAATCTTAAAAATCCAATCAAAAACATTACGTAAATACCCTATAAATTAAGAAACTATTTAAATCCTAATAACCAATATAGATTTCTTTATACTCCATAATTGGATTATTATCAATTTGAGATTTCCCTCTCACTATTATCAAATTCTCTTTTTTAGACAATAACTCAACATGATTCTGAACTATAGAACCGATAACTGGTCGTCCTAAAATATTAACATGTTTACAACATATAACGTATGGAGTTCTCTCTCTATTCACGTCATTAATAAATAATCCAGCAGATTGAAAAAAAGATTCTAATATCAATAGCTCAGAATAAAAGAAATCTTCATCTAGCATAAAATCTTTATTTTTAAAAAAATAATCATTAGCTGCAATAAATTTTTCAGTGATAATTTTTGAATCGGACCTCTCTCTCAATTTATCTACTAAATTTATAGGGAATCGATGAGGATTATTAAAAATTAACTTTAAAAGTCTCAAATCCATATTATATATTCTTTTTATATAGAAGTATTTTAAACATTGCTATCTTATTCATGTCAGAAAAAACATTTGCTATCAAATTTAAAGTCTTCTCATTTATATTTAAAGATAAATTAAACACTAAAGACATATTAGGAACTACTTTATCTATAAATCTTGCTTGCAATATTGAATAATTATCCCAAACATATCTTTTCCTAAGATAAGATAAAACCTCATCTAATAAATAAACACCTGGAAAAATTGAATTTTTAGGGAAGTGACCTAAAAATCTGAAATCATCAGAAGTATAAGTTCTTTTAAAGGAGTATGATAGATTATATTCTTGCATAAGTCAATCCTTATATAATATACAGATGCCATAAAAACCATCTTTATCAATTGTTAATTGCATTCCATATGTGGAGGGCACTAAATGTTGAATGATATCATTACATTGATAAGAACCTAAGGCTGCCATCAAATATCCATATTTTCTAGGAAGAATGCTTGCATTATTAATATCATTAAAAATAGGTGAGCTTATCGGATTATAAGACCATATATTAGAGTAAATAATTTTATTTTTATCTATTTTTAAATAATTTATGATTTCCATAATAACACTATCTATGTTACTTAAATTAAATATTCTCCCCATTTTAGTAAAAATTATAGATACACTACTACTGGCTTTACTCAATAGAAACAAATTCGCATACACTTTGGAAAATGGCAAATTCTCTCTACTTTTCACACCAAATTCTAACAGTAACTCTTCTCCATAACTGTTATCCCAATTTTCAATTGCAGATAAGAAAATCTCATCAGATTGTGAATTTAAAAAAATACTTTTAACTTTAATTAAAGATGAATAAAATGAAAGTTCATCTGCAGAAATACTTATATTTGGCCCTTGTATATTATATTCTATAGCCGCGATTCCAGCGGAAGAATTAATAACTGTATTAGGGATATTCCCTGGTGATATTTGATAAGGTCGTGAATTTTGATAACTCTCAACTAATAATTTAGTAACACTATCAAATGAACCAAAAGAAGTGCAATTAATAATAGAGGAAAACTGATCAAAATTATTTTTCCTTTTCATCACCTCAAAGCAACAAAGAAGGCTTTTTGCTTGTATATCTAAATTTCTTATTCTTTTTCCAGCTAGTATAATATCATAAGCTAATTTATAGCTATTATCTATTCCATGATACATCATTTCATCTTGAAAAAAGCACCAGTCTTTAATATAAATTTTCATCTAAATTCACCTTCTTAAATGCTATAATTGAATTATTTCCACCGAATGCAAAAGCATCATTTAATGCAACATTAACCTTCTTTGGAATAAATTTGATAGGAATATTTAGCTCAATCTCTGGATCCTGAGTAGTTAAATTTATAGTGGGGGGAATTCCATACTCTAATGCGAATAAACAAGCGATTGCACCAAATCCAGCTGAAGCCCCCATAGAATGCCCAAGCATTGATTTTATTGAGCCGCAGTTAGGAATATTTTCCTTAAATACACTCTTAATTGCTAAATATTCATTATAATCATTAGCTTTTGTACCAGTACCGTGCATACAAATATAATCAACATCGCTAGGAGATAAACCCGCTAATCTCAGGCAATTAGACATACATTGAGCTATCCTTTCTGAATTCAAATTTGTCATATGATTTGCATCGCAATTCATACTATAACCAGCAATTTCACCATATATATTAGCACCTCTTTTAATTGCAGATGATAACTTCTCTAAAATTAAAATATTAGCACCTTCAGAAGGGATAATTCCTTTTCTATTTATATCAAATGGCATGCAAACTTTATCCGAAATGGCTGATAATCTATGAAATATTGAAAAAGTTTTTCTGCACAAAAGATCAACACCACCACAAACAGCAAAATTACTTTCACTATTTTGTAAATATTCAAATCCAGATATTATTGCAGCATTACTTGCTGAACAGGCATTACCTATAGTATAAGCAGGTCCACTAGATCCTATATAAGATCTTACATGCTTGCTTATTTTTCCATGTGTAATATCTGTTAGCTTTTGAGAACAAAGAGAGTTATTATTTATTAATCTATTTTTTACAAATAAATCTAATGCTTGAGATTCGCCGTCCGTTGTCCCAATAAAGCATCCTATAGGCTCGCCTTTTAAATCTGATAATTTTAGCTGTGCATCTAATATAGCTAGTTGTGTAGCTAACAAAATATACTTAGTTGCCTTATTATATTCTTGAAAATTCGAACTATACTTTTCAAATTCTAATGAATCCACCTCAGATGAAAACCTATGAGAATAATTATCAATATTTATTGATGTGGTCTCCTTTACACTATTCACTCCGTTCACTAAAGATTGAAAATATTTATCTTTGCCAATACCTAAGCCACATACAGGCCCAAGACCAGTAATAACGATCCTTTCTTTTTTAATATAGTTCATATATAATCCCTAAGCTTGTTTAATTAGCTTGCTCATTAAATTATTAATTGTAGACAAGCTATTCATCTCAGTTATAAAATTCTCAGGAATTTGAATTCCAAACTCAGATTCTAATGCAGCTAAAATTTCAATACCTGTAATTGAATCAGCCCCATATTGCTCAGTAAATAAAACATTATCATAAATAAGTTCATCTGGTGATATTTCTAGTATTTCAGCGACTAACTCTTTTACGCGTGATTCAATGTCTAATTGATTCATTTTTTTCTCCTGGTTTAAATAATAAAAGGAAATAATTTCCAACTATAATTTCTATATTCTAGATATTCATTTCCAAAATTTCTTACTAAAAGATCTTCCTCCTTCTCTATTCTCTTAAGAGCTAATATAAAAAATAAAATAAATATAAATATAGCAAAAACTATGTTAATCATTAAAGAAAATCCAAAAAGTATAAATAGCGTTCCCGTATAGGCTGGGTGGCGAATATATTTGAAAATTCTATCCTTTATTAATTTATGATCTTTTTCAACTCTGATTGAGTGAGAAAAATAATAACCTAAATATATTTTAGATAAACTTCTTAACCAACTACCAATAGAAATAAATAATAATGAAATAAATAAACTTACCCCACCAACACCATACTTGCTTACAATACATATTATAAAAGAATAAATAACAGCTATAACAAATGCACTTATGATCCCTTTATCTTTTATATGTTTAGAATAAAAACAATCTGTTTCCTTTAAGAAAGCCAATTCATTAACTACAGCCAAAAAAGGAATAATATAATAGTATAGATACTCATGCTTATATAAATAAGAAAAACAAAAAGAAAGTATTAAAGGAGTTACAAATGACAAAATTAAAATAGTTTTATATTTATTCATAATTTTTCCCCCACTCCTTTTGATTGAAATAAAATTCACTAGATTTAATACCCTCCTCTATCTCCCATTTTCTGATAAACAAATCAAGAAATCTTTCTTTAGGAAGTGAGGAAAATTTCATTTTATTTCTAAGTAAAGAAAATATACTTAAAAAATTAAATATTATTTTCATATTTCTTAATGAAATAAACCTTGTTTTTTTTCCATTAATTTTATTTATATACACTATAAAATCATTTATATTAAATTTATTCGTACTTAATAAATATTTCAAAGACAATCTATTATCTTCAAATAAACTACTATCTATACACATTTCTATATATTTGGCTACATCAACATTTGAAATACAATGCCAACTAGGCAGTTTAGATTTTACACCAAATAAAATATTCATTTTTGACAAAATCGTTAATGGAATAAAGTTTTTATCATTTTTTCCAGTAACAACTGGCAATCTAATTATTTCACCACAAAACAATCCACTTTTAATCAGGATATCTTCTGCTCTTAATTTATCAATAGAATAAAAATCATCATAATTATTAGGATTAAATACCTTTATAGAGCTAAGATAAATTAATTTATATTTTTTATGGGAAATATTTAAAGAATTAACCAATTTATGAGCTAATAATGTATTATTCTGAACAGAAGATGATTTTAATTTTGCCAAACCAATACCGGCACAATTAATAATTATAGGATCACAAACTTCTTTTATTTTATGTCTCCATACATCATCACCAATATCACAACATAAGAATCTATCATCTCCTACATTACTCCTTGAATGTCTGATAACATTATACTTACCTGTAGCATCTAAGTAATTAGAGACTTCTTTCCCTATAAATCCAGTCGCCCCTAAAATTATTATATTAAGCTTCATGACTCCATACCTCTATGGTAAAACATCCTTTCTTATATATATCTATTTTTTTATATTTTTTATCTTCTAATACTTTTTTTAGAAAAAATAATAGCATTCCATGAGAGACAATAATAGCATTGTCTTTCTCTAATATTGAGGAAATTATATTTCCGCATTTATTATATATTTCTACTTTATTTTTCATGTAGAATAAGCATAACCATTTTATTCTTGAAATCAAGAACCAACTAGTAAGATTCATTTTAATAAATGGGATTCTCATAATTTTCATTTCTATTTCATCTAAATCATTAGTAATAAATGGCTCATGATCTACATCTAACATTTTTAATATTTGACGACACGTTAATATAGCTCTACTCTTAGAAGAACATAAAATATCTAGCTTTTTATTAAATTCGATATTTCTTCTAATTAACTCTATATTAATCTCATTAATCATGATTTTTTTTACTAAATCATAATCTATTAATCTTGATATTGCCTCTTTGTAGCCACATTTACCGTAGTCTATATTAGGGGTTGCATGTCTTACCATAAGTATAGCCATAAACTATCCTAGATATATTATTGAAATAATAAAATTACCAATAAAGAATAAAAAAGGGGTATCCCATGTATGCGGAGATTTAGCTTCAGTAATAGTCATAAAAATAGGATATATTATTAATCCAACCCATTTATATAAACTATCATTAAAATAAGGCATATAAAAAATATATATTATTAATGAAAAAAAGAATACTACTAAACTTCCTTCATAACTTCTAAAATAATCTCGATTAACTAGAATTCCTTTTACATTATATTTATGCTTTCCAAATCTAACTCCAATAGGCTCAGCTAAGCCATCTCCTATAGTCGTCGTCAATATTGTAATATACATTAATTCTAATGGTATATTGTACATGGTCCATATATACCCAAATATTCCAAGAATAAAAAGCCAATTGTAAATACCTACACCTATTTCTAAATAAATTTGACAAACTAAGAAAAAACAAAATTGTTGATATTGCTACAATGATTATCTTTTCATAACCATCGTGAATATTAAATAAATAATAAACTAGCCCTGGAAATATAAACATTGAAAAATGTCCTATTTTTCTAGTATAATTAATCTTTACATTGTACTTAATTGCAATTCTACCTAAGAAAGAACAAAGCAGCCAATAAAGGAAAAGTAATGTAAAAATAGAATAAGCTAAATAGATATACATTATTATAGAAATCCCTTAATCTTCAACATTCTGAGTTCTTCACATAATTTTTTTATATCTTTTTTCAAATGATTATAAGATATAGTTATTCTTATTCTAGTTTTATTCTTTTCTACATATGGTGGAATAAATAGCGATGATAAAATTCCTTTCTCTATTAGATAATTATTTGCTTCAATAGCTTTCTCTGGGCTATTAAATACAATAGGAATTATATAAGACTTAGAGTATAATTTATTTATACCTAAACTATCTAACATATCGTGAGCATATTTAACTATAGAGTCCAATTTATTCCTCCGATTTCTTCCTTCTACTTCATTGATTTTTAGAGACATATATGAAGCTGCAGCTACTCCTGGTGAAACGGCTCTCGATGCATTATATGTAGAGCTATTTAATTTTATCTTTTTAGCAAGAATAGGATCTCTAACTATGCAAAACCCTCCTGTAGAACCATATGCCTTACTCATTGTTCCGACTAATATATCTATGCTATTTATACAATTTTCTTTTTCAGCAAGACCTAAACCATTCTCTCCAAGAGCACCTACGCCGTGAGCATCATCTATATATAAATAAATATTTCCATATAATTCTTTTAATTTTGAAAGTGTTTTTATATCACAAAAATCACCATCAGCAGAAAAAACACCATCAGATATAATTAATATAGTTTTATCTTTATTATTTTTTATAATTTTTTCTAAGAACTCTAAATTATTATGTGGGTATACCCGAAAAGGTTTTTTACTTATAGCTACCGCATTATATAGTGATACATGGCTCAGTTTGTCCATCACAATAAGATCAACTTCTTTTGCAATAACAGGAATTACACCTATATTGGCTTGATATGAAGTAGTGTATATAATCCCTTCATCTACGCCATATATTCTAGCTAATTCATTTTCTAGCATTTCGTGATACTTAGTATATCCACAGAAAACCATCGGGCCACTAATATTTGTCCCATATTCTTTAATCGCCTCTATAGCCGCTTTTTTCATCTTGCTATTATTTGATAATCCTAAATAATCACAAGAAGAAAAATTTAATTTAATAGTACCATCCTCTAAAAATAAGACTCTATCTGTATGAGATCTTATTCTAGGAAAGAATTTTGGTATTTTTTTAAGTGATTTTTTATAATATACCTCAAAAATATTCATAATCATTCCTCTTAATTTTAGACATTGTATTTAATTTCATATATTCTGTAGCTTCTAAGTTTTGAATTACCATTTCTAGTAAATTTCTTCATAGTATTTATGATTTGCTTATTATCTTCTAACATCCATCCTATACTATACATAGAAACACCTCTACTAATAGATGTTTTAGATAAATGAGATATCAGAGCAATAGAAAGACCTTTATTTTTATATAGATTAAGGACTCCAGCCATAAAAGCTCTCCCCATACCTTCACAATATTGCATCATCGTAAAACCTATAATATTATTATCTTTCTTTGCAATCATCCCTAGAATATTTGGTATGCTTTCAGCAGCTACTAATATTAATTCTGAAGTAATTCCACTGAATCCCCAATTATCTTTCCAAATCTGATTATAAGCCTCTGCAAGTTCTAAACTATTTTTCTTTATTTTATCTTTATCTATTAACTCGAATTTACAATCTGTAATTCTCCTTAAAAATTTACTATCTAGTGATGTTAAAATTAAGTCATATTTATTATATTTATATAAAATTTCAACAATATCTTTTCTTTTTACCGCACCATAATTCTCCAATGCTAAAATAGTCTTTAAATTGTTATCTGGCATCCCATAAGTATATATGTTGTCATCAAAAATACGATACCCTCTAGGAATTAAGATAGAATTGTGTATTGGTCCAACAATATGATCTAAATTGAAACCTTGACTTCTAATTTCTTTAAATATGCTACTAAATAATAACGATATAGAATCCTCTTTTAAATCGCTTATTAATAGTGAGAAAGTAAGGTTTCCAATATTTTTTATTTTTTCTTTCTTATAAAGATGAACAATACAAAAAGATATAATTTTATCGTTTTTGTAAATGGAGATGGGCAAAACATAGTCTGCATTACTTTGCTCTATATGCTGGTTAATGAGCTTAGTTAATTCAGATTGAGATAACTTCTTATAGAATTGTTGATTATATAAACAAAGCAATGAACTCATCTCTAATTCCGTCGCTACAGTATGACAATCATATCTATACATATTTTTCTCCAGCACTGAAAAACCAAAAAGCAATAAGCGATCAAAAAACAACCAATTAGAAACCTATCATATTAATGAAATTTTTGCAAGGAAAAATTATAAAATAATTTGATTTGTATTGAATTAGCAGCTATATCCGCCTATAAAATTAGAGTAACCCATTGTAAAATAAAGAAATTTACACATAAAAGCTAGTTTTTTGTGCTTAAAGTGACACCCCGTTCCACAGTAAATTTATTGGAAATTAACCCTAATTCTGAAGCCTTGTTTTATTACAAAATCAAGGAAGTGATCAGCTACAAGATGCCAATGAAGTTTTTACTGATGGAATCAAACTTGATGGAAATTATTTTGGTATGTTGAAACGAGAAGGAAAAGTTTATACGGTTGTTGAAAACAACAAGACCAATACCTTACTCCCTGTAATTACAAAGAAAATTATGCCTGATAGAGTTGTTAATGCAGCCACAAATAATTTTATTTACAAAAACACAAGCCCTTTGGCCCTTTTGAGTGAGTCCTTTCCCCTTGGAAAGATTCCCCTTAAATTAAATCCCTTAGGGGATTTCCCTTATGCCTTTTCCTTTTTGAGGTTTTCGTGCGATTGTTTGACTTATACGCTCAAGTTGCTCCAATATGTCTGCCGTTTTAGGCGAAATGTACCATAACACCTGTTTTATATTATTAAATACGTTGATAAGATCAATCTTACTTTCATCGAAAATTGGCTCATGGTGACAAATTCTATTCCTTAGATAACGCACTCTGCTTGTTATGTTATGTATCTCATTCACTATTAAATCACGTTCATTAGGGGAGGAAATACAAGCATTAGGGAATGCTTTATTAAAATGACTTATCCATCTCTCTCGATGAGTTCGTGATAACATATTTTCCCAAAATATAAAGTTAAGCTCTGCCACAACTTTTCCTGGCGAAATCTCATTAGTATCTATTCTTAATGGCTGTAAGCGTCCATTGGTGAAATGGAATTCGTAGGTTTTGTGTGAAGACAACTTATTTACAATTCGGAGCAATTCTTCTCTTGTTGCAGGTTTTAATGCTCGAATAAAGTTATCATTTAAAATACTATGTGCCCTATAACTAGGTTCTAGCGCATTAATAATGGCATTTCGTAATGCTACTTCATATAGGCTAATCACTTCCAAAAGTGCGGCACTTATTTGTATGTTCCAAATATAGAGTTCATATGCCTGCATATCTTTTAATGAAAGGTCGTCTTCATCTTTGAAGTAAGACAGATACGTTTCTATTCTTGCTTGGGATAATAGAGTGTGAAGCTCACTAATTTTAAATGCCATAATTTTAAGCCATATTAATTAACACATTGACAACGATATCATTGAAGTATAGCATATAGGAAGACTTAGGGACTGTGAAGATAGCGATCATTGATTAGCTGGACCCCCCTTTGCAAAAGAGATAGCCCCAATTGATGAAATTGGGGTTTATTTTTATTCATCAATTTCTGCTTCCAATCCTTCTTCCTCTATAATCACTTCTTCCCATTCATCTTCTGATAAAAACTGCCAATAGTTACAAATCCAACCATCTTCAAATTTTTCCCATAAGCCTGCATAGTTATACGCTGTCACTTCAGGATCAGCGTGGCAAATTTGGCTCGCTTGAATTTGAGCATTGGCCCAACTTGAAAAAAGAAGGGGTATAACGATAATCAAAGCTCTCATTGTTATGTGATCTCATTCCTCCTGTTCCAGTATATTTATCCTAAATGACTTTTCCTCTCCTAAATTCTCTGAAATTTCAAAACAATTAATTCTCCTAAAATCCCCTGATATTTTGCAAAATAGTGACCGTCATTAGGGTATACCTCAATGACACTGGCAAAAATCCAGTAAATGCCCCCGTCATTTAGACTGAAAATGGGGTTCAATAACAGGGTCATAAAAAAATGACCTTAATGAAGGTATGTTGAGTATTTTATGTTCGCACGAATCTATATGAGAGTCTCCACCGAAGAGCAAGATCTACAACGGCAAGAAAAGCTGATCGATGATACAAAACGTAAAGGCTTTTATGTGGCAGCCGTATATCGTGAAAAAATTTCAGGCACGACGGAATGGGAAAAACGCCCAGAACTTTCGCGGTTAATTAGTGATTTGCAACAAAACGATGTCGTGATTGCAGAAAGTATCGACCGTTTAACACGATTAGAACCGAAAAAAGCCCTTGAGTTAATTAATGCCATACAATCAAAAGGGGCAAAAATTCAGGTTCCTGAGGTATTTGATTTTGATACCGTGTCACAAAGCCTCGGTACAAGTGCAGAGGTTTTTGACCCTAAATTTTTAATGTCAGACCTCTTCTCAGCAATGCAAAATATGTTTCTAAAACTCGCCGTCAGTGTGGCGCACAATGATTTCCAAAAACGAAAAGAACGACAACATCAGGGAATTGCTCTTGCTCGAAAGCAACGAAAATATCGAGGGCGGCAACCCAATATCGCATTGCACCACGCCATTATTGAACAGCGAAAAAATGGGACATCCATTAAAGAGACCGCGGCAATCCTTAATACAAGTGAAAGTACAGTATTGAGAGTTTGGCGAAAATATAAGGCTTAATATAATTAAAAAACAATAATAAGGAATATCATGGAGCACAACATTTTAAAACTTAATTCGAAATTTACTCAAAATAGTCCTATTAATATTCGTTTTAATAACTATTTAGAAGAACACCTTGATAGCATCACCAGCTCTATATTGGTGATTATTTCTGGAAAAATTGCAACAGGAAAATCAACTCTCTTAAGCAAAATAGCAAAACTCAAAAGCGTAGTTTTGATTAATTCACTACTTGACTTAAATAATAAAGCCCCTAATCTAAATGACAAGGATATTTTAGGTCTCGATGTTTCAAACTTTCAAGAATTGAATATCATCATAAAGCAATTAGAAACCTTAAGAAATCCAATTATTATCACTACTATCGACTACATTTACCTTGAGTCACTAACAAACTGGCAAGCATTTATTAATAGCAGAAAAAAACTGACTAAGATGAGAAATGCACCAATTCATTTGCACCTAACTAGAAACCAGATTTCTGCACACCTATTATTTTAGGATAAAAGGCTAAAAATAATTATTTATTTCTTTATGATATTAAATTGATCGAAGACGCAAAACAAAAAGGATTTTATGTGGTTGCGGTTTATCGTGAAAAAATTTCAGGCACAACGGAATGGGAAAAACGCCCAGAACTTGCAAGATTGATTGGGGATTTACAACAAAATGATGTCGTGATTGCTGAGAGTATAGATCGTTTAACACGATTAGAGCCGAAAAAAGCTCTTGAGTTGATTGATGCCATACAATCGAAAGGAGCAAAAATTCAAGTCCCCGAAGTCTTTGATATGAATACCCTCTCACAAAGTATTGGGGGACAAGCTAGCGTATTTGATCCTCACTTTTTGATGTCTGATTTATTTTCAGCACTGCAAAATATGTTTTTTAAGCTCGCGGTCAGTGTTGCCTATAACGATTATCAAAAACGTAAAGAGCGACAGCATCAAGGTATTGCCCTTGCTCGAAAGCAACGAAAATACCGTGGTCGGCAACCTAACATTGAGCTACATAACGCCATCATTGAACAGCGTAAAAATGGCACGACTATCAAAAAGACTGCGGCGATCCTTAATACAAGTGAAAGTACGGTATTACGGGTTTGGCGAAAATATAAAACTTAATATAATTAAAAACGGTAATGAGGAATATCATGAACCATAACATTTTAAAACTGAATGCGACATTTACTCAAAATAGTCCTATTAAATAAAGATGCACATAGGAAAAAACAAAATGAACGAAAAACAAGAATTAATAAAGTATCTATTTGAGTTTACTGAATTTTCTAACTACTTAAGGAAATTCTTAAAAGAAAGAGAACGGAAAATTAGACAGAATAGTAATATCCTAATTTATATATGTTCTGGCTTTCTTATGTGCAGTTTATTTTTTGCTTTATATTGTGCCTTTACACAGACAGGATTTATAAATTTATTATTCTGTTTTCTATGCATGATATTCGCATTTTATTGTAGAGATAATGTTATAGATTTTACTTTTAAATTTAGAAATGAGATCAAAACGGCAACGATAACAACCGCTCCAAATTTTGGATTGTTAATGCATAATTCAACCTACTTCAACAGATGTATATCTAAATTACTACAAAAGAAATCAGACAACAAAGTACTTGTAACAGCACTATTGGACACATTGGATAATATTGAATACATGCTTAGAAAGCAGTAAGTCTATATACCAATCTAATGTATTTGACATTGCCGTAATAGTAAAAAGCACTCATTATTGAGTGCTTTTGTTCTATCAGTAAAAAATCACTTCATCTTCATCAAGTACTTCTTCCTCTTCCAAAATGGCTGGGAAAAACGATGGCTTTAATGTCGATTTAGTTTCAATCCGTTCTTCAGCATCGACAATATCTGCCTCTACTTTATTTTGAATATCACTGAGTGCCCATTTTGATGACCAATCCCCCATAACATACGCTAACATATAGATACAGATACGTTGTTCATCACATAAGGTATCCCCTACAACGACACAAGCGGGAATGTGCAGAAGTGATAGTTGTATATAACACATCATCGCAGCTGTGAAATCAACATCTTGGCAATGCACGCAAAACTGTTTTTGAGGGTTAAATCCATATTCATACAGTGTATTAACACAACCGATCACCATAACACCTGATCCACAGCAAGGCTCCGAAAGAGTAATATATCCTTTGCTCTTTATAGTACTATCACAACCTTGTAATACCACTTTATCCCCATTGGGAAAAAGTGCGGTGAAATTTAACCGCACTTTTAAAGGTTGAAAGAAAGAGGTGCATCATTAAATGATGCCACTCCGTATAGTTTACGCTGCTTCAGGATAGTAATGTTCATATTGTTTTTGAACATCAAGTGTCTCAAGCATATATTCACAGGCTTTGCGGGCAAATCCTGAGGCTTTGAGAATGGCACGATTATCCTCTTTCAAAATCTTGAGCCAACTTTGAATATAGGCGGCATTTTGTGGAACTTGATTAAACCCAAGATGTGCACATAAAAATGCCCCGCCCATTTCAGCAATTAGCTCTTCAAAGGCATAGATTTTGTTGCCAAATTTGGCTTTACCTGAGGCAATACCTTCTCGATTTAAACGCGAGGCGTGCCCTGTGGCGTGCGTCATTTCATGCAAAAGTACACTGTAAAAATCCTGCTCTGAATGGAATTGCTTCATTTCAGGCATCACGATTTTATCGGCATTCGGTCGATAAAAAGCGTTAGGGCTTGGCCCGATATTAACCGTTAGCGACATACCGTCGATAATTTTGCGAATATCTGCGTAAATCTGGTATTGGGTCAGCTCAGCATCTACTGCACGTTCTTGCGTTTTATCAAACATTGCTTTCGGCAAACCGTCGCATTGTTCGATGTTGAAAACAGGATAACGTTTTAAAATGGCAAACTGCTCCATTTCAGGGTTGCCCTCTTCATCACAAATCGGGTTACCTTCGTCATCACATTTTTCACGCTCAATCGGGCAATAACTGGCGACAATAGTGGCTTTCTCACCTTTACGCACATAGCCACCTAATTTGTTAGCGGCCCGTGCGGTGATCCATTTACATTGTCGATAGCCATTTTCTGCGCCAGCAATCCATAAAAGTAAGATATTTATTCCTTGATAGTATCGTCCTGACACGGCATTGCAAGGTATGCCTAAATTGCCCTCTGGGTTATCCCAAGGTTTTAGCCAAGGAACCGTGCCAGCTTCAAGTGCGGTGATAATTCTATCAGTAATTTCTTGATAAATATCTTTTTTCTGTGTTGAATTTTTCATTGTGGTTCTCCTAAATAAAAAGGGGAACCACTCCACAATCGGAGAATGTTCCCCGATTGGGTTGAAAAGAAAGTCAATTTATTGAGACTGACGTAATTGCGTTAAGCCTGCCAGCTTGTGTGCAAAAGTTCTCGCTTCACGAATGGCATCAAGGATTAAATAACGTTGATTGCCACCGTAAGTGGTATCCTCACTCAAGTAAGTACACCAACCTAATGAACTTTCGCCCATTTGAATGTCGAGTGCTTTGTGATAGACCGTAGCACTTAAATCAACGATTTTCATGCCATTCAAAATGGCTTCGCAAAATTGATTGGTATCCTCATAGCCAAAATCTTCTGAGCTAAAATAGCCATAATGAAAAGGCACGGGTTCAACCGTAAATTCAATGCGATACTGCTTAGTATTAATGGTGCGACGTTTTTCTTCTGGTTCAATATACATTGATTCCAACAAACGATACCCAAGACGTTCCAGTATTGTTGAGGTGTCTTTAATGTATTCGCCCAAATCCGCAATAAAGTTGTCCCAGATTTCTCTGAATATAGCTTTATCTTTGTTGCGAATATCTCGAAAGCAGAACGCTTCTTCCGCTGGACGCGTATCAAGGCTCATCGTATTACAATGGGAATAGCGATAACCGAAATGATTACGCGTAATGTCAAGCACATTGAAATACTCATTCGCCCCAATATATTCGGCAATAAATGCAAATCGGCGATAGGCTTTCTCTGTTTGTTCAGGATAAATGTGTTTATACAGATTAATCCAATCATCAGAATAAAGCCGACCATAAAAGGCAACGCCATCGCCTTGGCTATAAGAAAGCGAACTTTCAATCGTTAATTCACTTGGAAAGCCAGCTTCAACCAATTTATTGTCAAAATAAGTGTGTAAAATATTCATTATGTTTCTCCAAAATAAAAAGGGGAAACACATTTCCTCAAGGGAAACGTTTTCCCCTAAGGATAGGAATATCTTATCGTGATACGATTAAGATAGGTGTTGAAAGGTTAATTCGATTTGTTTTCGGGATCTTTGTCAGCAAGTGCTTCATCTTCTGAAAACTCTGCTTTAATTAAATCCCAATTCGCCCAATATAAAAGCCCAACAAACGTGCCTATAAAGAGCGTTGACAAACCGAGTATAACAAAGAGTGGCCAGTTCATTTTTTCTCTCCTTGCGTATGTTTTGACTTAATATCTGTATAATAAGCACAAAGATGACCTATTATCCAAGTAACTGCACCAAAAAGAAAGAGAAAAATCCCTTCAAGAACAGAAACGTTGTCTGAAGATAAAACCGTTCCTACAAGTCCAAGTCCCATCAGGTAAGCCCCTTTGCGTAAATCACCACTTAAGCGTAATAACGTTACTGTCTGTAAATGATGGAATAATGCCTTTAGCTTGGCTTTCATCTTGTTCGCCCTCCTGAAACCAACAAGGTATTTTCGTCTTTTTGAGTCACCTCTAAAAAACGAAAATGTGAACCATTCTGAGCAGGCATTTTTTGTAAAAATCGCACCGCACTTTCTTGTGGTTGGCGAGCAGCCCAAACAGCCTTAGCTTGCTGAATAACTTCATCAATCAAGGCTTGCTGGGGTTTCGTATCAAGATGCTGATATTTCGGCATATAATCTCCAATTGCCGAGAGTAAAATTTGCACTCTCATTGTGTTTCTCCTTAAAAATAGTGGGGAAACACAACCTCCTTGTGGGAAGCAATGTGTTTCCCCAAAGGACGTAGCAAGGTTATCTAAACGTTAGTTTAGTAATACCAAAATAAGATAGCTGCGGACACGGCTCCCATTAATAAGCCAATTAAGCTCATTGAGAGAACGACTTTTAAATGACGCCGCTTAAGTTTTTCGATTTCTTCGCAATAGGAAATTTCCTGTTGCTGTTGCAACATTTCGTGAAAGGCTTCTTGCTCAGCCAAACGTCGCTGAACATCATCTTCAATACTATGATGAACCGCTTGGCTCACGCCTGATAATTTGTTGCGTGCAAAAACCACGGCTTTGCCTAAACCCCGCCCTAAAACGTAGGAAAAAGATTTTTTGGCTTTTTCAGGTTGTTGAGATGATCCAAACGGATCGAAAGGAAGTGAATTGCTCATAATGCATTCTCCATTGAAGTTAAACATAGGTTCAAGGAGAAATGCCCTGCAGGGACAGTTTTCCCTGAACAGGTGAGATAAAAGACACATTCACAGTGTAATCACTGAAACCTCTTTCAGAATGCTGAGGTTATTTCGGCAATGAACACAACTACCACCGCGGGCTAGTCCGTTGCTATTTCAGGTGTTCTGCAACGTTTTAAGGGCTACCAAGGTAGCTGACTTAATGCCCTTATCATACAAAATTCACTTCCATAAAAAAATCCTTTTTTGCTGTTTCTTTGCACAATAATTGTTTTTATTTCAAAGAGAATTAATTATTCAGTTCATTTTGGAAGTTCGCTAAGGTTGGGCTATTTCTCTTTCATTTGGTAAAAGGTCATGATAAAGCGAACGCTCCTTGTATGTTTAGGCATCAGCATAGCGGCTTGGGCTGAACTTCCAAGCGAAGTCAATATCACGGTTTTCAGCACGCAAGCCTACCCCATTCAAAATGCCCAACTGGCTCAGCATCTTTACCATATCGACCGTGTCGAACAATGGGAAGATGCGCTTAGCCAAACCTTAAGTAGCAATCCCACACAAGCGGAAAGTCAAGCGAAAGCTTTCTTTCAACGTCCTGATAGCCAACCCCAAATCCGTGAATTACAACAGGCTTATCAAGGCGTGATTATCGGCTGGCAAATGGGTATTCGCAAAGTGCCTGCAGTGTTATTTGACAGCCCGCAATTTGGTCAAGCGGTGGTTTATGGGGTAAATGATGTGCAACAGGCAATAACACTTTGGGAACAATGGATACAGCAAAAAGGGGAGAAATAAGATGATAAAAAAATGCCCTCAAAAACTGACCGCACTTTGTACCGCACTTGCCTTTACGACAACGGTACAAGGTGAGATCAATACCGCAACCATTATGGCATCAAGTGCTTCAACTAGCTGCTTAGAATACAAGGTGGTAGGGACCTGTTTTTGGCTCTTCTGCACTTATTTTGGCTGCAAAGTTCGCACCTCAACAAAAGTACGCCACTTTTTACCTGAAATGGTGATTTCAGCCTATAACCACGATGGGCAAAATCCGTGGTCAGAAATGAATGTGATGTCTCAAGGGGTCAAAGGCGGTGAGTATCGCTCTCCACAAAAAAATTACAGCCAGTTTAACTTTAAAAACGCAACTGCCATTGGGCATCCACAAGGCGCTATATCCAGTATGTTAAATAATACTGGCTACTACTGTCAAAGCCAGACGACCTCTTTTATGCCTTATTTCCTAAGCAGCCTAGACTATTTTGCTTGGACAAAAAATTTACCTGAAATGTTCTATCCGGAAGCATTCACACCGGGAATGCGAGAAGTGCGTTCTAGTGCTGAGATGTGGGGAAATATTTTCCCTCGTAGCGGTGCTGTTACTCAAGTTCATGATTACAAGGCTTCAGCGGTTATTGCACAGCGTGTTGCAGATATTGTTACTCGTATGGGGCAATTACATATTTATCAACCTGCGGCCAGAACGGGCGGTGCAGGTACTTGGTATCCAAAGCCGGTAAAAGAAGGCAATGCTAAAAACCACAAATGGCAACAACTCTTCCCTGAAACGCAACAATCGTGTAGCGCATTCCCCGATACCCCGCCCACAATGTTATCTGAAAAAGGGAATTATGCCTGGGCATTATGGCGTCCTTATAAATGCTGTAAACGTCGCGGCCAAACCTTTCTCTATAGTATTGATTGGTACAACGATAACGAAGAAAAGGAAATACAATGAAACAACTCAATAAAGTGAGTATTGCAGTCCTTTTAGCACTCAGTACTTCATCCATTTACGCTGATGACTCACTGTTAGATAAAGTTCAATTTAATAAATCAGACTCTGTCTTATCAGACCAAATTTACTATCAAATCGGCGGTGGTTCAGGCTATATGACGCCACCTACTCGCGCAAAATCGCTAAAAGCGATTGAGTTTGGGATTGGTTGGAAAGCTAACTTAATGTGCGGTAATTTTGATATTAAGACAACAGTAAAAAACCAATTAAATGGCCTGACAGAAGGCTTTAAAGATTTAATGGGCAATGTTATTGAATCTGCTAAAGGCGCTGTCGCAAGCTTGCCTGCCATGGTTATCCAGCGTGCCAATCCTCAACTCTATGATCTTCTAACAAATGGAGTTTATCAAGGCCGCATTGACTTCAACCGTCTAAAAACCAGCTGTGAAGCGATGTCTAAACAACTTGCTGACTATACGCTAAATGGTCGCTGGGCAAAATCCGCCGACTTGGAAAACTATAAAGATATCGTAGCGACCGAGCCAGATGCGCAAAAAGCACAAAAGAGCTCAGAAGAGAATAAAGGTAAAAAAGGAAAAGAATGGGTTGGCGGTGAAAAGCGAGGGGGCGAATATCAAAAGCAAATTAAACTCATCGAAGATGTCTCTAAAGCAGGATATAACTTATTACAAAATCGCCAAGCTTTAGATGCCAGCCAACTTACAGGAAAAGCGTGTACGGGAGCTCTCTGTCAAACTTTCGACTCACCACAAAAACTCTCAGAGTTCCTAACAAGAATCATTGGTGAGCAGTCCATCTCCACCTGTACAGCAGATTGCGGTCCCCAAACGAGTTCAAGAGCAGGTACAGGGCTTGGTCCAGCTATTGAAGAAGAAAATATCCAAACCATAGAAAAACTTGAACAAGTGCTAAATATGGATACACCAAGTAAAGAAATATTAGTCGAACTCAGTTCAAATACTATCCCTGTTACCCGGGGGTTAATTGAAGCCTTACGCGAAGATCCTGATGTAGAGGTTCTCAGTCAGCGTTTATCTGCAGAAATTGCCACCGCCAAAGTGATGGAAAAAATGCTATTAGCGCGCCGAGCAATACTTGCGGGAATGCGAGAGCCTTATGTGGCCGCCGATCAAAATGCACAACAGGAGCTAGAAAAAGCCTTAAATAAAATTGATTTAGAAATTTCTCAAGTAAAACTTGAAATGGATATGCAAAAGATGATCACTAGCAATACGGCTTCTGTGGTGATTCAAAACAAACTCAATCGTGAAGCCAATGTAGGTAATCATGGAAATAGCTATGACAGCGTGGACAAACGTGCGAATGATTTAGTTTACGGCACGCCAAATACCGAAGATCATATAGAGGCAAGCGATATTTCCTTACCTCGCCACAATATTGCTCTGGATATTCCTATGACAAACAATACAATATCTTACAGACCACCTTATAATACGGGCAGTCGTCAAGGAGGAAATAATTCAGGTAATTATAAGCCTATCACCCCCATTAGTGGCTCCTCCCTTGATCAAGCAACAGGGTTATTAAGAAAGTTTGAGGGATTCATTGGTAAAGCAGATTGGGACGTCAATGCCCATCGCCTAGGCTACGGCTCAGACACTATTACCAAAGCGGATGGTACAGTGATCAAAGTCCAACCTGGAATGACAGTAACTCGGGAAGATGCGGAACGAGATTTAACACGAAGAACCCAAGAGTTTGCAAATATTGCAAGAAAAAATGTCTCCGCAGCAACTTGGGATAAATTACCCCCAAATGCACAAGCAGCTTTAATCTCAATGGCTTATAATTACGGCTCTCTGACTAAATTAGAATCAGTTGTAAAAGCAGCGAATGTTTCAGCAAATACAGGAGATATGACAGCATTAGCTAACGCAATCAGAAGACGTCAAGTTGATAACGGTGGAATAAATGCTCGACGCCGAAATCAAGAAGCTGATTATGTAATGAATAGAACAAATTAAAAAATAGTCGCATTTTTAATCATTCATTGGTACATTATTAACACACAGACAATAGGAGTTTTTTATGCGTAAATCTCTTTTTTCAAGTATCATTTTAGCTGCCTTTTTTTCTACTACGGCATTTGCGGCAAATAATAGCAATATTATTTTTTCTTGCACAGCAACAGATGGTAAACCCATCATGGTGAAAAAAGTTGGCAATGATTATGAATACAGCTATGGCCAACTTAGCTTTAAAAATCCAATCAAACAAGTTATTGCCAATGAAAACTCTGAAATTTCAGTAGGTTCAGGATTTATTACGAATGTAATGGAACTTAAAAATAACGGAATTTCTTACCGTGTTGGTTTTCTTCAAGGTAGAGGTACCAACACGATTGACAACCCTAGCGTTGACATTTACAAGAATGGGCAATATGACGACTCTATCGAATGTAATGTAAAAAAAGCGATTAAACAAAACTTCGCTTCAACACAGATTCGGCGAACAGGTCTTTAAAAGCAGCATGTAGAAAATAACAACACTAAATAATAAAAGCACATAATTAAATTTGTCTAAATTATGTGCTTTTTACTTTACAATACATTACACATCGCATAGTATATACAAAAATCATATACAAGCAGGAGATTAGTATGAGTATAGTAACCGCAACTATTTTTATGAACAATAAAAGTCAGGCAATTAGAATCCCTAAAACTGCAGAATTGCCCGAAAAAATAAAAAATGTAAATATTATTGTTCAGGGCAATACTCGTATTATCACTCCAATCAATAAAGTTTGGGATAGTTGGTTTAATGATGTGCATACCGTATCAGATGATTTTATGCTTGATAGAGAACAACCACAGATGCAAGAAAGAGAATCGTTCTAATGCTAAAGTATATGCTAGATACTAATATCGCGATTTTTACGATAAAAAACAAACCTGTGCATATGTTACCTCTATTTAATGAAAATCAGACTATGATTTGTATGAGTTCAATAGTCCTAATGGAACTCATCTATGGTGCAGAAAAAAGTGCCAAAGTAGCTCATAACTTATCCGTTATTGAGTCTTTTTGCTCAAGATTGACTATTCTAAATTATGATGAAAGGGCTGCATACCATAGTGGGCAAATAAGAGCAGAATTAGCTAAGCAAGGGCAACCTATTGGTCCATACGATGCTATGATTGCAGGCCATGCAAGAAGTTTAGGCTTAACTATCGTAACAAATAATATTAAAGAGTTTTCAAAAGTAGAAGGGTTAAAAGTTGTTGATTGGACTAAAGAAATATAAATTGTAAATTTCTCTATAGATAGCGTTTAAACCATACAATCAACCTCACCACTTATCATTAACCAAGGAGACATAAATGTTTTTCTTTGCCAAAAAATTAGCCTTATTAGTTATCGGAACTTTTTTACTCATCCCCCTTTCAACTTTTGCTGCAGTAAAAAAATTTAATTATGACAATATATTGATTGAGTCATTGCGTTTAAATAATATCACAGATTTTAAACCACTTGCTGAAGAGTGGCTGCTATATAGTGATAAACCGACTTACCATAAGTATAAGAATGATGAATTTGAATTCCAAGATAAAGTGGAAGAAGCTGGGAAAAAACTGAAAACCTTGGTAGAAAAAGCACCGCTCTCCCCTGAGTTTACGATTTTAGTTGATACTCAATTTGGCGAGTATGATTTTGAAAAAAATCAGTTTACTTATCAACCGTTAATGAATGGTCATTTATATATAGATGGGGGGCTAATTACTCACTATACCAAAACTTTACCAAGACGAATCAATCTTTATGTATCTAACCCAGAAGTAATTGACGGTATTCAAATGCCTAAAGCAGAAGCCAAAAAATTTATACAACACAGAAAAGATCAATTTGGTAATATTAATAGAAACATAGTATTATCTGTAAATATTCAGTTTAATTCTGCCGATGGACTAGACAATTTAACAGGAACGGTTCTCAGTTATACTCTTAAAGATAAAGATAATAAAATTATTTATTCAAAAAAATTAATGGATAACGTCCAATAACGGGAGGCAAAAATGAAAATGACAGGTTTTGCGAAATTCGTTGATAAGACAGAAAATGTGATTAACAAATTTAAATGCTGGCAGGTGTCTAAATGGCTTAAAGCGGTTATCATTCTCGGCATTTCTGTTTTGCTCTTTACATTATTCTACTACTTAACTACACTGATAGTTGTCTTCGCTTTAATTATTGCCTTCGTGTTTCTCCCAAAAGAAGTGAGAAATTTCTTAGGTGAAATACTATCAAATAATGATAACAGCAATAAATATGAGTTTGATTACAGTCTAGATGAAGGGTATAGAGTGGGGCACTCTGGTTACGGTTACTACGATAGTAACGACATAAAACTCCATGATTGATATCTGTAAATTTATCTTATTAAGTTCTAAAAAAGAGCTAATTCGCTCTTTTTTAGATTATTTAGTCTTAGGTTTTAGTAGTTTTGTCCCCTCAGAACCACTAGCTTGAACCTGTTTCGATGAATTAGCAAAATGACTCGCCAAATTTCCTAGCCCTACTCCAGCCCAAGACATTGCCGTAACCCAAACCCCAGGCAAAACCAAAAACATTACCCCTAACACAAAGCTCATAATCACATCATCACGGCTATTTTGGAGAAACGCCCAACTAATTTCTGATTGATGACTAGGGGAATTATACAAAATGCTAATCAGAAACGAATCCAACCAACGTGCTAGCTCCCACCAAAATGACACGGTCACTAATGCAAACTGCACAAACATCAACGTTACAATCGCTTTTAAGGAATACCCACTAAATATAATGACAATCGGCGTTAAAATAATGACTGCCATAATCAGCAAGGCTTGGATCATAGGCAACGCATTACGCATTGCATCAAAACCAGGGTAAGCAGCAAGGCTGCCCGCAGTAATCCCCAATGCGGATACCACAGAAGAAACATTATTGGTTAGCGTAGAATCTAAACTACCGCCGTACCCCTCATAGGCTTTCCCCCTTGAGATATTAATATTTTCAGGGCGTAATAAGGTGCGAAGTAACGCCTCATCTTGAATATTTGCATCAGTAAACAACTCGCCTAATTTCACCGATAGGTTTTGCCGCATATCCGTAAGTAGCATATCTTTTAGCCCCACTTGGCTATCTGCCCACCATTCATCGCAATGAGGGAAACCGCCCTCGCCCGTATTGGGTAATCCCTGATCGCGGTTAGGGTCATAAGCCCAACGTTGCATCGGTTGCATCGCACGATAACGAGGATAAAGTTCACTATTATTCACTAAAATTTTCCCGCCAAGCCAGCTTACCTCTCTAGCTTGTGCGGCATTCATTGCTACTTGGCTATCCAACACTTTACGACGAGCAGGCAAATAACATTGCTGCACAAATTGACGGACTTCGGTCAGCAGTGCGGGGTTGTTAATTTTTTCGTGTTGCACTTCAAAACGGATTTGACGCAAATCAGGCTTACAAGGAATGGTTGAAACCGCACCGTGTAAAATCCCTTTATTCACCGCGTGCATCAAGCCCCACAACAAGGGCACTTTGGCTTGTTTATCGGCAAATTCACTCACCATATTGGCATAACCTGTTCTTTCAGGGGCTAATGGCACTTTATAGCCACAATGCTTCGATTGCTCCACATTGTAAGCCATATTATTGAGCGAAATCGGTAACATTGGGGCAAGGGTGATCACAATCACCAGCATTGCAGGAAAAAATTGCATGCCTAGCCAATCAATCAGCAATTCGCCTTTGTTTCCCTCATCTGCCCCTTGCTTTTTCACCTCTAACCACGTTTTGATCAGTACACCAATTAAAGGAGCAATAAATAAGCCTGTACTGACCAGCAATCCAAATAAACCATTGTTGATTATCCAACCCAATAATGTAAGAAAATATTCAAGATAGCTGTCCACATTAAACGTCATCTTTTCCTCCCATTTATAATCGATAGAGTACATTCAGCCCTTCAACGATGAGGAATACCGCTATCACTAATCGCCAAAGTTGAACGGGGAACGGACGAATGCGATAAATGCGATACATTAATCCTATCACCACTGCATACAAGAAAAGCCGCCAAGCAAACCAGCCATTGGCGGTTTCCTGCAGCCACTGTGTTAAATTAAGTCCTGGCATATAGGTAACCAATACCACGCCAAGTAAAAGCACACTTAAAAAGAGCAATACGCCGATTAAAAGTGCGGCCAATATTTTGCGTGTTTTTGAACGGGGTTTCATTGTGTGTCTCCTCCAAATAGCCCAGTCGGAATGGTTGGGGAAATCTCGAGTTTTTCACTCAACGCATAGGCAAACCAAAAGGCATCAATGTCATCGGCAACACTTAAAGAAAGCCGTGTGGCATTCATCTCGCTAACAAATTGATAATACCCACCAATATTGAGTAAAAGATAAGTGATCCCTTTCTCGCCAATCACCTTAATATGCCACGCACGTTGTTTGAACACACGATGCGGATACAAAATAAACTGTTGTACATTCCCTACTCTTGCTAAAATCTGCTTACAAAGCCGCTCTAAATCTTGCAAAACTGGCTCAAGATTAAAAGGACGAATAATTGGGTCAGCTTGAAATAAGAGGCCGACACGACTTGTCTTAGGTTGGCTCATCAGTAATTCCTCTTGCTTTATCAATCTGTTTTGCCATTATCAGGGCTGCATCAAGTTCACTGCACTGATGCTCAGCCATAATGGCTCGGCGTTGTGCTTTCTCGTGTTTTTCTGTCATACCCAGAGCCAAATAAATACTCGGTGGCACGACACGGAATAAAGCTTCCATATTCGTTGCCAGCACCACTCCTTCGGTATATTTTTTATCGGCTTTTTTCGCAGACAGCAGCATCAATTTTTGTGCTTCAGAAAGACGACGAAAACGGTTCACTTCTTCGATCTCATCATTGGTGAGATTCAGCAACTCCCACCATTCAATCATACTGAGCAATTTCGCTGCCTCTTTCGGAAAATCCTCCATATTTTGCGTAGCCAGCCACAACCAAATGCCCAATTTTCGCCACATTTTTGACCCTTTTACCAAGAATTTAGCAAGCAAGGGATTGACGGTGATAATATGGGATTCATCGGTAATATTGACGATAGGGCGAAAACTGTGCTGGTATTTTTCCCCAAGGCTATTGATATGGTTGATTAAGGATATATACGCAATGGAAAGCTCGGCTTCATAGCCTTCACGGGCAAACATCGCTAAATCCACAAGGGTGATGTCTGCCTCTGGCCAAATTTCCCCTTCACGGTTAAAAAACTTCCCATTAATTCCCGTACAAAACATATCCATCGCTTCTGCCATTTCAGCCAATCTTGCACGTCGTTCTTCTCGAGTATCGGGGTGTTGACTCAACGCCTCTAAAGCATCGCGAATATCACCAGCTAGGGTTTGTCGCCCCGCAGCATAGGTTTTTTCGGCGGCCATCATAATGGCACGACGGATTTGGGCTCGGTCGGCACGACTCATTTTGTCATCTTCTTTCATCTCGCCGCCCGTGATCATTAAGCGTGTGGTCAATTCCATTTCAGCTAATAAATCACGTTGCTCACTGCCCTCTTCATCGTCCTCTTCCTCATCAATAACCGCCTCAACATCGACGTTCATTTCGAGGAGTTTATGGGCTTCGGAAAAAAGCGGTAAAGCAATATCACTGCTCGGCTCAAGGGATATACGGTTGACCGTTAAACCATAACGTTGGGCGTAATCGGCAAATAAGCCAAAGGAGTTTCCTGCCTCAACCACAAAGAGACGTGGTCGATGTACTGCCATCAGTTGTGCCATTTGAGCATTCAATGTGGCTGATTTGCCCGACCCTGTTGGCCCCAACAGCAATTTATGGGCATTTTTGGCTCTGTCTTTCGGATTAATGGGATCAAAATCCAGGGGGGAACCACCGCGATTAAAATAGGTAATGCCAGGGTGTCCCGTGCCTGTTTCACGCCCAAAGACAGGCAACATGTTAGCGAGGTGCTGCACAAAATAATACTTGGTATAGTAATGGGTTTTCATATCCAACTGCGGATTGAAATTCATTGGCAACCAACGGAGATAACTGTTCAACGGCGCAATTTCAGCATTTTCTTTGACAGGCACAAGATTGTTACTCAGTAAAATGGTTCGAAGTTCACGAGAACGTCGTTTGAGCTCTTTTTCATCTTTACCATGAAGATAAAACGCTAGACTTGCTTGATAGAGCTTGTGGCCATCTTTGAGGTATTCCATCACGGTTTTGACATCTTGTTTCAGGTAAATCGATTCATAATTTTCGCCTACCGCACGGCTGCTGATTCGTTCAAGATGGGCTTCTAATTTGTCTTGAGGATATACCACAATGGTTGTCACCATAATGGTCGATTCAGGCAACAAGTCAAATAAGGCATTAATATTCTTACCACGCCGAACCTCACCTGTGAAATGCCCGATGGCTGGGGTATTTCTTAGGTTGTCAACAACCACCACTTCGTGGGGTAGCCCATCAAAATACCAATAATCCTGTTTGCTTTCAGGCTGGTTATAAAAGAGATTTTCAGAAAAATCTTGCCCAACAAACGGCAGATCATCGCTTGTTGGTTGATGCAGTTTGTCATAGCAGCTGCCATTATCGAGATCAAACGCCATCGCAGGATTGGGGTTAAACCAACGGAGTAACCATTGATGAATTTGCTCGCCTGTTTGGCGTGTTAAATGAAGGCCTGCAGTCGTCAATGCCCCAACCACCCGCTCACAGGCATTATTTAAACTTTCTACCGCACTTTGTTCTTCATTTTTTCCCACATAACGGTAAATGACCATTCGCGTACGGCGAATACGCCCAGACCAGAGCGTATTAGTAATGCGATCATCAACAAATAATCCCCCTGGCTTGCTGATATCCTTTAAATGCTTCGCCGTATTTTTCAGCCATTCTTGCGTGAACGCACTTTGTTGAATTTCAGGGGCAATATAGGCTTTCAGGCTTTCCACATAAGGGCGTAAATCTTGTTCATCTTGACAATAAAACTGCACAACGTACGGGTAATTATCTAATTCATCAAAACTGTCTTGCAGTGCGTCTTTAACAAGGCTGCGTACACGACTTAAATAGTCCTCGCCACGCCCTTCCGTACCAATAGGTTTAACATCAAATACCACACCAACACTGCGTACATCATCTAATAACATCACGCCTTCTTGTTCTAAAAATTCGCCCCACGGCAAATAATCTACAAAAGAGGGCTGCTTGCTATATAGTCGCTGATGATGTGCCGCTTGGGTTAATTTTCCACTCCGCTTCACAGTGTGAGGCACGGAAAGCTCAGATGCAGGCTCAACTGAATGCGTTTCTTTCTCAACGTTTTTTTCTACGCAATTGCTTTTTTCTGGACGAGACGCCACCTTATCAGGAAAAAAGGACGCCAATACCTCTGAAAACACGCCCATTATAACCCCCTTGTCCGTTCGCCTGGTTGTGCGTACTGTACGCGACTATAAAAGGGGATCACCGTGGAATACCCTGGGATCGGCATTGGCTCACCTGATGCCGATAAATGAGGATACACATACATAATTAAATCTGGATTAGGGAGCTTGGGAAAAAGGTTTTTAATTTCATTTTCTGCCGTGCGAGTATAATCCCGTTGTTCTTTAAATTCGATATAATTGACAGGATCAAGCTGACGGTTATTGCTATCGCGATAAACCTGTAACTGTGCGCCACTGCCCCCTTTATTCCAAATCGCCTGCATCGTTTCCTCACCCGTTGGCAATAAGGCTTTCTGTGAGGTTGAGCACGCAGACAATACACAAAACGTAATAAGTGCGGTAAAAATTTGTCTTCTTTTCATAGCAAATTCCTTAATTGAAGTCTTAATCAAGCTGAGTGGAACGAGAAAATTGGGCATATTTCACTTTACGTCCGTTGAGGTCGTAATCAATGTCAATGGCTTTATCAATGTGGATCGCAATAGGGTGGCCAGGTGGCACATAAATGGCATCAAAATTCTGCCCATAACGCTCTTTAAACCAATTTGCGGTTTCTTGAATACCTTGCCCAAGTGCTTGCCCGACCACATATTTGCCTTGTTGCCCTGTTACTGCACCGACAACCGTGTTGCCATCAACTACTGTCGTGGTTTGGGCTTGTGAGTAACCTTGTGCGGCAGCACCTGCGGCAGCCAACAAGAAATGCGTGCCTAAATATTCAGGGGCATTGGTTTTTCGCTCCCCAGGAATGCAAGGGATACCGTGTGGATCGGATAACCAGCCAATGTTTTCATCCCCTTTGCCAAGGTTGCCATGGGTAACAATCCGTCCATCACTAAATACAAACGTCAGACTTTTTACCTTACCACGCACACAAGATAAGGTCCAATCCCCTGTTGCCGTCCCTGACACAATAGCTTGTTCGATGTCAGGCAGTTCAATCCCATTGGCAATTAAATTATCCCGTCCAATAATGGCTTTAAACGGGTAAGGGTCATTTACTGAATTACCAATTGGGATACGCCCTAATAAGGCGGTCATTGACGTTGAGCCCATCAACGTTGAATTTTCAGGGATCGTGTAAACCGCAATTTTATTTTTTTGTTTCCCACTCGATGAGCTTGAAGAGGTTGTGCCACGGTCATTCTCATCACTGCCTGAAATAAAAGGTAATCCCTTTTTACCCGATGTGGTATTGGATACGTTAAGGTTTGGGAAGCCAATTTTAGCAGGGTTACGTTCATCTTCGATTTGATCATCAGGATTAACCCATTCAACGCGCTGTCCGTTTTCCGCTGTCCCCGTTCCCCCTTGACCATTTCCGATAGGAAGCGGAGTATCCTCCTCAACGCCAATCCCATTGGTTGTATTGCCCTGATAAGTGCTTGACTCATTAGAGGACGTGCGACCTTGAACTAACTGCGACATTTCTTCGCGAAGTATCGCCACCATATTTTGTAGCTCTCGCGTTTTGCTTTGTACCGCCTCATCAACTTGTTGCTGCACATCTTGCTCACGTTTACGCAAGGTTTCATTTTCTTTGAGGATTTTTTCATTTTGCGAGATTACTTTCTCATAACGACGGTTACTTTCTTTCGCCGCCCCAATTAACGTGCGTACCGTGTCATTTTTGGTATCCCCCTCTAAACCCAATTGACGGATTTCTTCAGGGGTCAGATCTTTAAGTGCGGTATCCAACACACTGGGTTTTGTGCTTGAAGACGATGACGAACCACTAAATAAGAGATAGGATACACCACCGACCATAAGGAAAATAATCGCACCAATGACAATAAACATCTTATTGGCTTTCATTCTGTGCCTCCTTCACTGTTGCAGAGCGAGTTTGCTCAATCACTTTTTTCACCACAATTTTGGTGCGTTTGACTTTTTTCGGTGGCGCATATTTTTTCGATTCAGGAATGATAGCTTGATTTGGTCGCCCTTCCGTGACCAAATAAAGGGTTGTTGTATCTTCCGTTGAACCGCTACCTCCCAACCAATGATGTTGAAAAGTCGCCGCATAAAAACGCCCTTGCAGCTCACGCGGGTCGAGGTCAAGGCGTGAGGCGCCTTTATTTTGTAGGCGAATGGCGGTGACCACATAATCCCCTAATTGCCAGCTCATTAATGGCGTTGCAGTGATGGGTAATGCAGGTAATAACGTGGTGATTTTTGACGGCAAGCCGTGTGCAATTTGGCGAATACCTGGAACGGATTCAACCGTACGCAATGGGGCATAAAGCATCTGGGCGGCATAACGGGTCAGGGCAGCAGGTACAGGTAATTGAGGGGAGGCTAAGGCCTGTTCTTCTCCCTCTTCATCTTGATTTAGACTGCCTGATTGATTTTCTACTTTTCCCTCATAAAGTAAGCGAACGGTTTCTTGAGGATTGGCCACCTTTTCTTTTGCGGTAATATCTAGCAAAATAATTTCGTTGGTCAGCATATCTTTGAGCTGTAACCGTGCGGTAGGAAAGGGTTCTAAGGCTTTAAGATACACCGCCCCACCTGTGGATTGTAAACGGATTTTCCCCTCTAAGGCTTTTGGATAGCCCACTTTGACGTTTTTATCGACCAAAATGACCCGTTCTTTCTCCACCTGCAAATCAATCGGCAAAGGAAGACGCTGCCACTTCATTAAAAGCTCGGCTTGGGCATTCAATGCGATAACGGCACAAAGTGCGGTCAAATTTCGTAAGGTTTTTCGCTTCATTTATTTTTTCTCCCCACTCTCACTTGCCTCTAAACGTAAGGGTATGGAGGCATAACAGTTAAAACCTAATCCCCAAGGATTACGCTGTGAATCAATATCCATTCGCACAATACTGATAGGGAAACGGGTTAAAACACGTTTGACAGGTTCGTCTTTGTAATACTCATCGACACTTAAATCCAAATTCACCGTCCAGCTATCTCGGCTATGGACAATCACGCGATCATCACTAAATCCCCGTCCTGGGATTTCATACACGCCACGCACACGATCACGCAATTCACTATGACGTTGGCGATCCTCATAATCTTGTTGCAAAAAGGCTTCACAAGAGGGGGTTAAAAAAGGCTTAAGTGCTTCAATGTTTTTTTCGTAATCTTGAGTCCCATCAAGTGTCCAACGATTAAGTTGCTGAAAGGTTTGATAGGCAAAGGCATAGACGGTTGATGTTGGCACTTCCCACCAAGGTCGCTGGCTGCCAGCCCTTAAATCAGGGGGAAGTAAGATTTTCAAGGTACTTGGGAAGGTGTAAATAATAAACATTAAGGCAAAACAAATAAGGGTGATGCAAACGATCGCAATCTTGGCGACGGTTAATTGGCGATCTTTATGATTCAGTTCACTTTTCAATCTACTCATTTAGAACAGTCCTCTTGAAGAACGACGAGTGGCCCAAAAGCCGACACGCCGAATAAATTTATTGCCGCCTAAAAGCGAATCCATGCGTTCTTCAATCAGACGGTTTAAATAGGCTTCAGGCTTTCCCCGCTTTAAGCGTGCGAACAGCACTTTGCCAATCAGTACAAAAATAATGCACATCAACATCGCAAAAGCAGGGGCGAGAATCCAAGATGCACCTATCGCCCACAGCATAATGCCAATCACCAACCCAACCCCAAATCCGATCGCTGCGGCAATACCAAATTCAGGCACTGTCATCCCACCGTACACGGTCGCTTCTCGATTAAGTCGGGTGGGTAAAAATTGAATGTTGTCTTGATGTGACATAACTTATCCTGTGAACGAAAAAGATTAAAACAAACCAATCGCCATTTTTACGAGCCAGAGGGTGAAGAAAATCATCACAAACCCTACAATCAATGCAATAATGAAAGGTGTCCAACCTTTTTTGTCTCCTTCTTCCGTTGCTTGGTTATAGGTCTTAATTAAGGATTTTGCTACAACCAAAATACATAATGCTGCAATACAGACTGCCGCAATCACTGCAACACCTTTGAATACAATCCAAACTATTTCAAGGGGATCTGTCGTATTACTATCAATGCCAGGAATTTTAAAATCAGGAATTTTGGATGCGTCAGGTCCTGCGGCTAAGGCGTTTTGCACTGCCCCAAAACACAGAACTGAAAAAGCCAAATAACGCTGTGCACCCCATTGCCAAGTGCGTTTTACTTGCTGAAAAAAAGAATGGAAAAGAGTCATAATTACCTCTCAGAAACGAAAAATAGCACGACAACAATTAACACTGCTGCCCCTTTCAGAATCAATTTTAAGTAGTCAAAGAGATCTCCCTTAAACCCACTAAATAACCCGCTATAACCTTTTTTCATTGCCCACACATAAGCAAACAGCAACAATGCCACGAAAATAATCGCAAAGAAGGCACGAAGCTCTGTGGCATTTAAGCCACTGGCAATTTCAAAGGCCTTAAGCGGGGTATAATCACTTGCCATACTGTCCTCCTTAATGTCTTAATTTGGTGTAATCTTCTTGCAAGCGACGAGAGGCGTTGGGATCGCGAGGAATGGCACGTGTTGGATTGATATATTGATTAATGCCACTTTTAATCGCATTAATATCTCGACGTGCAGCTTGATAATCAAAATATTCACGGTTTTTCTCCGAGGTCTGAGCCAGAACCTCCGCACGCGTAAGCGAATGCTGAGCGGCTTCAAGTTGCTTGATAGCCTGAGCTAACTGGGCATTTTCGGAAGCCTGTACAGTCAATACCATCATAGACACAGAGACGGTGAGTAAAACCTTTTTTCCTAACGTATTCATCGACAACTCCTTAACTTAAATTGACTCGGGTTAAGGTTGCCAAAAACACAATGGGAATTTAATGAGAAATTCTATTCAGAATTGAGAGAGTTTTTAGGAAAAAAATTAAAGATATATAGGTTATTGTTATGTTATTATTACATCATATAAGAATAGAATAATGGGTATGTGCATTTATGAACAAGATTGTTTTTTTAGATGAATTTCACCTCGTTAATAAATCCCGTCACTTTCGTATAGCTTGGCTAGAAACTGAGATACAGAAAATCAAAACAGGGGTTACGAGAGCAAGTTCACAGAAAATACTAAATGATATTCTCTCACAATATGAAACCGAACTTTCTGATTTAACGAACTCATCTATCAAGGAAACACCGTTTCGCTAAAATTCAACAGTGAGTATATTTCAAAACGGGGACAGAAAATGCAATCCTAACGCCAACATACCTCCTCCTAACATAAAATAAACACCGCTCCAAAGGTATTGACGAGTCTCTCGAAAGAGATGCGTAATCCCTACAAACATATTCATACATTTTGAAGGAAATCTTGGCTATTTCCTTCAAACTTCATTCTATGCAGTGCGAGGTTATAAATATTTTTTAAAGCTCGCTGCCGTAATACAAATGGATAAACCAAATAAAAAGGCGGCTGGAATTAAAATAATATTCGGGTAAACAGAAACAGGAATGGACAAATAAAGTACCCAAGAACCTATCATCACAGGCTTAATGTAGCGTCTTGCATGGTGATACAAAAAACTTGATTCTCGTCCTGAGCCAAATTTACGCAAATCACGCATCATTAACCCCTCCGTAAAGCCCGCAAAGGCAGCTAATAAAAACAACGGGCTGGTAAAAATAATCACAATCAACCGCACAACAAAGGTAATCGACACATAAATAATGGACTCTAAATAGGCTCGCGTATAATGGTAAATCAGGTATTCCCAATCACTGTGTTTGTTGGGCGACTGTAACCAAGATTGAAACCCTGTTTTCACAAACAGCCAATCGTGCACAGTTAAGGTGAGCGTATTGGCAAGTTCACTGGGTGAATAACTAAAGAGGCTGCGTGTTGCACTTTCTGAAATCCAGCCTAATTCCTGAATCATCATCGCTTGGCTATGCAGATGACCTTGTTCAGGCCAAATAAAGGCAATCCCTAACCATTCAAAGAGAATGCTTAATAATAGGGAGATAAACAATGCAGCCAATAAGGCTGAAACTGTATGACAAGGCCCCTTTTTCTTGCTTGAACTTGAGGTTTGTTCACTCACTGAAGTGCTTCCTTATACGATAACTGACAGTGAATAAGGACGTAACCTTGCTCATTTTTCGTTGACACTAAATAAAAGCAGGTTCGTTGTTTTGCAATATCTTCTTCGCGTAAAGGAACATCACTGGCTGTCCACAGTGAGATGCCCTCATCGGCATACTTTGTGGCAAATTGATGTACGGAATCTTGGCTTTCGACCCATTTATTTAAATAGGGCTCGAGATAAAAAAGCAACGCTTCGGCATTTGGTAGCCCACTTGACACCGCAAAATTCGCTTCAAAATTAATATATTGATTCGGTAAATCAAGCACATTGGTTTCATTTTCAAACATCATTCTTCTCCTATATCATCATCGGTATCCACTTGACTAATGGCATCACTTTCCTCTTCGGGCATATCAATATCGCTCCCCCAATCCACCTCTACCTTGGCAATGCGTTCTTCTGCAATCATCTCTTCAAATGAACTCGCAATATCTTTTGAAGGGGTATATTCCTTAAACGCAGGCTCCCACCAATTTGTCGCCACATGGTAATGCTTTTGCATTTTCTCCAATAGTTCCTGCATTGAGGCTGGAATTACATCGTTTTTATCAATGGCAGGCAACGGCATTCGCACTTTATATAACGTACTCCCGTTCATCAGAATAAATGCCTGTCCTTTAGGGAGGTTAGTGACATTTGCCACATCTAATAACGGCACTTCTTTTTGTGAAATCCGCTCTCCTGTATTGGAGGTAAAGGCTTTGTCATCATCAGGATTACTTGAGTCGGTCACACTTGAGGTAACCATACTCTGTAAAATCGTCACCCGATGCAGTTGATCGGTAAGCAATTTTGCGGTTGCAGGCGATTTAACCCGAAACATAATCAAGGTATTAAAGTTCCCAATAGTTTGCTCTGCTTTGGCACGATTGCCTAAACGGGCTTCAATATCAGCAATGGTTTGGGTATAGGCAGTCACTTGCATTCCTGCCCCACGTCCTTTATTGATAAGGGGGATAAATTCGTCACCCATTAGCTCATTAAACTCATCGCAATGTAAATTGATTTTTACAGGTTTATTTGGACCGCCAAATGCCTCAGGTAATCCTTCATTTACACCGTGCTTATAAATATGTCCAGCCATTGAAACGAGATCGGCAAACATACTATTACCTACCGCCGCTGCAACCGTGGCATCAGAAAGTGCATCAAGCCCAACATACACAATGCCCCGTTTACGGATCACCTCTTCCCAATCAAAAATTGGTCGTTCATCATTCACATCCGTATAGTCTGGCGATAATAACTCTTCGATTTTCCCCGTGGTCAATTTTTCCAAGAGCGGTAATAATGACGCCACAATTTTATCAAAATAGGTTTTATCATAACGTACCGCCGTCGCCAATCCTTCAAGCACAGGATCGAAGATTTTATTTTCCAAAATATATTGATTGATCACCCAAATCAGTGGGCGGTCTTTCATACCAAAGGATAAATTTTTTACATCAACGCCTGCGGCAATGCTTAATAGCTGTGGCCAAAGTGCAGGATCACGGGTATCAAAATAGGTTTTCGCATAATTAAGAAACAGAGAATCAATATTTTGTACAAAACGAGAGATTTGCGAATAATTTGGACGCTCCCCCATTTCAACCAAGGCTCTTGCCACAATATTGACAAAACGCCAAGCAAATTCTTTAAAGGCGGCAGAATTGCCCGCCCCACTTAACTGCCCTGAAATCCGCCCTGCAACCTCTGAAACACGCCCAAAGCGTCCAATCGGGTTATAGCGTGCTGAACGTTCAGGATAGCCCAAATGGAACATATAAAATTCCTTATCACGCCCAGCCCGTTTCGCTTCGGCATACATCCGTTTTAACATATCGGGATCGCCTTTGGGATCAAAAAAGACAACCACTTCACGCTCGGCTTGCGTTTTTCCTCGATGAATATCTTGCGTAACAAGGACCTCAGCAAAACGGGTTTTCCCTACCCCCGTCGTGCCAAAAACTGCTGTATGCCCACCGCGTGAATTTAACGGCTGCATCACATCAATTTCATTGACTTCAATCCCGTGAATTGCGGGGATCCCCTCAACAGGCGGTAAGGGTCTGACGGGATTAAAAGGAGAATCTGAGGTGGTGAACTTGGTGATCACATTATCGTGATGTTTTTCATATTCTCTAGCACGCAGAAAGAGTTTAGATGGGCGAAGGTATTTTTTTCCCTCTGCTGAAAAGCAATCATACAATCGCTGAGTATGTTCAGGTTGCCATTCAAACCCGCGCCCCAGAAATAAAAATTTCTGGCTAACAGGAATTTGACGACTGGTTAACGCATAATAAGGCAATCGCTTTAAATTCCGATGGTAACGCACAATACGCCACCCTTGTCGAAAGCGAAAATAACTGATCCCGCCAAAGCCTGCGGCAAGCCCATAGCCAATCATCGGATTTAAGGCAAGAGACCAAGGTGCTACCGCACAAATATAGGCACAAGCAGCATGAGCCGCAGCGGGATAAAATTCCACAGGGGGACGCAGTAGCCCTTCTAATAAATACTTCGATGCCATTATTGTGATACTCCTGTTTCAGTGATCAGTGCAGGATAATGATTCAGCTTCAAACGGCGGCTTAAATCGTCCGCACTGGTTGGTAATAATGGCAAATTTGGGGCAAGCTCGCGTAGTGCGGTCAATTCCTCAAGGGTTGCCACATTCACCACTAATCCCACTGCTTGATTGGCTAATAATACGTCATAATGTTGTTTAAGCCATTGACGAGATAAGTTATCGACGCCGACTAAAAACAGTGGCGACATTCCTGTCAAGTCAAGGGCTATTGGATTAACTTTGCCAGGGGTTAAACGATGGGAAACCACAGGGAGCATATCGGCCTCACTAATGGTATCAGGGATTGCATTCGGGAAATGGGCGGTATTTTCATCCGCCTCAGGCTGAATTCCTTCATAAAAACGCACCGCACTTTCACCCCCTAAATCGGCAATGACGGGCAGTTCTGCCGAAACAGGACTTACGCCTAAAAGCATCATTCCCCAAAAGACTAAACTTAATCGGGTCATTTATCTTCTCCCATGAAAGAAATAAATCACGCCACCTATTAAACCTAATATTGAGCCTATATAGACTGAAGGAACAAATAGCTCAAGTAGCTCAAGGAGAGTATTAAGAGCTAACAAGATATTAGCCAGCTGCTCTCTTGTTTCCTGTGAGTAGAAAAAATAACCATAAAAACCCAATACACAACTCCCTGTTATTAAAAGGAAGTTTATAGAGACCAAAATGAATGAAATAAAGCGTTTCATTTATTTTCTCCTTATATAAAGAAAACGGATGGCATAAACGACTATTGCAAAATGCACACCAATGAGTAATGCAATTTGATAAATCTGATTAAATAAGGCTTGATAGGCTAAAGGATAACCTTGCAATCTGGCTAATTGGGCTATCGTTGTCTCAAAATGAGCGGGTGAGAAAAAATACAGCCATACACAACCATAAACGACAAGAAAACAAACCCCAACGCTGAAAATAAATTTGATAATGGCAGTCATTCTTTTATTCATCATTTTTCAAATCTCGCCATTTTTCTTCTATGTTGATAATGTATTTAAAAAATCTAAATACATACATAAATATTGTGATGGATAAACATAAATAAAAACTCTCAGCCAATATATCCATTATTATGGCCTCTAAGTCATTTGATGAATCAATGGTAATTGGCAAGCTCTGAATAAGTCGTCCACATAATAAAATAAAGGCAAATGCTAATGTATTAAAAGCAATGACCAAAATACATTTCAGGAATATACAAATTGCAAAAAATGTGCTTACATAAGGCGTTAATCGCCAATTAAATAAATATCCTTGAATATCTGCCCTCACAGCATCAATAATATATTTCATCATATTTTTCTCCTATTTTGGCTCAACCCAAACAAGCGGTGTACTTTGTGGTTCAACCCAAAAAATATCTTGATTTTGCACCGCACTTTTAGACACAACCCAAGCATAATTCTGTTCGTTTAAATGGATTTGGTTATTGGCAATTTGTTTATGCACTCGATAACGCTGGCCTTGATAAACCAAAAATTGTGTCACTGACATTCCCTTACGCATTCCATTACGACGCATATTGCGGATATCTTCGTTATTCGCACGTCCTAATAAAGCGCGATGTAACCCTTCTAAACCAATGTTATGAGCAAGATAAAGATGCTCATCAGTAGGCTTTATGCCTCGTTGTGCAAATTGTTCCAGATGCCAACGGACCAATAGTGCCGTGGCATAGGTATTAGTGCGATGATGACGGCGAGGATCGGATGCGGTACCTCGATTTGAGGATGTAATTAATCTCATGCCAAGCGCTTTCCCTCGCGCTGTCTGCGCTAACCAATTCCATGTTTTTTGCGTAAACTGCCCAACGCCTAATGCACCTGTAGGAGAGCGTTTTCCATACCAACCATCTTCCATCTTCACCAAACCTCTTAACATCTCCTCGCTCACTTGATAGTATCGTGCTGCATTATGAATATCTTGATCTATATCTCGACCAAAACTAAACGCCTGTGCTGAAACCGTACAGGTACTCAATAGAAAAATACCCACTAATAAACGAGTGATTGCCATTGTCCGTCCTGTTGAATTTGAAACGCAGCAGGTATTTTGCCTTTCCCATACTGCAGCCAATACCCTTTATCGTGGTTTAAGGTAATTAAACGTTTTTGTACTTTAATTGGATCAATTTGATGCTTCTTCGCCCACTCACGAATCGCCTTATCATTGCTGCCAACAACATAAATATCAACAGGGGTACTATTGCCTACATGAGAAAGAATACGGCTCACATCAATCTCACATTTGGCACAATTATCTAAACGAGTAAAATAAATCACCCGTCCAGCGGATTGAGAAATATGAGGTTCAACCTCAAAAGGTAATTCATTCGGATAAAGCTTGGCAAAGGCTTTATCGTAAGCTCGCTGGAAGGCTAGCTCTCGCTCAATCCGTTCATACATCTTGCGCACCAACATTTCGGCATACCGATTGCGGTCTGCCTCCGTTTTCGCCTCAATGCCCAACGTAGTTAATGGATCAAGATTCGGCGACCATACTCCACGTTCACCTTTTTTTAATTGAAGGTAACGTAGCCATTCTTCCGTCGTTAATCCCCATTCTTGGGCGTTTTGTTGTAGTGCTGATTGAGTCAGCGTGTTTGTATCCAACTGTTTTTCAAGCGTTGTCGTCTGATTTGACGTTGCTGAAAGTAAAGGCGAGTTACGGCTTAAAGTATCAGCATTCCCATTCAATGAAACGAACAACCCTAACAGCGATAAACCAACCCACGGGGCAACCTTATTCATTGATCACCTCGGTTTCGGTTGTGGTTAAAATAATTTCTATACGTTTTTGTTCAATATTAATCGGCGTTTCACGCGGTTTGAAACAGACGGTACGCGTAATATCATTTAACGTAACATAATAGGCAGGCCCTGCCAGCATTTGGAGGGCTTCACGAAGTTTAATCGGACCAAATTGCTGATGAATTTTAGGTAGTGGCAGAGAAAAAAGTGCGGTAGTTTGATTTAGTGAAGAACCAAGACAAAGACGTAACCCTGTCCCCGATAGCGTTGTTTTTAATCCTTGCTCAACAGTTGTTATGCTCCCCCCTTTTCGTTTTGGCTTCATATTTACCGTAACCATTTGCTCTAATAAATACTTTTGTCCTTCTTCAGGTGAGGTGTTCACCAGGGTATAACGACCTTGACGGATGATTTGGGTTTTCGATTCATCTAAGCCTTGATAAATATCTGGCACAATAACTTGCTCAAACTTCGCTGAAGGTTGAAAGGCATTCTGTTCAATAACGACTTCTGTAACAGGCAAGGGCTGCGTTTCAACGGTAGCAGACAAATCTTGTTGTGGGCGTTGAACACAGCCGATTATTGTCGCACTCACACACCCTACGATTAAAAGTGAAAAAGCGGATTTTTTCATTATTCTTCTCCAAGGCATAAATTGATAAATTGTGGCTTTACTATGGAGAAGATAAGGCAGAAGTGGAATGATTTATTATTTACAGAACATAAATAAAAAACCCATTTATTAAAAAATAAATGGGCTTAGGAATAAGTAAAATAAATATCAACGATACGTTGATATCAGTGCAATGTGGACTTAATTTCTTCCACTTTTGCCATAAACGCATCAAGCGTGTTAATCGCTTCACCATCAATGCAAAAATGGCTATCAAAGTCATTCACAAAGGTGAACACCTTAACCCGCTCATTGTCCTCCTCTAAACCAATATGCTCAAAGAAGAGACTTTCGAGCCGTCCAATAACCAGGCTTTGGTAAATATTACCAAGGTGAGGAATTTCCTTACAACCTCGAGCAATCTCCCAAACCTCGTCATCTTCAATGCTGACATCAAAATGAAAGAGAATATCTTCCCAACCTGCTAAATTTTCACTCACCCCGCCCATATAAAGCCGTGGTATCGTGTTATAGGTTTTTTGATAATACATTCGCGTTTCTCCTTAAAAGATAAAATTCAGGGAAACGCCCCCAAAGGGAATGTTTCCCTTTGGGGTTGAATATTATTGCAATTATTGATTTGCTAAGGTATGTAAAATAGCACGTCCTTTTTCCTGCTGAATAATTACAAGTGCATCATTCAACAAAAAATGGATTTGCTTTTTCCACTGTTGTAATAACTCCCACGGATTTTGTGGTACTTCAGCAAAACCACGTTGTTTCACAAGATCAATAACACATTGTGCTTTATGCATAATACTTTCAAGCTCAATGACTAAACTGTTAACCAAATAGGTTTTACCTGGCGAAGTAAAAGAGATATTACACATTTGTGCATTAATTTGTTCCATTGCCTCTAACGCCTGCTCTGAGATTAGTTGAAAATCCCAGTGCGTTGGTTTGAGCTCAAATGGACGCCCAAAGGCTAAAAGTGCATGGTTGCCATTTAACAATTGTTGACATTGTTGAATAAAGGCTTGGTTTTGCATTGTTTTTTGAAAACAAGCATGTTCTGGCTCAAACGCCTGAATACAGGCAAAATCCATACTCGTTGATTCATCATTTTCAATTTCACGTTGGCATTGTGATAATTGATGATAAAACCTTTTCACTGAGGACAGATGCGTCAATTCACTAACGCGATCGCAGAGTTTATAGGTTAAATAGATGAATCGTTGCTGAATATTTTTTACGGTTTCATCGTAAATTTGAGCAGCTTCCAAAACTTGGTTTACCGTTAATGTTGTCATGGTGTTTCTCCTTAATTGATAAAAAATGAAAGGGAAACGCCCCATAAGGGAATGTTTCCCCCTATGGGTGAATAAAGTGCGGTCAATTTTCACTGCACTTTTAACGTTAAAGATAAATGCAATTAGCCCCAAAGCTGCTGAGCTAGCTCAACTTTTTTCGCCAATTCATTAACTGTTTTTTTAGCATAAGTTAATGAATATCGACTCAAGCGTTTTTCTGGATTTTCTTTTAGTTCTTGATGCTTAGCTTTGGCTTTTTCCAACTCGAACTGAAAATACGCAAGACTTTCTGGCATAGATAAATCAATGACTTCTGCACGCTCTAGCCAATAAGGGATTTTGTCCTCATAGTGCTCGGCTTTTTGCATTTCTTCGACTGCTTTATCCATACGTTTAGCATTACGCCCAATTAAAGCACGATGTCGTCTTTCACTATGATGTCCCACTTTAATGGGTTCACCCAGGCTTAAAAACTCACGTCCTTCATTTGCCGCTTCACAATACTGTTCGCTACGCGTTTGTGCATTGTCTGCCACCGTTTGATAATGTGCAGCTTTTTTAAGTGCATAGGTCTGACGGTTTAATCCATCACAACGCACGAAAGAATAAAAATAGAAGTCATCTTGTTGCTTCACAAGGTTATAGATTTCTACTTCTGTTTCTTTGCCATATTTGCTCGTTAGTGTAATGGTTTCGCCTCGTTGATGAGGTTCAGCACATTTCGCCAAAAATACGTTTGGGACAAATTTTGCATAAGTGTTAAGTGACATAAGATATTCTCCTAATAAAACGGGGAATATCTGCCCACAAGGGAAAATATTCCCCTATGGGTAAAGTTGGAATCGACCTATTCAAAAATAGGTAGATTTAATGTGAATAAGGTTAACGGGTTTTTCGTGCTTTTTTGTTTTCAAACAAAATATCTCGATAATCCCAAGTTACCCACGCGGCTAAGGTGATAGCAGGCACTAAAATCATTGCCATTGCTGCAATCAGCCATACATTCATATCGCCTCCTATGGTTGATTAGCCTTTCTATTTCTTTTATAGAAAGACTGTCGTGATTTCGGTGATATTGTATCGACTACATACTCTAGGTACAAGCCAATACCCCACGATAATATGCCAAATAGTGCAAGTAACAAAGACTCACTCAATCCAATATTATCATTTGGTAAAACCAATCCAACAAATCCGACACCAGTAATCGCCCCCGCCTTACGCAAATCTTCTCCGATACGACGAAGGGTTTTGAGATTCCATCGATGGTTAAATTGATGGTTCCGCTTAAAAGTAAACATATCGTTCACCGCCTTTCATAAAATTAAGGGAACGACACCACAAGGGACATCATTCCCTATGTGGGGTTGAGTGAATGTTAAAACAGGCAATCAACGGTTAATCATCGCGATAAATATCACCTGAAACCGTATTAACTGCACCCTGTATCCGTTGTGCTTGTACATCACCACTTACGGTTTTTACACTACCAGACACATCACCGTGTATCGACACATCACCACTGACCGTTTCAATGCGTTCGACATTACCTGTTACCGCAATATCGGCGACACTGCCAGCATCAATGTGATTCACATTACCGAAAACTTCGATGTGTAAGACAGGTGCTTTTTCAAGCACAATCACTTGACCATCAATGGTAAGCTGTGGGGCTTGGATTGACACTTGTCCATTTTCTATTGAAATAGTTTGTGATGAGACAACCATATTTTTCACATTGCCGTGAGCAATCTGAGTGAAAACAGGTTTTCCGTTAACATAAATACCTTGTTTCATTGTATTCTCCTACTAAAAAGAAAAATGAGGATAAAGAAAAAGACTGACAAGCGTGCCAGTCTTTCCGTTGAGTGTAATGATTAAGCGTTTGGTGTGGCTAATTCTACGTTGGCATTTTCAACATGTTCTGTTTTTGCTTCCGTCGGATTAGGGTATTTGAGTTCACCATCAACTTTAACCATTTTTATGTTAATCAAGCGACCTTTCAATGCCACGCCTGTATCACCTTTCTTGTGATTTTTACCGTCTTTTTGATAGGTAAACGTATCAAACCAAAGGTCTGACATCACAAAGGCGATCAGGACTTTTTTGTTAGCATTTACAGCATCTTGACAACGTTTAACCAGATTTGCCGTATCTTTTCCAACCACATTACAGTTGAAAAAACGGTATTCAGGCTGAGATGATTCCCCTACTAATGCAGCAATATCACAAGAGTAGAAAGGCGTTCCTTTTTTCGGCTCCACTAAACGGATATTGTTCAAGTAGCCTAAACCTTGAGTATGAAGGTCAAAGAAATTTTTTTGTGTAGATGAGTTAGACATAATGTTTCTCCTAGAGTAAAAATAAAAAAAGCGGAGAAACATCCTTACCCAACACGGGAAAAATGTTCCCCGCCAGGGTTAACAGATGAGGCAGCATTCCTGTTTTCACAGCGTCATCTTTCAGAATGCTGATGACATTTCGGCTGGTATTAACACAACTACCACTGCGGGCTAGTCCGTTGCTCTTTCAAGTGTTTGGCAACTTCTAAGGGCTACAACGTAGCGACTTAATACCCACATTAAACCGCAAAATCGTCTCTCTCGTATAGAAAGAATTAAATATTAATAGAAAAGAATTTTGATCCAAAAGTAAATAAGCCATAAATGAACAATTCACTTATGGCTTATTTACTTTTTAAGATAACAATTTGAAAAAATTGTGTGAATGACAGACCAATATAAATGGATGATTGAAATCTTCCCATCTTCGTTACAATGTTTGATTTCCTATCGCATCTACCTGATTACATTGTGGTCTTTAATCAGTATAACGGAGGCATCTCAATCGATACAAAGGGCACCCAATTTTTCACCAGTGGGCTCTGGCTGGGATAAAGAAGCAACGTATTGCTAAGTCGTCATAACACTTAATAAAATGCGATGACGACTTAGCAATCACGCGATTGTCGATAAAAAGATAAAACACACACTCCCAATATCACTGAACCCTCTTTCAGAGTGCTAAGGGTATTTCGGCACAACATTGATGACCGACAATGTTAAAACGGCTTACTTTTGCCTGCCATACTACCTTATTTGACAGATTGACGCAAATTTGCAAATTGTTGAGAAAGGTTAATTGGTGTTGCTTTTCTGGCAGAGGATTTTTTCTTGGCGTTTGATTCAATATATTTGCATTGTGGATAGCCCGTACAACCCCAGAAGTCCCCATTTTTCCCTTTCATTTTTCGAAGTCCCTTACCGCATTGCGGGCATTTTTTAATGTCTATCTTGCCCATTTTGATACCTTGATGCCCACAGGTTTGAATAAGATGCCGAATAAACTGTTCTTGCTTTTGCATAAATCCTTGCAAGCTCATTTGGTTTTCGGCAATTTGGTTTAAGGCTTGTTCCCACAATGCCGTTAAACCAGGATCTTTTAATACCGTCGGTAAATTATCAATCAACATCATACCAGCCTCTGTCGCCACAATGGATTTCCCTTTTTTCTTGATATAACCGCGATCATAAAGGGTTTTCATAATACTGGCTCGGGTGGCTTCTGTCCCCAGCCCCTCCGTTTCGCGTAATTGTTTCTTTAGCCGTTCATCGGTAACAAAACGGGCAACATTCACCATTGCCGTGAGCAAGGTGCCTTCTGTATAATGTGCAGGTGGTGTGGTTTTAAGTGATTTAACTTCTGTATTCATCACTTGCAATATTTGCCCACTATTCAGTATTGGCAAACCTTGTTTCTCTCCCTGTTCTTCTTTAGACGCACGAAACAAGGCTTTCCACCCTGAAACCACAATCACTTGACCTTTGGCAATGAATTGATGTTCGCCACAAGATAACCGAATTTGGGTTTTATCCACTTCAAAGTGCGGTAGAAATTGAGCGAGATAACGACGACGAATTAAGTCATAAACCTTAAACTCATTCTCGTCCATTTTGCTAATATCGACGGGCTGTGTAGTAGGTATAATCCCATGGTGAGCGGTAATTTTTTTATCATTCCACGCACGGGATTTTTGGCTCAAATTAAGCTGTGTTCGCAAAGGTTGTAACTTAGGATCTGACTGCATTAGGCTACCGATGACCTGAGGCACTTCAAGTAATTGTGCTTCAGGGAGATAACCGCAATCCGTACGTGGATAGGTAGTTGCCTTATGTTTTTCATAGAGGGATTGGGCAATATCAAGCACTTGTTGCGTGCCTAAATCATAGAGGCGATTACATTCTGCCTGCAAATCACTTAATGCAAAAAGTAACGGCGGGCTTTCTTTTTCTCGCTTTGTTTCTACATTCTGCACGCACACTTGACCCGCCTGACGAATCTGTTGTTCTGCCTCCTGAACAACCTTTATCTCTAAACAACGTCCCTCTTCATCACAATATTGCTCTGGTACAAAAAGCGTTGCAGAAAAAGAGGTCGCATTGTCAGCGCTTACTTGAACGAGCAGGGCATAATGAGATTTTGGCACAAAATTCGCGATTTCCTTATCTCGATTCACTACGAGAGCCAATGTAGGGCTTTGCACTCGCCCCACCGAAAGCGGCGGACCTTGATAGCCTTGTTGTTGTGCCAAAAGGGTAAACATTCGACTAAAATTCATTCCAATTAACCAATCTGCCCGACTACGGGCAAGCCCAGCATAATAAAGTGGCAAGGTTTCTTCATTGGTTTTAAGTTGGCTGAGTGCTTTACGCACACTGATTTCATCAAGTGCGGTGATCCATAGCCGCTGAATATGTCCACGATAGCCCGCAATATCTAATAACTCACGGGCGATCGTTTCTCCTTCACGATCAATATCGGTTGAAATTACTACCGTGCGTGCTTTTTTCAGCAATGTCATCACGGTTTTATATTCTTTTTTTGCATCGGGTTTAGGGGAAACTTGCCATTGTGAAGGAATAATCGGGAGGGTATCTAATCGCCACGCTTTAAGGGCAGGATCGTATTGTTCTGGCGAGAATTGTTCAACTAAATGCCCTCTTGCCCAAGTCACAACGATTGTGCCATCAGTAGTAGATAAATAACCTTCCCCTTTTTGTGTTGCCCCCAGCACTTTTGCAATATCCCGTCCTTGACTGGGTTTTTCACATAAAAATAATTTCATTAGTTCCTCTAATTATCTGGATATTCTTGACAATTTATTGTTCATAAATGACAATCCATTCACAAGAAAGAACTCAACTATCAATTTAGAGAATTTATCAAATTAATATTCTATGAATGAGGCAATCAAAAATGGAACTGAAAAAATTTCTCTATCATAATATCTATATTGATCGTCCTACTTACCACCTCCAAAATTATCTCGTCTTTGAGCTGATGACAAATACGCAAAGATTTGTCTATATGAAGCACCCTATTTATCCTGCCCCCGATAATGAAAAGCATATCGTTTTTGTTAAATCAACAAAATTTTTAAATATGTGGAGAAATATGCAATTTCCACAAGTGCCTAAACTTAGCTTTGGAAATGAAGCAGATTGGCGTAATGACGATAAATTCCAGTATGCAGAAAAAGGATTTAGCTATGGTCACTCAAATCCAGTGCCACTTGCCGAGGTAAGCTGTGAGCAATATATAGAACAAGAACCTGTATATGTTAAACAATTTCTTTGGTTTAATAAATTAATTGGATATACTCAAAATACTAAAACCGCTTGCTCCTTTATCAATGGAATAACGCGAACCATTTGGTTGCTTGCCAATGGTGTACAGCAGTTTCCAGTCTATACTTACAGTGAAGAAGATGCTATTTTACTTGCAAAATATGCAGGTATATATTCAGAAGGATATTATGGGCTACTAGAGCTAAACAAAGAGCTTGAAAAGCTAACTAATATTAATCTTTATGAGCCACAATAGCTTTATTAATAATATGATTTAACCTATTTAACTCTGGATAATCTAAATCATTAATCATCGAACGGAATAACGCTAGACTGTCAATATCAATCCCGTTCTCCGTATAAGCTGAGCTAATTAATGTAAGATTGCTCATCACATTAATTATCTTAGTGATTTTTATAGGATCTTGGGCGTTTTTCAAAAGAAAATTTAGCTTTAAAGATAACTCACTGACAGCTAAAAGAGTATCAAAAAGTAAATTAATATCAATAGAATTAGATTGTTTCATTCCCATTTACCTAAAAAATGATTTATTTTCAATCATATATAAAGAGAGATTAATTGCATCTCTTAATTCTTATTACATATCAAACAAAAAAGCCCAATCATCAAGATTGGGCAATACTGAGGTTTTTGAGCAAATAAACCTATTTAACCGCTTTTAAAATATCTGCTTTGATTTGATTAGCAAAGTCTTGGGAGCCTTTCACTTTCCAAGAAATAAGGGTATTTCTGCCCTCTTTTTCTAAGGTAACTGCGGCATAATATCGCCCCTCTTTACCAAAAGAATCCGCCATTCGATAATAAACACCAGGCGTTTTTTCATGAACATAGCCGCCTTCGGCAATTGCAGCTTTCTTCCAGGCACAGTTCTTATTTGATTCAGGATCGCATTTCAACATTTCTTCCATTGTTTCAAACCCTACATTACGCTTAATGCGTACATACAGGGTATCAATATCTCGTTTAGACGTTAAGGTATCCGAGAATTGTTGTTTATCTGCATTGAGCGTACGATTAATTTCTCCTGCCCAATCGCCCACTTTTTGATTGAACGCAGAAAGTTCTGCACAACCTGAGAGAATGCCTAATATAAAAAGTGCGGTCGTTATTTTTAATGTTTTCATTATATCAACTCCGAATTGCTAGCCAGAATGGCATTTAACTCCACCCCAAAATAATTAAATGTTCAATATTCATCATTGCAACTCAGAAAGGAATCAGATCATCGTCAAAGCCATCATCAGGGATAGGCGGTGGTACAGGCTGAGATGCTGAAGTTTGAGTTTGTGGTGTTTGGTAGGCAGGCTGACTCTGTTGCGCATATTGATTACGACCTTGTTGTGCCGCTCCAACTTGCGTTGCCTGCCCTGCTTGATAGCGCTCAGGACGGCTATCTAACATTTGAAGTACATCGCCTTGGATTTCTGTGGTGTATCGATCTTGCCCATTTTGGTCTTGCCATTTACGGGTTCTTAATCGCCCCTCGACATAAACTTTCGAGCCTTTGCGTAAATATTCTCCCACAATCTCAGCTTGACGACGATAAAACACAATACGATGCCACTCGGTTAATTCACGTTTTTCACTTGTATTCTTATCTATCCAACTTTCACTGGTTGCGACACTAATATTGGCTACAGCCTCACCATTTGGCATAGTTCGCACTTCAGGCTCATTACCGAGGTATCCAACAATAATCACTTTATTTACGCCCGCCATTGTTTTGCTCCTTAATGAATTATATTTAGCTTATTAAACTTGATTCAGTTTAAGAAAAAATCATTTAATTAAAATTCCATTGAAATGAATTTCGAGAAGATTTAGCCACACCGACTCTATGTGGTATATTGAATTTCCATTTTTATCTACTACAACAAAAATAGGATATCCAATATGTCAGAAAAACTTAGTATTACCTTTGGCGAATCCTTTATTGCCGCATCAAATCATTTAAATAGACCAATAATTACTGATAAAAGCATTATTAAAAGTCTAATATAATACGTTGTTCCAGCTAATAAGAACATAAACATAAAAATATCGAAAATATAAATCAATCTGGCTATCCCTTCTTGTGGTTGGAACGCGTGGTCAAAATAGTAGGCATAACTAAAATATAATGCGTAACTAAGGGATATAATAGCTAGAATAATAACTAGAGTAATAACAGTTATTTTGATTACTTCTTTTGGAGTTTTCATCTCAATTCCCTCTCAAATCGTTCTTTATTGATTGCATAGCTAGCTCTGTATAATATATCAGAGCCGACAAGCTGTTCAAAGGTAAAGGCTTTTTCTTCGTTAAGGTAAGGGGCTTGTCCCCTTACCTTTAAAAGGCCTTTTGTATCCAGTGAGTACAAACTTTGAAAATCCAATGAGTACAAACTTGAAAATCCAGCCATTACAAACTTTTTAATTAGGCGACAGCTCACCTTGAATGATGGCTTCAACTTCGGTTAATTTATCAATGGTTGCGGATAATTGTCGCATCATCGAATTTAATACCGACATTTGCATATTTAACACTAAACGTTCTTTTTCCATCTGAGCAATACGTTTTTTAATGCCGTCAGATACCGCACTATCTTCAACCAATCCTTTCCAAATCAACCCGCCTTTTTCAGCGGATTGGTTAGTTTGCCCAATAGTGATACGCCAACGTAAAAAATGGCCCCCTGAAGAAGAGGCTTTATCTTGCATTAAACGAAACCCTAAGGCTTTTGTAATTTCATTGCTTCTCAGTTTCTGGACAACATCTTGATGTTGACTGATTAAATGCTCTCTCACTTGATAAAGCGAGAGCTGTAATTGTTCGCAATCCTCTATGCTGGCTATCTCACTAAAAAACTGTTTCAATGCCAAATTAAGTGGGGTATGCACCGCTAAATCACGGTACATACTTTTTGGAATTAACTCATTTTTCATTCTTTCCCTCTTAGCACTGTGCCATTCTTATGATGTTCTTTTATTCTGAGCCATTCTCAACAAACTCATCTTGTTCTGGTTCAGCCTCAGATGACGAGGCATTTTTTATGACTGGAGCAAAATTTGCACGTTTTTCACCCGATAAAATTTCAGGGGATAATTCATACTTCATTCGTTTTATCGCAGCTTTATAGCGTGCATTATTTTCGATTGCATCGCGGCGGGTAATCCCTGAATGACGATAATTTTCAACCAAGCCAAAACACTGACGAATTAATTTTGCCCCAGCTTCAATCCAATCCGAGGCTTCGCTACGGGTTATTAAGGCAATATGAGATGCGGCCATTACCGCACAAGCGAGCTCATCAAATTTCAAAAAAAGGAAAATTAATTGATAGCCAAGTTGAGAATTAAAGGTCAATGCATAACGTGCGGGCTCTACTGATACTGAATTTTCCATATGAAATGCTGCAGGGATTTGTTCACTATAAAGGTAATTTACCTTATCAACCAATTGCTGCATTTCCTGACGATAACCCAGCACTTTGGTTTCAAACCGTAGTAAATAGTCATCTGCATAAGGATCATCATTCGTTGCCGCACGCTGAATTTGACTCAATAAACTCAGGCAGTTCGGCATACTGATGATCCCTGCACGGGTAATTTTGCCTTGTTCATTTCGTACAGCTGCACGCCCCACCCATAATTTAGAGGCATGATGGGTATTGATGGTAATTTCAGGTGCGCTGCGTAGTGGTCCTGGTCGTTGATTTTGAAGATCAGTGGTTGTCATATTGATACTCCTATTTAGTGGTCAATTTTTGTACTTTGAAGCGTCCCGCTTCACTGATTAATTTTTATACTTTGAAAAGTCCCTTTTCAGTGATTAATTTTTGTACTTTGTAGAACCCTTCTACAGTGATTATTTTTTGTACTTTGTAGAACCCTTCTACAGTGATTATTTTTTGTACTTTGTAGAACCCTTCTACAGTGATTAATTTTTGTACTTTGTAAAGCCCCTTTACAGCGGCTATTTTTTGTACTTTGTGTAGCCCCTACACAGTGCTTATTTTTTGTTCTCAATTCAACAACTGTGCTTTAAATTTCCGTATCATTGCCGCTCTCGCTTGACGTTGTTCAAGCGTTGGCACAGACGATAGCGTTTGTTCTCGCTCTGGCACAATCGCTTGTGGCTGAGATTGATTCACCGCAGGCGTATGACATTGGCTTAAGTGTTGTTCAAGTAAATAGGGATTAAATTGCCCTAAATGAGCTTTTCTCACTAGGCTTAGCAAATATCCCTGTGGTTTCTTGATGGTTCCTTTTGCAAGGCGTTCACCCGCTTCAAACAAAATAGCTTGACACAGCCCCAAATCAAGCCCTTCCATTGCTTTAACTACAGTACGTTTCTCAAAAGGGGTTAAGTTGAGCGTCCAATCAATTTCCTCTACCGTACCTGTACAGTATTTATTTATAAATACCGTACTATACTTGTACGAGGTACTTGCTGAGTTCCTTAATGGAACTGAGCCTAAAATCAATGACTTAGCCTGTTTTTCTTGGCAGAGTTCCCTATTGGAACTTAGGTCATTTTGACTGAGTTCCTTAATGGAACTCGGTAAATTGATTGTTTTTTCACTGAGTTCCCTGCTGTTTTGACTGCGTTCCTTATTGGAACGCAGCAAATTCTGCTGCACAGTATCTAAATTTAAATGAGAAAAATCAGCCTCTTTTTCATTTCCGAGACGAGAACAATAATCTTGATAACGAGCTTGCATCCAATCAATATGCGAAACATAATGCCATTGGGTTTTATCTGAAAGAATATTATCGACAATATGCGTTGCAACCCCTCTCACTACAACGTCTTTATGTTTTGTGGCTGAATGGAGTAAATGTAAATAATCTTCGTTAAGTTGAATTGCATCTAATATGGGAATAGGCTCATCGTGCAGTAAATAGACATTCCCTTTTACTTGCCCTAATTCATTACGCACGGTTTCACAAAGGGTCAACCACCTTGTTAGGCGTAGCAGTAATAAGGTTTGGCTGACGGTTTTACGCGATAGGCTCGCATTCAGGTAAGGCTTATCTGAAAGCAGTTTTCCCAACACCTCGTAAGATGGAAATAATCCCCCTTGAAACTCCCTCGCCTTATGCTTGATAAGCTGCCAAGCAAATTTGGCTCGCGGGGTTAAATAAGGATCATAAAGTAGCCGTGTGGGCACGGTTTCGTGCTGATTCCCAAAAAACAGTAACCCCTGCTCTGTATTGGGCGATGTGGTGATTTGCTCAAAAATTGTCATATTTAATTCTCCAAAACCTGTATTTAATTATTCCGATTGTTTTGGGTCTGTATTTCGTTATAATGCTTTCGCTTTCTTAACAAAGCCACTTATAAGGGAATGCTCCATATAGCAATCCCGATCCCCCAAGAAGAGCCTGATACTCACCTTGGGGGACTCTTTTTTATTTTTTATGACGATACCAAGGCTCAACTGCACGCCAAATCGCAGTCAAATTAATTTGCGTTTCTTCCGCAAACAACATTAATAATTCCAGACCTTCCATTGATTCTAAACTCTGGATACTGCCTTTATGTTGACACCATAACTCCCATAAAAGCGTCTTTTGCTCATCTGTGGCTGTGGCTTTTCGTCCAGGCTCTTCACGAATCCCCAATAAACTGCGTCTTGCTGAGACTTTCGTCGTACTCAAACCAAAGTAGGCATTCAACATCTGGATAGACGCACCAAGGAGTAAAGCACGATCAATAATCATTCGTTCCTGCGAATTGACTTGTGCCATTTTGACCATTTTCCAAAAGGCACTGTGATCGATACTAATCGCCGCAATCGGCACTTTAGATTGGGCAATATCGTACATTTCATCAATGCTTAGCTGTTGGATTTCACTGAGTTCTGCCGTTGAAAAGCCAAGGTGATGGCAGGTATTCACATTGCCTTCGCGGATATTATTTACAATGTGGTCTAAAATCACTTTATTTAAATTATCAAGCATAACGCCTCCCTTAAGCTGAAGCCCGCAAATAGCGAACAAGACGAATGAGTCGAAATAATTTCACCAAGGTAACATCATCAATTTTAGGTTCTCGATCAGTTGAACCTAACAATAATGCCGTATCAAGAAAACAGGCTTCCGAATAGGCTAGATTCTGTGTTTGCAACATACTGAGTAACTCATAAATGGTACGTTGGGTATCATCTTTTAAAGAATCTTCGACGGCTTTCATCTGAAAGCTATAATCGACAGGTTGGTTCACAACGTGTTCAACGAGTTCATCTAACCCAAACTGCTCGGCAATATCTAAGGCAAGCGAATAGGCTTCTGCTTTATGTTGGCGACTTGGGTACACTTGCCAAATATCCGCAACAGGTTGACGACCTACACAAGCAAATTCCAGCCCATTTGCAATGGCTTGCTGCTCACGTTGAGTCTGAATGCTCATTCCTGGCGTAATACCGTAATTTTGGGCAAATTGCTGGGCGAGATCTTGGGTTGGTTCAGAACTAGAAACCTCATCAACTGTTTCAGTATTCACCATGTCATTGACTGCTTCCGTTTCTAAACTATCGTGGTTGGCATCTTCTACAAAAGTGCGGTCATTTTTTTCTGCATTTTCGGCACGTTCATCAAAGATTGGCGTAATGACATTTGTGCTTTCTGATTCGGTCATCTCAATGTTTTGAACAGGTTCAGAAAGGGATTTTTCCAATTGCTGTTGCTGAAATCTCGCTACATCTTCTTCACTATGCTGAATTTGGGCATCAATTTCTTGCTGCTTTTTCGCCAATTTTTGGAATTTACGCTCATCGAGATCCACTTCCATATAGAGCATTTCATAGCTGACTTTGCCCTCAAGGGCATCCGTCATCTCATTAATTAACGCATCTTGAAAGGTTTTCACATTGAATGGGTAATCATCATTACAACGAGACAGGCTATTTTGCCAAATGGCTTCAAACGTGATTTCTGTATCAAATTGGTATTGCTGCCAAACTTCAAGGGCGTTATTGCGAATGGCTAAGAGTTTATCAATCGGGCTATTGCCTAATCCATTAAATAATACATCAGGAATAAATGGATATAAGAATTCTAAACAACGTCCCATTTTAGATACCATTGTATAATGAATAATATACCCATCATTTTCCAATTCAGTTGAAAGCTCTCGAGCGGATAATGAACGCCCCAATTTTTTCTCGTAATACTCCTTCGCCTGCTGAATCCCTAGGGCTTTCTCAATAAAGGTTAAATCTGCACGGGTATCATTTTCAATTAAATGACCGATCAGCAAATCCAGTTCAGCTTCCACACTGTCCGCAGTCTCCCCTTTCCAAGGTTTATACAAGCATTCAATCGCCCAAAAACGTTGATCTTGAGTTTCACTAAATAGCTCTTTTAAGGCTTGAATCCGTGTATTTCCCCCGTCTGCGATGATATAAAACGGCTCACCTGGACGTTGGGTAATATTGGGCTTATGATCGAGTCCGCGACGTCGAATGGATTCTTTGATCATCTCAAAGTTAGGATTACGGGTTTTGCGTGGGTTATGCTCATAAGGGCGTAATTTATCTAAAGTTACCGTAATGTACTGAGAGGTTGTTGGGTAATGCGTCGCAGCCACCCCCACATAAGAAGGCGAGGTATTCACCATTGGTGCAACATTTAAATTTCGTGCCACGGCATCTGATAATTTTTTGTTCTTAGTGTTCATCGTAATATCCACCTAAATTCATTTCATTTTCAAATAAACTAAACTCACCATAAAAACGGCATTTCACGCTCCCTAATGGTCCATTACGTTGTTTGCCGATAATGATTTCAGCTAGCCCCCGATCAACACTTTCTGGGTGATAGACTTCATCACGATAGATAAATAGGATCACATCAGCATCTTGCTCTAACGAGCCAGATTCGCGTAAATCCGCATTGACAGGGCGTTTATTGGTGCGTTGTTCTAAACTACGATTGAGTTGTGAAAGGGCATAAACAGGACGCCCTAATTCTTTGGCTAAGGCTTTCAATGCCCCTGAAATTTGCGTGATTTCAAGATGTCGGTTCTCTACTCTGCCAGTGCCTCGCATTAATTGGAGATAATCAATGAATACCGCTGCAGGCAAGCCATATTGTCGGCTATATTGACGAACTTTACTGCGTAATCGAGGGATCGTTAATGCCCCCTCATCATCAATAATTAAACGCTTGTCCCAGTTTTGTTTAATATCGCCCGCAGAATCCGTAATTTTGCTCCAATCTTCTTCCGCAAGTTCTGTTGCTCGACGAATCTTTTGCAGGCTTACTCTTGATTTCATTGCCATAAAACGTTGCAAAATCTGATCGGCAGGCATTTCCTGACTGAAATAAAACACGGGTTGATCTGTCATCTTATCCAGAATACTTGCCGTTGCCGTGAGAGAAAGTGCCGTTTTTCCCATCGCAGGGCGAGCAGCGATGATAATCAGTTCCCCCGCTTGCCCACCAGTGGTCAACTCATCAATTTGTTGAATACCTAATGGTGTGCCTGTAACGGGGTCAGCACTTAAGGTTGATTGCTCCATCTTGTCAAACATTTGCGAAAAAATGTCCGCTAATTTCACCGCACTTTTATCGGTTTGATTTAACGAAATTTGCGTATATCGCTGTTCAATTTGCTCGGCAAGTGCTGCCAAATTTTCCGCATTCTTAGGCTCGGTCATTTCAGTTAAAATAAACTGCCCCAAGGCTAGAAATTGACGTTGCCGACTATATTGTTTGACAAGCTCCGCATAAGCCACAATATTGGCAACCGATGGCGTGTTATGTGCCATTTCAGCTAAATAAGCGAAACCACCAACTTCTTCCAAGGTGCCTTTTTCTTTGCAATATTCCGACACCGTAAGCATATCGACGGCTTTATTTTGGTTCGCAAGTGATGCGATAGTTTCAAAAATACAGCGATGCTGTATAAGATAGAAATCTTCAGCATTGAGAATGATCGCCACATCATCAAAGCAATCTGCATTAATCAATAGCCCACCAATGACCGAATGTTCTGCCTCAAGCGAATAAAGCTCAGCGGACAACTTTTTCGTTTTACGCATTATGCCCTCCTAACCCTTGCTCAAATTGGAGAGCAAATTGAGGCAATAAATGCATACAAAGGGCTTGGATTACGGCATACTCTGCTTTGCTATGTCGATAGACGGGCAGTGAATAGGTTGCCGCTTCACGGTAAGCCACTTTATCGGGAATATGGAAATCAAGGAGGGTTTTATCTGCGCTCAAGTTTTGTTCAAAAAGCTGTTTGAGATGACCAAGCACAAATTTAACATCATTGGTATGATCGACACAGTTAGGCACAGCCTTGAGCGGCGGGAGCGAAAAGCCAAATGCTTCAAAGGTCTGCAATTCTTGGTACATTCCAATCGTACCGCGAATAAATTCTTTTGCGGATAAAATATGTGGCAAGATAGGACAAAATAACAAATCTGCAGCAAGTACGGACATATCTACCGTAATATCTCGCGTTCCGCGTGTATCCACAATAATCACATCATAGCCTTTGAGCTTTTTCAGCAAAAAGCTAAACCGTATTGCCCCATCAGGGGCATTGCGTAGCATCTGGCTGACATTATTTGTGGGATCGTTGGATTGAATTAAATCTAAATTTGACAGGGTTGTTTTTGAAATAATATGGGCGGGATCGACATCTTGATAGGTCAAGAACTCGTGGATACCACCTGGTGCAACATAATCTAAGGCAAAATAAGCACTGAGTGTCGGTTGCGTATCGGTATCAATTAATAAGGTCTTTAACCCGTGATCTGCACAAAATGCACCAATATTCGCTGCATTTGTACTTTTTGCTGAACCGCCTTTGGTTGAGGCGATGGTAATAATGAATGGTTTTTTAGATAAGTTTAAGTTTTCCATTTGATACTCTCTTAACAAAACTATTGTTAATGAAGTATCGACTAGGAATTAGATAGGATTTTGTAACATTACTAACCAACAAAGTTGGCTCCTCCTGCTGGACTTGAACCAGCGACATATGGATTAACAGTCCACCGTTCTACCGACTGAACTAAGGAGGAGTAGAAATGGTGCCTCGAGGCGGAATCGAACCACCGACACGGGGATTTTCAATCCCCTGCTCTACCGACTGAGCTATCGAGGCGACTCGTCGTTTTCGGGGGGCATTATGCTGATTTCTACCGCCTTCGTCAAACATATTTTTATAAAATATTACAAAAAGATGTTTAACAGATCGCTTTTTATGCGATTTGATTAAAAAACAGATAACTCATCTCACATTTTTATATTTTTGTTGTGCTTTCGTTACCTTCTGTAAATAATTACGAGCTTGTGCTGAGGGGTGCACGGTTGTCAATATATGATAAACCGCATCAGATTGTAAATTATTTAGTCTGTTAATCGCACTTAATTTATCTCGATCAAATACTCGCAGCACCGCACCTGCACCACTGTTATAAGCAGAAATCATTGCATACTGTTTATTCACAGGGTTTGTAATGCCATATAGATACTCATCTCGCAAAATGGCTAGATACAATGTACCAGCATCAATATTCTGTGTTGGATTATGTAAATAATCACTACTTGGCTCACCATTCAAACCTTTACGAGCAAAAATGTCACGCCCTGCTGTACGAGGTACAACCTGCATTAATCCAATGGCATTGGCATAGCTCACGGCATAAGGGTTGAAAGAAGACTCAACCTCCATAATACCAAGAATAAGGCTCATATCAATCCCATAACGCTTTGAGGCTTTTCTTACTAAAGGTAAATAACGTCTTGCTCGCACCTCAACGTGATTGGCAGTCATTGGGATATTTACATAAGTAACATTGTATCCGTTAGCAAGTCGGCGTGTTTTTAGCTTATGTTGAAGCAAATAACTGGCAAAATCATTGGCAATAGCTACATTTGAGATCTGACGACCAAATTGATCTTCTACTTGCCCCTCTAAGAATGGGTTACTACTGATTGGCACATCACCCGAGGCAAATAAATCAATACCTGAAGCGTCTGACCCCATTAGTAAGGTATGAATAATGGAGTTGCGTAAATGGTTTTGGTCGCCGAGCGTCTCAATAGTAATTTGTCCTTCCTCAAAACTAATATGACTACGAGTGTAATATCGATCGGTATATTTCACATAATCTTTACGACTGGCAAGTAATAATTCGTTTACTCCCCAAATTTGATCGATATTTCTAGAAAATTGCCCAGTTAAAATATCTAGACCATTGGTATCCTTACCATAATCGGGTTTTATCCGTCCCGTTTTCTGCTTTTTTGGCGAACTGCTACAAGAGGCGAGAAACGGTATAATGACTAAAAAGGGTAAAAATTTAGTTAATTTTTTCATCACAATACTCAAATTATTCTGCGACTATTGGTACATAACCTTCAATCACCACGTCTTTTCCCTCAAATAAAAAATTTACCATTTCAGTTTCAAGTAGCTGGCGGTGTTCAGGGTTCATCATATTTAACTTTTTTTCATTCACTAGCATTGTTTGTTTTTTTATCCACTCTGCCCACGCAGGTTTACTAATCGAATCAAAAATACGCTTACCTAACTCACCTGGATAAAGCTGGAAATCCAAACCTTCCGCTTCTTGATTTAAAAATGCACAAAAAACTGTTCGAGACATTATGTTTTCCTCACTAATATGGATAGTTCATCTAAAATTTGCTTAATCGGTGTTGGCAATCCCACCGAACTTGGCTGACATAAATCATACCAACAATCTGCGGTTGAAGATATGATAGAACAGTAATTTCCTGATTTTTCTTCCACAAAATTTATTGGCACATCAACAAGAATAGGAAAAATATCAAGATGAAAGTGCGAAAATGTGTGACGAAAAGCAATTAAGTGCTGGGAAATTTGCAAATTTTGCATAGAAATTGACCGCTTGAGTATGTTTAGTGAATCAAATTGTGGAAAAGCAAATAATCCACCCCAAATCCCTTGATCTTCACGCTTCTCTAACCAAACTTTCGAGCCTTGCTTTAGAATTAAAAAATAGCCCTCACGCACAGGTAATACTTTTTTAGGCTTTTTGGTTGGAAATCGTTCCCAAGCCTCTAAACGATGAGTTTCACAGGTATTAGCAATAGGACAAAGTGAGCATTTCGGTTTTGAACGTGTACAAATCATTGCCCCTAAATCCATCATTGCCTGATTAAAATCAGCCACTTGACTCTGAGGCGTAACTTGGGCCGACAATTCCCACAGCCTATTTTCCACAGCTTTCTCACCACTCCAACCTTCAACCGCAAAATAACGAGCCAACACTCGCTTTACATTACCGTCCAAAATAGGGTAAGGAGCATCTAACACAGAGGATAAAATTGCACCTGCCGTACTTCTGCCGATACCTGATAGCCCCAAAACGGAATCAAAGTCAGAGGGAAATTCACCATTAAATTCATCTCGAATCTGTCTTGCAGCCTTATGTAAATTTCTCGCACGAGCGTAGTAGCCAAGTCCAGTCCAAAGGTGCAACACCTCATCAATTTGTGCATCAGCCAAATCAACTACTGTAGGAAAACGTCGAATAAACCGCTCAAAATAAGGGATCACCGTCGCAACCTGCGTCTGCTGTAACATCACCTCAGATAACCACACGCTGTATAAAGTTTTATTTTGCTGCCAAGGTAAGTTCTTACGCCCATATAACCTAAACCACGTCAGCACTGCTTGTGGAAAGGGGGAAGAGACCATTGATTGTGCTAATAAGAGAGTCTGCATAGTATTCTCAATCTGTCGTATTCAAATAATTAAAATTCGATAGTAAATTTCTGATCTATCTTGCAATGGCTAGGGGTATCAATCAATTTCCTTTTGAGGCTGTTTTGCGTCAGCACTGTTAGGGCTGACTGAAAGAGAGAGCGTCCCATACGCTTGGGCGTAGATTATCGGTTGCATTTGATGTTAAGCAGAGAGGTTGTCCGTTATGTTGCCAAACAGGGATTTTTCTTGTGCTATTACAATCCCAGCCGCCATATTGATTAATGCCAACCCATTGAATGTATGGTGAAGTGGGGAGCTGAAATGGCGATGGTTCCGCACGTTTAAGGTACTCTTGATAAACACGCAATGCACCACTTGCCCCTGTTAAATATGTGTCACTGTTGTCGTCTTTACCGAGCCATACAGTGGTGATATTTTTTCCGTCAATGCCCACAAACCAAGTATCACGGGCATTATTGGTTGTACCTGTTTTTCCTGCTAGATGAAGTGATGAAAATTCATTCTGCAAGCTTCGTGCCGTTCCTCTTTCAACGACTTGTTGCATAGCATAAAGAGTTTGAATAGCAGCAGGTTCAGGTAGAATTTGATTCTTTTTAGGATTGGTATCGGATTGATATAGGATTTTACCATTGTCAGCCAGTACCGCTTCAATCGTAGTTAGTGGAATTTTTGTACCACTATTGGCAATGACTTGATAGGATTTTGTTACGTCATAAGGTGAGATTGCATAGGAGCCTAGCAAGGTGGCAGGATAGAGTGGAATTTCAGCCTGATCCCAGCCCATTGCTTTCTGTTTTGCAATCACATCTGATAAGCCAATTTTCATACCAATATTGACTGTTGGAATATTTAGCGAGCGGACAAGAGCGTCCATTAGCATCACTGAACCACTGAATTTGCGATCATAATTGCGTGGTGACCAAGGTGGGCTGCCTTTTACGTTAATCGTAATCGGTTGATTATCAATTGGCGTGTTTAAACGAAACTGTTCAGGGTGAGATAATGCAATTGCGTAGATAGAAGGTTTAACTAACGAGCCGATTTGGCGTTTAGTTTGTAGGGCACGATTAAACCCAGCATATTGAGTTTGTACACCGCCGACGATAGCACGAACCTTACCTGTACCATATTCTGCCACCACCACAGCAGATTGCAGATCCTTGACTTTTTTACTACTATTTTCTAATTCTGCAACACCATTGATCACGGCTAATTCTGCTGAACGTTGCTGTTTACGATCGAGCGTTGTAAAAACCTTTGCCCCTGATAGCTGTGCAATTTTTTCCTCCCCAATTGCATTTTTTAAATCAGAATGGAGCGCTTGCATAAATGCAGGTTGTTGGCGATAAATCTGACCTCTAGGTTGTACGCCAAGCGGTTGCTTTGAGAGAAATTCGTACAATTCTTGGTTGATCGTTTGATGTTCTAATAATATACGCAATACTACATTACGACGCTCCAATGCCCCTGTTGGGTTTCTCCACGGATTGTAGAGCGATGGACCTTTGACAATGCCGACCAAAAAAGCAATTTGATTTAAATTAAGTTCTTGAATTGGGCGACCAAAATAGAATTGGCTTGCTAGTGCAAAGCCGTGAATTTGATGGTTGCCATTTTGTCCGAGATAAATCTCGTTTAGGTAGGTTTCAAGGATACGATTTTTATCGTAACGGAAATCTAAAATCAGCGACATCAAGGCTTCATTCGCTTTTCGCAGTAATGATTTTTCGTGAGTAAGAAAAAGATTTTTAACCAATTGCTGTGTCAGCGTGCTACCGCCTTGCACGGTACGCCTTGCTTGATAGTTGCTGATAATAGCTCGAACAATACCAATAGGGCTAATACCATCGTGCTGGAAAAAACGCTTATCTTCGGTCAGTAACAGCGTTTCAATTAATAAATGAGGGTACTGATGTAAACGCAGAGCATCACGTTCTTCATCATTATCTGAATGCAACATTGCAATCAGTTTCGGGTCAAGACGAAATGAACTAATTTGGCGCACCCTGACTAAATCTTCAATACGAGTTAAAGTGTTGTGAGTAAAACGCAATCGCAATAAACGTTGTGCCTCTGGCATATCAGGAAACTGAAATGCTCGACGTAAAAGTACGATACTGCTCTCAATAACATCTCCTTCAATTTTAAAGTCCCCAGGAGTAGCAATCTGCGACACGTCACGATAACCATTGTCTAATAAACGCAACTTTACCTGCTCAAAGGCAGGCTGCTCAGAAAGAGAAATTTGTTCTATACGGCTGTAGACCTGTGCAGGTAGCTGCCAAATCTGCCCCTCCATCTTTTCACGAATTTTACCATCAAGATAAATACCATAAAATCCTACATAACTGACAGCAAGCAGCAATAATTTTAAACAGATTGGCACAAAGTGAGCCTTCCTTTTTTTACTTTTGGAAGTCTTACTGGTCTCAGTCCTAGGAGGTGTTGTGGATTTCACTGTCGCGTATGCTTATTAAATATCACAATTTATATTATTTTTTAGTTGCACCAAAAACACCGATAGTGGTGTCTTTCGGATCAGCGGTTTTATTTCTTGTATAACGTCCGATAACCTCTTCTGCTTCAGGTCCAAAGAATATACCCTTAACCGTAAAATTCTCTTTTCCACCTTGGAATGCTTCTCCCTTAATCGTAGCAACAATCTCTACAGGTTTAAAATCACCTGTTACCGCCCCATTTAATGTCTTGTTATCAAAATTCGCTACAAGATTGACTTTGCCATTTGTGAAACCATTAAGATTTGTATTTTCGTCTAATTTGAGCTGAATAGCATTTCCTTCATAAGTTACAATACCTGTTAAATTCGTTGTGTCATAAGGCTGAGTACCACGGAGAAACAAATAATGATTTCTTAAATTTTCTTGGCTGATTAAGCCATAAAGTGAATAATTATTGGGATAAATGCGATCTTTATTTGTTGAATTATCAATTTTCAGATCAGTTTTATTTAACTCATCATTTCTATATATCGTGAATATTTGTTGCTCATCTTCGATATAAAGCTGATTTAGATCTGCTAAATCAGAGAAATCCTTTTCTCTTGTATTGCCTGCTGTTTTAGGAACAGAAATGACATAGCTATATTTGTTCTCGACAGGTTCATTTTCGATAACTTTATTTTCAACAGACTTATTTTCGACTGCTTTATTCGTTTGAGTGTTTGGGGCAGCGTGGTTCTGACCGCCGCCACTGCCGCACCCCACAAGCCCAATGGCAGCCAAAATACTTAAAGCTATAATATTCTTTTTCATCATTAATCTCCTCATTAAAGCACTTAATTTGGACAAGGATACGAGGTATCGTATCCTTGTATTTGATATGTATGAAATTATCTTACTTTTGCTTTTGCCGCCAATTTGACAATCGCTGCAAAGGCTGGAGCTTTAAGGCAAGCACCACCAACCAAAGCTCCATCAATATCTGGTTGTGCAAATAATTCTGCAGCATTTGTCTCATTTACTGAACCGCCGTACTGAATAATCACTTGCTCAGCAACAGCTGGCGATTTCGCCGCAATATGCCCACGAATAAAGGCGTGAACAGCTTGTGCCTGTGCTGGAGTAGCAGATTTACCCGTACCAATCGCCCAAACAGGTTCATAGGCAATCACCGCTCCATTAAAAGCTTGAACACCTAGTGTATCTAGTACAGCATCTAACTGCCTCATACAAACGGACTCAGTACGACCCGCTGCATTTTCCACTTCTGTCTCTCCGATGCATAATACGGGAACTAAACCCGCTTTTTGAATCGCTTCAAATTTTTTGACGATAAACTCATCACTTTCTTGATGATAAGTACGACGTTCTGAATGTCCAATGATGATATATTTCGCATCAAACTCCTTGAGCATTTCAATTGAAATATCACCAGTAAAAGCACCTTGTACATTTATATCGACATTTTGTGCGCCAAGGGAAATTAACTGTTTATCTGAGCAACCACAGCTATTTAACGCACTTTGTGCCGCAGCCAAATACATTACTGGCGGAGCAATCGCTACATCACACCCAGCAACATCGTGCAGTTCAGCTTTTAAACCAGCGATCAACTCTTTCGTGAACGCATTACTTCCATTGAGTTTCCAGTTTCCCATTACAAGCGGACGACGAGCCATTTTTTTCTCCTAATATTAAAAAATAAAACCTATAAAAACCTAGCCAACTATATCAAATTTACACAAGGATTTACAAAATAAAGAAAGATTTTTTTCCAAAAAATTATAACAAGGCAGATAAATAGCTGATAAAATGTGTACGGCTAAAATCGCTTGATTTTTTAACGAATAGTACCGTTGTTTAACAAATCACATTCATTCATAATCTATCGGAATACAACCAACAAAACACAAGCAATGCAAACACTCAACTATTTATGGGGCGAACCCCAACAAGCGGGCAGATTAAAGCAAGAATTTGCAGACTTTATCGTGCGTGAAGAACTTGGCTATCCGCTCGCTGGTGAGGGGGAATTTGTTGCAGTAAAAATCCGCAAAATCAACGCTAACACCCTCTTTGTTGGGGAAAAACTGGCTGAATTTGTCGGAGTTTCTGCCAAAAACATGAGTTATGCTGGTTTAAAAGATCGCCACGCCATCACCGAGCAATGGTTCTGTTTACACCTCGCAGGCAAGGCAACGCCTGACTTTAGCTCGTTTGACTGCGATGGCATAGAAATTTTGGAGATTACTCGCCACAACCGCAAAATTCGCATTGGCAGCCTTGCAGGCAATCATTTTGATATCTTGCTACGAGATGTAGTCGAAAAAGACGAATTAATACACCGCTTACAACAACTACAAGCGGTCGGATTTCCTAATTATTTTACAGAACAACGCTTTGGACGTGATGGACATAATCTAGAGCAGGCACAGCGTTGGGCGAAAGGCGAGATCAGTGTCAAAGATCGCAAAAAACGCAGCTTTTACCTCTCTGCCGCACGCAGTGAAATCTTCAACCTAGTGGTCTCACAACGCATTGCCAGTAACAGTTGGCAACAAGTTTATGCAGGCGATGTGCTACAACTGGCTGGCACAAATAGCTGGTTTATTGCACAACCATCTGAACTAGATAGTCTGAACAAGCGGTTAATTGAGGGCGATATTTTGCATACTGCACCACTGGTTGGCAAAGATAGCTCCAAGCTAATTGACACCACAGAACAACAGCAAAATACAGTTACACCAAATCAAGAACAACACATTGTAGAGCAGCATCAAACACTGCTGCAATTAATGGTAAAAGAACGCATGAATGCGGCTCGCCGTGCAATGTTATGTAAACCACAAAATCTAACGTGGCAATTTGAGCCAGAAGGTTTGAAATTGCAATTTTATCTACCTGCAGGCAGCTACGCCACTGCATTAGTGCGTGAGTTGATTCTGCTACCAGCCGAATAAATCCAAGGAAACACTATGAAACTTCCCAAAAGCCAAATAGCCTTTACTCTTGCAACAGCCTTCTCCGCCATCACCATACCCACCACATTAACCCTTATCCCGCAAATGGCTTATGCTCAAGCGACAGGGATTACTACACCAGCAGAATTGATTGCTGCCATTGGTTCGTGCTAAAAATGGGGACACCATCACATTAGCTCAGCCAAGTTTTGTTATAGGTTATGGTAATGGTGGCTACCTTGGTTCAATCAATGAGCAGACGGCTAGGGGTAAGTTATATACATTTGATAAAGATATTACTATCGATCTTAACGGAAATGAGTTAATTTTTAGAGGTGTAACGGTAATTAACGAAGGCAGCCTTACCCTTAAAAACGGCACGATTAGTATAATGGACGAGGGAAATTCGGTTGGTAATATATTTAATGACGGGACTTTAACCATCACAGGTTCTGCAACAGAGCGTAACAATGGTTCAAAATTAACGGCTGCTGAATTTATCAATAATGGCACATACAATCGTACTGCTCCACAACCACCCCTGCCACAAGAAACACCTGTGGCTAACAAAGCTCCAGAAGAGCTAAAGCAACGAGAAGCAAGACAAGTTTAGCAGGGCTACAAGCGGGCGTGGGGGCAAGTTATGCGTTAAATGACACCGTTACGCCATTTGCTCGCCTAGATTGGCAGATCAAAAACGCCAAAGCGTTGCACGAACAAGGCGAAGGCGTGGCGTTTACGCAGCAAATTGAGGCAGTACCTTCGGCAGTTGCGAAGGTGGGGGCAAATCTTAGCTTGCCATTATCTGCAAAAATTCGTCTAAATTCAAGTGCTGCTGTGGGGGTAGAGTTGTTGCACAAACAGCCACGAACCGTTCAACCTCAAGTCGGTAAATCCTTGCTCAACATTGGTGTGGGTGTGGATTATCAGCTAAGCCCAGACTTGACGCTGACCGCCGCCTACCAAACCGAGCAACGTAAACACGCCAACAACCACAGTGCCAATATCAATGTGAAGTGGCGGTTTTAAGCCCATTTACCCTCCCTAAACCCTCCTTGCTTTTGCAATGAGCAATTAACAACCAGCGGACGCCAGCGTGGCGTCCCTACAGATTGCTTTAATACACTCGTACAAATAAATATTTTCACGCTCTCACTCTTTTTGCTATGCCTTTGGAAGGGAATAATTTAAAATCTTACGCATTATTGGCAATTTATTAATCAGTGTGATAAAGCAAAAACCTCTTGCAATTTTTTTAATGGGACCGACCGCTTCAGGGAAAACAGATCTAGCGATTGCTTTACGCCAGTGTTTACCTGTTGAGATCATCAGTGTTGATTCTGCTTTGATCTATAAAGGAATGGATATCGGCACAGCAAAACCAAGCACAGCAGAATTAGCCTTAGCCCCTCATCGTTTAATGGATATTCGTGATCCTATCGATAGCTACTCGGCAATGAATTTTCGTGAAGATGCCCTGAGTGAAATGGCACAGATTACTGCTAGTGGGCGAATTCCGCTGCTTGTAGGCGGCACAATGCTTTATTTCAAAGCATTGCTTGAAGGATTATCACCCTTACCCTCTGCTGATCCGCTTATTCGAACACAGATCGAACAACAAGCTAAACAGCACGGTTGGGCAGTGCTGCACCAAACATTGTCACAGATTGACCCTATCTCAGCCAATCGCATCAATCCTAATGATAGTCAGCGAATCAATCGTGCGTTGGAAGTATTTTACCTAACTGGCAAAACAATGACGGAATTAACCGCACAGCAGGGCGAGAGTATCGAATATGATATTCTTCAGTTTGCTATTACCCCCCCTGAACGCAGCGTACTTCATCAACGCATTGAACAGCGTTTTCATAAGATGATCGACAAAGGATTTGAGGACGAAGTGAAGCGGTTGTTTTTACGCAAAGATTTGCACATTAATTTGCCATCGATTCGTTGCGTAGGTTATCGTCAAATGTGGGAATATTTACAGGGCGATATTTCACTTGATGAAGCTGTTTTTAAAGGAATTTGTGCAACTCGCCAGCTTGCTAAACGTCAGATAACCTGGCTAAGAGGTTGGAGCAGTGAATTAGAGTGGCTTGATAGCTTGTTACCAGAACAAGCGTGCATTAGAATACAAGAGAAATTGCTGCAAAAATGCCAAAATTTGTAGTAACATCACATCGCCTTTGGCATACCATAATCAACAATAACTAAAAGGAACATAAAATGGCAAAAGGTCAATCTTTACAAGATCCTTATTTAAATGCACTACGCCGTGAGCGAATTCCTGTTTCAATTTATCTAATGAACGGCATCAAATTACAGGGGCAAATTGAATCGTTCGATCAGTTTGTGATTTTACTGAGAAATACTGTAAGCCAAATGGTTTACAAACACGCCATTTCCACCGTCGTACCAGCACGATCAGTAAGCCATAATAACGCAACACAATCTCAAGTTACTACAGAACCTTCAGAAAATACGGAATAATTAAAGTAGGGAACACACTTTTTGAACCTGAATCTAAGGGATGATCGCTTTCGTTCCCTTTCTTTTTGGTTCTTCAAGTATTACCTATCGACTGAATAAAAACGCTCACTTTGAATGGCAAACGTGCCTAAAATTGTTTCATAAGTCAAATCAATTAACTGAATTTAGCAAATCGCTACTTGCTGAACTCAAACAATCTAGATCAATATTAAATTCTCTTCCTCTGCAAGCAGAGGAAGAGAAAACTAAAACCGCCACTTCACATTCACATTGGCACTGTGGTTGTTGATGTGTTTACGCTGCTCGGTTTGGTAGGCGGCGGTCAGCGTCAAGTCTGGTCTTAGCTGATAATCCACGCCCACACCGATGTTGAGCAAGGATTTGCCAACTTGAGGTTGAACGGTTCGTGGCTGTTTGTGCAACAAATCCACCCCTACAGCAGCGGTAGAATTTAGGCGAATTTTTGCAGACAATGGCAAGCTAAGATTTGCTCCCACTTTCACAACTGCCGAAGGTGCTGCCTCAATTTGCTGCGTAAACGCCACGCCTTCGCCTTGTTCGTGCAACGCTTTGGCGTTCTTGGTTTGCCAGTCTAGGCGAGCAAATGGCGTAACGGCGTCATTTAACGCATAGCTTGCCCCCACGCCCGCTTGTAGCCCTGTTAAACTTGTCTTGCCAGCCACGCTTTGGGCGGCAATTTGGCTGTGTCGTTCGCTGTCCACACGGCTGTGATTTGCCCCAAGCAAGCCGTTTAGTTGCACCTTGTCAAGCTGATAATCGCCATACACAAAGCCATACACCGTCTGGGCTTTGAGTGTGTGAGCAGCGGCTTTGGCGACATCTTGGCTGACCGCCACCGCCACCCCAATGCGTGAATTGCTTAAGGCTTTATCCGCCCCCACAATCACCGCTTGATGCTGGGTTTTGGCATCGCCAGACACTCCCCAAGCTCCCAAGCCTTTTGCCCACACCGCCTGCTCGCCATCAACACGAGCGGTATATTGGCGTGCTTCAATTTTTTGAGCCAACAATCTGGCAGAATCCTGCAACAAGTGATTTAACACCGCAAAATTGGCTGGGTCTTCGGCACGGCGTGCTTGTTCAGCAAGGCGTCTGTCTGCTGCCTCTTTTGCCAAGCGGGCTTTTTCAGCTTTTTCGGCTTCTTCACGCACTTTGGCTTCTTGTTCTGCCTGTTTACGGTCGGCTTCTTCTTTGACTTTTTGCTCTTCAAGTTTACGCTGTTTTTCCGCTTCAGCTAGGCGGTCGGCTTCTTGTTGTTTACGCTGTTCTTCTGCCTGTTTACGCTCCGCTTCTTCTTGCTGGCGTTTTAATTCTGCCAAACGCTCACGCTCTTCTTGTGCTTGTGCCTCTTTCTCTTTTTGGCGTTGCAACTCATCAGCTTTGGCTTTTTCTTCCGCCGCTTTTTGACGAGCTAACGCCTCTTGACGAGCGGTCTCTTCCGCCAATTTTTTTGCAGCCGCTTCATCAGCTTTGCGTTTTTCTTCTGCCTCTTTGGCCAAGCGGGCTTTTTCTGCCGCTTCACGCACTTTGGCTTCTTGTTCTGCCTGTTTGCGGTCGGCTTCTTCTTTGGCTTTTTGCTCTTCAAGTTTACGCTGTTCTTCTACCTGTTTACGCTCCGCTTCTTCTTGCTGGCGTTTTAATTCTGCCAAACGCTCACGCTCTTTTTGTGCTTGTGCCTCTTTCTCTTTTTGGCGTTGCAATTCATCAGCTTTGGCTTTTTCTTCCGCTGCTTTTTGACGAGCTAACGCCTCTTGGCGAGCGGTTTCTTCTGCCAATTTTTTTGCAGCCGCTTCATCAGCTTTGCGTTTATCCTCAGCCTCTTTAGCTTTGCGTGCTTCTTCCGCTAGGCGTCTATCTTCTGCCTCTTTTGCCAAGCGGGCTTTTTCTGCTTCTTCACGCACTTTGGCTTCTTCTGCCTGTTTGCGGTCGGCTTCTTCTTTTTCCAAACGCTCTTGCTCTAGGCGTTCACGCTCTTTGCGATCGGCTTCTTCTTTGGCAAGGCGTGCTTCTTCGGCTTTGCGGTCGGCTTCTTCTTGCTGGCGTTTTAATGCCTCAGCTTCTTGGTTTTTTGGAGCTTCTGGAGCTTTTTTAGCCGCAGGTGTTTCTTGTGGCTGGGTCTGTACCTGTGGTTGCGGCTGGGGTGGTTGTGGCGGTGGCGACTGCACAAGCGGTTGAGTTACTGCAGGCGTTGCTGGGGAAAATTGTGGTTGTGGAGCAGTACGATTGTATGTACCACCTTGATCTTGCACATCTTGAATATTTTGATTGCTGTTTGGATCGATGAACAATGTACCACTATTAATAAATTCAGCAGCCGTTAATTTTGAACCATTGTTACGCTCTGTTGCAGAACCTGTGATGGTTAAAGTCCCGTCATTAAATATATTACCAACCGAATTTCCCTCGTCCATTATACCAATCGTGCCGTTTTTAAGGGTAAGGCTGCCTTCGTTAATTACCGTTACACCTCTAAAAATTAACTCATTTCCGTTAAGATCGATAGTAATATCTTTATCAAATGTATATAACTTACCCCTAGCCGTCTGCTCATTGATTGAACCAAGGTAGCCACCATTACCATAACCTATAACAAAACTTGGCTGAGCTAATGTGATGGTGTCCCCATTTTTAGCACGACCAATGGCAGCAATCAATTCTGCTGGTGTAGTAATCCCTGTCGCTTGAGCATAAGCCATTTGCGGGATAAGGGTTAATGTGGTGGGTATGGTGATGGCGGAGAAGGCTGTTGCAAGAGTAAAGGCTATTTGGCTTTTGGGAAGTTTCATAGTATTTCCTCGGATTTATTCGACTGATAGCATAATTAGTTCACGCACTAATGCGGTGGCGTAGCTGCCTGCAAGTAGATAAAATTGCAATTTCAAACCTTCTGGCTCAAATTGCCACGTTAGATTTTGTGGTTTACATAACATTGCACGGCGAGCCGCATTCATGCGTTCTTTTACCATTAATTGCAGCAGTGTTTGATGCTACTCTACAATGTGTTGTTCTTGATTTGGTGTAACTGTATTTTGCTGTTGTTCTGTGGTGTCAATTAGCTTGGAGCTATCTTTGCCAACCAGTGGTGCAGTGTGCTTGTTTAAGTTCTATATCATTATTTACTTTATGAGTATTTATATTTCCCACCTGTGCCACAGCATCAGTAGAAATTACTATTACAGCAAGAGCTGGCATCACCCCAAAAAGTGCTAACCTAATAGGATTTTCAAAAAAATTCATCGTTGATTTTTCCTTTATGAAAGACAGAGTAAGAATACATATAGGCAAATACCGTGATTTTCTACTACATTGTCTTTTTTATTTTTAGTTAAACAAGTAGTATCTTTATGCTACACTTGTTGGGTTCCTTTAACAATAAACCAACAGTATTAAAATCTAACCTACTACTTCATAAAACCTCACTTTAAGGAATAAGAATGAAAGTCCACGATAAAATCAGAGTAATGAGAGAGATTAATCAATGGTCGCAGGAAGAAATGGCGGAGAGGCTATCTATGTCCGCAAATGGCTACGCAAAAATTAAACGTGGACAGAGCAATATTAACCTTGAAAAATTACAACAAATTGCTAATGTCTTTAACATTGATATGGGTGCATTAATTACTAGCAAAGATCACTCCATCTTTTTCGCTGTCGGTGGCGATAATTCTTATAACTTAACAAATAGCCATTTTGGAACGAATGAAGCGTTAAGTGCGGAAGTCGAAAAATTAAATGCGTTACTTAAAATGAAAGATGAATTATTAAAACAAAAAGATGCTGAAATTGAGATATTAAAAGAATTAGTTGGATTACTGAAAACAAATAAATAACAGAATAACTCCGAAACCAATCACCTTCCTCTTTGCATTGATAAAAAGATAATCTAAAGAGGAAAGATGTCTAAGTGCTTACCAAGATAGAAATCCGTAGATTATACCAATTTAACTGCTCTATATCGGCTGGTTGGATTTACAATTAGCTCCCGAGCAGCAATGATTTGTAGCTCATATTTGCCACGTTGCTGAGTGATGCTCATCACATCATTCACTGCATTGGCCGTGTGTTCAAAGGCTTCGAGATCAGATTTTCCGTTGAGTACATTTGCCAAAAATAGACCACTTGTGAGATCACCCACACCAACAGGATCACGACCAACAAATTCGTGGAGTGGTCGGCTGATATGCCAAATACCTGCGTCGTTTGCCAGTACCATTTCAAATTGGCTTGGATCTTGTCCGACTTTACTTAAGTGTTTGACGAGCACACGTTTTACGCCTTTGGATCGGATTGCTTGAATGGCTTCAATCGCTTGATCGAAATTTTCAACGGATAAGCCTGTTAATTCACGCAATTCGACTAAATTAGGGGCGATGATGTCTGCTTTTGCCATAGCTTCATCACGCAAGAATTCCGCTACACCTGGGGCAACAATACAGCCTTTATCGGGGTGTCCCATTACAGGATCGCAAAAATAAATGGCATTTGGATTTTTAGCTTTGATTTTTTCGACCACCGCAAGGATTTCTGCCCCTTGTTCCGCCGCACCGATATAGCCTGACAAAACAGCATCACATTCGTGCAATGCATCAATTTCATCAATCCCTTGCACAATTTCCCCAATTTGTTCTTTAGGGACAACCATACCTTTCCATTTGCCGTATTGTGTATGGTTGGAAAATTGCACGGTATTTAATGCCCAAGAATCTACGCCCAATAATTGCATTGGAAAAACAGCGGCTTTGTTGCCTGCGTAGCCGTATACAACGTGCGATTGAATAGAGAGAACGTTTTTCATTATGAACTCCAAAAGCGGTTAGTTGCAAATATTTGTGCAAAACTAACCGCTTGTACTAAAAATAGAAAGTTAAAAAGAGTAATTAGATTATCCCTAAATTATACGATATCAAGCAATTCTACTTCAAAAATCAGTGTGCTAAATGGCGGAATAGAGGCTCCAGCACCACGTTCGCCATAGGCAAGGTTGTGTGGAATAGTTAAACGCCATTTTGAGCCAACAGGCATTAACGTCAATGCTTCGATCCAGCCTGCAATCACGCCTGTTACAGGGAATTCTGCTGGATTGCCACGTTTTACTGAGCTGTCAAATACTGTGCCATCAATCAATGAACCTGTGTAATGCACTCGCACTTTGTCACTTTTAGTCGGAACTTTGCCTGTGCCTTGCGTGAGAATTTCATATTGTAAGCCACTATCTGTTTCTACAACATTAGGGTGTTTTTTGTTTTCTGCTAAGAATGCCTTGCCTTCTGTTTCAAGTGCTTTAAAGGCTTCTCGTTGAGCTGTTTCTGCTCGTTGTTGTAAGGTTTGTAATGCTTGACTGACTACTTGAATATCTAATGCAGGCGGATTTTGATTTAATACATCTAACAGTCCCTTTGCTACTGCGTTCGGCTCAATATCTAAACCGCTGGACAGTAATTGTTCACCAATCTGTAAACCGATACCGTAGCCGCCCTGTGCTTCAACGCTTTCTAGCGAGATTGTGTTTAAATCTAATGACATAGTGTTTCCTTATAAATTGAATTGTCAGGTTGGAGGAATGATTTGACGTAGTATGGGGATAAATGAGCGGATTACAAGCCCTAAGCGGTGCGATTTGCCCAAATTTTTGCAAATTAGAGTATAATCACACCACTTTATGAGTTTTTCCGTTTTATTCATTCTTTATTAAGGAATACACAATGCAAAATGCAAAAGATGATCTGCTTTATGCCCCTGTAGAATGGCAAGATTGTAGTACAGGCTACACGGATATTCTTTATCATAAATCAACCGATGGCATTGCTAAAATTACAATTAATCGCCCTGAGGTTAGAAATGCATTCCGCCCACAAACGGTGAAAGAGATGATCCAAGCGTTTTCTGATGCTCGTTTTGATGAAAATGTGGGCGTGATTGTGCTGACAGGGCAGGGAGAAAAAGCGTTCTGTTCAGGGGGTGATCAAAAAGTGCGTGGTGATTATGGTGGTTATCAAGATGACAGTGGCGTCCATCACTTAAACGTCTTGGATTTTCAGCGTGATATTCGGACTTGTCCGAAACCTGTTGTGGCAATGGTGGCAGGGTATGCGATTGGCGGTGGACACGTTTTGCATATGATTTGCGATTTAACCATTGCTGCTGAGAACGCAATTTTTGGGCAAACAGGTCCAAAAGTGGGGTCTTTTGATGGCGGCTGGGGGGCAAGCTATATGGCTCGCATTGTTGGACAGAAAAAAGCTCGAGAAATTTGGTTTTTATGCCGCCAATACGATGCGAAAGAAGCGTTAGAGATGGGTTTAGTCAATACGGTTGTGCCTTATACAGATTTGGAAAAAGAGACGGTGCGTTGGTGTCGTGAAATGTTGCGTAACAGCCCAATTGCGTTGCGTTGCTTAAAAGCAGCACTGAATGCCGATTGTGATGGTCAGTCAGGTCTACAAGAATTGGCAGGTAATGCGACAATGTTATTTTATATGACAGAAGAAGGGCAAGAAGGACGCAATGCGTTCAACGAAAAACGTCCGCCAAATTTTGCTAAGTTTAAACGTAATCCATAACCATTAAGCGAGCAAATACCGTGTTTAACAGCAGCATTTGCTCGCTATTTTTTATTTGATTTGGCATGTTAAAAAAAATCTTTGTTACATTGTGTTTATTATTGGTGATTGCTATAGGGGTAGGGGGATTCTTCTACGTTAAAATTATCAATTTTGCTAATCAGCCTTTAAATCCTCAATTTTTAATGAGCCAGCCCAAGCCCTTTTTGGTCATTGAAAAAGGCACATCAAGCCAAAAATTGGCACAACTGTTGGCAGAAAGAAATATTGTAGCTGAAACCCATTGGCTGCCATATTTTTTACGCCTTTCGCCTTCATTAGGCAAATTCAAAGCAGGAGTTTACTCACTGGAAAATCTTCACACTGTTAGTGAACTGCTTGCTCATTTAAATAGCGGCAAAGAAGTGCAACTGAATGCACAATTTATTGAAGGAAAAACGTTCAAGGACTGGCGTGAACAACTCCGAAACACACCCTATTTAACTCAGACATTAGCGGACAAATCTGAACAAGAAATTGCACAATTATTGGCGATTCCGCATACAAAATTGGAAGGCTGGCTTGCCCCTGATACTTACAGTTATGTGCCTTATAGCAATGATCTTACATTGCTCAAACGAGCCTATCAGCAGCAGCAACAGGCACTATCCCAAATTTGGCAGCAAAGAAAAATCGACTTGCCTCTCGCTAGCCCTTATGAAATGTTAATTTTGGCTTCCATTGTCGAGAAAGAAACCGCTGTGGCTTCTGAACGCCCAAAAGTGGCATCGGTGTTTATTAATCGTCTCAATTTAAAGATGAAACTACAGACTGATCCGACAGTTATTTATGGTATGGGCGAGCATTACAAGGGGAATATTCGTAAAAAAGATCTGCTAGAAGCCACGCCATATAATACTTATGTGATTGATGGCTTACCCCCAACCCCAATTGCTATGCCAAGCCGTGCCTCACTTGAAGCGGTGGCTCAACCAGACAGCACTGATTATCTCTATTTTGTGGCTGATGGTTCTGGAGGGCATAAATTTAGTCGAACTTTAGCTGAACATAATCGAGCTGTGCAAGAATGGATTCAGCTCGAAAGAAAAAAACAACGTGAGAACCTGAATAAATAGCGTAAAATTGACAGAAATCCGTGTTGCCATTTGGCAACTGCTTTCAGAAATGAACCATAACTTACAATAGAATATAAGAGAGTAACAAATGCGTGGCAAATTTATTGCAATAGAAGGTTTAGAAGGGGCAGGAAAATCGAATGCCCAGCAGGTTGTCAGCCAGCTTTTGACAAAACAGGGGCTGGACATCGTGCAAACTCGTGAACCTGGTGGCACACCGATTGCTGAGGCATTACGCACTTTATGGAAACAAGGCGTTGATGGCGAACATACCACGGATAAGGCAGAGCTGCTGATGATGTTTGCCGCTCGAACCCAGCTACTTGAAACAGTGATTGAGCCAGCCTTAACCACAGGAAAGTGGGTCGTGGGCGACAGGCATAATATGTCAAGTTTAGCTTACCAAGGGGGAGGGAGAGGTTTAGTAGGCTTAGTCGAACAAATCAGCCACGCTATTTTAGGTGAGTTTGAACCAGACTTGACGCTTTATCTCGATCTCGATCCTGAAATGGGGCTAGCTCGAGCGAAAGGACGTGGGCAATTAGATCGCATAGAGCAGCAGCACATTGCATTTTTCCAGCGAACTCGCCAGCGTTATTTAACCCTCTGTCAGCATCACCCTAAAGCTGTCATTATCAATGCCGCACAATCGATGGAGCAGGTCTCTGAAGAGATACGACAAGCGGTGATTTCTTTCTTTAATTTTGCAAACTAATATGGCACTTTACCCTTGGCTTGAGCCAATCTACCAGCAGCTTGTTTCTGCCTTTGAGCAAGGACACGGACACCACGCTTTGTTATTTAAAACAGAGAGCGGACTGGGTACGCCAACTCTCATTCGACAGTTTGCCACAAGGTTATTATGCCATACGCCACAAGATGCTGTTTCGTGTGGCACTTGCAAAAGCTGCTTATTAATGCAAAGTGGCAATCACCCTGATTTTCACTTCATTGAGTCCATTGAAGGAAAAGACATTGGAGTCGATCAAATCCGTGATCAGAATACGAAATTACAACAATTTGCCCAGCAAGGTGGCAACAGTGCGATCTACATTGCCTCAGCTGAACGCTTAACAGAAGCAGCTGCCAATGCTCTACTCAAGATATTGGAAGAACCGCACGATAATGTCTATTTTCTGCTAGAAGCTCCCTTAAATAGTCCCTTGTTAGCAACTATTCAAAGCCGTTGCCAATCTTGGCTGGTTCAGCCACCTAGCTTTTCAATTGTATATCAATGGCTACAAGAGCAATGTCCTGCACTCACTTTGGACGATATTGAAATTGCTCTTCGTCTATGTCATCAGCGTCCACTTGTTTGCAAAGATTTTTTGGAAACTGACCGCTTATCACAGCGAAAACGCTTTCTGCAAAATTTTTGGCGATTTTACAAAAGCCACGACATTTGGTTATTGTTAAGTGAGTTTGGCAAAGAAAAAGAGGACATATTGCGACAATTAGACTGGATTAGTTACTTTTTCAGTGATGCTCTGAAAGCGAAAATGACCGTACAATCGACTTGGATAAACCCTGATTTACGCAATGGTATTCTTCCCTTTAGCCAAGCCTTAAGTGTACAATCATTGCTCAAAGGTTATCAAATTATTCTTCAAACTCAACAAGTTATCCGTGAAGTCAATGCTATTAACCTAGAGCTAATGCTTGCAGATGCTCTCACTAAGTTGGCGTTAGACGTATTTGCAACCAATGATCATTGAAGTTTTTCCTACTAGCTTAGCCAAGCTATTACTCCGTCTCTTTTTTGCGTTTTGCTCTTGGGTGGGCGTTATCATAAATTTTGGCAAGATGCTGAAAATCCAAATGCGTATAAATTTGCGTAGTGGCAAGACTGCTGTGTCCTAACAACTCCTGCACAGCTCGGAGATCACTACTGCCCTCAAGCATATGGGTTGCAAAAGAGTGGCGTAATTTATGGGGGTAAAGGTGGCTATCCAACGCTTGCTTTTGTCCCCATTTTTTCATTATAAGTTGAATGCTGCGGTGCGAAATTCGTTTCCCTCGCTGGCTGATAAATAATGCACTATCTTGAGGTTGAAACATTAAGCGTTCCTTTAACCACGCTTGAACCGCCATAATTGCCTTTGATCCGACAGGTACAATACGCTCTTTATTCCCTTTGCCCAACACTCGCACTTCGCCTGAGGCAAAATCAATATCGCCTAAGTCTAGCTGCTGTAGTTCGGACAGGCGTAACCCAGAGCTATACATCAATTCCATCATTGCTTTATCTCGCACATCAAGCGGTTGGTTTGGATCAAAATTTAGCAATTGTGCAACTTGTTCAGCATCAACATTTTTAGGTAGGCGTTTACCCACTTTAGGTGATTTTATGCCAAGAGCGGGATTGACCGATAATGTCCCTCGCTCAACCAAAAAAGCCAAAAATTGACGAAGTGCTACAAGGCGTAGCCCAATACTTTTGGTACTTAAACCTTGTTTATGGCTTTGAGATAGCAGCCAACGAATAGCGTGCGTATCAACGTTTTCCCAATCACTGACCGAGACTTCATTCAATAACTGGCAGACTGCAAGCAATTGACGCTGATAACTGCTCAGCGTATGGGGGCTGAGTTGTTTTTCAATACGCAAAAAATCCCAGTAGGGAGCAGTTTGGGCGTAAAGTTCGCTCATTAAGCCAGCCCTAATTTACCAATTTTGACGCCGATATTGCCTAATGCAACAGGTCCAAGATATTCAGCAAGAAACTTAAACAGCTCATCAATCTCACTAAATACACAATGCGTTTGTACTTTTTTCTCAACAGTTCGAGTAAATTCATACTTTGTACCATTATCATCAATATGGGCATCTAAGGTTAGAGAGACCGTTTCAAAATAGTGGCTGATAGCTCCCTCTAAGCCAGGATCGCTTACACGCACGTCCCATTGATTGCTGAATAAATGTTCGATTTTGGTTGTCATCGTTATTCCTTGTGTTTGCAAATTTCTGATAAAAATTGACCGCTCGTAGTAAGCGGTCAGTTTAAGAAAAATTATTGTAAAACGGAAATATCCGCCACTTGTAAGAATAAGTTACGCAGATTATTCAAAATTGCCTGACGGTTACGGCGAAGGCTTTCATCTTCTGCATTGACCATCACTTTTTCGAAGAAATTATCCACTGTTTCACGCAAGCTCGCTAAGCGGTCTAATGCGACTTGGTATTCCCCACTGGCAAAGACTGGAGCAAGTTCGGCTTGCAGTGCAAGTACTTGTTCTGCAAGGGCTTTTTCTTCCACCTCGACTAACAGCGAATAGTGAATTTCTGATGAAATTTCGCCTTCTACTTTCGCTAAGATGTTGCTTACACGTTTATTCGCTGCCGCTAACGCTTGGGCTGAATCTAAGGTACGGAAATGCGACACTGCACGCACACGAGCATCAAAATCTGCTGGTTTGGTTGGGCGGCGAGCTAATACCGCTTGGATTACGTCCACCGCAATGCCTTCATCTTGATACCACGCACGGAAACGACCAAGCATAAAGTCCACCACGTCCGCAACCACATTCGCATTGGTTAATTTATCGCTAAATAATGCTGCCGATTTGCGAACAAGGTTTTCAATATCAAGTGGTAAATTTTTCTCAACGATAATACGAAGTGAGCCTAATGCCGCACGACGTAGAGCAAATGGGTCGGCACTGCCTTTCGGTGCTTGACCGATACCGAAAATCCCCGTGAGCGTGTCGAATTTATCCGCCAACGCCACCGAGCAAGCCACCAACGATTTCGGCAATTCATCGCCTGCAAAACGTGGCATATATTGTTCGTTCAACGCCACTGCCACCTCTTCATCTTCACCATCGTGGCGAGCGTAGTGCATACCCATTACGCCTTGCGTGTCGGTAAACTCGAATACCATATTGGTCATTAAATCACATTTAGAAAGCAAGCCTGCACGCTCCGCTTTGGTTCTGTCTGCGCCAATTTGGGTGGCAATTTCGCCTGCAAGGGATTGAATACGTTTGGTTTTATCCAATAATGTACCTAATTGTTGTTGGAATAAAACTGTTTCAAGACGTGGTAATAAGTCTTCTAAACGCTGTTTTTTATCAGTATTGAAGAAAAATTCCGCATCACTCAAACGTGGGCGTACCACTTTTTCGTTACCTGCGATGATCGCTGTTGGATCATCTGGGTTGATATTCGAAACAAAGATAAAGTGCGGTAATAATTTGCCGTCTTTATCACCTTCTCCTTTTGCATAGATTGGGAAGTATTTTTGGTCGCCTTTCATGGTGTAAACTAAGGCTTCTGCAGGCACTGCTAAGAAACGTTCTTCAAATTTTGCGGTGAGAACGTTTGGAAATTCCACCAGCGAGGTTACTTCTTCGAGTAAGTCTTCTTCAATGTCCGCCACACCACCGAGAGCGGTCGCTTTTTCTTGCGATTTTGCAAGAATCAACGCTTTACGCTCGTTGAAATCGGCAATGACCATACCTTTTTCTTTCAGCAATGCTGGGTATTGGTCTGCGTGTGAAATTTGGAACTCACGTTCGCCAAGGAAACGGTGACCACGAATAGTCGTGCCACTCGCTACGCCAAGGATTTCGCCTGCGATCAATTCATCGCCAAGCAACATCGTTACCGTATGCACAGGACGGATAAACTGCACGGTTTTGTCGCCCCAACGCATTGGTTTTGGAATCGGCAAGCCCGCCAACGCACGGCTGATGATGTCTGCCAATAAGTTTTTAGTCGGCTGACCTTCAATCACTGCACGATGAACTAACCATTCGCCTTTCTCGGTGGCGATACGCTCTGCCTGATCCACGGTAATGCCACAGCCTCTCGCCCAGCCTTCTGCCGCTTTAGTTGGCTTGCCGTCTGCGTCAAACGCCGCCGACACCGCAGGACCACGTTTTTCAATTTCTTTGCTTGGTTGAGCCGTCGCCAAACCCAACACCTTTACCGCCAAACGACGTGGTGCAGCAAACCATTCCACTTTCTCGAATGATAAACCTGCTTGGTTTAATTCGTTTTCTACATTTTGTGCAAATGCGGTCGCTAATTTTTTGAGTGCCTTCGGTGGCAACTCTTCAGTGCCGATCTCGGCGAGGAAGTTTTGTGTTGTCATTGTTTATCTCTTTTTAAATTGTCTTGTAAATATGCTATATCACACTTCATTTTTCATTTCTGCTAAATCCCCCCTAGCCCCTCTTTGCTAAAGAGGGGGACTGGGTTTGTGCAGAAATTCAGTTTTGTGGACTAATCCGCATTTTAAAATTTCTATTGTTGATGAAGAACACAAATCTCAACATTTTGGAGATCCGATCCCCCTCTTTAGTAAAGAGGGGTTAGGGGGGATTTAACCTTACTTACACCCTGGAAAACCCAATGACTCACGGCTCGCATAATAGGCTTCTGCTACGCCTTTGGTTAAGGTGCGGATTCGTAAAATGTAACGTTGGCGTTCGGTTACTGAAATCGCTTTGCGTGCATCTAGCATATTGAAGCTGTGTGCCGCTTTTAAAATGCGTTCGTAGGCTGGTAACGGTAGCGGTTTTTCTAACGCTAATAACTCGGTTGCTTCTTTTTCGTATTGTTCGAACGCTTCGAATAAGAAATCTACGTCTGCGTATTCGAAGTTGTAGGTTGATTGTTCGACTTCGTTTTGGTGAAACACATCGCCATAGGTGGTTTTGCCAAGCGGACCATCTGCCCAAACTAAATCGTACACGCTGTCCACGCCTTGAATGTACATTGCCAAACGCTCTAAGCCGTAGGTTACTTCGCCTGTAACAGGTTTACATTCTAAACCGCCTACTTGTTGGAAGTAGGTGAATTGGGTAACTTCCATACCGTTGAGCCATACTTCCCAGCCTAGACCCCACGCACCAAGTGTTGGGTTTTCCCAGTTATCTTCTACAAAGCGGATATCGTGCTGCGTTGGATCGAAACCAAGCATTTTAAGCGAGCCTAAGTAGAGTTCTTGAATGTTATCTGGCGATGGTTTAATCACCACTTGGAATTGGTAATAATGTTGCAAGCGGTTAGGATTTTCACCATAGCGACCGTCTGTTGGGCGGCGTGATGGCTGAACATAAGCAAATGCCATTGGTTCAGGACCTAAGGCACGAAGTGCGGTCATAGGGTGACTTGTTCCTGCACCGACTTCCATATCAAAAGGTTGCACAATTGCACAGCCCACATTTGCCCAATAGTCTTGTAAGGCTAAAATCATACCTTGGAAAGTTTTTACGTTAAATGTTGTACTCATTTTTTGTTCCCAGAGAATACTTTGTAAAATTTGCTCATTATAGCTTGTAAGCGGTCAATGACGGTAAATTTTTTGCAAAATAGCGGAATAAATCAATAAGATAAATGACGATTTATTCCCTTAGAATGTGGAAATCCGTTAGAATAATGCCAAACTCACCATTTCCAGTGCAAGGAGCTTGCTATGAATATCCCATTTTGTCTCCCAGAAAATATTACGCCTGAAGATTTTTTGCAAAATTATTGGCAAAAACGACCGCTATTAATTCGTAATGGCTTGCCTCAAATTATTGGACTATTCGAGCCTGAAGATATTATTGAGCTGGCACAGCAAGATGAAGTAACGGCTCGCTTAATTACTACTCACTCACAACCAGAGGGTGAGAAATGGTCGCTAAAACGTAGCCCACTTTCTTGTGAAGATTTTAATGACTTACCTGAGCAATGGTCGGTGTTGGTACAAAACTTAGAACAGTGGTCGCCTGAATTGGGAGCGTTATGGCAAGCGTTTGGCTATATTCCGCAATGGCAACGTGATGATATTATGATCTCTTATGCCCCTGCTGGTGGCTCTGTCGGTCGTCATTATGATGAATATGATGTGTTCCTTGTACAAGGCTATGGTCATCGCCGTTGGCAGCTTGGGAAATGGTGCGATTCAAGTACAGAATTTAAAGCCAATCAACCAATTCGTATTTTTGATGATATGGGCGAGTTAATTTTTGATGAAATATTAGCCCCTGGTGATGTATTGTATGTGCCATCTCGCTTGTCCCACTACGGTGTAGCACAAGATGATTGTTTAACTTTTTCATTTGGCTTGCGTTTCCCTAATGCGGCGGATTTACTCGAAAACTTATGTAAAACCCTTGAACATCAAAGCGAAACACTGCCAAATTCACAGTTTGCCTTGCCGTTTCGGCTATCGCCTAAAATGCAACCGAACGCCCTGCTTGATCCGCAAATGGTTAAACAATTGAAGGTGCAACTGATTGATTTACTGCAACATTCTGAGCAATTTGATGCACTTTTTACTCATAGTGTTGCAACGGCAGTGAGTACGAGACGTTATGTGCAATTGCTTGAAGAGGGGGAATTTTACCCTGATGAAGTACAACAAGTGCTTGAATCAGGTGGCTGGATTCAGCAAGATGCCAATGTCAAAATGCTTTATACCGAGCAGCCACAGCAGGTTTATGTCAATGGTGAATGGATTGATGAATTAACCGAGCCTGAAGCCAATCTACTCATTCGTATTGCCAATGGCGATGCTATCTCGTGGAATAAGTTGGCTTCGAAAGCAAAAAATCAAGATACGCTGGAACTATTGCTAGATAGTCTGTGCGATTGGCTTGACAGTGGCTGGGTTACTTTAGAAGAAGGCGAATAAATCTCACGTCCAACCAAAAGGGAAAGTTACCAATAAGGATTACCACAAAACTGTGTTAATTTGATAGTCCTTTTGCAAGCGGTCAAGAAGTGAAAAAATTTTACAAATGATAACGTTTTTAACCGATTGATTTTGTGTTTTCATTTCATCTTTCTTCTTAACGTGTTAGATTACACGCCCTTTTAGAACACATTTTTGAAGAGATATGGAAAAGCGTGTACCGATTTATCAAAATTCTCATTCATTACCTTCACATAATTCATACGATATAGCTGATTTAAGCCATTCTATTGAGATTGCAAAAGGGCGAATTACGAAAATTGAGCAAGCTCGTATCTATCAAGCGTTAAGCCATTGTTCGGAGTCATTTAAAACGGTCTTTTCTCTCTTGCCTATATTGTTGCACTACAATCACCCAGCATTAGTCGCTTATACACCAAATGCTCCCCACGGCATTGCGCATTTTTTACCTAATGCAGATCAATCAAGTTACCTCGCTACGTTATTTGATGAACCACATTACTATTATTCAACTGCCTTTGATGGATTATATGCAATGGGGAGCTTTGGCTCAATTACACAGACTTCACTTTCAGATCTTGATATATGGTTGTGCTACTCTCGTCCGTTTTCAGATGCTCAACTGACCGCTTTAAAAGAAAAAATCGTAAAAATTCAGCAGTGGGGGCAATCTCTTAGGGTGGAAATCAACCTTTATTTAATGAACCCTAGTGAGTTTAAAACCCACCGATATACGAGTGAATTAAATGAGGAACACAGCGGTTCAGCACAGCACTACTTCTTGCTTGATGAGTTCTATCGTTCCGCCGTACGTCTTGCGGGTAAGCCTATTTTATGGCTGCATTTGCCTGAAACCTCTCTCCCCTACCAAGTTTTAGTTGATCAAGCCGTTGCTGCACATATTATTCGCTTAGAGGAATGGGTTGATTTTGGAGATCTTAATAACTTATCTGCTGGAGAATATTTTGGTGCAACGCTATGGCAGCTTTATAAAGGCATAGAAAATCCGTATAAATCTGCTATCAAAATTTTGCTACTAGAAAGCTATGCAGAGGTCTACCCAAATACAACCTTAATCTCACGCCAATTAAAAAAACAACTCTTTTCTGAGGATCAAGCGTGCAATTTCGATCCCAACCTCTTCGATCCTTATTTAGCAATGTTAGAGCAAGCTACTCATTACCTAGAAAATTGCAAAGAATTCGCTCGATTAGACTGCTTGCGTCAATGTTTTTACATCAAAGCAATTGAACAACAGACCGATCCCCGCAAACGACAAAAATTGCGTGCATTAGCCTACACTTGGCACTGGCAAGAAAACGATATTCAGCTACTGGAAATGCGTAGCCAGTGGAAAATTAAACAAGCAATGCGACATCAAAAAATGTTAATTGAGCAATTATTACAAAGTTACCGAAACCTCATTCGTTTTGCTCGTAAATACCAAATTGATCCCAGCATTATGCCACAAGATACAGATATTCTAGCTCGTAAACTCTATTCCGTTTTTGAGGTGCTACCAGGGAAAATTACCTTAATTAACGATAAAATAGGTCAAAACCTCGCAGAAGATGAGGTTACTTTTATTGAGGTTATTGATACTGGTTCCGCTAAGGCTGGTTGGTATTTAGTCAATAATGCTCCATCAATGCCTTATGATCCGGCTAAACGCTATGTACAGCATCAAAAAAGCTTAAATAAACTCGTTGCTTGGGCGTATTTCAATGGTCTCATCACTGCTGAAACCCAATTACATATTGTAAGTCAATGTGTAAACTTAAGTAAACTTCGTCAATTTATTACCGATTTACGCAACTCGTTTCCGATTAAAGCTCCAACAATGGACTATATGGATTTTTATCACCCAAACGAGATCCGCAATCTCATTCTTGCGGTTAATTTAACCTGCGATCCTACAATTGAAATCCCAGCTCGTACCGAATTTTCAGCAATCAATTTACTCAATCTAAGTACATCAGACTATCCAATCATCGGCAGCATCAGTCTAATTTACCGCAATATGTGGAACGAAGTCATTACCCAACATCTTGAGGGCAATGATGCATTATTAAAAATGCTAAAATTTATCTCAAACAAAATTTATCGCAACTCCGCCCCCCCTCAATCAGTTAATGTATTCTGCTACAGCCGTCAATTTAGCAAAACGATCAAAAAATCTGTGGAAGAGCTAGTAAATCGCTGCATTTCGGTTCAACTCGGCACGCTATATGAAAAACAGCCTTACCTCATTCGCCTTGAGGGAAATTCGTGGCAAATGCTATTTAATCCATCATCTTGTTCAATGACCCTTCCCCCAAATATGACAACAGCTACAGCACTGAAGCCGCCAAAAGAAATTTACAATTTCGCTAGTGAAGGCTTTCTACAATTTTTCTTTGAAGACAACGCTGATAAGAGCTTTAATGTCTATATTCTTGATAAAAAAAACCAACTGGAAAGCTACTTTAACTGTGCTGGACAAAAAGTTGAAAGAATCAAACAAATCACTCTTGCCTACGCTGATAGCATTAACCTAGAGCAAAGTGACTATTCAGATAATTTCAATTTTCCACAGTTTTATCAGTTACTTAATCAAAAAAATGAGATCCTCATTGTACCTTTTCAGAGTAGACAACACCGAGAGTACCTCACTCAGTTATAAATACTCACATTAATTATGAACAATTCCACGAAAGTTTGTGATTTATCTTGATCTTTGATCACTTTACCAGTAGAATTTCGGCTCTGTTTTTCATATTTTTATTTGGTCTTTGCCAACATTATTTTTTAGGTAGATAACAATGAAACGTACATTTCAACCATCAGTATTAAAACGTGCTCGTACACACGGCTTCCGTGCTCGTATGGCAACTAAGAACGGTCGTCAAGTTTTGGCACGTCGCCGTGCTAAAGGACGCAAAAGCTTATCTGCATAAGCATAGATGAACTAGCCTTAGTCTAATACTTTAACTACGTAAAATGAGCTAAGGATATAGTCATTCCATCTAAGAAAATAGTGTGAATAAGCTAACTTTTCCTAGGGAGCTACGTTTGTTAGCTCCTACTCAATTTAAGGCTGTTTTTGCACAACCTGATCGTGCAAGTACCCCTCAACTAACCCTCTTATCAATCCCAACTTCCCTTGAGAATCCCCGCTTAGGTTTAACTGTAGCGAAGAAACATCTAAAACGAGCTCACGACCGTAATCGCATTAAACGCATTGTGCGAGAAAGTTTTCGCTTAAAGCAACATCAATTACCTCACCACGATTTTGTTTTTGTTGCCAAAGGAGGAATCGGAAAACTCACTAACCAAGAACTGTTTGAAACTTTGGAGAAATTATGGCAACGCCACATTCGTCTCGCCAAACAAAAAAACACACAAACCACATAACATCAGCTCGCCAGCCTCAAACTACGGTTTCCCTGCTAGGTTATCTCTTCCTTGCTCTCATTCATTTTTACCGCTATTGTATCAGCCCATTTCTAGCACCTCGTTGCCGTTTTTATCCGACCTGCTCTCAATATGGATTAGAAGCTATCAGATTGCACGGTGCATTTAAAGGAAGCTGGCTGACACTCAAACGGATTTTACGCTGCCACCCTCTTAGCCAAGGTGGAGATGACCCTGTTCCGCCCAAATGTGATCATCAGGATCATTCTCAATAAAAATACCTGTAAAAATCCATCTTTATACTCCTCCCAATAAGGCGAATGCAATTCGCTCCTACAATACTGAAGCCTGCTTTACAAATCCCCCACAAAACCAACAGTAGGGACGCCACGCTTGGAGTCCGTTTTTAATTTGCAAAAATTTGTTGAAATTTAACCGCTTGTGGGTGCCATATTACGGAAACGAAGCATCGTGTCCCTACGATCGCAATAAATAAATCTGAATCAACTATTTAGCCATTGCATATAAGCCTGTGTGCCTTCTGCTACCGTTTTAAATTCGCTCTGATAACCTGCTGCTCTTAAGTTTGTTAAATCAGCTTGAGTAAATGTCTGATAGCGAGATTTGAGGTGTGGCGGAAATGGAATGAGTTCAATCTCGCCTTTGCCATAAAAATCAATCACCGCTTGTGCAACAGCTTGAAAGGATTCTGCTCTGCCTGTCCCTAAATTAAAAATCCCTGACACGCTATTTTGCCACGCCCAAATATTGACTTTGGCCACATCTTCCACATAGATAAAATCACGCAAAAACGATTCTGATCCTTCAAATAATTTTGGATTTTCGCCATTTTTCATTTGAGTATTGAGGTGGAAAGCAACACTTGCCATTGAGCCTTTGTGCTGCTCTCTTGGTCCATAAACATTAAAATATTTAAAACCACAAACAGACGAGTTTGCCTCTGGCAATATTTGACGGACATATTCATCAAACAAAAATTTTGAATAGCCATACACATTAAGCGGTTTTTCAAATTCACGTTTCTCAATAAAATTCTCCGTCCGTCCACCATAGGTTGCTGCCGAAGAGGCATAAAAGAAAGGAATTTGATGATCTAAACAGAAATGCAACAACTCTTTGGAATATTCATAGTTATTTTGCATTAAATATTTACCGTCCCATTCTGTCGTTGCAGAGCAAGCCCCTTGATGAAAAACTGCATCAATCGCTCCAAAGTCATCTCCAGCAATAATTGATGCAATAAAATCTTCTTTATCGCAGTAATCTGCAATATCAAGCTCAACCAAATTAATGAATTTTTCACCATTTTTGAGGTTATCAACCACTAAAATATCTCGTCTGCCTACACCGTTGAGTGCTTTCACAATGTTGCTACCAATAAAACCTGCACCACCTGTTACAATAATCATAATCTATCCTCAATTGCAAAAACGCTCAAATTACACCGCTTACACGTTTCTTTTCCCACCCCTGCTATTCCCTAACTTATTTATCTTTTTTTAGTTGTTTTTTCAGTTTCACCATTTTATCTCGAAAACGCTGACGCTTAAGGGCAGAAATATGATCAACAAACAGGATACCATTAATATGATCAATTTCATGCTGAATACAGATAGCTAATAAGCCATCAGCCTCTAACTCAAAAGGCTTTCCATATCGGTCTAATGCAACCACTTTGACTTTTTCCTTGCGGGGCACTAATGCACGACAACCAGGGATAGATAAACAACCTTCCTCAATGCCAGTTTCTCCCGAACTTTCTATTATTTCAGGATTAATTAACACGATTTGGTTTGTTTTATCGCCTTCAATATCAATTACAATAACTCGCTTTAATACTGCCACTTGAGGGGCGGCTAACCCAATTCCCTCGTGGTGGTACATTGTGTCAAACATATCATCAATAAATTTTGCTAATTGCTCATCTACCACTGCCACAGGCTCACATACTGTCGCAAGGGTTTCATCTGGATAAATAACAACCTCTAAAACTGCCATTTTTGTGATCTCGATCGAAAAATTACAAAGAAAGGGTTGGTTATTCTATACGTTTTATTACGATTAGTGAAATTAAAATTTAGCCAGAAAGTCGATGAATTATTCAGTTGAATTACTCAAATTAATGCAAATCCCACAATTAGGTCCTCAACGAATAGGACGATTGCTGGCTGAAGTTGATTTTGCAACATTCTGTCATTATGACAAAACACAACTACGCCAAATAGGTTGGAATGAGAAACAAATTCAACATTGGTTTCAGCCTGAAATGCGTTGGATTGAACCTGCACTCAATTGGGCTGAACAAAAAGGTAATCAATTGATTAGCTTATTTGATCCAAACTATCCCTTTTTGCTTCAACAAATTAGTACCGCTCCGCCAATTTTATTTGTAAAAGGCGAGGTAAACGCTCTGTCAAAACCGCAAATTGCGATCATTGGCAGCAGAGAATACTCCCATTATGGCGAATATTGGGCAAAATTTTTTGCCACAGAACTTGTCAAAAGCCAATTTGCAGTAACGAGTGGCTTAGCAATAGGCATTGATGGATTCTGTCATCAGAGGGTCGTAGAAGAAAATGGCATCACTGTTGCTGTGCTGGGTTGTGGCTTAAACCAAATCTACCCCGCTCGACATACCAAGCTAGCAAACCAGATCCTTGAAACAGGCGGTGCGATTGTGTCCGAGTTTTTACCTAACACACCACCAATGGCAGAAAATTTCCCTCGCCGTAATCGCATTATTAGCGGGCTTTCTCTCGGCACACTGGTCATTGAAGCTACTATCAATAGCGGCTCACTGATTACCGCTCGCTATGCTCTTGAGCAAGGGCGTGAAGTATTTGCACTGCCTAATGCCGTTCAGAATCCCTATAGCCAAGGCTGCCATAAACTGATCAAAGAAGGAGCTGTATTAGTTGAATCTATTGACGATATCCTCAATGCAATCGCTTTCCAACAACAGCCAACTCATCAAGCCTCTTTTTTTGACCAAACGCCATTCCCCAACACTCCACAAGCGGTCAAATCCTCACCAAAATTTGCAAAAATGCAACTAGAACTCACCGCTTGTCAGCAAGCGTTATACAATCAAATCACTGTTGACCCCATCGCCATTGATGATCTTGCTAAAATCTGCCAACTTGAAATTGATAATGTGCTGATTGAACTGCTTAATTTAGAATTAATGGGTATCATAAAACAAGTGAGCGGGGGCTATGTAAGAGAGGCTTAATGTGAAGGTATTCATTATGGGCAGCACATATGTGCAAAATTTCATCACCTTGATAAAAAAGCACACCTAACAGCGTGCTTAATAAGACTAAAAAAATATAGATAAATGAAAGAATATAAATAATGTACAGAGACTAAAGAATAAACCGACTTAAATCTTCATTTTCCACTACATCATTTAAAGCTTCAGCAACATATTTTTCATCAATCACAATTTTCTCGCCTGCACGCTCGTTTGCATCAAAAGAAATACCGTCCATTAAACGTTCTAGTACAGTATGCAAACGTCTTGCACCAATGTTCTCCGTTTTCTCATTAACACGGAAGGCGGATTCCGCAATTTTGCTGATCCCATTTGGCGTAAACTCAATTTCCACCCCTTCAGTTTTCATTAATTCACGGTATTGTAATGTCAAAGAAGCATTTGGTTCGGTTAGAATACGCTCAAAATCTGCTTTTGTAAGCGACTTCAACTCCACACGAATTGGCAAACGACCTTGTAATTCAGGTAATAAATCCGATGGACGAGCTACTTGAAATGCTCCAGAACAAATAAACAAAATATGGTCGGTTTTCACCATTCCGTGCTTCGTATTCACTGTTGCCCCCTCAATAATCGGTAATAAATCACGCTGTACCCCTTCACGAGAAACATCACCACCAGAATGTTCACTTTTCTTACAAATTTTGTCAATTTCATCAACAAATACAATGCCGTGCTGCTCGACAGCTTCTATAGCTTGCTGTTTCAATTCTTCTGGATTGACTAATTTTGCCGCTTCTTCATCTAACATCACCTTTAACGCATCTTTAATTTTCATTTTGCGTTTTTTCGTTTTATTTGGCGACATACCCTCAAACAACGACTGTAGCTGTGAGGTCATCTCCTCCATACCTGGTGGAGCCATAATTTCAACACTCACCTGTGCTTCTACATCAATCTCAATTTCTTTATCATCAAGCTGCCCCTCTCTCAATTTCTTACGGAAAGTTTGACGAGTGGTAGAACTTTCATTCTCTTGTACATTACCCCATTGATCTTTAGCAGGCGGTAACAACACATCTAAAATACGATCTTCTGCCGCATCTTGTGCTTTCATTCGGTTTTTTTCAACTGCTTCAGATTTTACAAGTTTCACCGCCACATCAGTCAAATCCTTAATGATCGAATCCACCTCTTTACCCACATAACCCACTTCAGTGAATTTCGTGGCTTCAACTTTAATAAAAGGGGCATTAGCTAATTTAGCTAAACGGCGAGCAATCTCCGTTTTTCCTACCCCAGTCGGTCCAATCATTAGAATATTTTTAGGGGTAACCTCCTGACGAAGAGATTCAGGCAGTTGCATTCTCCGCCAGCGATTACGCAGGGCAATCGCCACAGCACGTTTGGCTTCATTTTGTCCGATAATATGTGCATCTAATTCCGATACAATTTCACGAGGGGTCATTGACATATTTTTTATTCCTTAATGATAAATCACGACATTCGTAGGAACACACTGCGTGTCCACGAACTCAGGCACTGCGTCCCTACCATTTTATTGTCGTGATACAATTATACTTCTTCGATAACGTGATTATGATTAGTGTAAATATCAATATCACCTGCAATTTTCAACGCTTCCGAGACAATTTCTTTTGCAGACAAATCATTCTCCGTGCGAAGTAAAGCTAATGCCGCTGATTTTGCATAATTCCCACCAGAACCAATCGCTAATACATCAAATTCAGGCTCAATCACATCGCCAGAACCTGAGACGAGTAAAAACTCACTTTCATTCGCCACGATCATCATTGCTTCTAAACGGCGAAGCGAACGCTCTGTCCGCCACTCTTTCGCTAATTCCACAGCAGCTCTCACTAAATGCCCTTGATGCAGTTCAAGTTTTTTCTCAAACAGATCACGCAAAATAAACGCATCGGCAGTCGAGCCTGCGAAACCTGTAACTACTTTATCTTGATACAAACGGCGAACTTTACGCACTGTACCTTTTTCAACACACGAACCCAATGTCGCTTGCCCATCACCGCCTATCGCCACTTTGCCATTTTTACGAACACATACAATCGTTGTCATTTTTCATTCCTAGTTAAAAAAACAAGGGGTATTTGGGGGAAGAAATACATTTTTTCAAGTACAAGCGACAAAAAATTCCCCTCTTTTTCAAAGAGGGGCTAGGGGTGGGTACAACCTGATATCACATTTTCCTATTTACCCTTTAACACTACCGCCAATAGCGTAATGGGGTGAAAACAAGTGAGACGGATGGACATATCAATCTGCCATTTACAGGTTTCACATTCTGAAGCCACATAATCAAATCCCCCCTCATTGATATAGGTGAACAAATTTTTACCAATCGTTTGAGAAGTCTGGTAATTTTCGGCTTTAAAACCATATGTGTCCGCAATCCCACAGCATTGGCTTGGCAACATCACAATCTCTAGATCAGGAATTTGTTTTAACACCTCCAACGTATAAGGAGCCCAACCTGCTTTATCAACGTGACAAGCGGTATGATAAGCCACTTTCAGAGGCATTGATTTAAGCGGTAATTTTTGTCCATTTTTTTGCAATTGATAGAGATAACGAGTAACGATATTAATGTGTGGACGAACTTTTGCGTTATCCATACCCAAAACGTGATGGTATTCATCACGCAAGTTCATCGTACAACTTGAAGAAGTCCCTACCACGTCCAGTTTTTGCTCAATAGTCTTATCCAGTTGCTGCAAATTAAATGCCGCTAACGCTTTAGCTCGCTTTGGAAAACCATTAACCGCCAACGGCAGTCCACAGCATTTCTCTTTTTCAAGCAATACCACACCAATATCAAGAGCGTTAAACACATCAATCAACTCTTTGCCGAGTTGTGGATTGTTATAATTGACATAACAGCCGTGATAGTAAGCGACTTTTTTCGTAAAAACTGATTGCCGTTGTGCCTCTTTTTTGAGATACCAACTGCGAAATGATCCAAATGAATATTTGGGCAACGAACGATGTTGGCTCACATTGAGCGTTTTTTCTAATAGAAAACGAGTAGTTTTTAGGCTTGTGATCTGATTAACAATTGGGGCGAATGGCGTGTTCAGTTTTCCCATAAAATCCGTATTGCTTAAAATCGCATCACGCAACTTGTGTGTCAGTGGTTTATTCTGTTGAGCTAAATGCGAATTTCTCGCTCGCACGATAATATCGCCAATTTTCACATTTGATGGGCAAGCAATCTCACAGCGTTTACAGTTTGTACAATATTTTAAAGTCTCATCATAAAATTCCGCACTTTTTAAACGTAAACGCTCACCGTCAGGTCCTGCTTGTTTTGGGTCGAGCGTACCGCTTTTTTTCGTACTTGACAATACTCGTTAATTGCACCCCCTACGGATTGATATGGTTGAGGCTGAGAAAAACGTACAGTTGTTCAACAAACGAGTGGCTCGTAAACCTTACCGATAGACGACTGAACGACGAATTGTATTTAGCAACGAAATTATTTTTTGGCATCTCTTCTACGCCTTCTGATATCCCTAGTAATGGGCATTCTGCAATAGTACAGTGATCTGTTTTGTGTAATTTTTTGCAACCCAAATCCGTCACATCCCGCATATTTGCAGCCGTTCAGCAAGAGCATGTTCTATTACTACTGCCTCTATACCTGCCTGAATACGGGCTTGATTAATAAGCAAGATCGTTTTCGCGCAGCGTAATAAACAACTTCTTAGTATCTTCAATGCAATGACGAGCAATATTTTTTAAAATCGCATTTTCCTCAATACACTCTCAAGCGGATTATGCATCATTCACTGCATAACCACACCACTGTGCAACAAACCGTGATTTCTCCCTGTATTCCTGTCGCAATATCTCGCCATTTAAGTAACACGTAAAAAAGTCTACGCAACTCACAATCTCTGGTAATTCCCGCTCCCATCTCACCACCCATAATTAATTACATCGCTGGCGATTGGGGAACTCTCTGCGACATTTTTGTACAACCTTATTCGACTTGCCATCTCCCCCCTCCAGTCATATTAGCCCCCTCTATCTATGCCACCTAATTCTTTCAGCCCCAAATTATCAATCTACTCCGTTATTTCCCCATTCCATAAAATTGTGTGTTTTCAATCAAAAACCATAAAAAACTTTACATTGAATAAACATGGAGTATAGAAAAGGGTAAAAGAGAAAATAAACATCACTAAAAGAGGGTTTATTATGAAAACAGAACAGGTCATAACCTTGATGAGAAAGAGATTACCAACAAAAAGATATAGCTAGGAGGTTGCTATTACAGGCAAGAAAATAGGGATCTACCCCAAAAAGTACATTGGCTATACTATAAAGAAGGCAAAGATATTGCTTTAGAAACATTAAAGTCGTTGAAAAAATATGGTTATGATGAAAAATCCGATTCTGTTTATTTGCAAACCTTTAATTTTAAAGAACTAAAAAGAATCAAAACTGAATTATTACCGAAGCTCAAAATGGACTTAAAATTAGTTCAACTCATCTCATCGTATACACCGATTGGCACAAAACAGAAGAAAAAGATACACAAGGAAACAGGGTCAATTACAACTATGACTGGCTATTTAAAGACGGTGCAATGACAGAAGTAGTAAAATACGCCTTAGTCATTCCCCCATACACGGTTCGCCAAGATGCTCTACCTACATTTTTTAGTGAGGTTAATCAAATGTATGAAGCATTATTCAACGCTGTAACAACTGGTGTTTTTACTGATTTTCCCGATACTGGAGTAACATATCTAGGTAAATAGGAAAGTAGCGGTTCATACTGCAAAAAAACTTGCAAAACTGACCAGCTTTATTTCCTCAAAACGAATTTCATTTAAATTGTATGAGATTGAAATAAAAGAATGATGTAATAAATGAGAGAGGCTAAGAAAGGTAATAGAGTATAAAAAAACCCCCGAGATTCCTCTCAGGGGTTTAGTTGCTTTAGTTTACTTGAATTAGTTTATTTGAATTCAGTTTATTTAAATAAAGCTCTGGCGATGACCTACTCTCACATGGGGAGCCCCCACACTACCATCGGCGTTACTGCGTTTTACTTCTGAGTTCGGAATGGATTCAG
>NZ_SLXJ01000001.1 GCF_004345745.1 Nicoletella semolina | reverse complement strand
TACCGCATCTTCTAGGTCAGATTTCAACCAATTAATCTCCTCCCTATGTCCCTTCACCACATCGTCCAAACGGTCAATGTCTAGCTTTAATTGTTCACGAGACCCCACAACTAATTCTCGTAACTTCTGATTAATAACTACCTGATTAGCAAGTGCTGTAATCAAACTGCTGTCTGTGGGAGATTGATTTCCAATCTGCTCTAATGCTTTTAAGGAATTTTGCTTTTCTGACTTTATTTTGATTATATCATTCTTCAATGAAGAAATATCAACATTCCCTCTTCTTATATTCTCCATTAGTCCTAACTGTTTAGTCAATGCATCCGTGGCTATAGACCAAGCTCCCAACACACTATTTCCATTCCGAGCAACAGAAGCCTGTAGCCGTTTATAAACGTTATTAATATAAACAGCATTGTAAGCCAAATCTGCAATATCATTTAGTGCAGAGAGTTCAGTTTCTATTTTTGAATTCTCTACAATCTTCTGACTAAGTTCTGGATTATTATTGCTAGAATTCTGAGCCGCCCCCACACTACTCACACTCAACACAGCCAAGGCCACAACAGACTTCTTTAAGCTAAACACAGATTTTTGCATAATATTATTCTCCAAGTTAAGTAATATTACACTGTCTAATACAGACAGCGACTTAACCACGGATTATCCCCCCCCCCCCGCATATTTTGTCAAGCGATGAGCGGTCAAAAAAATCAGAAAATTTGCAAAAAAAATTTTTAAATTTATCCCTCCTTCACTCTTGCGAACAGTCCTTTCCGATGAGCGAGAGAGCGAAAGCAATGAATGAATCTAGATAAGTTAAAATCACTTTAAGATTAACGAAAACTTTACAAATCATCGTTTTTAAGCTACAAATTACGATAATTTATACACTTTGGGAGAATTTCTATGCAAACAACATTTATTCGTTCACTTTTAGCCTCTACGATTGCACTTGGTTTATCGGTAGGTGCGATGGCGGCAAATGTGCCTGCTGGCACTGTGTTGGCAGAAAAACAAGAGATTGTGATTAATAACGGCTCTGAGCCGCAAAGTTTTGACCCTCACAAAACCGAAGGAGTGCCTGAGTCCCAAATTTCATACCAGTTACTTGAAGGATTGATCAGTAAAGACAGTGATGGGAATTTAATTCCAGCAGCGGCAATTTCTTGGGAAAGTACACCTGATTTTAAACAATGGACATTTAAATTACGCCCTGAAGCTAAATGGTCCAATGGCGATCCTGTTACGGCTCACGATTTTGTCTTTTCTTGGAGACGTTTAGCCGATCCTAAAACAGGTTCCCCTTATGCAAGTTATTTAAATTATTTACAAATTGAGAATGCTCAAGATGTGATTGATGGTAGGAAAAAACCTGAAGAGTTAGGTTTAAAAGCAGTTGATGATTATACTTTTCAGCTAACCTTAAGTAATCCTGTCCCTTATCTAGCAGGTATGACGACTCACCAATCTGTATTGCCTGTCCCCCAAAAAGTGGTAGAAAAATTTGGTGATGAATGGGTGAAAAAAGAAAACTATGTCGGTAATGGCGCTTATAAATTAGTTGATCACGTCATTAATGAGAAAATTGTGTTTGAACGTAATCCTCATTATTGGAATGATAAAGAAACAGTGATTAATAAAGCAACTTTCCTTAGCATTCCTTCGCCAAATACTGATGTGCAACGCTACCGTGCAGGCGAAATTGATATCACTAACTACGGCTTACCACCAGAATTATTTCCTAAGTTAAAAGCGGAAATTCCAAATGAAGTGTTTGTGGTCAGAACGCTTTCAACTTATATGTATGAACTAAATCACAGTAAAGCTCCATTTGATAATATTAAAGTGCGAGAAGCAGTAAATCTTGCGTTAGATCGTAATGTGATTACTGATAAAGTATTAGCACAAGGTCAAACACCCACTTATGTATTCACACCAACCTATGCCGCTGAGGGCGGTGCGATTCAGCAAGCTGAGTACGCTTCTTTGCCAATGTCTAAACGTAGCGAAAAAGCAATTAAATTATTGGAAGAATTAGGATACAGTAAGTCTAATCCGCTTAAATTTACGATACTTTATAATACCAATGAAAACCATAAAAAAGTGGCGATCGCAGCAGCTTCATTGTGGAAAGCCAATACAAAAGGTTTAATTGAAGTTAAATTAGAAAACCAAGAGTGGAAAACTTATTTGGAAACTCGCAAAAGCGGTAAATCCGATGCAGCTCGTGCTGGCTGGTCGGCAGATTACAATCACGCAACATCGTTTGTAAATTATTTCCTTTCAAATTCAACTAATAACACTGCTTTTTATAAGAGCAAAGAGTATGACGATGCAGTAGCAGAATCTTATCTAGCAACAGATGTCGCTGGACGTGAAGCTGCTTATGCGAAAGCGGAAGCCATTTTAGCGAAAGACTATGCTGTCGTTCCAGTGTATAATTATGTGAATACCCGTTTAGTTAAACCTTATGTAAAAGGTTATACAGGTAAAGATCCTCAAGATAATGTTTACCTAAGAAATCTTTACTTGATTAAACAATAGTTAATTAAAGCGGTGGCTTTTTTGCAAAATTTTGCAAAGATCTCACCGCTTTACTTATATTCACCACTGTTCAACACGGACGGAGATACACGAATGTTGAAATTTATTGTCAAAAGGCTATTGGAAGCTCTGCCAACGCTTTTTATTCTGATTACTTTTTCTTTCTTTTTAATGCGTCTAGCTCCAGGCAGTCCATTTACCTCAGAAAGAGCCTATCCACCCGAAGTGATGGCAAATATTGAAGCGAAATACCATTTAAATGAACCCCTCTATAAACAATATTTCATTTATTTGACCGATCTTGCTCAAGGTGATTTTGGCCCTTCGTTTAAATATAAAGATCAAACGGTGAACGATCTTGTGGCTTCTGCTTTTCCTGTTTCATTGAAATTAGGTATTGTGGCATTTATTTTTGCAGTAACCATTGGGTTACTCTCAGGTACGATTGCCGCTCTTAAACAAAATAGTCGATGGGATTATATTGTGATGGGATTTGCAATGACTGGCGTGATTGTGCCAAGTTTTGTTTTTGCTCCGTTACTTGTGCTATTTTTTGCTATCTATTTAAAATGGCTACCTGCTGGTGGCTGGAATGGTGGGCAAGTTTACTATATGGTATTGCCTGTACTTTCTTTAACCATTAGCTATGTGGCGGGTATTGCCCGTATTACTCGAGGCTCAATGATCGAAGTATTACATTCCAATTTTATTCGTACCGCCAAAGCCAAAGGCTTGCCAATGCGTAAAATTATTTTTAAACACGCATTACGCCCTGCACTGTTGCCTGTTATCACCTACTTAGGTCCTGCTTTTGTCGGTATTATTACAGGGTCAATGGTGATTGAAAGCGTATTTGGCTTACCTGGTTTAGGGCAGCTTTTTGTAAATGGTGCATTAAACCGTGATTACTCATTGGTCTTAACTTTAACCATTCTTGTTGGTTCATTAACAATTTTATTCAATGCTATCGTAGATATTCTCTATGCAGTTATTGATCCAAAAATTCGTTATTCATAGGGAGTGTGAAATGTTAGCGAATAAAAATAAGCAAGAATTTGCTGATAAATTAGTTGAACAATCAAACGAAGCTATTCTTGAAGGACGTAGCCTTTGGCAAGATGCTCGCCGCCGTTTCTTTCGTAATAAAGCTGCGGTTGCCAGCTTAATTATTCTTTTTTTCGTGGTGCTTTTTGTTATTTTTGCCCCAATGTTGATGCCGTTTACTTACGATAACACCGATTGGAATATGATGAGTGCGGCGCCTGATTTTGAATCAGGACATTATTTAGGTACAGATGCTTCTGGGCGTGATCTGCTAGTAAGAATTGCTGTGGGTGGGCGAATTTCTTTAATGGTTGGTGTGCTTGGTGCGATCATTGCTGTAATTATTGGTACACTCTATGGAGCGATTTCTGGCTATGTCGGCGGTAAAACTGATATGGTGATGATGCGTTTAATTGAGATTCTTGGCTCTTTCCCATTTATGTTCTTTATCATTTTGCTCGTGACCTTCTTTGGGCAAAATATCCTCTTAATCTTTGTTGCGATTGGTATGATAGCTTGGCTCGGCTTAGCTCGTATCGTACGAGGACAAACGTTAAGTCTCAAAAATAAAGAATTTGTTGAGGCTGCGATTGTGTGTGGCGTGCCACGCCGTCAAATTATTTGGAAACATATTATCCCAAATGTATTAGGTATTGTAGCGGTCTACGCTTCTTTAGAGGTTCCTGCATTGATTCTGTTTGAATCTTTCTTAAGTTTCTTAGGCTTAGGAACACAAGAGCCTATGAGTAGCTGGGGAGCGTTGTTAAGCGATGGTGCAGCTCAGATGGAAACCTCTCCTTGGTTACTAGGTTTTCCTGCCTTTTTCTTATGCTTAACACTCTTTTGCTTTAATTTTATCGGTGATGGTCTGCGTGATGCACTCGATCCTAAAGACAAATAAGGATATAACGAAATGAAAATGTTAGATGTAAAAAACTTAAACGTTTACCTTAAAACCGATGAAGAAATTGTACACGCCGTGCGTTCTGTCTCTTTTGATATTGAAAAAGGACAAACATTAGCCATCGTAGGGGAATCAGGTTCTGGAAAATCAGTTACCTCAATGGCAATTATGCAATTACTGCCTAAAAATATCGTTAGCTATAGCAACGATTCTTCCATTGTATTTGAAGAACGTGAGATTTTAAGTCTGAATGAAAATGAAATGCGTGAAATTCGAGGCGATAGAATCGGAATGATCTTTCAAGAACCAATGACATCGCTCAATCCATTTATGCCAATTGGCGAACAGGTTGCAGAGGCGGTTAGCACGCATAACCCAAATATTAGTCAAACTGAAGCCACCAAATTAACACTGGCAATGTTAGAAAAAGTAAAAATCCCTGATGCTGCCAAAAAATTAAATTGCTATCCGCACGAATTTTCAGGCGGACAATTACAACGTATTATGATCGCAATGGCAATTATTAATAAACCCGATTTATTAATTGCTGATGAACCCACAACGGCATTAGACGTAACTACTCAAGCGGAGATCCTTGATTTAATGCTTGAACTGCAACGTGAAATGGGTATGGCAATCATCTTAATTTCTCACGACCTACGTCTTGTGCAGAAATACAGCGATATGGTTTGTGTAATGCAAAATGGGCAAATTATCGAACGTGGCGAAACACAAGCCGTGTTTAATAATCCACAGCACCCTTATACCATTGAATTACTAACACCAATTCCAGCAAATCTCAAACAACCGCTACCAGAGAGTGTTTCAACACTCGTTCAAGCGAATAATGTTGATGTGGATTACATTTTAAAACGTTCACTATTTGGTAAACCGAAAAAAGTCTTCCGTGCCGTAAAAAATATTTCACTGGCATTAAAAGTGGGAGAAACATTAGGTATTGTGGGAGAATCAGGCTCAGGTAAATCCACGCTTGGACGAGCCATTATGCAGATCCTTGAATATCGGGGCAATATTGAATTTGCAGATAAATCCATTGCTAATTTATCCAAAGCAGATAGAAAAACTCTCAAAAAAGATATGCAAATGGTATTCCAAGATCCGTTTAATTCTCTCTCACCTCGATTAACAGTGGGTGAAATTATCGGTGAAGGCTTAGCGGTACATTATCCAAATATGAGTAAAAATGAACGCCGTGAAAAAGTGATGAAAACGCTTGAGGAAGTGAATCTCTCACCTGCAATGATAAACAGATACCCACATGAATTTTCGGGCGGACAGCGACAACGTATTGCGATTGCACGAGCGATTATTCTTGAGCCAAGATTTGTGTTGCTTGACGAACCCACTTCTGCACTTGACCGTTCAACGCAAATTACCGTTGTTGAATTACTCAACCAATTACAGAAAAAATACGGTTTAAGCTACATCTTTATTAGCCACGATCTCTCTGTTGTACGAGCGTTAAGTGATCGTGTCATCGTTATGAGTAAAGGTGAGGTAGTTGAAAGCGGAACAGTACAGCAAATTTTTGACAATCCGAAAGAGACTTACACTCAACGCTTGATTAAAGCATCAAATCTTTAAAACTTATTTTTAAATAATATCAACAAAGAGATAGCAGTATGATTAAATCATCTGCATCTCTTTTTTGTCCTCCGTTCTTATTTCCTTATCCACAAAATAAACGCCATATTTTCCTCATCATTATTGACAAAACATTTTATATCAACAAATATTTTGCAGAAAGATGCTAAAAAACGACCACTTACTTCCTTTATTTTATTCAATTTCCGCTCAAAAATTGCCAACTTTGCCATAATTCTTATCTATTTTTTCGCTGAAATCACGTTTTTTATAAAAAATGTAAATTAATCTAAATAAATGTATTTTAAATTTTGTTGCAGTGGATTAGAATTCGCAACTTGAATTACAACTTAAATCAAAATTAGAAAACAAACCAACAAGGAGGCTCTAATGACCATTGCTATTATTATAGCAACCCACGGAGTAGCAGCAGAGCAACTTCTCAGAACAACCGAGATGTTGATCGGTGAACAAAATGATGTGGCATACATTGATTTTGTTCCTGGTGAAAATGCTGAAACCATTATGGGAAAATACCAAGCCAAGCTCGCTAATGAATTAGCACACTGTGATCAAGTGCTGTTCTTAGTTGATACTTGGGGAGGAAGTCCATTTAATGCAGCAAACCGTGTTGCTGAAGGCAAAAACAATATGGATATTGTAACGGGTGTAAACGTGCCAATGTTAGTCGAAACCTTTATGGCAAGAGATGATAATCCATCTTTAAACGAACTCGTTGAAGTAGCATTAGAAACAGGACGTGGCGGTGTGCGTGCATTACGATATCAAGAACAAGCCGCTGAACCTGCTGCAAAATCTGAGCCAAAATCGACCGCTACTACTCAAACTTCAGCCCCTGCGGAGCCTGCTAAAGTACAAAGCAATGGTGTAGGACACTTAGTCATTGGTCTTGCTCGTATTGATGACCGCTTAATTCACGGTCAAGTGGCAACACGTTGGACAAAAGAAAGCCGTGTTAGTCGCATTGTTGTTGTCAATGATGATGTGGCGAAAGACCAAGTTCGTTCTAGTATGTTAAAAAGCGTTGCACCTCCAGGGGTTACCGCACACGTTGTTGGTATCGAAAAAATGATTCGTGTTTACAACAATGCTGAATATGCTGACGAGCGTATGATGTTACTTTTCACCAATCCAACAGACGTTGTACGTTTAATGGAAGCTGGCGTAGAATTTAAATCTATCAATATTGGTGGCATTGCTTATAAAGATGGTAAAAAAATGATTACCTCTGCGGTTGCCGTTGATGAGAAAGATATTACTGCATTCAAAGCCTTACACGAAAAAGGCATTGAGTTAGATGTGCGTAAAGTGTCGAATGATTCTCGTCAATATATGATGGATTTACTCAAGAAAAATAACCTACTCTAAGGAAACTATTATGGAAATTTCAACTCTCCAAATTGTACTTGTCTTCCTCGTGTCTTGTATCTGTGGTATGGGTTCAATACTTGATGAATGGCAAACTCACCGTCCACTCGTTGCTTGTACCTTAATTGGTCTAGTTTTAGGTGATATGAAAACGGGCGTGATTGTAGGCGGTTCATTAGAACTACTTGCACTTGGCTGGATGAATATCGGTGCAGCACTCGCACCTGATGCAGCACTCGCTTCTGTTGTTTCAACTATCTTGGTTATCGTTGGTCGTCAAGATATTCCAACTGCAATCGCATTGGCGATTCCATTAGCAGCGGCAGGTCAAGTATTAACCTATGTTGTGCGTGCAATTACAGTGGGTTTCCAACATGCAGCAGATAAAGTGATTGAGACTGGCGATTTAAATAAACTCGACTGGATTCACCTTACTGCCTTGTTGCTCCAAGCGATGCGTATTGCGATTCCGTCATTGATTGTTGCGGTAACAGCAGGAACAGATAGCGTCCAAACAATGTTACAGGCTATTCCAGCAGTTGTTACATTAGGCTTGAAGATTGCAGGTGGCTTCATTGCTGTAGTGGGGTATGCAATGGTTATCAATATGATGCGTGCAGGTCATTTAATGCCATTCTTCTATGCAGGCTTCGTCATCGCAGCCTTCACAGATTTTAACCTTGTTGCACTTGGTGTACTTGGTACAGTAACGGCTATTCTCTACATTCAATTACACCCGAAATACAACCAAAGTAAACAAGTTGTACAGGTTGTAAGCAGTGGTAATGATTTAGACAACAGACTTGACTAAGAGGCAAAAAAATGACAACTGAAATCAGAAAAGTAACACAAAGCGATTTAAATGCGGTTGTTCGCCGTTCAAATCTTTTCCAAGGTTCGTGGAACTTTGAGCGTATGCAGGCTTTAGGCTTTGCTTACTCTATCGCTCCTGTGATCAAACGTTTATACCCAGATCCAAATTCTCAAGAACGTAAAGATGCGATTAAACGCCATCTTGAATTCTTCAATACTCAACCATTCGTTGCAGCACCAGTTTTAGGTGTAACCATTGCGATGGAAGAAGAGCGTGCAAACGGTAAACCAATTGATGATGCGGCAATTAATGGTATCAAAGTCGGTTTAATGGGTCCTTTGGCAGGCGTGGGTGATCCAATTTATTGGGGAACCGCACGTCCTGTATTTGCTGCATTAGGTGCAGGCTTAGCAGTACAAGGCAATATCTTAGGTCCAATTTTATTCTTTGTCTTATTTAACATCGTACGTTTAGCGACTCGCTATTTTGGCGTGACTTACGGCTATAAAAAAGGCTTAGATGTTGTACAAGATATGAGCGGGGGCTTACTGCAAAAACTCACGGAAGGTGCATCTATTCTTGGCCTCTTTATTATGGGGGCATTGGTACAAAAATGGACAAGTATTAATGTTCCGTTTATTGTCTCAGAAATCCAAAAACAAGATGGTACACTTGAAGTTACAACCGTACAAAATATCCTAGACAGCTTAATGCCAGGTCTATTACCACTACTACTCACTTTTGCTTGTATGTGGTTATTGCGTAATCGTGTGAACGCTTTATGGATTATCGTTGGCTTCTTTGCAATCGGTATCTTTGGTGCGTGGACAGGATTACTTGCCTAAGCCGCCTTTACCTGCAATATTTGCCTAAGTAATATTGAGTAACATATTGCATTTATTTTAGATAAAATGACCGCTTGTTTAATAGGCGGTCTTTCCATCATTTATACTCGTCTATGATCAATACTCTGCTACTTGTCGCTATTTTACTGACCTTTTCGTATATATTTTATGAACAATTCATCATTATTCGTCTAAAAGGCAATGTAAAACTGAATATCTTACTACAACGCCAATCCAGCTTTGAAGCAGTTATCATCATTGGCTTAATCATTATTCTCATTTATCAAGGATTCATTCATCATTCTTTATCTGCATTCAGTATATTTTTATTTTCAATCAGTATTCTGCTTACGGTCTACATCGCATTTATTCGCAAACCTCGGTTAATTTTGAAGGAAAGAGGCTTTTTTATTCATAATCTCTACGTTGAATATGATAAAATTGCTCAACTGAATCTATCCCATACGCAAAATAAAAAGAAGCTAACAGAACATCTTTTTGTTATCGATCTTAAAAATGGGAAACGGCTAGTAGCGAATATTCCAAATTTACAAGATGCAGAGCAAGTTGTTGCATTTTTCGGTGGCTATAAATCATCTAATCATTCAATAAGGAAATAAAATGGTTTTCAAACTCAAAGGTACTTTTCAACATTATGATTGGGGCGGAGAAAATTTTATTCCGCATTGGCTGAAACTGAATAACCCAAGTTCTCAGCCCTACGCTGAATACTGGCTAGGTGCTCATCGTTCTTCTCCCTCATCAATCGAATTTCAAGAACACTCCCTCCCTCTAGATAAACTTATCGATAATGATCCTACTTTATTAGGTGAGGCAAGTCGTGCAAAATTTGGCGATGAATTACCTTTCCTACTAAAAATTCTTGATGTAAAAAAACCACTTTCTATACAGCTTCACCCCTCGAAGAAAGAGGCTGAACAAGGTTTTTTAAAAGAAAATGAAGCTGGCATTCCATTAAATGCACAAAATCGAACCTACAAGGATACCAATCACAAGCCTGAAATGATGATTGCTTTGTCTGATTTTTGGCTATTGCACGGTTTCAAGCCTGTTAATGACATCAAAGACAGTTTGCAAAAATTCCCATCTTTAGCACCGCTTGTACAAGCGTTGGAAGAAAGAGGTTTGGCTACTGTCTACTCCGAAATTATGCAAGCAAACCAATCCCAACTTTCCAGTTGGCTGCTGCCAATTATTGAACAACAAAGAACCCCCTACCAACAAAACAAAATTAAACTCACGGAGCCAGAATATTGGGTATTTTATTGCCTTGATGCAATGAATATATCACTTGATAAACTTGATGCAGGTTTACTCTGTTTCTATTTTTTTAACATTGTTCATCTCAAAAAAGGTGAAGGAATTTATCAAGGGGCAGGCTTACCACACGCCTATTTACGAGGACAAAATATTGAATTAATGGCAGCATCTGATAATGTCATTCGTGGTGGACTAACGCCTAAATATATTGATATTCCAGCACTGTTACATACTATCAATTACCAGCCTATTACGCCTAAAATTATTCCAGCATTCGAAAATGAAGAACACGATATTCATCTGTATCCAACGCCAGAAGCCGAGGATTTTGCCCTAACTCATCTGCAATTTAAACCATTTGATGAGAAAATTTTTAGCACAACCAGCGCCAGTATTCTACTTATTATGCAAGGCAATCTATTTATTGACCTAGGCGATGACAATCTCTATCTATCACAAGGTGAAGCCATTTTTATTCCTGCACAAGAAAAGATTGATATTATCGCAGAAACAGATGGCTATGCAGTTATCGCTACAGTGCCATAAATAAGTATACAATTAACTTATATTAAATGGGACTATTTGGATAAAAAGCTAACTTTCCCCAAAAGTTAGCTTTTTGTAGTAAATAAAGGTAAATAATGGATAAAACTAAGATTCGCTATTATCTCTCTTGTAATGCTTGCTTCATACGAGTAATCGGTTTTGATTAAATATTGGAAATATCTTTTCTCCCATTTTTATATCTACTACAACGGTCATACTTAGAGTAATATCTAACACACTATCACTTTTATAGATAAAAAATATTTTTCTTTCCTCGTGGCACACTCAAATATAGCCGCACAATACTCTCTAACGACTTCTCGTGTCTCATCTAACTTGTATTGAAAAACCCCGCTTTACTTCTATCTCGTTGAATTTCTACCTCTCTCTCCCCAAGCATATAAATTCAAGTGACCATTTACCATAGATTCAGAACGGCAATCGCTATGATGTTTACGCTTTTGTACCACCATACTCGTAGTACTTAAAGAGATAATTCAATAATGCCTTGCTTCCGAAATTTTAGTTTGACTATGTGCTGCTAAGTTTCCTCTAAATGAGAATCAGAAACTAACGCATAACGTAAACCCTGTTTCCAATTATGCTTTCATTTTCATTGCTCTGCTTTCCTTATCTGTTATAATCCAAAGTCTTTTTGTTTCTCGCATATATTATTCAAATACGTTCTTTAAAATCAGGTGCAATTATGAATCCAATGTTAAACATCGCTATTCGTGCAGCAAGAAAAGCAGGCAATATTATTACCAAAGGTTATGAGCAATCTGTCTCTGACACACAAATTTCAGCAAAAGGCATAAATGACTACGCTACCGCTGTGGATAAAGCCGCAGAAGAAGCAATTATAGAAGTAATACGCAAATCTTATCCTGAACATAGCATTGTGGGCGAAGAATCGGGGGTTATTAAGGGCAAAAATAACGATGTACAGTGGATAATTGATCCGCTTGACGGTACAACAAATTTTATCAAACGTTTTCCGCATTTTGCCGTTTCAATTGCAATTAGAGTAGCTGGTAGAACAGAAGTTGGCGTAGTTTACGATCCGATTCGCAACGAGCTCTTTACTGCCGTGCGTGGAAAAGGTGCAAAATTAAACGAGTTTCGTCTTCGAGTGAATGGTGAACTCAGAGACTTGACAGGTTCAATTATTGCAACAGGTTTTCCATTCAAAGTAACTAAACATCAAAATGCCCATTTGAATATGATTGAGGTATTGTTAAAAAATGGTGTTGCAGATTTCCGTCGTACTGGATCGGCTGCCTTAGACTTAGCTTACGTTGCCGCTAACCGTCTTGACGGCTATTTTGAAATTGGCTTAAAACCGTGGGATTGTGCCGCTGGTGAATTAATTGCTCGAGAAGCAGGTGCATTAGTGAGTAATTTTGTTGGTGGGTCAGACTATTTAAAATCAGGTAATTTGGTTGTAGGGCAAGGACGTGTAGTCAAGGCAATTTTAACTCACATTCAACCTGTACTTACCGAAGACTTGAAAAACTGATTGATATGATAAGCGATCATTTTTTGAGAAAATATTGCAAATGTAATATCTGCAAAATTTGTAACATTTGCAAGAATTTCCTGATTATACACCACTTGTTTCAGCAAGTTTCTGCGAAATTTAAAGATGGAATATTATGCAAAAAACCTATCCATTGTTAAGTCAAATTAATTCACCAGATGATTTACGCTTATTACCCAAAGAAAAACTCCAACCTCTTTGCGATGAATTGCGTGCCTATTTACTTGAATCGGTTAGTCAAACAAGTGGGCATTTAGCTTCTGGACTAGGGACTGTTGAACTAACTGTTGCCTTACATTATGTTTATCAAACACCTTTCGATCAACTCATTTGGGACGTAGGACATCAAGCCTATCCGCACAAAATCCTCACTGGTCGCCGTGATTTAATGTGTACGATTCGTAAAAAAAATGGTTTGCACCCTTTCCCTTGGCGTGAAGAAAGCCCTTATGATGTGTTAAGTGTCGGACATTCCTCTACCTCAATCAGTGCAGGGCTTGGCATTGCCGTTGCTGCTGAGAAAGAAAATGCAGGGCGTAAAACGGTTTGTGTAATTGGTGATGGAGCAATTACCGCTGGAATGGCATTTGAAGCGATTAATCACGCAGGTTCAATCCATACCGATATGCTAGTAATTTTAAACGACAATGAAATGTCAATTTCAGAAAATGTGGGGGCGTTAAATAACCATCTTGCTCGCCTATTTACAGGGTCGTTTTACAGTACCTTGCGTGAAGGCGGTAAAAAATTACTCTCTGGACTGCCTCCAATCAAAGAATTTGTTCGGCGTACTGAAGAACAAGTCAAAGGCTTTGTCTCGCCAGTCGGTACAATGTTTGAGACGCTAGGATTTAATTATATTGGTCCAATTGACGGACACGATATTGAGGAATTAATCAGTACGTTAAAAAATATGCGAAATATGTCAGGCCCACAATTCCTGCATATTAAAACTAAAAAGGGAAAAGGCTATAGCCCAGCGGAAGAAGATCCGATCGGTTTTCACGGCGTACCACAATTCAATCACCTCAGTGGAAAGCTACCTCAAACCAAATCTGTACCCACTTACTCCACCATTTTTGGCGACTGGTTATGCGATATGGCAGCACAAGATCCAAAGATTATTGGTATCACACCTGCAATGCGTGAAGGATCAGGAATGGTTGAATTTTCACGTCGCTTTCCAGAACAGTACTTTGATGTGGCTATTGCAGAACAACACGCTGTTACCTTTGCGGCAGGACTAGCCATTGCAGGCTATAAGCCTGTTGTAGCAATTTACTCCACGTTCTTACAGCGTGCTTATGATCAATTAATTCACGATGTCGCAATCCAAAACCTACCTGTGATTTTTGCTATCGATCGTGCAGGTATTGTGGGGGCTGATGGACAAACGCACCAAGGGGCATTTGACTTGAGTTTTATGCGTTGTATTCCAAATATGACAATTATGTGTCCTAGCAATGAAAACGAAATGCGTCAAATGCTCTACACGGCCTATACCATGAATTCTCCTGTCGCAGTGCGTTATCCTCGTGGGAATGCGCAAGGTGTAACCCTTGAGCCGATGCAGCCGCTTGAAATTGGAAAGGGAAGTGTTATTTTTGAAGCGAGTCAGCAACAAGGAAAAAAAGTGGCAATACTCAACTTTGGCACTTTACTTAATGAAGCAAAAACTGTTGCCGAACAGCAAGGATATACGTTAGCTGATATGCGTTTTGCTAAACCACTTGATACTGATTTGATTCTTGAATTGGCAAATACTCACGATTTGCTGGTGACTTTAGAAGAAAATGCTATTCAGGGCGGTGTAGGCAGTGCGGTAAACGAGTTTTTGCAAAACTCACATATAACCAAACCGCTTGTTATGTTAGGTATTCCTGATTTTTTCATACCTCAAGCAACACAATCAGAAGCCTATGCCGATTTAGGCATTGATTCAGCAGGAATAAGAGAAAAGATTGCACAGCATTTGAAACAATTAAGTTGATGTTTCTATATATTATCTTTTTATTTTTACTCCCTTAACTTTTTGAAAGTTTTGGCAAGTTTAAGGGAGTGTTCTATCTAATTATCTCTTAGATCTGCTTAGTCTGTTTTCTCTCCAACAAACATTACTTTCCAACTATCGGCGTCTGCTACTCCTGTAATATACTTATGATCTTTTTTGTCTGGTTCAGAATCAATAAAATATAAATCACTGTATTGAACAATAGCTTTATCTCGAATATTCAAGGGATTTGTTGCTAGGGGATCAATAATAATTCCATAAACATTTCCAGAAAGATTGAATACTTTTTCATTACTGCCATTAACAGTGTCATATATACCACCATAGGCATTATTATTCTCAAATTTTAATTCAAGATCACCTTTATAAGTAATACGGGCAGGAATTGCATTACCACTATGCTCTTTTGCACCATAAAGTACGCCATCTGTTTTTTTATATGTTGCATTTAATTCAGTCGGAATCTCTGTTTTATATGCACTATTTAAAACCGCAAAATAAGCGTGATAACGTCCATCTGCAGAAGTAAGGTTGTCCGATAAAGAATGAGCATAATAGCCATAATAGAGTGCTTTTCCAATTTTATGCAGTTCATAATCTTTACCTAATTCATTGTTATTTGAGGAAATTTCTGCAAGTGGCAAGTGTTTTTCCGTACGTGTTAAAATGATTTCCTGCCCATTATATCTAGAATGTTGCGGATCTTTAGGCTGACTAAATTCGTAAACCGTGATTGTATTCGCTTGGCTATTTAATGTTGGAGGGTTTTTACCCACCACTTCATACTCATAGCGATTTTTCTCTTCCTCCACCTTTTGACGTTCTTGTTCAGCAGCCAATCGTTCTTTTTCAACTTTTTTACGTTGCTCTTCCTCTTTTTGGACTCTTTCAGCTTGAAGCTGACGTTCCTTTTCTAAACGTTCACGTTCAGCTTGTTCTTTACGCCTTATAGCTTCTTGCTTTTTACGTTCCTCTTCCTCTTTTTGGGCTCTTTCAGCTTGAAGCTGACGTTCCTTTTCTAAACGTTCACGTTCAGCTTGTTCTTTACGTCTTATAGCTTCAGCTTCTTGCCTTTTACGTTCCTCTTCCTCTTTTTGAGCTCTTTCAGCTTGAAGCTGGCGTTCCTTTTCTAAACGTTCACGCTCAGCCTGCTCTTTACGCCTCATAGCTTCAGCTTCTTGCTTTTTACGTTCCTCTTCCTCTTTTTGGGCTCTTTCAGCTTGAAGCTGACGTTCCTTTTCTAAACGTTCACGTTCAGCCTGTTCTTTACGTCTTATAGCTTCAGCTTCTTGCTTTTTGTGTTCATCTTCCTCCATATTTTGACGCTCTTTCATAGAGAAAGTGGCGGTTTCGTTACGATAATTTGATTTTCCTCCACTGCCACAAGCACTTGAAATTAAGGAAAGTAGTGTGATCGTAGCAAGTTTAGAATATTTCTTCATTAAATATAACTCCATAACAACAGTAAATAAAACAACAACCAAGCCTGAAAAACAAACTTGTATAACAAATTATACTATTTTCACCTGAGACGTAAAATATCTCTAATTAAAGTACTTTGCCAATTATCATAAGTTTAAAAATAAGTTAGAATGACTCCGTTTAAATCGACCATATCATTTTGTGGTAGATACAATTTAATTTGGAGACCTAATCTGGGAAATATGAAATATCAATGGATTTTATTTGATGCAGATGAAACGCTATTTTCGTTTCATTCTTACTTAGGGTTAAAAAATGTACTCTCACGCTATGGTATTTCGCATTCTAAAGAAGACTATGCTCAATTTCAGGCAATAAATAAACCATTATGGGTAGCTTATCAAAATGCTGAAATTTCCGCCGAAGAGCTTCGCTCAATACGTTTCGCTCATTTTTCAACATTAACAGGACGCACACCACTTGAATTAAATTTAGAATTGATGAATGAGATGGCACAAATTAGCCAGCCTTTAGACGGTGTGTATAGAATGCTTGAAAGCCTACACGGCAAGGTTAAGATGGGTATCATCACCAATGGGTTCACATATTTACAACATAAACGACTGACAAATACAAATACAGAAAAGTTCTTTGAATTCGTTATAACATCAGAAGAAATAGGCGTGGCGAAACCTTCACCCCAAATTTTTGAAGCTGCGTTTTCTAAAATGGGAGAATTTGATCGTAATAACGTATTAATGGTTGGTGATACACTTACCTCTGATATCCAAGGGGGAAGGAATATGGGTATTGATACCTGCTGGTTTAACCCAACGAAACAAGAAAATACAACGGAAATCGCCCCACACTATGAAATTCACTCAATGTCTGAGCTAGTTTATCTAGTAAGCGGTCGAATTTAGCTGAAATTTTGCAAACAATAGAGGATTTATGAAACTACAACAGCTTCGCTATATCGTTGAGATCGTTAATCAAAATTTAAATATCACCGAAGCCGCAGAAAGCCTTTATACTTCTCAACCAGGAATCAGCAAACAGGTACGTTTACTAGAAGAAGAACTCGGTACTAATATTTTTGAACGCAGTGGAAAGCATATCAAAGGGCTTACACCATCTGGAGAAAAAATTGTTGCTATTGCTCGAGAATTACTCGTTAAAGCACAAAGCATTAAATCCGTTGCAGAAGAACAAACCAGCCCGAATCGAGGTACATTACGCATTGCAACAACAAACACTCAAGCTCGTTATGTGCTACCCCCCATTATTGATAAGTTTAAAACTAGATACCCTGATGTCAGCCTACATCTTCATCAAGGTTCACCCATTCAAATCTATGATGCATTAATGGCAGGAGAAGTTGATTTAGCCATTACTACCGAAGCACAATATCTATTTGAAAATGCCATTTTACTTCCTTGCTATATCTGGAATCGCTCGGTTATTGTTCAAGCTGATCACCCTCTTGCAAAACAAGCGGAACAAAATAAGCCACTCACTATCGAAGAACTTGGCAAATATGACTTAATTACCTATACCTTTGGTTTTACAGGGCGCTCTGATCTCGATCACGCCTTTAATAAAGTAGGCATTTTGCCTAATATCGTTTTTACCGCCACGGACGCCGATGTGATAAAAACCTACGTTCGTCTTGGATTAGGTATTGGTATTATGGCGACAATGGCATACACATCTAGCGATAAAGATCTCGTTGCAATAGATGCAAGTCATATCTTCCAATCCAGTATGACGCAAATTGCCTTTAAACGAGGAACGTTTTTGCGAAACTATATGTACGATTTTATTCACTATTTTTCACCACATTTAACGAAAATGCGAGTGGAGGAAGCAGAACAATTGCGTGATAATAATGCGATTTTACGCTTGTTTGAACAGACAAAATTAGAGGCGCGATAAATGAAACCAGTAAAATTAATGAGATACTCTATTGCATTAATGCTTACCTTATTTTTTAAGAATGCCATCGCAGAAGAATTCAATATAAAATATAGCTCCAATTACTTAATGCCTGCTTATATTCACTTCAAAAACGATGGTGAACATTATCAAATTCAAGCCAAGATGAATGTGCCACTTTACAATATTACTTTTTCTGCAACGGGCTATGAAAAAAATCAGCAATTTCATCTATTAAGTTATCGTGATACACGCAATGGTAAAAATTATGCAATGGCAGAACTTGATGCAAATGCTATTCAATATGGGAAAACAAAAGGGCCACTAAAAAAAGAACATTTAATGCTGCCTACATTTGACTTATTTAGCCTAGCATTTCAGTTAAGTTATTACGATAAATTACCTGATAATTTTCAAACGACAAATGGTAAAAAATTGTACCCTGCTAAAAATGTGGTTCTAAATAAAAGTCAAAAATCAAAAAGTATCAAAGGAAAAAATATTGAAGAAATTACCTATCAGTTTAAAACAGGCGATGATAAAGAGATAGTGATAAAAAAATGGTTAAGTGAAAAATTTCCACGCTATATCAGCTACAATCGAGATGGTGATCATTACGAACTAAAATTCGATCGTTTTATCAAATAGCTTCAAAGTAAGGGAAAAAGCAGCACCTATACGATACTAATGTTAAGTGTCAAGAAGCATACCGCATACACCGACTAAAAAAATTTTCCCTCCCCCTATCTATCAGAAACAAAAGACAAGGAGAAGGAAATAAAATGATTAACTTGCGAGATGCTCCTCAAATCGGCGTGCTGCCTCGTCCCAGTTTACGATATTCCAGAATGCTTTAATAAAATCAGGGCGACGATTTTGATAGTTCAAATAGTAAGCGTGTTCCCACACATCTAGACCTAAAATTGGATAACCAGACACACCTGCAATTTCTTCGCCCATCAATGGAGAATCTTGATTTGCCGTTGAAACGACCGATAATTTCCCTTGATTAACAACCAACCAAGCCCAACCAGAGCCAAATCGACCAATCGCTGTTTTTTCAAATTCTGCTTGAAAATTTTCAACCGAACCAAAATCACGAATAATCGCTTCTTTTAGTGTACCTTGTAGCGTTGTACCTGTTTTCAATCCTTTCCAAAAAAGAGTATGATTCACATGCCCACCCACATTGTTGCGAACTGCAGCACGTTTTTCAGCAGGTACTTGATTTAAGTCTTTAATCAAGCAGCTTGGACATTTTTCGAGTAATTCTGGGTGAGCTTCTAATGCTGCGTTTGCATTGTTTATGTAAGCTTGATGGTGCTTAGAATGGTGAATTTCCATTGTTACTTTATCAAAATGTGGCTCTAAAGCATCATAGCTATAACCAAGTTCTGGAAGTGTGTATGCCATTTTTTTGTCCTTCTTTAAAGTTAAAATTACAAGCAACATCTTATCTGCAAAATTTTTACAGATATTCAGTGCTTGCCTAAGTAACCGAGCATTATGCTAGCAAAAAATCACCGAATAATCACTCATTGTTTAATCTAAATCAAAAAATATTAAATTTTTAAATATTCCTTAGGACAGTAAACGTAAATTTATCTATATCTTCTGTTAAAACAATTGACAAATCGGTCAAAGTAATCCATTCTTCTGCCAAGAATTTTACTCAACCCTTTACACTATCTCTCATATTATGAAACGTGCTAGTGCGACTATGACAATGATGATTACCATTATGCTCAAACATAGTGCGGGTGATTATCGTTAAAAAAACATAAAAATCAAAAACCCGCCTACAAGCGGGTTTTTTTGTATCTATTTTTGCAAATATACATATACAGGAGACATTATGCGAGTGCTAAAATTTGGAGGAACGTCCCTTGCCAACCCCGAACGCTTTATACAGGCAGCAGATCTGATAGAGAAAGCGCATCTAAAAAGTCAAGCTGCAGGCGTTCTTTCTGCCCCCGCTAAAATTACCAACCACCTCGTTGCTATCGTGGATAAGGCGATTGCTGATGAACCATTTGAAGCACACCTTTCAGAAGCAATGGGTATTTTCCAAACCATTATCAATGGTTTATATCAGGCCAATCCTAAAGTTGATCGTGATGGGCTACGAGCATTAGTCGAATCCGAGCTGACACAGATTCAAACTGTCGCCACCCAAAGTGCTAGCAGCAAATTATTGCCTGATAATATTGCAGCAACCATTCACTGCCGAGGTGAAAAACTCTCTATTGCAATGATGCAAGCGTGGTTTGAAGCTAAAGGCTATACAGTAACTCGTATCGATCCTGTTGAGAAATTATTAGCACACGGAAATTATTTAGAATCTTCCGTGGATATTACTGAATCTACTCGCAGAATTAATGCTAATGCAATTCCAAAAGATAACATTGTGTTAATGGCTGGTTTTACTGCAGGTAATGAGCAGGGCGAATTAGTCTTACTTGGGCGAAACGGATCAGATTATTCTGCTGCTTGCTTAGCTGCTTGCTTAAACGCAGAATGCTGCGAGATTTGGACTGATGTTGATGGCGTTTATACTTGTGATCCACGTTTAGTCCCTGATGCAATCTGTTTAGAATCAATGAGCTATCAAGAAGCGATGGAACTTTCTTACTTTGGTGCAAAAGTTATTCACCCTCGCACTATTGGTCCATTAGTTTCATTAAATATTCCCTGCCTAATTAAAAATACGGGTAACCCAGAAGCTTTAGGCACACTCATTGATGGCAGAGCAGCAAAAAATGGTTTAAAAGTGAAAGGAATTACCAACCTTGATAATGTAGCAATGTTTAACGTATCTGGCTCTGGAATGCAAGGTATGGTTGGTATGGCAGCTAGAATTTTCTCAACAATATCAAATGCTGGTATCTCCGTTATTTTAATTACACAATCATCATCAGAATACAGCATCAGCTTCTGCTTGCCCATAAAACTGGCCAGCAAGGCATTGCAAGTTCTCAATAGTGAATTTGCAGTCGAATTAAAAGATAACTCACTAGATCCCATTGAGGTCATTAAAGATCTCTCAATTGTGTCAGTTGTCGGAGACGGTATGCGTACCGCCAAAGGCATTGCGGCTCGCTTCTTTTCTGCATTAGCTCAAGCAAACATCAGTATTGTCGCTATCGCCCAAGGTTCATCAGAACGTTCAATCTCAGCGGTTGTGCCAATGAATAAAGCAATTGAAGCTGTCAAAGCGACTCACCAAACCTTGTTTAATAACAAACGAGTTGTTGATGTGTTTCTTGTTGGTGTTGGTGGTGTTGGGGGCGAGTTAATTGAACAAATTAAACAACAAAAGGCGTTTCTTGCAAAAAAGGATATTGAAATCCGTGTATGTGCATTAGCTAATTCTAACCGTATGCTATTGAACGAAAATGGATTAAATCTAGATAATTGGAAATCCGATCTTGAGCAAGCAACCCAGCCTTCCGATTTTGATGTGCTGCTTTCCTTCATCAAATTGCACCACGTTGTCAATCCTGTCTTTGTGGATTGCACCACCGCACAATCTGTTGCTAATCTCTATGCTCGAGCTTTAAAAGAAGGCTTCCACGTTGTTACCCCAAACAAAAAAGCCAATACATCAAGCTATGACTATTATCAGCAAATGCGTAAAAATGCACGCCAAAGCCAACATAAATTCTTATATGAAACTAATGTAGGAGCGGGGTTACCTGTCATTGAAAACCTACAAAATTTACTGGCAGCAGGTGATGAAGTTGAAAAATTTGAGGGGATTTTATCAGGCTCTCTTTCCTTTATCTTTGGAAAACTTGAAGAAGGAATGAGTCTATCTGAAGCAACACTCATTGCCAAAGATAAAGGTTTTACCGAACCTGACCCTCGTGATGATTTATCAGGTCAAGATGTGGCACGCAAATTGCTTATCTTAGCTCGAGAGACTGGAATACCGCTAGAATTAGAAGATATTGAGGTGGAAGGTGTCTTACCTGTTGGGTTTGCTGAAAATTTAGACACTACTGATTTTCTAGCTACATTACCACAAGCAGATGCCGAATTTGTAAAAAAAGTAGAACAAGCGACCGCTTGTGGAAAGGTATTACGCTATGTCGGATCAATTGAGAACGGTAAATGTAAAGTTGCTATTAAAGCCGTTGATAGTGATGATCCACTCTATAAAGTGAAAAATGGTGAAAATGCACTCGCATTCTATACACGCTATTACAGTCCAATCCCCCTACTGCTTCGAGGATACGGTGCTGGCAATGATGTAACCGCTGCGGGTATTTTCGCTGATATTTTACGCACATTACATGGAGGAGCGAACTAATGAGCATTTTGCGTATCTATGCCCCTGCCTCCAGTGCCAACTTAAGCGTGGGCTTTGACTCACTCGGCGCTGCTATTTCGCCAATTGATGGCTCATTGCTCGGCGATGTTGTACAAATTGAAGACAGTGAACGGCAATTTGAGCTGGAAAGTGTTGGGCATTTCGTACAAAAATTACCGAAAGAGCCACAAAAAAACATTGTCTATCAAGCCTATGTTCTATTTAGCGAGCGTTTAAAATTACGAGGACAAGCTGTCAAAAACCTACGCTTAACGCTAGAAAAAAATATGCCTATTGGGTCAGGATTAGGTTCGAGTGCTTGCTCTATTGTTGCCGCCTTAGTTGCATTAAATCGCTTCCACAATGAACCTTTTTCTAAAATGGAATTATTGGAAATGATGGGAGAATTAGAAGGGCGTATTTCTGGCTCAATCCACTATGATAACGTTGCACCGTGCTACTTAGGCGGCTTACAACTAATGACACAATCACTTGGCAACATTTGCCAACCTCTGCCATTTTTTAATCAATGGTATTGGGTGCTCGCTTACCCTGGTATTGAAGTTTCAACAGCTGAAGCTCGAGCCATATTACCCAAAAGCTATACAAGGCAAGATGTCATTGCTCAAGCTCGCTATTTAGGCAGCTTTGTACACGCTTGCTATACGCAACAAGATATCCTCGCTGCATTGATGATGAAAGATTTAGTTGCAGAACCGTATCGAGAGGCTTTATTACCTAATTTCCCAAATGTTCGTCAAGGTTGCAAGGATCTTGGTGCATTAGCAGTGGGGATTTCAGGCTCAGGTCCCACAATGTTTGCCATCGCACCTGACTTAGAACACGCCCAAAAACTCTCAACTTATTTAGAGCAGCAGTATCTACAAAATAGCGATGGTTTTATCCATATTTGCAAAGTCGATAACCAAGGTGCGAGAGAACTCAAGTAAAATTGAGCAAAAATACCCTTTTCTCAAAATACAATTTTGTAGCAAATAAATAAAAAATCGGCTAATAAACAACTATTAGCCGATTTTTTATTCACAATAAGCTAATGGCTTACACGAAAGACCTTCACATTTTGAAAGCCATTCTCTTTTAAATAAAGTGCCTGCAATTTACTCATCACACCACGCTCACAATAGAGCAGATAATTTTTAGACTGATCTAATGTACTAAATTGGCTGGACAATTTATAAAATGGCAGCAATTTCACCACTACTCCATCAATCCAAAAAGGCTTACCCTCCGTCTCTTCAGGGCTGCGAATATCTAAAATCACATCATTCTCTGTCAATTCAGAAGTCGTTTCAACAGAGACAACCTCTTTTTCCGTTTGCTGAGCAATTTCACGAATATCTAAAAATTGAGCCGAATTCACAGCATTTTCTAATATCGTAAAATCAAAATGCCCTTCTTCTTCCAAAATTTTACTTTCAATCGCTTTGACTGTTGGATTTTTAGAAATAACGCCGCAAAATTCTGGCATAGACTTAGCAATATCATCAGTGCCAATCTCTTTTGCTATTGCAATGATATGTTCTTTATCATGCGTAATTAAAGGACGTAACACTAAAATATCTGAAGCTTTATCAATCAAGCGTAAATTCGTTAATGTTTGGCTTGATACCTGACCTAACGCCTCGCCAGTTACAATCGCTTGAATCGCAAAACGATCAGCAATTTTGCTCGCAGCACGCACCATCATACGTTTTAGTACCACGCCCATCTGCCCATTATCTACTTTCTCAAGAATCTCGCCCACCACATTTTCAAAATTAATCGCAATAAAACGGACTTTATGAGAGGTGCTATAACGACTCCAAATATGATAAGCCATCTGCTTCACTCCAATCTCGTGTGTTGCACCACCTAAATTGAAAAAACAGTAATGCACTCGTGATCCACGACGAATCAACATATAACTTGACACGCCAGAATCAAAGCCACCTGAAATCAGCGACAACACATCTTCTTGAGTCCCAATTGGATAGCCTCCCAACCCTTGATAACGTGCTTTAATCAACAACATTTTATCGCCATCAATATCAATCCGCACGGTAACATCAGGGTGAGTTAATTTAACCCTTGCCGTTTCAATTTGCTGGTTCAAGCCGCCCCCAACATAACGCTCCACATCAAGCGAACGGAAATTGTGCTTGCCTTTACGCTTTACACGCACACAGAAACTCTTCCCCTTTAATTCGTCTTTCACTGCTGCATAAGTTTGCTCAAAAATATCGTGCATTGTAACAAAAGGCAGTTCCTCTACCGCCAAAATATGGTGAATCCCAGGAGTGCGTTGTAATAATGCCAAAACAGCATCAGCCATATTGGCATTTTTCACTCGAACCTCAATAAAATCCCAATGGCGGACAATCGCAATTTCGTCTGTCTCACGCATTAATACATTACGAATATTAGAGGTTAAAATTTTGATAAAGCGTTTACGCACCGAATCGCTTTTAATCATAATTTCAGGAAAAAGTTTAACAATAAATTTCATAAAATTCCCTAGAACAAGCGGTCAAAAACACATAAATATTTGCAATATTTTCTGCTTTTCCAACCGCTTGTATGATTTAGTATTATTCTTTGTTCGTTACAATCACTCGTAAGCTATCCAATCGCCAATTGGCTTGTTCAAGATGCTTTAATGATTCCATTTTTAACGATTCTAACGCCGCAATTTCATCTAAACGAATATTTTTATTTACCGCTCGCAATGAGGTTAAACGATGTAATTCGCCACTTAATTGCTGGTCTGCAGCTTGCTTCGCTTGTGAAATTAACGACTGTGCTGGCACAATCACTTTCTGTTCGCTGATCGCAATTAATTTTTCAATCTCTGCTCTTGCCATTTTCGCAATACGATTTGCCATCTGTTTATTCACAGGTTTCAACTGCTTTTCTAAAGCGTTAAATGACACCTGTTGTGCAATATCATTGCCCTTACTATCTAGCAACAAACGAATAGGTGTTGGCGGCAAGAAACGAGACAATTGCAGCCCTTTAGGTGCTTGTGCTTCCACAAGGTAAATGGCTTCCAACAACAACGTTCCAGCAGGTAAATTTTTATTCACTAAAATTGAAATAGCACTTTTGCCAATATCACCAGCAGCGACAAGATCAATACCGTGGCGAATCATTGGGTGATCCCACGTCAGCAATAACACCTCTTCTCGCATTAATGCTAATTCTCGATCAAAAGTAACCGTATTCCCCTCTTCAGACAAACCAGGGAAATCAGGCACAAGCATATGCCCAGTTGGGCTAATCACGATACTTTTTTCACCAATATCTTCTTGCTCTAACCCAATAATATCAAAGAGATTTAACGAAAAATTCACCAATTCCGCACTATTATCCTGTTCTGCAATCGCTTGAGCAAGTTGTTGTGCCGCTTCACCACCATTAGAATTGAGTTCCAATAGCCGATCTCGCCCTTGCTCTAACGCTTGTTTTAGTTGCTGCTGACGTGTCCGAGTTTGCCGAATAAACAGCTCAAATTCATCTGTTAATGTTGCATTCAACAAAAATGCCATCAACTTGTCTTTCGCTTCCTGAAACAAGGCTGCTCCCATTGGACAAGTTTCTTCAAACGCATTTAGCCCAAGATGATACCATTGTGCCAACAATTGCTGAGCCGATTGAGAAAAACAAGGTACATAAATTTGAACATCGTGTTTTTGTCCTATTCGGTCTAATCGCCCAATGCTCTGCTCCAATAAGTCTGGGTGATCAGGTAAATTAAATAGCACAAGATGACGAGCAAATTGAAAATTCCGCCCCTCTGTTCCAATTCCCGAACTGATTAAAACCTGTGCCCCCTCTTCTTGTTGAGCAAAATAAGCTGACGCTTTATCTCGCTCCACAATCGACATCTTTTCGTGAAATACCGCAGAACGAATCGCTTCTTTTTCACGCAATATTTGTTCTAGTTGAATAGCAGTATCTGCTTGTTTACAAATCACCAAAATTTTTTCATCACGATGATTTTTCAGAAATGTCATCAGCCATTCAATTCGTGGATCAAAATCAAACCATTTTGCATTTGGGTTCATTCGCTGAAATAGCTGTTCAGGATAAAGCAAATTCTCTAATTTATTGCCACTCATTAGCCCAACCACTTTCAACGCATTGGCATATTGATTAGGCATTTCTAAGATAATTTGGTGAAAATGCCGATGTGGAAATCCTTTAATCGCTTGGCGAGTATTGCGAAATAATATTCGGCTTGTGCCGTGGCGATCAATTAACTCGCTGATCAACTCTTGACGCACCTGCAAGCGGTCAGATTCTGCTATTTTTTTGTCATTGATGATTTTCAGCATTGGTTCAACATCTTCTTCAAACAACAAATCGCTAATACTATTTTGTTCATCAACACTCAATAGATGATCACTTAACAATGAATTAATCGCTTGAGCGACAGGCTGATAAGATTTTTGTTCCGCTAAAAAGGCTTGATAATCATAAAAACGGTCAGGATCGAGCAAGGCTAAACGTGCAAAGTGGCTTTCTTGCCCTAACTGTTCTGGTGTTGCTGTTAGCAACAACACCGCAGCAATCTTGCTTGCCAATTGTGCAACAAATTGATATTCAAGGCTTGGACAATCTTCTCGCCATTCTAAATGATGTGCTTCATCAATAATCAACATATCCCACTCTGTCGCCAGAATTTGCTTGGCACGTTGAGGCTGCTTTATCAACCAATCAATCGAACAAATCACCAACGTTTCTGAGTCAAATGGATTCTGACTAACATCGTTTCCTTCATCATCTTTTTGACTAAAATCTGCACAACGCTCTTCATCAAATAGGGAAAAATTCAGATTAAAACGACGTAGCATTTCCACTAGCCATTGGTGTTGTAGGCTCTCAGGCACAAGCACAAGCACTCGCTCAACTCGCCCAGAAAACAACTGCTGCTGTAAAATCATTCCCGCTTCAATTGTTTTTCCTAACCCGACTTCATCAGCCAGTAATACTCGTGGAGCAAGACGCTGCCCGACTTCTTGTGCTATGTGCAACTGATGCGGAATTAAACTCGCACGAGTGCCACGCAAACCACGAAATGGCGATTGAAATTGTGCTTGTTGATGTACTAAAGATCGATAACGCAATGCAAACCGATCACTGCGGTCAATTTGAGCAGAAAAAAGCCTGTCTTGTGGTCGACTAAAACTCACTTTATGATCAAGAAACACTTCTGGCAGCACACTCTCTTCATCAGTGTCAAGTCGCTTACCGAGATAAATCAACACACCTTGATTTTCAACCACTTCTTGTACTTCAAGCTGCCAACCTTCCGCACTGTAAACATAATCTCCTTGCTGAAATTGCACTCGAGCGAGTGGTGCAACCGCAATCGCATAGACCCGTTGCTCGTCAGCCGCTGGAAAATTTAACGTAACTGTACGCATATCAACTGCCGTTACAATCCCTAATCCGAGATTATTCTCTGACTCACTGATCCAACGCTGCCCAACAACAAAATTCATATTCAATTCTCTTTTTAACTCAATCAATCATCGTCATATTTTACCTGATTTTGTCCTACAAGCGGTAGGGTTCTTCAGTAGATATACAGAAATACGCCATTAAAATGCCAAGAAATAAGCGGTCTATTACTGTCAATTTTCTGCAAACTCCCCACAGAAATCCCAAACACCAGTAAGACTTACTAAAGAAAGTAATAGACACTATAGTAAATTAATTGCAAAGATTAATAGTTTGAGTATTAGATCATTGAAAATATTGCTACTTGAATTTTATAATATCGCTATCTGACTATTTATTGTACTGCTCACCATATTATTGTTTTTCTATCAATTTGTTATCACTATTAAAATTTAGACTTTCAAGTTCATTTAGATTTCTATCTAAAAACAACCTACGATATTCATTGACCCACATTGCTGATGCTCCACAAACTGCAACAGGCATAATGACTAAATTTAAGAAAGGAATCATTGTAAATAAACTCACTAGTGTGCCAAAAGTGAAGTTCATCACACGCTGTTGTTCAAGTGCATTACGCATACGTTTAAAATTAATTTTATGATTGTCAAAAGGGTAATCGCAATATTGAATTGCTAATAACCAAGCACCAAAAATAAAGGTAACGGCAGGAATAACGGTTTGCCCTAACGCAGGTACAAAACCTAATACAAACAATGCAACTAAACGAGGAATGCTATAGCAAATTTTTTGCCATTCTCGTTTTAGCATTCGTGGCACATCTTTGAGCATTCCAACAAAGCCTGCTTCAGCTAGTCCTTGCCCTGTCAGTTGTTGTTCAACTTTTTCTGCCAAAATCGCATTAAAAGGTGCAGCAATAAAATTGGCAAGGGTAGTAAAGGCAAAATAGAAAAAAACCAAAATAAGAATAAATATGAGTGGGATTAGGATCACGCTCAGCCATTCTAACCACGTTGGTAGCATGGTATTCATTAAGGTATTAATATTGGCGAAGAAAAGCCAGATAGCACCGATCATCAATAAAGCATTAATCACAATTGGCAAAATAACAAATGGCAGCAACTGGCGTTGCATTAAGAGCTGCCAGCCATAAATGAAATAATGAAATCCCGCACTGATTTGATTTTGTGGGGAAGAAAATAATGAGGACATAATTGCTCCTGAATGATTAAAATTTTAGGAAGAAATATGGTAAGCTATGCACCTATTTTCGCAAAGTTGGAATTTGTTATTTTGCTGTTTATTTAATCAAGTAACAGAAATGGGAACCACTATGGAAACACATATTATTTTCTTTATTCTCGCAGGCGTACTTATCGCTATTTTAGTAGGTTATAGTCTATGGTCAGCTCGCCGTGAAAAATCACGTATTTTTTCAAATACTTTTTCAACTCGCCCTCCTGCCACGCCAGTAAATAATGGTACAAACCTTAGCGTTCCGCCAACATTAGTGCCGAATGGATTTAGTACAATGTCCAATTCGCTAGGAAAAAAGCCTGAACATTTACAGGAAGGGGCAAATAGCAATATCTCAATCTCACAGGAAATTGAACATTCAGTAAAAGGTATTAAAATTAGCCTGCCTGATCAGCCGTTATCAATAACCACTCCAGTTGTGCAACCTGATAGGACAGATAGCTTTGCTACACAATTTTCATCAGTTAGAAATGATCAAATTCAAGCAGAATTAAATTCGACATTTGGGCAAGTAACAACTGAACCACAAGCACAGGCTTGTGAGGCAATGGAACCGATTATCCTTTATGTGGTTGCTCCCGAGGGGCAGCAATTCCAAGGCAATGACATCGTTCAGCATTTAGATAATTTAGGCTTCCAATTTGGCGAACATAATATTTTCCACCGCCATTTAGACAGCAGTAATACCAGCCCAATCTTATTTAGCGTAGCAAATATGGTGCAGCCTGGTGAGTTTGATTTAGCCAACATCATGCATTTTAGCACTGCTGGGCTAGTTTTCTTTATGACGCTACCTTCTGCAGGCAATGATTTAGTGAATTTACGCCTGATGTTAAAAACCGTAGAAAATTTTGCACATTCTATTGGCGGCTTTATGATGAATGATCAGCAGCAGATTTTTGATGAATATTCTAGACAAGCCTATCTGCTCAAGGTTGGACAATCGCATTAATGCAAAGTAATTAACAAATCTGACCGCTCACAAGCGGTCTTTTTTATCGAGAAATTAACAATGATAGATAAAAATTTAGATCGATTGACCGAAATCAAACAGCTGTTGCAGCAATATGAATATTACTACTATGTGCTTGATGAGCCGCTTGTACCTGATGCAGAGTATGATCGTTTAATGAATGAATTAAAGAATTTAGAATGGCAGTATCCCGATTTAATTACTGCTGATTCACCAACTCAGCGAGTGGGAGCAAAACCGCTGGCAGGATTTACACAGATTAAACACGAATTGCCAATGTTATCACTTGATAATGCGTTTTCAGATGAGGATTTAACGGATTTCTTAAAACGCATTGAAGATCGCCTCAATATTCAGAGTAACGAACTAGAATTTTGCTGTGAGCCAAAATTAGATGGGCTTGCAGTCAGCATTTTATACATTGATGGCTTATTGACCCAAGCCGCAACCCGTGGTGATGGCAGTATTGGAGAAGATATTACGGCGAATATTCGTACCATTCGTAATGTGCCACTAAAATTAAGAGGGGAATATTTTCCACACCGCTTAGAAATTCGAGGCGAAGTTTTTATGCCACAAGATGGCTTTAATGCATTAAACCAAAAAGCTCTCGAAAAAGGCGAGAAGACTTTTGTCAATCCACGCAATGCAGCAGCAGGATCGTTACGCCAGCTTGACCCTCAAATTACACGCCAACGTCCTCTAGTGCTTAATACATACAGTATTGGGGTTTATGAGAGTGATGATGAATTGCCAGCTACGCATTATGAGCGTTTACAATGGCTTAAGCAGTTAGGATTACCTATTAATCAAGAAATTGAGTCCGTAAAAGGCATTGAAAACCTGCGTCATTTCTATCAAAAAGTTCAAGCTAAGCGTGCAACTTTAGGCTATGACATTGATGGTACAGTGTTAAAAATCAATGATATCGCTTTGCAAGAGCAACTTGGCTTTGTTTCACGCGCACCTCGTTGGGCGATTGCGTATAAATTTCCTGCTCAAGAGGAAATGACCATACTTAAAAGCGTTGAATTTCAAGTGGGCAGAACAGGGGCAATTACCCCTGTTGCAAAATTAGAACCTGTGTTCGTCGCAGGGGTAACAGTAAGCAATGCTACGTTGCATAATGGCGATGAAATCGCACGCCTTGGTATTGTCATTGGCGACACCGTGATTATTCGTCGTGCAGGTGATGTAATCCCACAAATTGTCGGCATTGTCTCCGATCGCCGTCCTGAAAATGCAGAAAAAATCCAATTTCCGACCGCTTGTCCTGAATGTGGATCGGCAATCATTCGTGCTGAAGATGAGGCGATTGCACGTTGTACTGGAGGATTGTTTTGTTCAGCACAACGTAAAGAAGCCTTAAAACATTTTGTTTCTCGTAAGGCGATGGATATCGATGGTGTCGGTGAAAAATTAATAGAACAATTAATGGCAAAAGAACTTATCCATACACCTGCCGATTTATTTAAATTAGAACACACTCATTTAATTCGTTTAGAGAGAATGGGAGATAAATCCGCCCAAAATGTATTAAATAGCATTCAAAAAGCTAAAAATACTACCTTGGCTCGTTTTATATTTGCACTTGGTATTCGTGATGTTGGTGAAACAACCGCACAAAATCTTGCAAATTATTTTGGGAATTTAACCGCTATTCGTGAAGCAACGATTGAACAACTACAACAGGTACAAGACGTAGGCGATGTCGTTGCAAATCGGATTTTCAACTTTTGGCAAGAACCACACAATGTTTCCGTGGTTGAAGATCTACTTGCTCAAGGCATACAATGGCAAGATGTTATCAAACAAGAGATTATGGATAACCCATTAAAAGACAAAACGGTTGTACTCACTGGTACACTCACCCAGCTTAGTCGTGATGAAGCCAAAGCACTTTTACAACAATTAGGCGGCAAAGTATCAGGAAGCGTATCCAGTAAAACAGACTACCTGATCGCAGGTGAAAAAGCAGGCTCAAAATTAACCAAAGCCCAAGAACTCGGCATCAAAATCCTTTCGGAACAAGATTTAATGGTATTAGCTAGCAGTCAATTTCTTGAGATGTAAACTTTAACCTAAGCAGTTTTGATACTTTCGCAAATTCTCAAACTATTTATAGTTTGTCTCTATTTTTAGTGAAGAATTTATTGCCCGTAAAAAATAAGCCTACTAATTAGTAGGCTTATTTAGCTAATTATTTGAGCAAAACTACATCATTCCGCCCATTCCTCCCATACCGCCCATTGCCGCTGGATCAAGTTTTTCTTCTTTAGGCAGATCGGTAATCATACATTCAGTTGTGATCATTAAACCTGCGATAGATGCCGCAAATTGGAGTGCAGAACGAGTTACTTTGGTTGGGTCTAAGATCCCCATCTCAAGCATATCGCCGTACTGATCGGTACCTGCATTATAACCATAGTTCCCATTGCCTTCTTTCACATTGCGAGCCACCACAGAAGCTTCTTCACCCGCATTAGTTACAATTTGACGTAATGGTGCTTCCATTGCACGCAGTGCAAGTTTGATACCGACATTTTGCTCTTCGTTATCACCTTTAAGGGTTGCTGACACTTTTGTTGCTGCACGCACTAAGGCGACACCACCCCCTGGGACAATACCTTCTTCCACGGCTGCACGAGTAGCGTGAAGTGCATCATCAACACGATCTTTCTTCTCTTTCATTTCAACTTCAGTTGCTGCACCGACTTTGATGACTGCAACGCCACCTGCTAATTTTGCAACACGCTCTTGCAATTTTTCTTTGTCATAATCCGAAGTAGACTCTTCGATTTGCTGACGGATTTGTGCGACACGACCTTTAATTTGAGCTTCATCACCAATGCCGTCAATAATGGTTGTGTTGTCTTTTGAAATGACAACACGTTTTGCTTGACCAAGATCTTCTAATGTCGCTTTTTCGAGCTCCATACCGATTTCTTCTGAAATCACTGTACCCGCGGTTAAAATGGCAATATCTTGTAACATTGCTTTGCGACGATCACCAAACCCTGGTGCTTTAACCGCAGCAACTTTCACAATACCACGCATTGTATTCACCACTAAGGTTGCAAGTGCTTCGCCTTCTAGGTCTTCTGCAATAATTAATAACGGCTTGCCTGCTTTTGCTACGGCTTCAAGTACTGGTAAAATTTCGCGGATATTGCTGATCTTTTTATCCACCAATAAAATGTATGGGTTATCTAGCTCTACTGTGCCAGCTTCTGGTTTATTGATGAAGTATGGTGAGAGGTAACCACGGTCAAATTGCATACCTTCTACAACGTCTAAAGCGTCTTCTAATCCAGTGCCATCTTCAACGGTGATGACGCCTTCTTTGCCGACTTTTTCCATTGCCTGCGCAATCAGTTTACCGACGGTCTCATCCGAGTTTGCAGAAATTGTGCCTACTTGTTCAATTTCTCTTGATGTTTCGCACGGTTTAGAAATCGCTTTTAACTCATCTACTACCGCAGCGACAGCTTTATCAATACCGCGTTTTAAATCCATTGGGTTCATACCTGCCGCAACCGCTTTTAAGCCTTCATTCACAATTGCTTGTGCAAGTACTGTTGCAGTAGTAGTGCCGTCACCCGCCGCATCATTTGCTTTAGAGGCAACTTCTTTTACCATTTGAGCACCCATATTCTCAAATTTATCTTCAAGTTCGATTTCACGAGCAACTGATACGCCGTCTTTAGTGATTGTCGGCGCACCAAAGGCTTTATCTAAAATTACATTACGTCCTTTTGGACCTAAAGTTACTTTTACTGCATCAGCTAGCACATTCACACCATTAAGCATTTTACTGCGTGCATCATTACCAAATTTTACGTCTTTTGCTGCCATTTTTATTTCCTATTCTATCATTGTAAAAAATTAGTGAAAAATCACCGCTTGTGAGTAAATAAAAAACACTACTCTACAATTGCCAAAATATCGCTTTCAGAAAGAATTAATACCTCTTCACCGTCAATTTTTTCTGTTTTTACGCCATAACCTTCGTTAAAGATAACAACATCGCCAGCTTTGACAGCTAACGGTAATAAACTACCGTTCTCTAAAATACGACCGTTACCTACCGCAATCACAGTACCACGAGTAGATTTGGTTGCTGCAGAACCTGTTAAAACGATACCGCCAGCGGATTTTGTTTCAATGTCTTCACGTTTAAGAATGACTTTATCGTGTAATGGACGAATGCTCATTGTTTTCTCCTAAGTTAAATTAAAAACCCGTGCAAAACGCACAACGCTGCGTAATATAAGGGTAAGTTGAACAGTTTCAAGAGCAAAAGAAAAATTTTTACAAAATTTTATCTAAAGCTACCCTAGTTCTCTATAAATTGATTACTTTGTTGAATAAGTTGTAGAAATAATGCCAGTGGTGGACGGTTTTTTTTCTGCTGTTTGCCTTCTAAATTGAAATAATTTACTTCGCCTTTGCGATCAATGTGGTACTGCTCGCCGTTTGGCAAGATGGCAACTGTCGTTCTGTAATTCGAGGCAATCAGCCATTTTCGGTTATTTTCTTTGCTTAAATCCGTCCCTTGTGAAAAATCTGTAAGCGGCGAGTTTAACCCTAGAAATTGCACCATTAGGGTTGGGATAATATCAAGATGACTAGAAAGCTGGGTATGAATGTGTTGTTTTCCTTGCCAATAAATCAGCATCGGCACTTGTGTATATTGTTTTGCAAAGCGATTTTGATTTTCGGTATTTAGTGGTGGCTGTGCAATGTCAGCGGTAATGAGCACCAACGTATTATGCAATAAATTTTGTGCTTGCAATGTCTGCCAAATATCCGCCAATTGTAAATCAGTGTTTTGTAGGCTTTCAATGCTTAAATCCAAATAACTAAAAAATGGCTGATGTTGCTTGTCTAGCCACAGTTTCCAATCCGTGATTGCCTCAATATTGCTGTTATGTTTAGGGAGTGTAAAGTCTGCAAATAATGCTCGGCGATAAAGCGGATTGTGAAAACTATTATGAGAAAATAGCCCAAATTGATACTCCAAATGCTGCAAATTTTCGATAAATACGGACCGCTTGCGTTCATTTAAAATGGCATCGGTATAGCGTCCACTCAGGCTATAAAACAGCCCAACAATGCCTGCGGTTGTACTGTCGCCGCTGATGTGATGTTGTGTTAGTTGATATGAATGCTCTGCAATGTAGCGAAATGTCGGCATTTTTTGACTGGTGCTAGTCGATAAGCCAGATAAGTTGATAAAGAGGAAATTTATTTTCTTTTTCATTAGAGAAAACTTAAGCGGATTCTTTGGGTAATTTAAGAAGAAGGTATCCAATCGTCCAGTTTCATTTAATGTTTGTTGATAACTATCTCGATCAATGAGGCGATGTTTCTCTAAAAAAGTGCGGGCGGTCATTGGATAAGATAGAGGGTAGTTGGCTTTTTGTGCTGTAATAGGACGGTAAAGTGTCATATCTGCCAATGCATAGAATAAATGGGTTGCACTAAAGCAGCTCAAGAAGAAAAATGCTACATATTTTCCCCATTTTTGGCGACTAAAGCTACGCAATTTATGCCAACACCAACGTGAATAAATCATTTGTACCAGTAAGATCAACGGCATTGGCACAAATAATAATTGCCACTGGCGGCTTAGCTCACCTTCATCAGGATCAACCAGTAAATCCCAAACCAGTGGTGAGAGATGTAAATAGAATTGTTTAAATACTTCGGTATCAACGAGCAGTAACGTCATTCCAATGGTTGCAATAATGACCGAAATGCCTCGAAAGGTACGTTCATTTTTTATCAAAAAACTCAAAGGAAAGAGCAACAGCAGATATACCGCAAACACAATAAAACCAAAATGTCCCAATAAACTCACAAAAAAATAGAGCTTACCAAGCAGCGTATCAGGCCAGTCTGCATTAAACGCATAACGAGAAGCAATCAGCAGTGCCATTACGATATTAAATAGGGTAAACCAGTGCCCCCAAGTAATACGTTGGGAGAGGGCTTCGCTGTAGTGGAGTGAAGAATAATGTCGAAGCAAATTTTGAGGCAAAAAACGGCGGATACGGTTTAGCATAGCAATCGTTTACAAAGATAATTAGTCAGATTTTAGAGAATGTTTCAGTGCATCACTGAATGTGTCTGCTAACAATTCACGCTGCTTGGGATCATTAAAATTACTAACTAAAATATTGCTGACCATATTGCCTAGTGCCATCAAAGATAAATCAACAGGGGCTTTATGCTTCTCTAGTGTCGTAATCAGATCACCTAATAATGCGTCAATTCGTTCATTTTGATATTTCGATTTGGTTGCCATAAAAATTACCCTTAAAAATAGTTATATGTGGGACAATCGCAGAGCGAATAACAGATAAATATAATAACAGACAAATAGTAGCATAAAGGATCGATAAGCGGTGCATTTTGCCGAAAATTTTGCATAGTCTGTCGCTGCACATCGCCTATCACTACAATGGCGAATTATTTGATTTTATGGCAACCATTGAGCCAAAGTTAAAGCATTGAAACCATAGCTCAACCTGAGAAAAACCTGCCTGCTCTAGTCGCTGTTTGTGTGTGGCAATGGAATCGGTACGCATTACATTTTCTAAAGCAGTGCGTTTTTGGCTCACTTCTAATTCACTGTAACCATTAGCTCGTTTAAAGGTATGATGTAAATCAATAAGCAGAGTATTGATATGTTCATCAGTAAAGGTAAATTTTTCAGACAACACTAATACTCCATTAGGCTCTAACCCTTGATAGATTTTTTGCAATAGTGCCAGCCTGTCATCTGGGGGTAAAAATTGCAGCGTGAAATTAAGTACCACCATTGACGCATTTTTAATTTCAATACAGCGAATATCATCACACAAAATCTCAACAGGTGTTGTTGAATGAAATGCGCTTAAATGATGACGGCAGCGTTCTACCATTGGGGCGGAGTTGTCTACACCGATAATCTGTACGCCTTCAACCTGAATATGACGCCGCATAGACAAAATACCAGCACCTCGAGAGCAGCCAAGATCATACACATTCGAATGAGGGGTCACAAACCGAGCTGCTAGCATACCAATTGCGGTAATAATGTTGGAATACCCAGGCACAGAGCGTTGAATCATATCAGGGAAGACTTCTGCCACGCTTTCATCAAAGGTAAAATCCCCCAGTTTTTCTATAGGGGCTGAAAATAATGTGTCTTTCATTTGAGTGAATCGTTGTGAATTAAATCATTAAAGAGGTCAGCATTGTACTCGGAAAACCATAAAATTGACAAAAATTCCCGAAAATTGACCGCTTATTCGCTTATAATGGCGAGAATTATTATTCTTTTAGAGAGTTATTATGGCAACAATCGCACCTAACCCACTCGTTTTAGTTGATGGTTCATCATATCTTTATCGTGCGTTCCACGCTTTCCCACCACTGACAAATAGGCAGGGTGAACCAACAGGGGCAATGTATGGCGTATTAAATATGCTGAAAAGTTTAATTGCACAAGTACAACCCACACATATTGCTGTGGTATTTGATGCCAAAGGAAAAACGTTTCGAGATCATTTATTTGAACAATATAAATCACATCGCCCGCCAATGCCTGATGATTTGCGAAAACAAATTCAACCACTGCATACAATGATCAAAGCACTCGGTATTCCGCTGCTTTCTATTGAAGGAGTGGAGGCTGATGACGTGATTGGCACCTTAGCGAAACAAGCATCAGATGCAGGCAAAAATGTGCTAATTAGCACAGGCGATAAGGATATGGCACAGCTTGTCAATGATCGAATTATGCTGATTAATACGATGAATAATAGCTTGCTTGATAGAGAAGGAGTTATCGAAAAATACGGTATCCCTCCCGAGCTGATCATCGACTACTTGGCTTTACTTGGCGATAGTTCAGATAATATTCCAGGGGTAAAAGGGGTAGGCGAGAAAACAGCACTTGCATTATTGCAAGGTATTGGTTCGATGCAGAAAATTTATACTAATCTAGATAAAATAGCCCAATTGTCTTTCCGTGGGGCAAAAACCTTTGCTTCAAAATTGGAAGCGGATAAAGAGATGGCGGATCTTTCCTATTTGTTGGCTACGATTAAAACCGATGTGCCGTTACCAATGAGCCACGATCAGTTGGAAATGCAACCTCAACAACGAGATGAGCTAGTTGAATTGTTTGGGCGTTATGAATTTAAACGTTGGTTAAATGAAGTTATCACAGACACTAATCCTGTTACCCAGAGTAATCCGATTGCCCACGCTTACAAAGTATCACTAAATGCTTATCAAGCCACACCATCACAAGCGGTTAATTCCGTAGAAAATTTTGCAAAAATTTCGCTCGATCGAGCCGCTTATGAATGTGTCAATAATGAAGCAAATTTTCAAATTTGGCTGACCAAACTGCAACAAGCGAAACTGATTGCCGTTGATACGGAAACGGATAATATTGATGTGATGAAAGCGAATTTAGTTGGGATTTCATTTGCTCTAGAACAAGGTGAGGCGTGTTATATTCCTCTTGCTCATCGGGGGGGAGATGTTCCTCAACAGGAGGATTTATTTACAGAAAGCAAATCAGAAAACGGATTGGATTTGTTGCTGAATCAATTAAATAAAATGGATTGTTTAACTAGACTACGTCCTATTTTAGAAAACCCTGCGATTCTAAAAATTGGGCAAAATATTAAATATGACTTAACGCTGCTAGCTCGCAATGGCATTGAGGCTCAAGGGGTAGTATTTGATACGATGCTCGAGTCCTACACACTCAACAGCACGGGGCGACATAATATGGACGAATTGGCCAAACGTTATTTAGGACACGAAACAATCCCCTTCGAAGCGTTGGCTGGCAAAGGGAAACAACAAAAAACATTTGATCAAATTGAGTTAGCAAAAGCAACGGAATATGCCGCTGAAGACGCTGATGTTACAATGAAATTACATCAAGTGCTTGCTCAAGAATTAGCAAAAAAACCAGAATTAAATAAATTATTTACACAAATTGAAATGCCGCTTGTCAGTGTGCTGTCTCGAGTAGAACGCAATGGTGTATTAATTGATCCAACGTTATTATTACAACAATCTGCTGAAATTGAACAACGTTTGGTTGAACTGGAAAAAACGGTTCACAAAGAAGCAGGACAGCTCTTCAACCTTGCTTCAACTAAACAATTACAAGAAATTTTATTCGATAAATTACAGCTCCCCATTTTGAAAAAAACACCGAAAGGTGCACCTTCTACGAATGAAGAAGTATTAGAAGAACTCGCTCAAATGGGACATAAAGTACCAGAGTTGTTGATTGAACATCGAGGGTTAAGCAAGCTCAAATCAACCTACACTGATAAGCTGCCACAAATGATCAATCCGCATACAGGTCGCGTACATACTTCTTACCATCAAGCCGTTACAACGACAGGGCGATTGTCATCAAGCGATCCGAATTTACAAAATATTCCAATTCGCAATGAACAGGGCAGACGTATTCGCAAAGCTTTTGTTGCTCCTGAAGGTTATGTGATCTTAGCTGCTGATTATTCCCAAATAGAATTGCGAATTATGGCACATCTTGCAAATGATGAAACAATGATTAATGCCTTTGCCACAGGACAAGATATTCACCGCTCAACGGCGGCTGAAATTTTTGGCGTTTCACTGGAAGAAGTTACGAATGAACAACGCCGCAGTGCAAAAGCGATTAACTTTGGTTTAATTTATGGTATGTCTGCATTTGGATTGTCAAATCAACTTGGCATTTCTCGCAATGAAGCACAACAATATATGGAACGTTATTTTCAACGCTATCCTGCCGTGCAGCAATTTATGCTTGATATTCGAGAAAAAGCCGCAGAAAAAGGCTATGTCGAAACACTTTTTGCTCGCCGACTTTATCTACCAGATATTCAATCCAGTAGCCCAATGCGTCGTAAAGCGGCAGAACGAGTAGCGATTAATGCTCCAATGCAAGGTACAGCAGCGGATATTATCAAAGTGGCGATGATTAATATTCATCAAACAATCGCTCAAGCAGATGATATTCAAATGATTATGCAAGTCCACGATGAATTAGTCTTTGAAGTCAAAGCGGACAGAATTGAATATTATAGTCAATTGATCAAAACGAAAATGGAAAGTGCAATTACGTTGCGTGTTCCTCTGATTGCAGAAGTGGGCGTTGGTAGCAATTGGGACGAAGCTCATTAAATCTTCTGTAAAATAGGTATAAAACAATAGCGGTAGATTTTTTGCAATTTTGCAACCCAATCTACCGCCAGTCTATTTTATCGGTCGTCTTTTGAATTTTATTGACGACCTAATTCAGTCGTTTTACTACCACAAATATCCCAACTTCACGCCAATGTTTTGCTGGCTTTTTAGAGTTTTGCCTGTCACATAATCGGTATATACGCTGGCAGTGAGATTATTGTGCTGCACGGTAACACCTACACCAATTTTAGCTTGAGCTGCCACACTTTGTCCAAAGCCGTGTTGGTTAATTTTAACGGTGTTAGCCGCAAGTCCACTTTGATAAGCGGCTTTAAGGTATGGACGAACTTGGCTTTGCCCCAGCTGGTAGTCTTTTTCTATCGCCAAAGCCGCACGGTACTGGACGCTACCAAATGCTTTTTGTTCAACTTTTGAACCACTAAGCGAATAATCTGCTTTGCCAATATGTACATACTGAACACCTACGCTTGGTGTAACGGCTACGCCTGACACATCAAAGCGGTGTGCCAAACTGATACCTGCGTTTACTAGCTTACGACTGACACGATTAGAGCTATCTGCTACTAGGCTGTCGCTGATTTCACTGTTTGCCTGTCCAACACCCAAATGCCCTAGTACGCTGTTGTGACCAAAGTTATGCTTGGCGTAAATAGTCGCAAGATTGACGGTCTGCTTACCCGAGAAGCCATCTGCAAAGGCTTGGTTAGAACGGGTGTGGCTTAATTGCACACCTGCGTGATCACCCGCAACACCTACCTGCAGGGTTTTCAACCGCTGTTCGAATGGGCGATATTGATCAGATTTATGGCGTTGTGAGGCACTATCAAAACTTGCCCACACACCCGCTTGGCTGGAGTTTGGCGTATAAGCCTGCAGTGCATTGCCAAGGGCAGTAAATTCTGACAATGCAGCATTACTATAGCGGCTGATGATCTCATTTTGAACCATTGATTGACTGTCATTATAAGAAGCCTTTTGCATTTTTGGTAAGGTGATTTCAGAAGGCATCTCTCGTCTATCTGCAACTTGAGCTTCTAAGGCTTGGACCTGTTCAGTATTGCTATTATTTGAACTTGTAGACAATGCTTGTGGTGCAACTTCTGATACAGCTGAGACCTGCATAGCCGCAGGCTGTACTGGATTCGGTGCTGCAACAGGAGAAACTAAACTTAACCCCCCTTGAGTATCCACTTGATAGCGGTATGCACCTAAGTCAATCTGATTGACTGTTTGCTCGCCATTTTTCAGGTTAAATTTACCTGATCCATTTGGTGCATTAACAAACGTTAAGCGATCATTGATCAATTTTGGCTCTATGCCTGTTGGGTAAATAACAACTGTTTGAGCATTTTCTACCTTACCTTTCACCTCAACACGATCGTACGCCCCTGTTTGGGTGTCAAACCGCAAATGAAAACGTCCACTGCCTAACAAATCACCCAGCACCTGTAAAGTATAGGCTTTATTTTTGGAGGTTGCATCATTAAGATAAATATTGGTATCAGTTAGCGACAACTGCCCCACTTGGCTATCTTCTGTTAAATGCCATGAGCTATCTTGATGAAATGCCACTTGGCTTGTCTGTTCGCCCTGTATTTTGCCATCAAAACGGCTTTTGCCAAAATGTGCTTGGGCATTGCCATTAAGTGTCAAATTACCTGTTAATTGGGTTGTTGGAAGTGCTTGATAATTGCTAGTTTGTAAAGTGCTGTTTGCAGTACAATGAGTTAGCCCGCTAAAATAAGAGCGTGCACAATTAACACTTTCACCCTGCTGGTGTCCTATACGGATTTGAGTATCCGCACCAGCGGTAATATTTGCATCTAATTTTGCAACATTACGAATGGTTTCAAATTTTGTACCTTGTGCCAGCTCAATCTGATCAACAGCAAAACTGCGGTCAATCCAGTCTGACTCACGAAATTCTTCTACACCATTGACTTTGGCATGAGAAACTGGCGTACCAGCAAAAACCACGCTGCCTTTTTTCACTGATAGCTGTTTAATATTTAAACCACCATTGAATACAAGACGTGCATCTTTATTGTCAGGACTAAAGTTAATGTTTATGTTTTCTTGTTTGACAGTAGTTTTATAACCGACTTTTTCATCGGCAATTTGTCCGATAAAACCATTAAAAGTACGCAACTGTGCTTTTTGTTTAAATGTAAGAGTAGCTGTATTGGTCGATGAATTACTTATGACCGCCCCTTCATCAAGGTGACGAATGTGCGTAAATTCAAGATTGTTACCCGCAACATCTAGATTACCGCCACGAAAACCAAACACAATGCCGCTGGTTGGTACCTGCTTAGCATCGGCTAACACCACTTTAGATCGCCCACTGACAATTCCCACTTCAGCAAACGCCTGCTGCTTACCTTGTGAATCGGCTTTCTGGCGTAATTCTACCGTTCCTTCGCCGACGCTGATACTACCTAAGTTCTCGCCAGTACCATCAACAATCAGTGTACCATTACCGATCTTGGAGAGTCGATCGCCTTTAGGGTTATGCACGCCCCAATGTACCGTACCATTGTTCACTACAACACCCGCCCCTTGATGGGTGAAGCTGCTGTTGTCATCTTTAGCACGAACATTAGCATCGCCATTAAAAATCAACGCCCCAGCCCCTTGATTAATCGCACTGGTCAGTGTCAAATTAATTGGATTTCTACCGTCATAAAATTCCACTGCCTTACCGTGATGCAAAGATGGGCGATTACGATTTTTATCTTTGCTTTTTTTACTCAAATCAGCGACATCAACAGAGTAGGTTTTATCCGTTTGATTATCAGTAAGATGAATCAGTTGGCTCTGATTACTTTGATCTGCCACAGCCCACTGAAAATCGCCTGTTTCAAGAGCAAATACTTGATTATCACTTTCTACATCACGAATTTTACTTGGATCAGTTCTAGTGACACTGGTGTAAACATGCTTATTTTTTCCACCAATCGCAGACATCGCCCCAATTAATACCCATTTTTTCTCCTGCTTGTCATAGACAAACCAAGGAGAGCCACTGTCCCCAGCTTGAGAGAAAGTCATCATTGGGCTATCACGCACATCAGAACTGCCGATATTATCTAGCCAATTACGTCCTCTTTTGTCCTTATTGCCACGTAGTAGCAATGGCGTACCTCCTAAAGTAGAATGGTATCCGCCATGCAGTTTGGTACTGTTACCATTTTCATCTCGCACTACCTGTGTGCCGCTACCTAACCGAGCAAATACAGGGTAGCGTTCTTTATCTAAATAAGCACTGGAATACTGTGGGCGTATGCGTTCAATATTTGCTGGTCCTGTTTCGGTAACCAATTTTTTCAATCTTGTTACATGATAATCTACATTACGATACTCACTGACTGCCACAATATCATATGAATAAGGATTGCCAAGATCCTCATGCTCCTCAGCATGCCCAAAAATCATGTTACCATAACCAGTATTATGCTGAACACTCTCACCATATTGGGATCTAACCAAGGTCGCTACCGCATTTTGTGCACGAACAGGGGCAAAATCGGGCATTGGCACGTCTTGCATTACCTCACCGATTTTTTGCCCATCTTTATTATAGACAGGAATATTGCTCGCTCCTACTGTAAAGCGTCCTCGGTTTTCAGCAAAATCTCTAAAATCAGAGTATGGCACATCGCTACGAATAACAGAAGCATAAGCAGGCAAATGAACTCCAACTCCCCACGCGGCTAAAATAGCAAGGGATATGGTATTTTTGTTGAATAAAGTGTTTGGTAAATGCATAGGTAGCTCCAAAGAAGTAAAAAATTGCTTTAGTTATCTCAGATAATACGACTATTGTACCTAAAATCGAAAAAAATGGTAGTTTTTAAATTTTGCAATTTTTAGACCTTTTCTTTGCCTTAATATTCCATTCCTCCATGCACGGAGGGAATCAATTAAAACTGCTTACTAAACTCGACAAAGACACGATGTTTATCATAAGTGGTGAATTGGTGGTTGCTTTTTACCTTGTTATAAGAATAAGTTAGACGTGGTGTAATTCCCCCAAAATGGATAGCTCTATTCCACGTTGATACTTGGACACTGTATTCTTTATTACGCTGTAAACCTAAAATTAATGTTGGAGCTTTATGCACTTTTTGGGCGATATTGAATGAAAGATGTGTGGAGAAACCATAGCCCCATTCTTGTCCCCAACCTAACCCTGCTCCACGGCGGAAAAAACTGTCATCTTTATCTCGGGTTGATGTACGGTTATAGTTCAAATTAAGTGCCCAATACTGTTTGGCATTTGCAAAATAGAGTAGTCCCGTAGAGATAAAATGGTAGTTGCCATTGAGATGTAAACGGCTACGGTAGCGTTGTTCGCCATATTCATAATTTATATTCCAGCGCCATTTTGGTTGCAGCCAGTAATTCATTTCAGTTGTTACGCCGTAAGTCGTAGAGAATCGCTTTAAGGTTTCACTTTGATTTGATCCGCCTGCGTATAGGTATTGAGCAACAAATGGTAGTGCGGCAATGTTATATTTGGCATTTTGAAATCCTAAACCAATGCTGCCACGCAAATTTGCCTCGTTATATTTTTTGTTATCCCAGAGATATTTTCCGTTACTATTTAAACGTAATTCATTAAAAAAGCCATTTCCCCAAGACCATTTTTTACCAATATCTGCATTAAATCCAACCCCTTCAGCACTTTCAGGCGTCGAACCTGTCAGTCTTCCTTGGTTATTGTTTGTTCGAATTATATTATTTTTAGGGGCATTATTAATATTAGGATCACGTAAATAGGTTACGCCACCGTTGAAATTCCAACGATCACGTTGGTTAATCGCTGCTAGATATCGTTCAATGAGGATGTGAATTTCTGTTGCTAATGGTTCAGTACGCAGTTTAGTTAATTGATCTTCGGCTGCCTCAAGCTGATTGTCTTCAAACAACGTAATCGCAAGCTGCAAACGAGCGGGCAGAATCTCTTTATTTTCTGCAATAATTTGTCGATATAATCGAATAGATTTTGGGTAGTCTTGTTTCTGCTTAGCTAAAATTGCCTCTGACCAATGAGTGATAATTGGATCGTGATATTGTTCAGGAATCTGTTGATATATTGGATAAAGTAATTCAACATTTTCAATGTTCCCCTGTAATATCGCAGGCACCAATGCTCGCATGACTAAATCTGGATAGTTTCTCAGCTCTGCTTTTGACATTGAGATAGATGAGTCACGCTGATGATTAGAGATTTGCTCGGTTTTTTCAGGTAAATTAGGTTTTGTGTGATGAGATTGTATTTCTGATTGCACACGTAGATCATTTAAGCGTTCGGATAGCTGTTGTTGGCTACTTTGCTGCTGGGCATTCGCTAGGCTTGCCCCAGTTACCAAAACTGTACTAAGAAAGAGAATATGTTTATTTTTCATAAATGTATTTAAGAATGAAGTAATATAATGAGCCAGTAAATTAAATGGCGTAACAATAATGATATTAGAGAAACATAACAAGTTATATGACTTCAAGTTTCTCTAGAGCGTATAAAATACCCTCATCATCAATCGGTAGGGTAACGAAATTAGCAACCGCCTTTAGTTCATTTTCCGCATTACCCATTGCAACACCATAACCAACCGAACTTAGCATTTCGAGATCATTTAATCCATCACCAAATGCCATTGCATTTTCAATGTCTAGCTCAAGGTACTGTAATACATCTTTGATACCTCGAGCTTTAGAGTTTTCCTTCGCAAGGATATCAACGGAATAAGAATGCCAGCGAACTTCTTTCAAATCATCTTCTAACACATCGGCATCGATGACTTCTTGTAAACGCTCTTCAGGGAAAAACGCTAGCATTTGTAATACGGTGTGGTTTAAATAATAATCGGGATCAACCAAATAATCCGATTTAATTGGTAGCAATGCTTCTTGTATTTCAGGACTATCTTTTGATACAGCCACTTGTTCGGGACAAACAAACGCATATTCAATATTCAGAGCTTGAAACTTCTGAATGATACGTTCTACACGTTCTGTCGAGAGTGGGTACTGACTAATTACCTTGCCTTTATACAAATTATATTGTCCGTTTGTTGTTACAAATAATTCGAATGCCCCTGAATTAATCAGAGGTTTAAGTGCTTCAGGGAAAGCACTGTAGGTTCGACCTGTTGCTATAGCTGGGATAATATTGTTGAGCTTTAAACGAGGAATTACTTGCTGAAAAATTGAAGAGGGAATGGTCTCTGTTTTTTTCATATACAAGGTATCATCAATATCGAAAAAAACAATTTTTATTGGGGCTTTTGGGGGTTGAGTGGCTTGTAATGTTTCCATAATGTTCTCCAGAAAATGATAATTTATTATATTTTTTCGATCAGTATCGCAAAAATAGCTGAAATATTAGGTTAAAAACTTGCTACAGTGTAGCAAACCTAGGAGCAAAAATGAATGACTGGAATTTTCGTTGTTTTCACTGTTTGCAAAAATTAGCCCTTGCGGAACACGGATTTTGTTCCCTCTGTATCAAGCAGGTTCAGAAAACACCATACTGTGGACGGTGTGGTGCAACTTTATTGGAAGCTCAGCGTCATTGTGGTAACTGTTTGCGTGATGAGCCGAAATGGCAGCGTCTTGTACAAATTTCTCACTATAAACCACCGCTTGTCGAATGGGTTCATCGTTTTAAATTTCAGCAGCATTATTATTTAGATGAAGCACTTGCGAGATTACTTTACCTCGCTGTACGTCAAGCCAGACGAGAGCATCACTTAACATTGCCAGAAGTGATTTTACCTGTCCCTCTTTTTTGGCAAAGACATTGGCAGCGTGGTTATAATCAAGCTGAATTATTAGCTCGTCCGCTGGCAAAATGGCTAAATATACCTTTAGATACTGACAGCTTGGTTCGGGTTCGTAAAACAACACCGCAAAGAAATTTATCGTCTAGCCAACGACAAAAAAATCTTAAAGGGGCATTTTTCTATCAACCACGACTGCCGTACCAGCATGTTGCGATACTTGATGATGTGATTACAACAGGCTCTACGCTAAATGCGATTGCTTTGGAACTGCTCAAGCAAAATGTGAGTGAAATTCAGGTTTGGGCATTAGCTAAAACCTAAACTTAAAAACGAGTTAAATCAAGAATATGGCGAATAATTAAAGTGATGACCAAAATAATTGCTCGCTGGTATGCCAGATGGTCTTTGCAACCTGCTCTGCGGTTTCAGTGCGTAATTCGCATAAGGTCTGAAAAGTAACTTTCATATATTCTGGGCGGTTTGGTTGCCCTTGGAATCCAAAAACAGGCATATCAGGGCAATCGGTTTCAAGGAGAAGGGCATCAAGCGGTAATTTTCGGATAGTTTCACGAGTTTTATTGGCTCGCTGATAAGTAATTGTTCCGCCCACCCCAATTTTATAACCTAAATCAACAAAACGTTTTGCTTGCTCATAGCTGCCTGCAAAACCGTGTACGACCCCTGTTCGGGCTAATTGTGCTTTTTTTAAGAAAGGAAAAAGCTGATCATGGCTTTGGCGAGAATGTAAATTAATGGGCAAATCGTACCGCTTAGCGAGCAGCAATTGTCTCTCCAAAAACATACATTGTTTTTTCCACATTTCGTTACAACGAAGGGATTCTACTGCACGTTCTAGCCCAATTTCGGCTACGGCAGTACATAATGGATCTTGTTGTGCCAGTAGTTGTTCAAGAATAGCAAGGTCTCGTTCTTGATGCTGTTCGATGTAAAGTGGGTGTAATCCTAAACCGTAGCGTAATTGCAAGGGGAATTGCTTGGCACAAGCGGTTACTTTTTCAAAATTTTTTGCACTGATGGCTACGATAAGTAGACGTTCAATTCCTTGTTGTTGGGCATTTTTAGTGAGTTCTCCAATAGGACAATTCAAGGCTTGTGATAGAAAATCAAGGTGAGTGTGTGTATCAAAAAATCGCATAGTGGTTTTATCTTCCTCAGTCCTGCAAATCGCTTCTTCGTCAATGAGAGCTGTGAAATAACGTGCAGCAAGTTGGAATGTTAAAATTCTCCCTCTGCTAGCAAAGAAAAGTCGAAAAGCAGAGGGAGAGCAAGATAGAAGCTACATTCTATTTTGTTACGTTTTGTGTTGTTACATTCTATGGTGTGAACCGAGTGTATCATCAACATAAGCGTCTTCATCAATCTTACCCAATGGTTTAAGTTTCGTGAAGAATAGTCCGATACAAAGCAGAGTTAAACCAAAACCGATGTAGACAGAAAGTTGGTAGTCTAAACCAAAGCCGATTTTGTTGTATGCTAAATAGGTGAAACAAACTGTACTAATAAACCACGCAGGAATGGAACAAATCCAGTGGAATTTATTATAGCGATAAAGATAAGCAGCCGCTGTCCAAAGCATTACCATTGCTGTGGTTTGATTTGCCCAAGTGAAATAACGCCACAAGATACTAAAATCAATTTTTGAGACGATAAAACCAACAGCAAATAACGGTACAGCAATGACTAAGCGTTTGATTAAGCTACTTTGATTAATTTTGAAGAATTCTGCAATAATCAATCGAGCCGCACGGAATGCCGTATCGCCAGAAGTGATAGGTAAAACAACAACACCCAACACAGCAAACAATCCGCCAACAAAACCTAAGAAGTGAATTGAACTGTCATAGACTACTTTTGATGGTGAACCTGCATCAATGGCATTTTGTAACGCTTGTGGATTTTCGTAAAAACTTAATCCAACGGCACACCAAATCAGGGCAATAACGCCTTCTGCAATCATTGCACCATAGAAAATGAAACGTCCCTCTTTCTCATTTTCTGCACAACGAGCCATTAGAGGTGTTTGGGTTGCGTGGAAGCCAGACAACGCTCCACAAGAAATTGTCAGGAAAAGAAGTGGCCAAATCGGTACATTGTCTTTTACTTGGAAATTTTGTGTGAATTTTTCCCACGTCAAGCCTTGCCCGTCAGTATTTACTGTGCGGAAAAACTCAATAGGATCCGTTACACTTAAATGCGAAGAAACTAAACCATAAACCATTCCAACCGACATAAAGAGCAATAATGCCCCAAAGAGTGGGTAGATGCGTCCAATGATTTTATCAATTGGCAATAAAGTTGCTAAGATGTAATAAGCAAAAATAATCGCCGTCCACACTGCAATAATGGTCGGTTTATCCATTCCCCAGACAGTTAGCTCCGTCGCAGCTTGTACACTAGCTTGTGCAATTTCTTCTGCGTTATTCAGTGAAATTGCCCCTGATGATGCACTGAATGCGTCAATAGTTAGCGTACTGAGTAATGCGGCTGGACTGGCGACGAATACAACGCCCACAAGTAGTAATAAAACCACAGCCAGTAAATTAATAAAATATTTGACAGGGCGACCAAGATAACGACCTGCAAGATTTGGCATTGATGCACCGCCATTACGCACACTTAACATACCACAAAAGTAGTCGTGTACAGCACCTGCAAAAATACAACCTAGCACAATCCAAAGCATTGCCACAGGTCCATATAATGCCCCTAAGATCGGTCCAAAAATAGGTCCTGTACCCGCAATGTTAAGTAGTTGAATCAACCAAATTTTGGTTTTCGACATTGGTATATAATCCACGCCATCTTGCATTGCATAGGCAGGTGTTGCCTTTTTAGGGTTAATCACAAAGACGCGTTCAACGACCTTTCCATAAGTAAAGTAGCCCAAAATCAGAAGAGCTATACAGAATAAAAACCACAACATAATCAATGTTCCTATATGAGAAATATTTATCCAGTAACCATTTGTAAAAATAATTACTGACAAAACCGCTACATTTTATAGAGTTATGTAAATAAAGTAAATTAAGTGCTGTCTTTTAATCTGAATGCGTGATAGATATTAATAAAAAAATACCTAATTTTTCAAGGCGAATCGCTTTTAGATTAAACGTAAATTATTTATAGTAATGTAAAAATATAATCAACTTTTCATTTCAAAGAACCAATAAATATTTCCTTTGTCTCATTTTGAAGAATTTATCATCATTTATTAATGATATTTAAACTTTTAAATAACTACAATTGTCTTTAACCTAAAAGGGATAATGCTATGAAAATAAACAAAAAATCACGCTTAGCGTCTATACTTTTTGCCAGCAGCTTAATCGCATTTCCTGCTGTGTTTCCAACAATTTCACACGCTTCTTTTCCTGCAATAGTAGAGGGGCAAGCAGTACCAAGTCTTGCACCAATGCTAGAAAAAGTTCGCCCTGCAGTGGTAAGTATTGCTGTTGAAGGTAATGTTAAGCAAAGACGCTCTCCTGTTCCTGATGAATTTGAATTTTTCTTTGGCCCAGATCTCTTTGGAGAGAGAGGATTTGGGAATCGAGATTTTGGTGGACGTTCTGCACCTCGTCAATTTAGGGGAGAAGGCTCTGGTGTGATTATTGATGCAAAAAAAGGCTATGTAATCACTAATAATCACGTTATTGATAATGCAGATAAAATCACAGTAAAACTCGAAGATGGGCGTGAGTTTAAAGCAAAATTAGTGGGTGCTGATCCGTTATCTGATGTGGCTTTAATTCAATTAGACGATCCTAAAGATCTGACTGAGATAAAGATGGCTGATTCTGATAAGCTACGAGTCGGCGATTTTACTGTTGCAATCGGCAATCCATTTGGATTGGGACAAACGGTTACTTCAGGTATTATTTCTGCGTTGGGTCGCTCAACAGGCTATAGCGATGAAAGTTACGAAAGCTACATTCAGACTGATGCTGCCGTCAATCGAGGTAATTCTGGTGGACCGCTCATTAATTTACAGGGAGAGTTAATTGGGATAAATACCGCTATCATTTCACCGAGTGGCACGAATGCGGGCATCGCTTTTGCGATCCCAAGTAATATGGCAAACAATCTTGTACAGCAAATTATTGATTTTGGCGAAGTTAAACGAGGGTTACTTGGTATTAAAGGAGGCGAATTAAATGCTGATTTAGCGAAGGCATTTAATGTCAATGCACAACAAGGGGCTTTTGTGAGTGAAGTGATTGCTGATTCTGCTGCGGCAAAAGCAGGACTTAAAGCAGGCGATGTGATCATCGGTTTAAATGGGCAAAAAATTCGTAGTTTTGCGGAATTACGAGCGAAAGTAGCTACTACTGGCGCAGGCAAAGAAATTGAGCTGACTTATCTAAGAGACGGAAAAGAAAGCAAAATGAAAGTTGTTTTACAATCTGATGAGCAAACTCGCACCAGTGCTAAAGCATTACTACCCGCTCTTAATGGTGCAGAATTTAATAACTACAACGAAAAAGGGGTTAAAGGCGTTGAGATTTCTAAAGTTGAAAAAGGCTCAATTGCTGAGGCGAGAGGCTTTAGAAAAGGTGATGTTATTGTTGGTGTAAACCGCAAAGAAGTTGAAAATATTGGAGAGCTAAGAAAAATTCTAGATGGAAAACCTGCTGCCGTCGCATTAAACATTTTACGAGATGGCTCAAACTTCTTCGTGATTATTCAATAATTGATCATAATCCAATCATTTCAATATAGGGGCTAACATATTGTTATGCCCCTGTAGCTTATTATTAGTTATGCTGTCGTTTCTTTTCAAGAACAAAAATTTGTGTATTCAAATTACTTTGACGCTGAATGTCTTGTTTTACAGCTTGTTGCCAAATACGTTCTTGACTAAAAAGCGTAAACTGTTTTTTTGCTCGAGTTACTGCAGTATAAAGCAGTTCCTTAGTTAAAATTGGAGAGGGGGTAAGCGGCATCACCAATAGCGTATGTGCAAACTCTGAACCCTGTGATTTATGCACAGTCATTACATAAGCTGGCTCATAACTTGGCAGCCGACTAGGTAAGATATTGAGACGGCAACCATTATTGATTGTTTCAAAATAAGCTCGTAATCTACCATCTTCATCTGGCAATAAAAGTGCAATATCACCACTAAACACCTGAAGTTGTGGGGCATTTTCGGTGATCAGTATAGGCTTACCTGCATAGCTATCACGACTATGTTGGAAATATACTAACTGAGCTTGTTTTAACGCTTGTGCAATCTTCTCGTTTAGTTGTTCTACCCCTAATTCGCTTACTCGCAAAGCAGATAAAAAACGAAATTGCTGAAATACAGAAAAGATTTGATCGATAGTTGTCTCTTGAGGCATTTTCTGCTGTTGCTTAACGAGTATTAAGTAGTGTTGGTAAAGGCTGACAGCCTTTTGTACTACAAGCTGTACACAATGCTCTAGCCACGCTTTTTTGTCATTAAATGACGTTGTTGATGGGTAAAGCTCAAGGGCTAAATCACGGTAATCGGGATTTGCAAAAATTTGCCAAGATTTGACCGCTTGTTTATGGTTAATGAGTGTCGCAAGTTGCCCAATGCCTGCGTGTTGATTAAAACGATAGCTGTGTCGTAAATGGCACAAAGCATCGCAAATTGCAGGTACATTATGATTAGGCGAGAGAATCTGGTAACTCGTTGTCTGGAATAAATAATCGCCGTGTGATTGGCTATAGCCTAATGAAATTAACTCGCCTAGCTCTCCAATGATATTACCTGCTTCTACAGAGGCAAGCTGATCTTTATCACCTAGCATAATTAATCTTGTTTGAGGCTTCAGTGCGGCAAGCATTTTATCAAACAGAAATAGATCAACCATTGAGGCTTCATCAAGCACTAAAAGATCAATCAGTAGTGGATTTTTCGCTGTATAGTGAGGCGTATCGCTATAGGGTTTAATCCCTAACAAGCTATGTAACGTCGTGGCTTGGACTGGCACAAGTTGTTTCAATTCTTCGGCTAAATTAAGCTGCTGAAGATTATTGTTAACTGACTCTTTTAAACGTGCAGCGGCCTTACCTGTCGGGGCGGCTAAAGCAATTTTAAGAGGTGCTTGATTTAGTTTCAGTTGTTTTAATTGCAATGCTGCTAATAAAATGGTTACCGTGCGAGTTTTCCCTGTCCCAGGTCCACCCGAAATAAAGCTAAAAGGTTTTGTCAATGCGGTTGCGACGGCAATATGTTGCCAGTCAATTGAATTTGTAGCAGTAGGGAAAAAAGTAGAGAGTACTGCTTTATCCACAGCTAAATTTGCATATTCTGATGAAAAACTCACCGCTTGTTGTAGATAACTGGCAATCTGATATTCTGCTTTCCAATAGCGATAAAAATACACACTATTATGTTGGAACAACATTGGGGCAATTCGCTCTGGTGTATGACTAAAAGCGATATGATTATTTAGTATCGTAGCCCACTCAAGCGGTGAGCTATACTCAATTTTTTGTAACAGAGCTTTCAATAATGTATCTTCAGAAGATACGTTTTGTAAATGAAATAAGTGCTTGATTAAAGCTGAATCTAAACGCAAGCAAACATTACCTTGTAAAACATTAAATGAACATAATGCGGCAAGTAAAATGGCAAGATTTTGTTCTAATGCTGAATAGTGATAAGATTTTTGTTTATTGTCGATCAACCGAGCAAATTGATAGCTTAACTCAGGAATGAGCTGTTTGTTTCTTAATTCAGAAATGAGCTGTAACATAATGGAGTTTATTAAAAAATCCACGCTTAGCGTGGATTTCTCATTGTTGGGTAGTCGTTTATTCAACTAATAACATACGCGTCGTATTAGTACCGCTTTCTTTAAACTCATTACCATGAGTTAAAAGTACCAAATCGCCCGTTGTTAGGTAGCCCTGCTCTTTTAACATTGCAAGTGCTTTTTTTGCTCCGTCAATGGTACGGCTATCTTGATCGTAAAAAACGGGTGTTACGCCACGATATAATGCACAACGGTTCAACGATTTCTCATTACGAGAAAGTGCATAAATTGGTAATCCAGAGCTAATTCGGCTCATTAATTTAGCCGTTTCACCTGAATGTGTTAAGGCAATAATTGCACTCACCCCTTCCATATGGTTTGCGGTATACATTGCTGACATTGCTACAGCTTCTTCAACTGTTTCAAAAGTACTATCCATACGATGACGGGAAATATTAATACTTGGCATTTTTTCTGCTCCTAAACAGACTTCAGCCATTGATCTTACCGTTTCAACTGGATAATCACCATTTGCGGTTTCACCCGAAAGCATTACTGCATCTGTGCCATCTAAAACTGCATTTGCAACGTCCATAACCTCGGCACGAGTCGGCATTGGTTTTTTGATCATGGATTCCATCATTTGTGTCGCAGTGATCACGACACGATTTAGACGACGTGAACGGCTAATCAATTTCTTCTGTACGCCAACAAGTTCAGCATCACCAATTTCAACACCTAAGTCACCACGAGCCACCATAATCACATCTGCACCTAAAATGATGTCGTCCATTGCTTCTTCAGTTGCTACCGTTTCTGCACGCTCTACTTTTGCAACAATTTTAGTATCTAAACCCGCTTCTTCTGCTAATTGACGTGCATAGTGTAAATCCGCACTAGATTGCGGGAAAGACACAGCAAGATAATCTACACCAATTTTTGCTGCAAGCTTAATATCCTCTTTGTCTTTTTCTGTCAATGCTGGAGCGGATAAACCACCGCCTAGTTTGTTAATTCCTTTATTGTTTGATAAAGGTCCACCGACTGTAACTTCAGTAAATACTTTTGCCCCACCAATGGATAGCACCTTTAATTGCACATTGCCATCATCTAATAGCAAAATGTCACCAGGCACAACATCATTAGGTAGGTTTTTATAGTCTAGACCAACAGACTCTTGTGTGCCTTCACCTCTTGGCAAATCTGCATCTAATGTAAATTTATCGCCAATATTTAAGAAAATCTTGCCTTCTTTAAAGGTTGAAACTCGGATTTTAGGTCCTTGTAAATCGCCCAAAATAGCGACGTGCTTCCCCAAACGTTTAGCAATTTCACGCACTTTTTCTGCACGAATAATATGATCTTCAGGGATACCGTGAGAGAAGTTCATACGAACCATATTTGCTCCAGCAGCAATAATTTTTTCAAGATTATTACCACGGTCAGTTGCAGGTCCCATTGTACAAACAATTTTGGTTCTTCTGAGTTTACGAGACATTAGATTACTCCATAAATAGTTGAGAATAGTAAAATTTTTTAGCAGGTCGCCACACTCAAAGAAAGCGTTCAATTAAAGAAAAAGTTGCAACCACGAAAAACTCCGTGCATTATACGCTCAATTTGATTTAGTTTAAAGTTGAAATGCGAGATGAATATCTGGATAATGAGACACGGTGAAGCAGGTTTGAATACTTTTACAGATAGCCAAAGAACACTTACTGAGCGAGGGAATATGATGGCATTTGAACAAGGAAAGTGGCTTGCTAAACGTCTCATTGAGCAAAAGGTGAATTTAGATGCGGTATTCGTTAGTCCTTATATTAGAGCTCAACAAACGTGGTTTAATGTCATTAAAGGAATGCAAGCGGCCAAATTTGAACAAAATTTTGCAAAGATTACTGAAAATTGGCAAGGAATTACTCCATCTAGCAATGCACAACTCGTCGTTGATTATTTAGAGACGATAGCGGCAGAAAAGCAAAATGTGTTCCTAATTTCTCACCTTCCGCTTGTTTTTGATTTGGTTCAACACTTAACTCAGTTTCAATATAGTGTGCATTTTTATCCTGCTGTCATTGCTGAAATTAATTATCAAGACCAGCAGGGAAAATTAATTATAAGCCAAGTTCCTCATTAATAAATTATTTAATAACCACCTTAATTAATAGTACACCAAAAGCAATAAATGGAATGAAAGGTAGTTTGGATAATTTTATTTGAGTTATAAAGAAATAACCAATAAAGAAGCAAATGCCTAAAAAGCAAGCGGAAAGTATTACGCCTAGCATTTGATGAAGATTAAATAGTGGTGCAATACCGATAAAAAGTAAAATATCCCCCAGCCCCAACCCTTCTTTTTTGAATAAAAAATTACTGATAAAGTGTAGAATAAAAAAGAAAAGAGAGGTAAATAAAAAATTTAGTAGATTTTCTCTTAAAACAAAATTTGATTGTTCAACAAGCTCACAGATACTAAGAAAGAAAATCACTGCAATATATTTACTATCCGTAAGATAATAAGCAATGTCTAATAATGAAAGATAGATAATAATCCATAAAATACAAATAACGAGAGTAGAATGATCGTTAGATATAAATGCTATCGAAGGAAATAGAATGATTAAGCATAAAGACTGATAAATATTTTTATTTTTTAAGTTAGACTGTACTAGAAATTTTTCTTTACTAATATGATCCACATTTAACGAAGCATAATCGTTATAAACTTGCTGATTAATCTTTTTAGGAAATAGAGAAAATTCCATATTAAACCAATATGCGAATAAAATACTTAAGATAAATAACAGCATTATTTTACCATTGTTCCCATATCAAAAATAGGTAAATACAACCCAATAATAATGCTTCCCACGATGATACCTAAAATTAGCATTAACATTGGTTCTAAAAGTTGTGAAAGTAAATCAATTTGATGATCTAATTTTTGTTGATAAATCGTAGTAATGCTTTCAAACATTTTTACTAATTGGCTGCTTTTCTCGCCTATCCTTATCATTTGAATAACTTCGGCATTAAAATGATGTGGATTTAAACCATCAGATAGCTGAAAGCCTTTTTCTAGTAGCTGCAGGGAAAATTGTACTTCTTGTTGTAATATTGGATCTTTAGTTTTTTCAGATAGAAAAGAGGTTAAAGCTTTATCTAGTCTAATATGAGCATTTAACATCAACGCACAATTTTGGCAAAAATAGATTATGCGAGATTGATTAATAATATTCTTGAAAAGAGGCATTACACTTAATAGTTTAAAGATAATTTTCTGTATATAAGCGGTCTTTTTATTAATAAAATATGCAATTAAATAGGTAAAAGATAAAGCTATAATAAGGTATATAATTGAATGTTGTAAAAATTGTGAAAGATAAAATAAAATTTTTGTCATTATCGGTAATGAGTCATTATCTCCGTATAAAGCCACAAACTGAGGGACAATAAATAGCAGCAAAAGAATAGCTAAGGTCATAGAAATAGCTAAGACAATCGCAGGATAAAACATAATCTTCTTGATTTTTTTTGTCAGCTTTTCTGATTTATTTCTTGCTTGAGCAAGATTAGACAGTAATACTGGTAAGTTACCGCTGATTTCCCCCATTTTAATTAATTGTATTTCTTGTAATTGCAAATATTTACCTGATTTTTCTAGAGAGGTTGAAAATGAAAATCCTTTTTCTATATTTTCAATAATCATATATAACCATTGATATAAAGGTAAACGATCACAGTTTTCTAACAACATTGCTAATGCTTGTTTCAGTGGAATAGCCGCATCTAATAGTAATGCGAGCTGGGTGAGTAATTGTGTTATTTCGGTAGGTTTTACTCTTTTTGTTAAGGTAAAATTTCGGATTAATTTAATTTGCTGGTATCCCTTGGCAATTAGTTGTTGCTCTAGGTTTTCTTGAGTAATAGAAAGGCTTTTACCATAACGTCTTTGACCAAAACGGTTTATGGCTTTCCAGCGGTATTCATATATTTTCAACATCACCTAACACTCTTTCAACTTCCGCTAAATTAGTTTGTTTATCATTTATCTTTTGTTTTGCACTTTGTAATAACGTAGCATAATCTAGGTAAGCGGTCTGTTTATCAAAATATTTTGTAGTACGACTAAGTAGTTGGTAAATTCCAATTCGTCCTTTATAGCCTTGATAGCAATTACCACACCCTATTCCTTCACATTTTAAGCAAATTTTACGGACAAGACGTTGTGCAACTACGAGCAATAATGCGTTGTGGATTTCATACTCTTGAATACCCAATTGATATAATCTTTCTATTGCCGACAGTGCATCGTTAGTATGCAATGTGGAAAGCACTAGATGCCCCGTTTGTGCAGCTTGCAACGCAATTTTAGCACTTTCCTTATCTCGAATTTCACCCAACATAATAATATCAGGATCTTGTCGTAAGAACGTTCTTAACAAATAACTAAAATCTAATTGTAATGCTGGATTAACCTGTGTTTGAACTAATCCATCAATTTCAATTTCGATCGGATCTTCAGCTGTTAAAATATGTTTATCTGTTTGATTGAGATAATTTAATGCACTATAGAGCGTAATACTTTTTCCACTTCCTGTTGGACCTGTTACGAGAATTAGCCCTTGCGGTTGTTTAAGCATATTGAGGAATAATTTCTGCTGTTTAGTCGTAAATCCCAATGTGATAAAATCAAAATGGGTTGGTTTGTTCTTTTGTAAACGTAACACTAATTTTTCACCATAATGACAGGGTAATGTTGAGACTCGAAAATCCAGTGTATCGCCAAGCAAAGTCGTAAAACTAAATTGTCCATCTTGAGGGAGGCGAGATTCACTAATATCCAGTTTAGCTAATAATTTAAGCCGTGAAGTTATTCGGCTAGTTAAACTATGAGAAAAGGTTTTATAAAGATGCAAAACGCCATCAATACGCAATCGGATAACTAAATGCATCTTGCGAGGCTCAATATGAATATCCGAGGCATTCTCAATAATACAAAATTTAAATAAGCTATCTAAGATTTGAATAATTGGATCAGTAAAGTTTACTTGTTTATTTATGCTCTGCTGAGTAGCGTAATCAACGTTGAGTAGCTCATCAGAATAATTATTCTCTGGAGAAAGTGCATTTAATAGATATTTTAACTCATCAGATGAAACCAAAATTGGCTCTATTTTTTTATGCCACAAAAAAGCGAATGTTTCACAGGCATTAAGATTTTTTTCATCATCAATTGCTAAATAGAGCTTATCTTCCGTTTCCTGAATAGGCAAAGCTAAATAACGTAATAAAGTCATTTTCTGCTCAATATTCTTCTGCCATAATTTTTCGCAGATATGAAATACACGTTTACTATTACGTTCACAAATTGCGTATTGGTGGTGTTCTTTTTCTTTCATACAGTACGCTCTTTCATTTTTGGGCGTTTTAGTTTTTTGACTTATTTCAATTTATGGATTTTTGCCACAAAATCCAGCAGGAAAAATAGCTGTATCATTTCCCAAACAACCTGTTGTCCAAGTAATATGATTATTAGAAAATTTTGGTGTTAAAGTATAGCTATAGCCATCAATGCTCCCTTTACCTTCAACCGTGATTACACCAGCATTAGCAGAAACGCTTTTTAAATATTGTGTTTCATTAAGATTATTTTTAGCTGCTTGAATGCCGTTTTTCCCTGAGCTGCATTCAGTTAGGTTACCTAAATTATAAATACAGATTTCTACATCAGATTTATACGAAGCTGAGGCTTGTAAAAGCTCAGATAAGGCAGCTTTTTTGGTGTAATTGTTATAGGAGGGAATAGCAATTGTGGCGAGAATGGCAATAATTGCAATCACGATCATTAATTCAATTAAGGTAAAGGCTTTTTGAATAGGGCTAATTAATGTAATTTTCATAGATACTCCCAATAATTAGGTGAGGAAAAAAAATTTTCCGTATAGTCTCGGCTTTTAGCAAAAAAGGCGAGTTAGAAAATTTATTTTTTCGATGTAGATCGCAAAAATAAATAACAACTGTTTATTTGAACAGTATTTTTTGCTATTATGTAACACATTCTAATTGGTGAGTTTATGAGGTAACTATGGCAAAAGCACCAAAAACGGCTTATGTGTGTAATGATTGTGGTGCAGAATATGCTCGCTGGCTAGGTCAATGTAAGGCTTGTCTAGCGTGGAATACGATCAGTGAAGTTCGCCTTATTTCGGTCAAGCAGGAAAGTAAAAATGCTCGTTTCAGTGGTTATGCAGGCGAAGTATCTGGCAAAGTACAAACATTATCCGAAATTGATTTACAAGAAGTACCTCGTTTTAGCAGTGGCTTTTATGAATTAGATCGAGTGTTAGGTGGCGGCATTGTTCCTGGTAGTGCGATTTTAATTGGTGGACACCCTGGTGCGGGTAAGAGTACTCTGCTTCTGCAAGTAATGTGTGGGCTGTCAGCGACAATTCCGACACTCTATGTTACAGGAGAGGAATCTCTACAACAAGTGGCAATGCGAGCTCATCGACTTGGGCTGCCAACTGAACATCTAAAAATGCTGTCCGAAACTTCAGTTGAGTATATTTGTAATATTGCTGATCAAGAAAAGCCTAAATTAATCGTCATTGACTCTATTCAAGTAATGCATCTTGCAGATATTCAATCCTCTCCAGGTAGTGTTGCACAGGTGCGTGAATGTGCCTCTTTTTTGACTCGTTATGCAAAGACACACCAAGTTGCTATTGTGATGGTCGGACACGTTACCAAAGATGGGACATTAGCAGGTCCAAAAGTGTTAGAGCATTGTATTGATTGTTCAATTTTACTAGAAGGTGAATCCGATTCTCGTTATCGCACATTACGCAGCCATAAAAACCGTTTTGGTGCGGTCAATGAGTTAGGGGTATTTGCAATGACAGAACAAGGACTTAAAGAAGTTAAGAACCCATCTGCAATATTCCTTAGTCGCAGTGATGAGCAAACCGCTGGTAGTTCAGTGATGGTACTTTGGGAGGGGACTCGTCCATTATTGGTAGAAATTCAAGCATTAGTCGATCACTCAATGTTAGCGAATCCTCGTCGTGTGGCTGTGGGGCTAGAGCAAAATAGACTATCGCTTTTGCTTGCTGTGTTACATCGCCACGGTGGATTACAAATGTCTGATCAAGATGTTTTTGTGAACGTGGTGGGAGGAGTAAAAGTAACAGAGACAAGTGCAGATTTAGCTCTATTGCTGGCACTAATTTCTAGTTTCCGCAATCGCCCTCTACCTCAAGATTTAGTTGTATTTGGAGAAGTGGGACTGGCAGGCGAAATTCGTCCTGTGCCTAGTGGGCAAGAACGGATTAGTGAAGCTGCCAAACACGGCTTTAAGCGTGCTATTGTGCCAGCAGGTAACGCCCCTAAAAAGCCGATTAAAGGAATGGACGTGCATACAGTCAAAAAATTGAGTGATGCACTAGATATTATTGGTAATTTGTAACGCCAAACACCGTTAGTCGCACTAGGCAAAATTTACAGTGTTCGACACAATCATCGAAAGCCATTATTTCGCTGAATATACTTTAAATTTAGTGGATTTTGCCAGTACTTTATGTGAGCCAAACGCCTTGTCAAGCAATTCTGGATAAGGCAGAAAGCTATTCGCAACAAGGCGTAATTCACCACCTTTATTCAAATATTTTTTAGCCTGCTCAATTAACAACTTTACCGCTTGATAACTTGTGTCTATACCATCATGGAAAGGCGGATTAGAAACAATCAAATCAAATTTTCCTTGGATATCTGAAAACACATCACTGGCTATTACAGTGCCGTCGAGTTGATTTTCGGTTAATGAACGCTGACTGGAGGCGATTGCCATTGCGTGAATATCTGACATTGTTAGCTGAATATGTGGAAATTGTTGTTTTAGACAAAGCCCTAGAACACCTGCACCACAGCCTAAATCCAGCACATTACCTTTTAATAGTGTATTCTGTTCAAAAGTAGAAAGTAACAATCTTGAACCATTATCAAGCTCGTTTGAGCTAAAAACAGCTGGTAATGCGAATATTTCAAGATCGTTTAAGCGGTAAGATTTCCAAAAATCTTTGCAATTAAAAATAGGCGGTTGTGTTAATGTGAAATGATAGAGGCTGCAACGGCGTGCAGAATCAACTTTATGAATCTTGCCAAAATGGTCAAGCATCGTTTCTGTAGAGCGTACGCCTGAGCGGTTTTCTCCAATAATCATCAATTCTTGACCAACAGAGCAGATCGAAAGCCATTGCATTAATTGAAATTTACACTCTTGCTTGTTTTTAGCCCAATAGTAGACTCCTAAATCCGCATTAACTTGACACTCTAATCCAAAGAGGACGTTGTGGTGATGACGTGTATAATCAAAATAACTACTAAATAGTGTAACATTATTTGCATTATATTGAATCTGCTGACAAAACTGATCCCGAACATAGCCAAATAACAGAACATTTTTGCCGTTAAATTTATCTAAATGACGCATTAATACTTCACTTTCGAGAGATAACATAAATTTCCACTTTAATATTACAAAATCATTTCTGCATTCTACCGATTTTTGCTACCATTCCCTACACTTTTGTGAGGAAATGCAATGAATCGGCGTGATTTATTATTAAATGAGATGAATATCCCACAATGGGTATTAACCAAACCGCACGCATTGCAAGGTGAGGCACTCATTCATTTGGGGCATTTGATCAAATTGGTTGTCGTATGTGATGAAAATCATCAACATAGCCAGCTATTCCAAGACATTTTATATACTCTTGGGTTGGACAAATATAGCTATCAATGGGTCAATGTTGAGCAAAGTTTGCGGATTTCATTATCGCATCGGCAAAGTCAACCTATTTTTTGGCTTATTCAGTCGTCAGAACAAGCGGTAACTTGGGAAGAGAAATTTGTAAAAGACCGTCTCATCAAAGAAAAACAGGTCATTATATGGAAAAATGAACGCTGGGTAGAACTACACCAATCAGATAAAAAACGCCAATTTTGGCAACAGATAGAACCATTTTGCCAACATTTTAAGGAAAAAATGCTTATTGAGGGAAGAATGCCTGAGGAAAAATATGATTGAACCTTTCATTGAAAATGTAACAGAGCAGGATTTTGAGCATTTATTTGACATTGAGCAGCAGGCTCATCTTGTGCCTTGGTCAAAAGGAACACTATTAAATAATCAAGGCGAGCGTTATCTCAATTTAAAATTAAGCCTTGGAAATCAGATCGTTGCGTTTGCCGTTTGCCAAGTAATTCTTGATGAAGCTACCTTATTTAACGTTGCCGTTAGCCCAAAATGGCAAGGAAAGGGGTATGGTAAGCGGTTACTTGAGGCATTAATTTTGCAATTGCGAACAAAAGGCGTATTAACACTTTGGCTTGAGGTGCGTGAATCGAATCAAGCTGCACAGCAACTATATCGAAAAATGAATTTTAATGAAGTTACACTGCGTAAGAATTATTACCCAACGCCTGATGGCAAACGTGAGAACGCACTGGTAATGGCACTTTATCTCTGACAGAACACTCTAATTTAACAGGATCCTATGAATACTTTTTTAACTTTTGAAGATTTTGATTTAAACCCACTGTTGTTAAAAGCCTTAACAAAGAAAGGCTTTCAACGCCCAATGGCAATTCAGCAAGCCGTTATTCCTGCGGCAATGCAAGGACGTGATGTGTTGGGATCTGCCCCAACAGGTACTGGCAAAACTGCCGCATTTTTATTACCTGCCTTGCAACATCTATTGGATAATCCTCGTCGTAAACCAGGTGCTCCACGCATATTAGTGCTGACCCCTACTCGTGAGTTGGCAATGCAAGTGGCTCAGCAGGCACAAGAGCTCGCTCACTTTACTTCTCTCAAGGTTGCTACGATTACAGGTGGCGTTGCTTATCAAAATCACGGCGAGGTCTTTAATAGCAATCAGGATCTTGTTGTCGCCACTCCTGGGCGTTTATTACAGTATATTAAGGAAGAAAACTTTGACTGTCGTGCCGTTGAGATTTTAATTTTCGATGAAGCTGATCGTATGTTACAAATGGGGTTTGGGCAAGATGCAGAAAAAATCGCTGCAGAGACTCGTTGGCGGCAATTTACTTGGTTATTTTCAGCCACCTTGGAAGGCGAGCTATTAGTTAATTTTGCTGACAGAATGCTGAATAATCCATTGAAAGTAGATGCACAACCTAGTCGCCGTGAGCGTAAGAAAATTCATCAATGGTATTATCACGCAGATAATGTTGAGCATAAAACGAAATTATTGGCTCGTTTAGTGAGTGAATTTGAAATTGAAAGAGCCATTGTGTTTGTTCGCCGTCGTGAAATCGTTCGGGAATTAAGCGAAATCTTGCGTAAACGAGGAATTCGAACCACTCACTTAGAGGGCAAAATGGCTCAAACACAGCGAATACAGACAATTAACCGCTTGAAAGAGGGGGTGGTAAATTTGTTAGTGGCAACCGATGTTGCCGCTCGTGGTATTGATATTGATGATGTAGATTTTGTAATCAACTATGATTTGCCTTATAGTGCTGATACTTACTTGCACCGTATTGGGCGTACCGCTCGAGCTGGCAAAAAAGGCTCAGCGGTATCTTTGGTCGAAGCTCACGATTACTCATTACTTGGTAAAATTCAACGTTATACTGAAGAAATCTTAAAGCCTAGAACCATCGAAGGTCTAGAACCTCGCACAAAGGCTCCGAAAGAAGATGAAATAAATAGTGTCAGTAAAAAACAAAAAGCACGTCTAAAGAAAAAACGAGAAGAGAAAAAAGAATCCGCGAAGAAAAAAGCAAAAATCCGTCACAAAGAGACTAAAAATATTGGTAAACGTCGTAAGCCTGCAAGTAGTGCTACCACAGAATAATACACAAGCGGTTCAATATCGAAATTATTTTGCAAATAAGATTTATTTTGGATACAAAAGGATAATATATGACCACAATTGGCACACCTCTTACAACAAACGCAACGAAAGTCATGATGCTCGGAGCTGGGGAACTGGGGAAAGAAGTTGTGATTGAATTACAACGTTTGGGCGTTGAAGTTATTGCTGTCGATCGCTACGAAAATGCACCAGCACAACAAGTTGCCCATCGAGCATACACAATTAATATGCTTGATGGGCAATCGTTACGAACGTTAGTTGAACAGGAAAAACCAGATTTTATCATTCCAGAAGTAGAGGCAATTGACACTGATACACTCGTGGATCTTGAGCAGGAAGGCTATCAGGTTATTCCAAGTGCAAAAGCGACAAAATTAACGATGGATAGAGAGGGCATTCGACGTTTAGCGGCAGAAGAACTGGCAATCCCAACATCGCCTTACCGCTTTGTCGATAGTTTCGAGCAGTTTACTCAGGCTATCGCTGAAATCGGTCTGCCTGCAGTCGTTAAACCTGTGATGTCATCATCAGGGCACGGACAAAGCATTGTTAAATCCAATGAGGATATTCAACCAGCGTGGGACTATGCTCAACAAGGGGGGCGTGCAGGTAAAGGGCGAGTAATTGTTGAAGGCTTTATTCAGTTTGACTACGAAATATCATTACTCACTGTTCGCCATATTCAAGGTACGTCTTTTTTACCTCCAATAGGGCATATCCAAATTGATGGCGACTATCGAGAGTCGTGGCAGCCACAAGCAATGTCTGATATTGCTCGCCAAAAAGCAGAAGATATCGCAGAAAAGATTACCTCCGCACTGGGCGGGCGAGGTATCTTTGGCGTTGAGCTATTTGTTTGTGGCGATGAGGTTATTTTTAACGAAGTCTCCCCTCGCCCACACGATACAGGTATGGTAACACTTATTTCGCAGGAACTGTCCGAATTTGCTTTACATGCCCGTGCGATATTAGGTTTGCCTGTGCCACCTATCTCATTAATTAGCCCCTCAGCATCTAAAGCTATTGTTGTAGAAGGACAGTCCAAACAGATCTCCTTCAGTGGTTTAGAGCGAGTGTTATCTGAAGCTAATACCAATTTACGTCTATTTGGTAAAGGTGAAGTAAATGGACACCGTCGTTTAGGGGTAATTCTGGCTCGTGATGAAACGGTTGAAAAGGCACGAGAAAAAGCCAATCGAGCATATAATCAACTGGAAGTTACACTGAAATAATTAAGCTAAATTGTAAAATTTTTGCCGAATTTAACCGCTTGCTAATCGGTTAAAACAGCAATGTTAACGCCAAGGAAAATGAAATGACCACAAAATTAACGCCCGATGAAGCTATTGATATTGCCTATGATATTTTTTTAGAGATGGCTGGTGAAAATCTTGATCCTGCCGATATATTACTCTTTAATCTGCAATTTGAAGTACGAGGGGCGGTTGAGATGGTTGAGACAAGCGATAACTGGGCAGAAGAAATTGGCGTATTGATTGATCCTAATGAATATGCGGAAGTTTGGGTTGGCTTGATAAATGAGCAAGATGAAATGGACGATGTTTTCGCACGATTTTTAATTTCACATCGAGTTGAGGATCGAGAATATCATATTATTTGGAAAGAATAGCTTTAAGGGAGAATGACACTTGAAAGAAGCCATACCGAATGTAACAAAAACAACAGAGCCAAAACCTTGCATTCCAAAGCCTGAGTCAATTTCTGAATTTTCTCAAATTTTTCGTCACGCAATGGCTCATCTGTCATCAGCAGTGAGTATTGTAACCAGCAATGGTGAGGCAGGTAAGGTTGGGATTACCGTCTCCTCCGTTTGTTCTGTGACAGACAGCCCGCCTACTTTATTATTTTGCGTGAATCAAAGTAGCAATTTACACAATGTTATCAAGCAAAATGGTAAAGTTTGTATTAATGTGCTAAATCACGAACAAGAAGAACTCGCCAAACATTTTGCCTGTATGCTTTGTAGCTCAATGGAAGAACGCTTTGAGTGGGATTTTTGGGATATTAGCGTAGATAATCAATGGATTTTGCGTGATGCTATCTCTTCTTTAACTGGCGATATTATTGATACTCACGCAGTGGGAACACACACAATTTTTGTGGTGAAATTGAATGATATCCAGGTCCAGCCGAATCACAGTCTTGTTTATTTTGGACGGCAGTTTAAATCTGTTGCAATTTGATATCCTTATGTAAAATTTGAAAAATTTTGATATAAATCAACCACTTGCAAAAGACCGACTAAAATAGTCGGTCTTTTTGTTGCACCTAAAAAAATAGCCTATAAAATTCGTATCTATTAATTGAAATTTAATAAGGAAAACTTATGCAAAATTTACTCTGCTATAAGCAAATGCCAGTCTGGACAAAAGCTAACTTGCCACAAATGTTCCAAGAAAAACATAATACAAAAGTAGGTACTTGGGCAAAGCTCACGATTTTAAAAGGGGCAATTAAATATTACGAATTAACTGAAGATGGCGAAGTAATCAGCGAAAATATTTTCGATGCCAATAACCAACGACCTTTCGTAGAACCTCAGGTATGGCATAAAGTAGAGGCCTTAACCGATGATCTAGAGTGCCAACTCGCCTTTTATTGCAAACCTGAAGATTATTTTGCGAAAAAATATAACCTCACAACAACTCATTCAGAAGTCTTAAATGCTATTCATTATATTCAATCTGGTAGGGCATTAGATTTAGGTTGTGGGCGAGGACGCAACGCACTCTATCTGAAGTTACTCGGCTTTGACGTTACTGCTGTCGATTGCAACCAAGAGAGTATCCATTTTCTCAATCACATGGTTGAGAAAGAAGGATTAAACGGCATTCAAACAGGTATTTATGATATTAACCACGCAACGATTGAGGGAGAATTTGATCTCATTATTTCTACTGTCGTTATGATGTTTTTAAAAAGAGAACGCATTCCTACTATTATTGCGAATATGCAAAAAAATACTAAAGTTGGCGGTTATAATTTAATCGTAGGGGCAATGAGTACTGATGAATATCCTTGCCCAATGCCCTTTTCTTTCACATTTTCTGAAGGTGAATTGAGAAACTACTACGAAGGTTGGGAGCTGATTAAATACAACGAAGATCTTGGGCATTTACACAAAACAGACGAAAACGGTAACCGTATTCAACTTAAATTTGCCACAATCCTAGCTCGCAAAGTCGTGTAATTAGCTTTAAAACAGCCTAAAAAGTGCCTCTGTTTTGCCTTTATTTCTTCGTTCTCTCTTTTCCATAGAGAGCGAAGAAATGCAAAGGCTAGTCTTCAGCTTTTCTGTGTCCTTCGTCTAGGTGAACAAAGCTCACAAGATCATCTGTACTGACTTGAAAAGCCTTGCCAAACCCTTTTACAAAAAGTCCTTGTTCAGGTTTAAGGCCAAATAGCTTAAAATCTTCTAGGTTAGATAAATCTGCGACTAAATCACCGTGGCGAGCTTGTAGGGCTTTTATGCCCTCTTGCCATTCTTGACTACCTCGTTCAATTATTCGTGCAGTGGCATCAAAGGTAAGGCGACGGCGAGCAAACAATTCACGGCTTTTATTCTCATCTTCAATTAACATCAATGATACTCTTGGTATGGCTTGTAGATTACGAGCGTGGCGAGCAATGGTAGAAATCAGAATCTGATATTCCCCATTTTTGATGATGAAAGGAGCATAGCTGACGTTCGGTGTTCCTTCTGGATCGACTGTGGCAAGTACAATGGTTTTAACTTGCTGTTTTAATTCTTGGAGTTCAGGACCTAAACGGTTTTGTAATACTTCTTGGCGGCTGTCTGACATAGATGTTTTCCTTATGGCGAATGATTTAATTGAATGCATTAAACTTTTTAACTTGATCGGAGAACAGTTGGTGTTGTTCATCACGACCTAAATAAACTTTAAAAATTGTCTGTCCATTTGGGGCGATAAAAGCAATATTGTAACTTTCTTTACCACGGAAAGGCAGGCTGACAAAGGCAATCTGAGCGATATTGTCTAGCTTGAGATGCCCATGCAATGTACCTTCCTCGCCTTTCATATTGAGGTTGTAATAACCACGACCAACAATACCCGTTGGAAAGCGATCTTTGATTTCAAAAATAGAGCCTTCTTTCTCAATGATGGTGGTAAATGTCCCCCACGTTGTGATTTCAGTCAGAATATCTTTTGCTCGTGTTGCAGGGAAAAGACGCACAAATTGTGCAGGTAAAGCACATAAAATATCGCCCTCTGGCATATTCAGTTGTTCGGCGATCTCTAAAGTGATTGCATTTGGGTGTTCTGTTAGATAAGTGGCAACTCGTTGTTGAAGTGATAACATTTGATTTCCTTATTTGATAATAGCTATTAATTATATTTTTACGATTAAAATTCGCAAGATAATTCCTTATCACATTGATGTAATTATTTATTGCTGTAACTGGACTTGTGGTCTATTTACCGTTTGATGTGCAACCAAATGAAGATCCGCTTTATACCAACCTTGAATATTTGGCTCGGTGAGTACTTCTGAAACCATACCCTGTTCTTGAACTTGCTGATCGGCAAGTAACACAATTTGTTGGCTGTATAATGCAGCAAGATTAAGATCGTGTAGCACACAACAAACGCTCAGTCCTCTTTCTTGGCAAAGTGTTGCCATTAAGCGTAAGCAGTGCTGTTGGTGATATAAGTCGAAGGCAGAGGTGGGTTCATCTAAGAAAAGTAATTTGCCTGACATATCTTCAGACCAAATTTGTAATAACGCTCTTGCTAATTGCACTCGTTGTTGTTCGCCACCTGATAGTTGGCGATAGGCTTTATTCAGTAAAGAAGTACAATCTGTTGCCTTAATGATGGTTTGCCAATGTGCAGCAATTTCCTGCTTACGGCGGTGATAACCGCCCATTTTGATGACTTCCTCAACGGAAAAAGGAAAGTTGAGCTGGCTATGCTGACGCATTACAGCACGTTGTTTTGCAAGTGTATGAGCATCATATTGCTGAATATCTTTGCCGTTGAATAGGCAGCGTCCTGTTTGAGGTCGTAGGTAGCCTGAAAGTAGCCGTAATAATGTGGATTTTCCTGCACCATTAGGTCCAATTAATGTAGTGAATTGTCCTTTAAATAGTTTAATGGATACGTTATGTAAAATGGAGCGATCGTTTAAGCTAAAGCAAAGGTTTTGACTTTCCAACAAGCGGTCTAAATGCGTGAAATTTTTGCACATTTATCTGTTCTCCCGATAACGAATGACAAGCCATAGGAAATAAGGGGCTCCAATAAAGCTAGTGAGCATTCCAACGGGTAATTCAGCTGGAGCGATGAGCGTGCGAGCAATGGTATCTGCAATCAGTAATAAAATCGCACCGCATAATGCCGAGGCTGGTAGTACCCAACGATGATCTGCCCCTAATTGAAAACGGACAAGATGGGGAACCACCAATCCAATAAAGCCAATTGCTCCACTGACTGCGACCGCCACACCAACGAGCAATGCACCTAGCAAAATTAACTGTTTTTTCAGACGAGGGACATTTACGCCTAGATAATGTGCTTCTTCATCGCCTAATTGCAGTAAGTTGAGTTTATTGGCAAGGGTGAGAGAGTAAAAGACAGTGGGTAAGATCACACCTGCTGCTACGAGAAAAGGCTTCCATTGTGCTTGTCCAAGACTGCCCATTGTCCAGAGGCTAAATTGGCGTAGTTGCTGATCATTACTGATATAGGTGAGTACGCCAATGGCAGCAAAACAGAGAGCATTGACTGCAATACCAGCTAACAGTAATTTATTCATTGATGCCTGTGAACGGTAGCTTAGAAAATAGATCAGACTGGAGACAATAACACTGCCAATGAAGGCGGCGACCATTGAGCCATAAAGTGCAAATTCTTTAGGTATTAAGCTCGGCAGTAAAATAGACAAGCCGACTGCAAGTGCCGCACCGCTGTTTACGCCGATTAATGCTGGATCAGCCATTGGGTTATGAAAAAGCCCTTGAAACAATGTGCCAGCCACTGCAAGAGCAAGCCCAACGATAACAGCTAATAAAATTCGAGGTAAGCGAATATTTAGCCAAATCTGCCACTGGCTATGCTCGAAAGGCGTATGCCATAAGTCCTGCCACGTTAGCGACAAAGCCCCAATATTTGAGCTAATCAAAATGGTAATGATGAGCAAAAATAACAGGTTGGCGAGCCACGCTATTTTACTCATCTTGTTGCTAATGCCTTTTCTGCTGCTTGACGGATTTTTTGTAATTCTGCTGGGATCGTTAATCCAAAGGCTAAAAAGGCAATATCATCAACGATGACAACATTTTGATGTTTAGCAGCGTTTGTATGCTGCATACCCGCTAATGTCCATAATTTATCCAATGACCCGAGCTGTTTTAAGCCGAGATGGGTTAAAACTACAACATCAGGATTTGCGGCAATAATGCCTTCTTGAGAAATTGGAGTAAAGCGAGCCAAATTCCCCATCGCATTTTTTGCCCCTACTAAACGAATAGCGGAATCAGCAACTGTGTCTGTTCCTGCAACCATATTATTCGCACCTGCACGGTTTAAGATAAAGAGTATTTTGACATCAAGTGGTGAGGAGGGAATCGCTTTGATTTGTGCTGCAAAATTTTCGGCTAATTTGACCGCTTGATCCTCTTTTCCAAGGAGTTCACCAATTTGCTTAATTTTTTCCACCACGCTTTCAGGACTGTATTTTAATGGTACCGTATCCACTTTTACACCCGTTGCCTCTAATTGTTTAAGGACAACGGTAGGCTGTGCAACTTCTGTCGTGATGATTCGGGTTGGTTTTAAAGCGAGAATGCCTTCAACATTTAATTGACGCATATAGCCAACATCTGGCAGTGATTTTGCTTTGGGGTGAAGGCTGGTTGAATCTCGACCAACTAAATTTTGCTCTGCATTGAGAGCATAAATAATTTCAGTTACATCTCCGCCAAGACTGACTATTCTTTCTGGTTGGCTTTTCTGTTCTTGTGCTTGGTCAGAATTTTGTTTTTGGGAATCTTGAGCGTAAATCGAGCTAGACATCGCCGCAATTGCACAGCAAGCGGTTAGATAACGCAAAAATTTTGCAATTTTCATGATGGTTTTCCTTAGGGCTGCAGTTAGCGTAATAAGTTTATATTTCAAAGATGTATTTTACCTTATTGATAACAATTATCAATAATAAGTAAGTGTTTTTAGTGTCATTTGTTATTTTGGTTTCAAGTTGCTAGAATATGGAACAATTTTATTTTCCAAAACCCGTTTTTCACCAAAACCTTTTTTCACTCTAAACCCTCGTTATATTTGTTTTTTTAGGAAATTTTATGTCCTTAGATTTATCAAAAATTCGCCAACAAATTACTCAAATCGATCGTAATTTATTAAAACTTTTATCCGAACGACATCGCCTTGCTTTTGATGTGGTAAGGAGTAAAGAAATTACTCAAAAGCCATTGCGTGATATTGAGCGTGAAAAAGTGCTGTTACAAGAGTTAGTAAATTATGCACAAATAGAGAATTATCAGCTTGATCCTTCTTATATTACGCAGATTTTCCAGCGAATAATTGAGGATTCGGTTTTAACCCAGCAAAATTATCTACAAAATAAACTTAATGAGCTTAAAGAGCAGAGTATAACGGTGGCTTTTTTAGGTATGCGAGGGTCGTACTCGCACCTTGCTTCACGCCAATTTGCTAAAAATTGTGCGTCATTACTTGAGCAGAGTTGTGATTCATTTGAGGCGGTATTTAATGAGGTGCAAACAGGCGGGGCGGATTACGGTGTTTTACCGCTTGAAAATACCACGTCAGGATCAATCAATGAAGTCTATGATCTGTTACAACATACGGACTTAGCGTTGGTGGGCGAGCTGGCTTACCCGATTAAACATTGTGTGCTGACGAGTGGTGTGGCGGACTTAAGTCAGATTGATACCATCTACACTCACCCACAGCCCGCACAACAATGTAGTCAATTTATTCAAGGGTTAGATAAAGTACATATCAAATATTGCGAGAGTAGCTCCCACGCAATGCAACTTGTTGCACGCTTAAATAAACCGAATATTGCGGCATTGGGCAATGAAGAAGGTGGGAAGTTGTACGGATTAAGTGTGAGTCAGACAGATATTGCTAATCAGACTCACAATATTACACGCTTTATCGTTGTCGCAAGAGAGCCTGTAAAGGTTTCCCCTCAAGTACAAACAAAAACTTTATTGTTGATGACAACCTCTCAACAAGCAGGAGCATTGGTTGATGCGTTAATGGTCTTTAAGCAACATAATATTCGTATGTTAAAACTAGAGTCTCGTCCGATTTATGGCAAGCCTTGGGAAGAGATGTTCTATCTTGAATTAGACGCGAATATTCACGCTGAAAATACGCAAAATGCACTGAATGCTTTAACGGGAGTAACTAGTTACCTTAAAGTGCTAGGCTGCTACCCAAGTGAAATTATTGAGCCAGTTAAGTTATAAACAAAGCGATAAGTGCTAGAAAATATGCCCGTTGAAACCAAACTTAAGCCATTTAAAACCAAGTCTCAGTCAAGATTGAAAGTACAATCTAAACCAGTGATGAGTTTGGCAGAGACAATCGTTGTACTATTTAATAAGCCGTTTGATGTTTTAACACAATTCAGTGATGGACAAGGTCGGCAAACATTAAAGGCATTTATTCCAATTCCGAACGTTTACCCTGTTGGGCGATTAGATCGAGATAGTGAAGGCTTATTACTGCTTACGAATAACGGCAGGTTACAGCATAGGCTTGCCCACCCTAAATTTGAAAAGGAAAAAACCTATTGGGTACAAATGGAGGGTGAGCCACAAGAAGCAGACTTGGATAAATTGCGTCAGGGGGTTGTGCTTAAAGATGGTTTAACTAAACCTGCTAAGGTGAAAATGATTCCGCCGCCTGATTTTAACTGGTCTAGTGCACCTAAAATTCGTGAGCGAAAAACGATTCCGACCAGCTGGATTGAGCTGACCATTCGGGAAGGGAGAAATCGCCAAGTTCGTCGAATGACTGCCCACATAGGCTTTCCAACATTGCGTCTTATCCGCTTGTCTATTGGCGGTTTTTCGCTTGAATCGCTTCAGGCAGGCGAGTACCGTATTCTCAGTGAGGCAGAGAAGCAGCGGTATTTACGGTTTAAGTAGCGGCTGGTAGCGTTTATCGGTTAGCGTCTTCAAAAAGGCTTCCAGTGCGTCAATTTCCTGATCAGACAATGGATTGCCAGTCAATTTGTCGTGAGCAATCGTCGCTGTATATTCTGGTGCAATCCAAGGTTGATTTGTTTCTGGGTTGTAGTTGCGTTGCGGATTGTTGAAGCTATCTAAATACAATAAAACAGTACGCAATTCTTTAAATACACCGTTGTGCATATAAGGTGCTGTAACTGCCACGTTGCGTAACGTTGGCACTTTAAATTTCCCTTTTTGAGCAACATCGTGGTTTACCACAGGGTTATGAAATAAGCCTAAATCGACAAAATCGTCTGCTAACTGGTTATGTGCGATTAATGCCATATTTTTCGGCGTGCCAATATTGTAGTAATGATAATTACTGAATGTTTCTTGTGGGTGATTATTGTCGTCGGAATGAAGTTGGTGGCAAGTGGTACAATTGGTTTTGTTACGATCAAAAAACAGAGCTTTACCTTGTGCCTCTAACGGTGTGAAAGTGTATTCGCCTTTGAGGGCTTTATCATAGTTAGAATCAAAAGGGGAAAGTAAGCGTTTTTGTTGCTGGAAAACAGCAAGAGCGTCCTCCATTGCGGTATAAACAGACTCAACATCTTGCCAAACTGATTTGCCGTAATGCTGCGTGAATAAACTCGCGTACATTGGTGTTTGCCAAAGCCGTTTAGCGAGGGTTAATTTGTCAGGCATACCCATTTCTAGTGGATCAAGCGGTGGTTTTCCTGCTTGTTCTTGCAAATTTTTTGCTCTGCCGTCCCAAAATTGCCCACCGATATATTGCTGGCTTTTGGGATCAAAATGGAAGTCAGGTGAAAACTTGGCATACAACATCGTAGGTGAATTACGATTGCCGAATAAGTGTGGATCATCGCCCTGTGAGACCATTTTGTTTGCACTATTTTCCCGTATATCAATAAAGGCGTGATCAGGACTATGGCAACTTGCACAGTTTTGTGTACCGTGAAAAGAGAGTTGGTTATCAAAAAATAGAATCTGCCCAAGCAAGGCTTTATCAATGCCTTTGGGCGGCATTGTACGAGGTTCCTTTTCCAGTGCGTGAGTGGAAAAAGAGAGTATATTGATAAGCAAAATAACTAATTTTTTCATCGTTTCCTCTCGTCTTCTTTTGCAAAATTCTATTTAATATTGACCGCTTGAATATTGATGATTTGAATTATGCATCAAAATGATCAAGTCCATATTGATATAACGCATTTTTCTTGTAACCAAAACAGTCAGCAGTAATACTTGCCGCTTTTTTTAGCGGTAGCTCATCATTTAGCAAACGGAGTAATTTTAAGGCTTGAGGCGAAATTTCTTCACTTTCGCTTTCTTTTTTTCCCTCTACCACTAAAACAATTTCGCCCTTAATGCGATTACCATCTTGTTTAAGCCAATCAAGTAGCTCATTTAAAGTCGATCCTTGAATAGTTTCCCACGTTTTGGTGAGTTCACGAGCGATAACAACATAGCGATCCGTGCCAAAAACCACTCGCATATCTTCGAGGGTATCTAGAATGCGGTGGGTGGATTCATAAAAAATGAGCGTGCGAGTTTCGTTCTTAAGCTGGGTGAGCTTATCTCGCCGCCCTTTACTTTTTGCGGGCAAAAATCCCTCAAAGCAAAAGCGATCAGAGGCGATACCTGCACTGCATAGTGCGGTAATTGCAGCACAAGCCCCTGGGATTGGCACAACTTTTATGTTTGCTTGGCGACAGGCTCGCACAAGATGAAAACCAGGATCACTAATCAGTGGTGTACCTGCATCAGAGACTAAAGCAATATCAATACCTTGCTGCAATTTTTCAACTAATATTTTTGCTCGTTGTTGTTCGTTATGGTCGTGTAGTGCGAAGAAGGGTTTTTTAATCGCATAATGGCTTAGCAATAAACCACTGTGCCGAGTATCTTCTGCGGCGATCAAATCGACTTGTTTAAAGGTGTCAAGTGCCCGCTGGGTAATATCGCCTAAATTGCCGATAGGTGTTGCGATAATATAGAGCGTGCCTGTTAATTGTGAGGTTTTTGCTTGAGGTAATCTATCCATTTTAAAAGGGGAATATTCGTTTTTCATTTGATTTTCGTGAGTTTGGTCAGTAAGATTTCATCTAAGTATCGTCAATGAGCTAAAAATAGCGTGTTACGATGAATATATTTTTCGTGTAGGAGACTTAATAAAATGTCCACCATTCTAGTACAATCTAGAGCATTTCGCCAAAAAATGAAGACCATATTTGCACCAACGGCGGTTGCATTATTTCTTTCTGCCTGTACCAATACGGGAATTTTCACTAATTCAATTACCGAATCACTTAAAAATGAAGCTTACGCCACGTCAGAGTTTTATATTAAAAAAGCCGACCAATCGACACAATTAGAAGAACGGCAGAGTTATTTCTTATTAGCCATTCGTCAGCTAATTGATGAAAATAAAATTGTTGAGGCACAAAATACATTATCGCTGATCAATATTGTACAGCTAAATGATATTCAGCGTATAGAACATACGCTTTTGATGGCACAATTAGCTGCTGTGCAGGGTGAAAATGTTAAAGCCACAGGCTATTTAGCAAAATTGTCTCAAGCTCAACTGAGCCATTCACAATGGTTGCGTGTGTATACTGCCCAATCTCGTGTGGCGGAAAATCAAAATGATATTGTTACAGCTGTGCGTGCAAGAATAATGCTAGCAAGTTATTTAAGCGATACGAAAGACCGTCAAGAGAATAGCAATCGTATTTGGGCAATATTGCGTAATGCGAATCGTGGAATGTTAGAAAATGTGGTCGTTTCACCAGGAGAAATTGAGCTAGCTGGCTGGATTTCGTTAATTTTAACTTACAACCAAAATGTAACAACACCAGAACATTTGCCACAATTATTGAATGCGTGGAAAGCACAATATCCAAATCACAGTGCGACGTTGCTTTTACCTGTTGAATTGCAAAATGTGCTGAATTTCCAGCAAACTCAGTTGAATAATATCGCTTTGTTGTTGCCTTTAAGCGGTCAGGCAAAATATTTAGGCGAAACGATTAAAAAAGGGTTTGATGATGCCAAGGGTTCAAGCCCTATCTCTGTTACCGTATTTGATACAGACGCCGCACCGATTGAGCATTTATTAGCTCAAGCAAAACAGCAAGGTATACAGATGATCATTGGACCTTTATTAAAACCTCGAGTGGATTCATTGTTAGCAAGTCCAGAAGTTAATCACTTTAACGTACTTGCTTTTAATTCAACACTTAATGCACCTGCAATGGCAAGAGTATGTTACTACGGTTTGTCCTTAGAATCAGAAGCACACTCCGCAGCAGAACAGTTTATGCGTGATAATATATTAAATGCTGTAGTAATTGCACCACAAGGTGAATTTGGACAGCGTTCATCGGAGGCATTTGCCAAACGCTGGCGACAATTGACGAATAAAGATGCTGATATACGCTTTTATAGTGTTCCTTCAGATGGGGCGACTATTTTGCAAAATGGTGGTTATGGTCAAGGCACAGGTGTGTATGTGTTAGCAGATGCAGAACAGTTACTTGAATTTAAACACAGTATTGATGGTTCACCGCTTGCAGGGCAGATTGCAATTTATAGTAACTCACGCAGTAACTCGCCAAACAATGGACCTGATTTCCGTTTGGCAATGGAGGGCGTGAAATTTAGCGAGATTCCATTATTAGCAAATAGACAATCACAAGAATATAAAGCAGCTAAGCAGGTTTCAGAAAGCGACTTTTCTATGATGCGTTTATATGCAATGGGATCTGATGCGTGGTCTGTTGCGAATCAATTCAATGAATTTCGTCAAATTCCAGGTTATAAAGTCTCAGGTCTAACAGGGGGATTGACTGCAGGGGCAAATTGTAACATCGCTCGTGAAATGGTTTGGTTACAGTATCAAAATGGTTCAATTGTGAGTGTTAATTAATGCGTGCTCAAGGGCAATATTTTGAGGCAATGGCTCGAAAATTCTTGGAGCGACAGGGATTAAAATGGATAGCACAAAATCAAACATTTCGCTGTGGTGAATTAGATTTGATTATGCAGCATGGTAAAACCATTGTTTTTGTGGAAGTCAGGCAACGCAAAAATGCACATTATGGTTCAGCGGTAGAAAGTATCTCTTATAGTAAGCAACAAAAATGGCTGAAAGCGGCAAATTTATGGCTTGCAAAACAGAATAAGAGCTTAGATACCGCAGATTGTCGCTTTGATGTGGTTGCTTTTGAAGGGCATAATTCTGAAATGTATAGTTCTGAAGAGGATAAATCTCCAATTTGGATACAAAACTTTTTGGATTGAGTGTGTTTTAGGTTAGACAATGTTAGGTAAAATCCAAGATATTTTTTCACAAAGCATTCAAACCCAAATTGCGGCTGCCGAAATGTTACCCAATGGATTAGAAAAAGTGGCTAATCGTATTGTGACTTGCTTGTTAGGTGGAAATAAGGTTATTGTTTGCGGTGATGGGCGATCTTATGCGAATGCACAGCTATTGGTGGGGAATTTATTACATCGATATGATTTTGAACGCCCAAGCCTTGCAGCTTGCCTACTTCATTTTGATGGGCTGTTTTCAAGTTATCTAGCACAAGATGAACAAACTGCACGGCGTTATTGTAAGCAGTTGAATGCAGTGGCGAAAGAAGGCGATTTATTCATTGTTTTTTCGCCATTTGGCAATGAACAAGCGGTCTTAAATGTGATTAATTCTGCAAAAGATCGGAACTTAGATATTTGTGCGTTCACGAGTAGCCGCAATGACCATACTCAAGGATTGCTGAGCGAGCAAGATTTAGAAATTTCAATGCCTTCTATCAATGAATCTAGAATTATTGAGGGACATCATTTTTGTATCAATTTGCTATGTGAACTGGTTGATCACTTACTTTTTTATTCAAATTAAACGAATTAGGAGTTTTTATGTTAAACCTCTATAAACGTATTGCGGTATTGTTTTTTATCTCTGCGAGTTTTGTTGCTTTACAAGGCTGCGTTACTGCAGCAGTTGTAGGGACAACGGCTGTTGTAACAAAAGTAGCAACTGACCCTCGCACTACTGGTCGTCAAATTGATGATGAAACATTAGAAGAGAAAATAGCCTATAACCTCAACAAAGATGCACAGCTACAACAAGAGGCACGTATTAATGTGGTTGCCTACAATGGTAAAGTGCTATTAATTGGTCAAGCACCGAGCCAAGTTGCTATTGACACTGCAAAAAATGTGGCAATGGGGATAGAGGGAGTTGAAGAAGTATATAACGAAATTCGAGTGGGTGGAAAAATTGGTATTACACAAATCACTCAAGATAGCTGGATTACGACTCAAATCAAATCTAAACTACTAGTGAATTCGGAAGTAAAAGTAACTGATGTTAAGGTCATTACAGAAAATGGCGAAGCATTTTTGATGGGGAAACTTTCTCTAGCACAAGCGAATGCAGCTAGTGATGTAGCTCGTAATGTGCGTGGCGTGAATAAAGTGATTAAGGTATTTAGCTATGTCAATTAATCATCTGTCATAGTCCTTAAAGGGCAGAGTGTTTCTGCTTTGTCTTATTTTTTGGCTCGTTTGTCAAAGTGAGTAAAGTTGATTGACTTTAAAATGGTGTTCATAGATGATCCCAAACAATTTTTGTGAAGAGAACGACATTAATGCATAAGATGAAGTCTGAAGCGGAGAATTTAGTTGAAGTGAAATCACTCACCTTCAAAAGAGGAGAAAGGGTGATTTACGATAACTTAAATTTAAGAGTTCAAAAAGGAAAAATCACAGCGATTATGGGGCCTTCTGGTATCGGTAAGACAACATTGCTACGTTTAATTGGTGGGCAAATTATCCCCGATTCAGGTCAGATTTTATTTAATGGTCAAGATGTTTGCCAAGCTTCGAATAGCACACTTTACCAACTGCGTAAGCGTATGGGAATGTTATTTCAGTCAGGGGCACTTTTTACTGATTTATCTACCTTTGATAATGTAGCTTTTCCTCTGCGTGAACATACGAGGTTACCTGAAGCACTTATCCGTAAGCTAGTATTAATGAAACTTGAAGCCGTGGGTTTGCGTGGTGCGTCTGAGTTAATGCCATCGGAATTATCTGGTGGAATGGCTCGCCGAGCAGCATTAGCAAGAGCGATTGCACTTGATCCTGATCTCATTATGTATGATGAACCGTTTGCAGGACAAGATCCAATCAGTATGGGGGTGATCGTTGAATTGATCAAAAAGTTAAATCAAGTGCTGAATTTAACCTCAATTGTGGTTTCACACGATGTAACAGAGGTACTTAGTATTGCCGATTATGCTTATATTGTGGCGAACAAACGTATTATTGCTGAAGGTAGCCCAGAATCTCTTATTTCTAGTCAAGATCCGCAAGTCTTGCAATTCCTCTCAGGTAAGGCCGATGGTCCTGTACATTTTCATTATCCAGCTCAAAATTATACGGAGGAACTGTTTCAATGACTGATTTCATTTCTTCCCTTGGACGATCGCTTATTCATTTCATTCGAGCCTTTGGTCGGGCTAGTTTTATGTTATGGGGAGCTTTAGTGGGTAAACCTCAATTTCGTAAACACAGCCCACTATTGTTAAAGCAGCTTTATGTGTTGGGCGTTCAATCGCTGCTGATTATTACCTTGTCTGGATTGTTCATTGGTATGGTGCTGGGCTTACAAGGCTATGTGGTATTGGTTGAGTTTTCAGCAGAAACCAGTTTAGGGCAATTAGTTTCACTTTCATTATTACGTGAATTAGGTCCTGTCGTTACTGCGTTACTTTTTGCTGGACGAGCAGGGTCAGCTTTAACTGCTGAAATTGGCTTAATGAAAGCTACTGAACAGCTTTCAAGCCTTGAAATGATGGCAATTGATCCACTACGCCGAGTAATTGCTCCACGTTTTTGGGCTGGAGTTATCGCAATGCCAATATTAGCCGTTATTTTTACAGCAATTGGTATTTGGGGAGGCTCTCTAGTGGGGGTTGATTGGAAAGGCGTTGATTGGGGCAGTTTTTGGTCGGTAATGCAAAATTCTGTCGGAATAAGTGATTTGCTAAATGGCTTCATTAAAAGTACGGTATTTGCGTTTGCCGTGGTATGGATTGCGTTGTTTAATGGATATGATGCAATGCCAACTTCGGAGGGCATAAGCCAAGCAACAACTCGCACTGTGGTACATAGCTCATTAGCAGTATTGGGGTTAGATTTTATTTTAACTGCAATGATGTTTGGCGGTTGATTGCGTTGATTTATGCAGATAAGCGGTCAATAGGCGTGAAAATTTTGTAAAAAATAGACAATATTTGACCGCTTATAATGTAAATGATAAGAAAAGCAAAGTGATTTTTAAGAAGTAAAGGAAATGGTATGCGTCAGTTAATTAAATATGAATTTTGGGTAGGTTTTTTTATCTTATTGGGGCTTGGTGCGTTAATATTTTTGGGGTTGCGTGTAGCAAATGTGCAAGGTTTTGTTTCGGAAAAAACCTATAATATTTATGCAACTTTTGACAATATTGGCGGACTAAAGGTCCGTTCGCCAGTTAAAGTTGGCGGCGTGGTAATTGGTCGTGTTGACGAAATCAAGTTAGATGCAGGCTATAGTCCTAGGGTAACGCTAGCAATCAATGAGGAATTTAGTCAATTACCCGAAACAAGTTCACTTTCGATTAAAACAGCTGGCTTGTTGGGGGAGCAATATATTGCAGTGAATATCGGATTTATGATTGAGGGTGAAACGCAATACCTAAAAGAAGGCGACAGTATAGTTGATACCAATTCTGCATTGGTATTGGAGGATTTAATTGGACAATTTCTCTATGGAAATCAACAAACGAAAGAAGCTCAAATGAGTGAGAATGCACCAAGTACAGAGTAATTTTTTATTAATAACGTGGAGTTTTTTATGATTAAACGTGTTCAAAAATGGTTTGTGAATGCCTTCTTAAGTTGTACTTTATTTATTTCTGGAACAGCGTTAGCTAATACAAGTCCTTATACTTTGATGCAGCAAACTGCAGATAAATTATTTAGCGATATTAAAACTAACCAAGCCAAAATTAAACGTGATCCGAATTATTTGCGTACTATCGTACGTAATGATTTAATGCCACATATTCACGTTAAGTATGCAGGTCAGCTTGTATTGGGTCAGAATTTATCTTCAGCAACAAATGCACAAAGAGACGCATTTTTCAGTGCATTCGATAAATTTATTGAACAATCTTATGCTCAAATTTTAACACAATACACGGATCAGCAGGTACAAATCGAAAGTGAAAAACCACTTGATGGTAAGTCAATCGTGAGTATTCGTGTAAATATTTTACAATCTGGTCATGCTCAGCCGATCAAACTTGATTTTAAATGGCGTAAAAATACCCGTACTGGTGAATGGCAAGCTTATGATATGGCAGCTGAAGGAATTAGTATGGTTGCTACTAAGCAAAATGAGTGGAGCGGTATCTTACGTCAGCAAGGCATTGATGTTCTTACTCAACAAGTTGAAAAATCAGCAAGACAAGCAATCACTTTAAATAAATGATTATTTATGAAAAATCAATTACAATGGCGTACTCAGCAAAATAATGAAAGTCTGATTGTTGAATTGATGGGTGAATTTACACGAGACACGTTGCTTCCATTATGGAATCAACGTGATTCTTTTTTGCACCCAGAAGCAAATCAACATATTTATTGGGATTTGAAACATTTAGTCAAAATCGATTCGGCAGGGTTTACTCTGTTGACTGAATTGTTACATCATTACCAAAAAAGACATTCAAATTGCGTAATTAATGCCCCAGAAAAATTAAAAGCACTGGCAGATCTGTTTGATCTGTCGGATTGGTTTAGTCAATTTATCTACTGTGAGCGTAAAAAAAATGATGGAATTGAAAACAATTGAAGACATATTAAGAAATAGTTTGGACCTTGATGAGGTTTATGTGCAAGGTGAAAATTCGCATTATGGTGTTATTGCGGTGAGCGATGCTTTTGCTTCTTTATCGAAAGTGAAACAGCAGCAGATGGTTTATGCCCCACTTGCCGATTTATTTGCAACGAATGCAATCCACGCACTGACGATTAAAACATTTACGACTGAGCAGTGGAAGAGAGAACGTTTACTGAATATCGTAGGTTAATTAAATTGCCTTCATTCAACATTTACTTTTGAATGAAGGCTTTCTATTTTTAAGGAATAATAATGGAAAAATTTCGTGTACACGGGCCTTTTACATTAAGTGGCGTAGTGGATATTTCAGGGGCGAAAAACGCAGCGTTACCTATTCTTTTTGCTTCAATTCTTGCAGAAGAGCCTGTTACTTTAACCAATGTGCCAGATTTAAAAGATGTGGAAACCACATTTAAAATTTTAAGAAAATTAGGCGTTGTGATTGAGCGAGATGAGAATGGGTCTGTGCAAATAGATGCTCGTCATATTAATCAATATGTTACCCCTTATGAATTAGTAAAAACAATGCGAGCGTCAATTTGGGCACTTGCTCCTTTGGTTGCTCGCTTTCATCAAGGACAAGTTTCTCTCCCTGGTGGTTGTACCATTGGTGCAAGACCTGTAGATATGCATATTGCAGGGCTTGAGAAAATGGGAACGGATATTGTTTTGGAAGAAGGCTATGTGAAGGCGGAAGTGCAAGGGCGATTAAAAGGGGCACGTGTTTTAATGGATAAAGTGAGTGTTGGTGCGACTTTATCAGTGATGATGGCAGCCACTCTTGCAAAAGGCACGACCGTGATTGAAAATGCAGCACGAGAGCCAGAAGTGGTTGATACTGCGATGTTCCTCAATAAAATGGGGGCAAAAATTTCAGGGGCAGGCTCGGACAATATTACTATCGAAGGTGTTGAGCGTTTAGGCGGTTGCGAACACCACATTGTACCTGATCGAATTGAAACTGGGACATTCTTGGTTGCAGCAGCCATTTCTGGCGGACGCATTACTTGCCGTGGCACCAAAGCTGATACACTTGACGCAGTGATTGAAAAACTACGTGAAGCGGGTATGCAAGTTGATGTTAAAGATGACAGTATTACTCTTGATTCGTTGGGAATGAGATCTAAAGCAGTGAATATCCGCACAATGCCACACCCAGGATTTCCAACCGATATGCAAGCACAATTCACATTACTGAATGCGGTAGCCAATGGCACAAGCAAGATCACAGAGACTATCTTTGAAAATCGTTTTATGCACATTCCTGAGCTGATTCGTATGGGAGCGAAAGCAGAAATTGAAGGTAATACCGCAATTTGCTATGGTGTTGAAACACTCTCTGGTACAGAAGTAATGGCAACTGATCTGCGTGCGTCAATCAGTCTAGTGCTTGCAGGTTGTATTGCCAACGGTGAAACCATCGTAGATCGTATTTATCATATTGATCGTGGCTATGAAAATATTGAAGCAAAATTACAAAAGTTAGGGGCAAGAATTGAGCGTTTTAGTACGCCATTTGAAGAGTAATTTTTCGTGTCTAGCTGATAATGTATAGATAAACCGCTTATTCTTTAGGGAATAAGCGGTTAATTATTGATATTTTTTTGCAATTTAGGCGTTAGAAGCGATACTCCAATTTGCCACTAATTTGGGTTTGTTGCAATTTTGCTTGCCCCAATGCGTGTCTGTAGCTAGCTTGTAGTCCAAGGCTAAAGCGCGATGTAAGGGAAAAATCTACTACGGTATTTACCAGCAATGCGTTACCCAATTTGCCTGTGCGGAAGTCCCCGCTTTGTTGAGCCGTAATTGCCACCTTGCCTTCTCGTTCTAAACGATTTTCATAGAATACACCTGTCTTTAGGCGAATCTTGTCTAGTTTAACGCTGAGCTGTGAGCCAATGTATTGGCTGAATACCGTTTTTGGTTCAACTGCCACTTGCCATTGGCTTAAATGATCGATGGCTTTGGTGTTAAGGCGATCGTAACTTAAACCGAATGTTGGTGTGATGGTTACTTTATCCATCGTGGTGCGATAGCCTAGCTGACCTGATAGGTGCAACTGCTTGCCTCTCACAGTTGCAATGTTATCTCGATCAGACAAGTTCATTGAGCCTCTATGCGAGTGGTAGCCAAGGTGGTGAGTGAACTGTAGTTTATCCCAATCTTGCTGTAAACCAACTAGGAATGAAGTTGTGTGGTAGTTCGCATGGCTGGTGCCATCTACTGCATTTGGGGTTACTTTTTGCTTGCTGAATCCGATACCTGCGTGTAGTGTTAGGCTTTCTGAAAACGGCAAATAGCCACCAAATAATGTGCTATTTTGTTTGGCTTGATAGCTGTAACCATAATCTTGGAAGCTGAGGTTAGATCGGTATTGGCTATTGCCATGTTGTTGTTTTACATAGAATCCTTTTCTGTCTTCCTCCCCAATATTATCCATAAATTGATGACGTAATGTATCGCCTTGTGCAAACATTGCGTTATTTGCAACTAAGTATGATGGAATCCGTGATTGGACAGCGAGACGAGTCAATACATTGAGATTGCTGTTTGCAACCGCAGGAATTGGCTTGCCATTAACGTCAATAATTTGGTTTTGTAGACGGTAATCCCAAGCATTATTCGGTGTTACACTCAGCCCTTTTTCAACAGCAATGAGAGCGAGTGGGTAAATGAAGCTTGCTTCTTTCGCTTTTGTATTGCGTAAATGGAACTGATTGGCTTTCCCTTGTTTGACTTGGATTAGCGAAATTCCCTCATTCGCATCGTATTGCCCATTATGGTTTTTGTCGGATACCCCAATTTGCGTGCCGAGTAACTCAATATCAACAGGGATCGACTGTTCGCTGTCTAATTTGCCTTGAATAAGCAGTTGATCGTATTGCCAATTTGCCATTTCGGTACTGTTATTTTCTACTTTTAAGCGTACTGTTGCCCCTTTATTATCCACATCATTAAGGCGAAGCGTGTTTGCTTCAAATGTTTCACCGACTAAGGCACTCGGTTCGACAGAACTTCCTCTCTCCAAAGTAGTTTTGGTACGAATGTCACCATTTCCTGCGAGTGTTGCACCATTTGCTACAGTCAGGGTGCCATTTTCAAGTACACCATTAAATTCAGTGATACCCTCATTAAAGTGAGTATGACCAGAATGTGCAAATTTTCCTGTTAAACTGACCGCTTGTTTACCTGTTTTGGTTAGACTACCACGACCAATTGTGTTGGTATTTATACTGGTGAACCGAGTGTCTGCATTAACAGACAATACTGCACCAGTGCCTAATGTGGTTTGAGAGGCAGTGTGGTGACCATCTTCTAAAGTGAATAGAGCGTTGTCAGCAAGATTCAGTTTGTTTAAATGGCTGTCGCCTTTCACGGTAAAATGACCAGTAGAGTGTGGTTTGTAGGTAAAATCTAGTTTACCTCGATGATTACCCAATTTACCTTGCAAGGTTCTTTTTCCGCCTGCGGTATAAGTGAGTGTGGCAGGGGTAGCTGATTCATTGACGATTTGTCCTACAAGGGTTTCTGAGTATAAGCCTGATTTTTCACTCTGATCGCCATCAAGAGTGAGTGAATGCCCATTTAAATCTAATGCCCCTTGGTTAAGCTTAATTTGATGATAACCGATTTGATCAGCGGTACCTAAACGGACTATTCCGCCTGCATTGACTTGAACTTCTGCAAAGGCTTGTTTTTTGCCTGATGTATCAGTAGTTTGATTAAGCAGTACACCGCCTTCGTCAATCACTAACTTATCGGTATTAACTCCCGTTCCCACTTTGACCATTTCACCGTCACCAATTTTATAATAGGTTTCTGCTTGGCCACTTTCGTGACTAAATGGGATAGGATTATCTTTTGGCGAAGAACGAACATCACGATGAATTATATTATCTTTCCAGAGGAGTTCTTGTAGGTTGAAAGAGACATATTGCATTGTCTTGTCATCTTCTTCGTAGAGTATGCCAATATCGCCGTTTGGTAATTCTGTCAAACTGTTGTACCAGTATGAATTCGGATCGATGGTGGTGGTGTATTTCCAAGCAATTGAGCCATTATCTTGTACTTCACCTAGCCATACCTTGCCGTTTACACGCCCTCGACTTGTTGAATGTGCATTTGCAAAGACGACATATTCTTTATTATTAATCAATTTAGAATATTTAATGATAGACAATTGTGAATAAGAATCGACTAACTCTTCAGGGAAATCAGCCTCTTTTTGCCAAGTGTAGCCGCCATCTTTACTGGTCGAAACACGAACAAGTCCAACTTGGTTACGAGAAAACATTTTTAAATCGCCATTATTCAGTTCGATGACTTGTGATTCTGTAATTTCTGGATCGGTTTCTGTTAATAAGCGAGAACCTCCTCGTTGATCTAAATAGCTATCATTTGGAGATTCTCCTCTTGTCCACGTTTTACCCCCATCGCTGCTAATAATCAGAGCAGAGGATTGTCTTCTGTTGGCATTTGTGTAGTAAATAGGTAGCACTAAATTACCATTTTTTAATTGGAGACCATTCCCTGGACCTGTTCCCACGAATTGCATCCAATCTTCTTTAATTTGTGGGGTTAAATCAATAGGGTTAGACCACGTTTTACCATCATCATCACTGTAGGTAAGCCATAAGTAGCTAGTTTGATAAATGGTAAGCGGAGCCGTATCATTTCCTGTTTCTAAAGTTTGTAAGAAAATATTACCTAAACGTTTATCACCTTGATAAAGATCGCCTAAATCTCGTCTAGCAATATTGGGATCGCCTTCTACAACCACACGGTAATTGGTTGCTTGATTTAAATGATCGTAGACAATACCACCTTCACGCACGGTATATGGATTTTTATTTTTATCTAATAATAGTCGATAAGATTTTCCATCAATAGTTTTATAGCCAGTGCCATCGCCAACAGGCTTGAGTCCTTTTCTTAACATATCTCTTGTTGGGTTGTGCAGCCCCTTACCCTCAGGGAACATATCCACCAACATAAAGACACGCCCTGTATTGCGATCAACGGTCATTTGTGGATCAATCAGAAAAGATGCCCAAGTATCCTTGTGCATATCGCCTGTGATCGGATAGGCGTCATTTTTTGGCTGAGCAGCTAGGTCTAAGACGACTTGATCATCTTGCCACGTTTTACCTCCATCAACACTACGACGAATCGCAATATCAATATTCCCCCAGTCACCACCGTGATCGTTACGCTTATCAATGGCTGCAATAACGACATCATTTTTTGTTTTAATCAATGCAGGAATACGATAATTTTTAGAGCCGTGTTGCTCGGATTGAAACAATGGTATTTTTTCTGTCATAAATGCACCAAATGCTTCACGCTTCGCACTATCTTTGGCAAGATCGGCACGGTGTGCATTTTCAATTTCTTGGTGTTTTTGCTGAACTTGCTCGGCAGTTAAAACCTCTTTGGTAAAGTCGGCATAATAGACATCGCCAGTGATTCTAGATTTAATTTTGTTTTTGCCATAATGAGGATTTTCGCCTAAATGTGCCTTTGCTAGTCCTTCTATGTCTTCAAGGAATTTTACATTGTTATGAGTCTTTTTTAATTCTCCGTTGGCATACAACTCAATTTTGTTTCCTTTTTTGTCAAATACATAGGTAATGGTTCGGAAATCACGATTGTTCTTGGGAAGGTAAAGAGATAAATTGCGAGTAGGAATTAATGGGGTTGCACTTTGGGTCGTATCAAGAAACTCTATTCCAAATGAATCACTTAATACACGATCCATATAAAAATTAACATATTTGCTTGAAAATGCAGGATTGGCAATTCCAAACAAAGAGCTATAGCCCCATTCTTTTGCTTTTCTGCCTGTTGCGGATAAATTTTTTACTCGGAAGGTAAAAGAGCCACTGTTAGCGTTGAATGCGTCAGCTTGCTTAAATTGTTCAGTAAAACTGACAGGTTTAACTAAATCACGAGTAGTCTGGTATTTAAAAACCATAGGATCAGAAGCAGCATAAGCTATACCAATAACAGAGGAAACCAATAATGCAAGAGATGTTTTTTTCATCATTTACTCCTTGATGGAAAGGAAAAAGGAAAATATTGTACAAAAACAAATCAACTATTGTACAACTATTGTAAATGATAGTACTGCTTCAAAATGGAGTAAAATAGTGGAGTGAAATTTTGAGAAGTAGATCACAACTTTTTATCATTGATATTGTATTGTGATAGAGGGGCAAAAATATAAGTCGATATTTAGTTGCAAGACTAAAATCAGTCTGATAATCAGCTATCTAAATAGTGAGCCTATTCACCCTTGGGCTGGGGTTAGGCTCGCAAACGGAAGGTCAATGATCCCTCTTCTAGGGGAAGGTAAATTTAGAGTTATTTCTTCCAGCCTTTTAATGCATCGACGAATGCGTTGTTGCTGACAGGGCGATTTCTCCCAGAATGGTGATTTTTTGAGGAGCATGAGCGGTCGTTTTTGTTAAATTTTTTGTTGTTTTGTTTATTTGTGTCAGATTTTTCAACAGGTTTGTCGTCAAGACGCATAGTGAGTGCGATGCGTTTGCGTGGCTCATCAACCTCTAACACTTTGACTTTAACAATGTCGCCTGTTTTGACCACTTGGTGTGGGTCATCAACAAAGCGGTCGGCAAGCATTGAGATATGGACTAATCCATCTTGGTGTACCCCAATATCAACAAATGCTCCGAAATTGGTGACATTAGTGATCGTACCTTCCAAAATCATACCTATTTGAAGATCAGAAACATTCTCTACGCCATCTAAAAAGGTAGCGGTTTTAAATTCGCCTCGAGGATCTCGCCCTGGTTTTTCCAATTCTTTAAAAATATCGTTAATGGTCGGTAAACCGAACTGTTCATCAATAAAATCTTTGGCATGTAAGTGGCGAATTTTATTGGTATTCCCCATCAGCTCTTGTAGGGTAGATTGCGTGGCTTGGAGGATTTTTTCCACTACAGCATAAGACTCTGGGTGAACACTCGAGGCGTCAAGCGGTGATTTTCCATCTAAAATTCGCATAAATCCTGCACATTGCTCAAAGGCTTTTGGTCCAAGACGAGGCACTTTTTTCAGCTCTGAACGAGACTGGAAACGTCCGTTTTCATCTCGGTATGCCACGATATTTTGAGCGAGTGTTTTGCTCATACCTGCTACACGAGCCAGTAAAGGTGCTGAGGCGGTATTTAAATCCACGCCAACCGCATTCACACAATCTTCTACCACGGCATCGAGCTTACGGGCAAGGAGTGATTGATTCACATCGTGCTGATACTGTCCTACGCCAATCGCTTTAGGGTCAATTTTAACCAGTTCAGCCAGTGGATCTTGCAAGCGACGAGCAATCGATACAGCTCCTCGTAGTGAGACGTCAAGTGCTGGGAATTCCTTTGCAGCAAGCTCTGAAGCAGAATAAACTGATGCCCCTGCCTCACTTACCACAACAGTTTGTGCCTGCCAATCATTGGCTTGTCGAATCACCTCTTTGGCAAAGCGTTCTGTTTCTCGTGAAGCGGTGCCATTGCCGATGGCAATTAAATTCACATTGTATTTTTTCCCTAACGCATAGAGTGTTTTGGCAGCCAATTCTTGCTGTCCTGTATGTGGATAAATGGTAGCGGTATCCAATAATTTACCCGTGTTATCGACAACAGCAACTTTTACACCAGTGCGTAAGCCAGGGTCTAGACCAATTGTGTTGTAAGCTCCCGCTGGAGCAGCCATAAGGAGTGCAGATAGATTGCGAGCAAAGACTTCGATGGCTTCGTCTTCTGCTTTCTCACGCAAAGTTGCCATCAATTCGGTTTCTAAATGCAACGCAACCTTGATTTTCCACGTCCACGCAATCACTTGTTCTCGCCATTTGTCGGCAGGTTGATTGTTCAGAAAAACACCTAAATGCTCACGGATAATCTCTTCACAATAACTATGACGAGCATTTTCTTCTGCTTCAGGATCAGCATTTAAACTCAGGCTTAAAATGCCTTCATTTCGCCCACGAAACATCGCCAATGCACGGTGTGAAGGAACAGTTTTAAATAATTCACTGTGGGCAAAGTAATCACGGAATTTTTCTCCTTCGTTTTCTTTTCCTTCAATCACTTTCGCTTCTATAGTGGCATAAGCGGTCAGATGTTGGCGTAATTTTGCAAGTAAGGTTGCATCTTCGGCAAAACGTTCCATCAAAATATAGCGAGCTCCGTCAAGTGCCACTTTACTATCAGCAATCCCTTTCGCTGGATCAACATAGCTTTCGGCAGCGACTTCAGGAATTTGGCTTGGGTCTTGCCACAAACTGTCTGCCAGAGGCTCAAGCCCCGCCTCAATGGCAATTTGTCCACGAGTACGGCGTTTAGGTTTATAGGGCAAATAGAGATCTTCTAATTCGGTTTTACTTTGGGTTTGCTCAATTTGAGTGCGTAGTACATCACTGAGTCTACCTTGTTCTTCAATGGATTTCAAAATAGTTTGACGGCGGTCATTCAGTTCTCGCAGATAGCATAAGCGGCTTTCAAAATGGCGGAGTTGCGTATCATCTAAACCGCCTGTTACCTCTTTACGGTAACGGGCGATAAAAGGAATGGTGTTGCCTTCATCTAATAGATGAATAGCAGCTAATATTTGTTCAGGTTTAACCGTCAGTTCCGTAGCAATGAGATGACTAATTTGAGCGTTTAAATTGACTTGAGAGTTAAGTTCGGTCATTGTTGTTCCACTTTATTTTTGTAAATTAAAAACGAATGTTGCTAATACTTGTTGCTAATATTATCACGAAATCTATTCAACGTTTTTCACCAAGATACGTTAAAATAGTTTAAAACGAATTATTTTAACAAAAATATATGAAACAATATGATGTCATTATTATCGGAGCAGGGGCAGCGGGGCTGTTTTGTGCGGCACAGTTAGGGCAAGCAGGAAAATCGGTGTTGGTATTAGATAACGGTAAAAAGATTGGCAGAAAGATTTTGATGTCTGGCGGCGGATTTTGTAATTTCACCAATTTGGAGGTAACGCCTCATCATTATCTCAGTCAAAACCCCCATTTTGTGAAATCAGCATTGGCACGCTATACCCAATGGGATTTTATCTCGCTGGTTGCCAGCTACAATATCGCCTATCACGAAAAGGAACTGGGACAGCTTTTTTGTGATAATGGAGCAGAGGAGATCGTTAATCTACTACAGGCAGAGTGTGTCAAAGGGCAGGTTGATATTCTTTTACGACAAGCGGTGAGTTCTGTTGTAAAAATTGCAAATAATTTTCAGATTGAGACAGCTTCGAGTCGGTGGCAAGCGTCAAATTTGGTGATCGCCACAGGCGGATTATCAATGCCCGCTCTCGGTGCTTCTCCTTTTGGCTACAAAATTGCCGAGCAATTTGGCATTCCTATCATCTCCCCTCGTGCCAGCCTTGTACCTTTTACTTGGCGGGAAAGTGATAAGTTATTTTCTACTTTGTCAGGGATTGCGTTACCCGTTACGGTAAGCTGTGCAGCTAAAACTTTTAACAATCAAATGTTATTTACCCATCGAGGGTTATCAGGCCCTGCAATGTTGCAAATTTCCAATTATTGGGAAATGGGCGAAACCTTAAAAATTGATTTGCTGCCGAGTGAGTCCATTACGCAAATTTTGCAAGATTTACGTCAATCTTCGCCGAAATTGCAGCTAAAAACCGTATTATCACGTTATTTGCCAACTAAATTAGTGGAATTGTGGTTAGCACAAAAAATGCTACACGACAAAATGATTGCTCAGTTGAGTAAAGCTGATCTCAGCTTTTTGACGCATTTTATTCACGACTGGCAGTTTTTACCAAATGGTACGGAGGGATACCGTACTGCGGAGGTAACGAAGGGTGGCGTGGATACCGATTTTATTTCGTCTAAAACAATGCAGACCAAAGCAGTTGAAGGACTTTATTTCATTGGTGAGGTGTTAGATGTTACTGGTTGGCTAGGGGGCTATAATTTTCAGTGGGCGTGGTCGTCAGCTTTTGCTTGTGCTTCAAGTATTTTGAATAACAAGCGGTAACTTTCAAGTAAGACTTGATGAAATAATAATATTCCAGCACAAAATCAACAAGACGTTCTGAAAAAATGGTTATCCCTAGCAAAAAATAGCTCTGTTTATCAAATGGTTACATTTTATTTTAGGACGTTTTTTATATTGTTGCTACCCCTTTCTCAATATACAGCAGAAATTTTTTATCATCTCTCTTTTTCTACCGCTTTCTCGGTGTTTTTCCGAAACAGTCTCTCTTTCAGTACCCCCAACAGCTCTTGTCTTACAACAGATAATTTTGGACGTTCGTTCGCTTGGAAAGCAATCGGGCGACAAAATTCCATTGCCTTAATGCCTAGTCTCGCTGTCAGTAAGCCTACACCAATACCTTGTGCGGCTCTTGCTGAAAATCTCGCCGTTAAACTTTGGGAAAACACTTCTCCACCAATGTCAGTTGCCAATTCTGCCACGCCTGCAAATGCCATATTTTTTAACACCATTTTAAATAGTGCCAAACGACTAAAGTAACCTAGCTCCATTCCATAGGCTTGGGTAATTTGATTTACCAAACGAATATTACGCCAAGCGATAAATAACACATCAACCAAAGCTAGCGGACTAAGTGCGACAATGAGTGCATTTTCGGAAGCACTTTTACTAATCAGCTTTTTCATCTGCTTATCAATTGGCACCAGTACATTTTCGCTAAATAAATAGAGTACTTCCTGACTATTATATGCCTCATCAAGCTGTTCAAAAAAACGCTGCTTGCCTTGTTGGAGCAGAGGCTTTTTCACAAAAGCCGAACTTGTTGCATTCGAGAAGACTTTTTTGCAAAAATCGACAGCTTGTTCACCGCTTGCTTGCGAAATACCTTGTCGAAGCTGCTCACTGGTTTGTTGAAATTGACGATATTTACCTAACCAAACTAATTTACGCCACTCTCTGATTAGTGTACTGACCCCCACTAAACTTATCGCAAAAAATGCCAGTGAAAATACCAAATAAATCCATTCATTTGCACGCCAAGTCTCTATTATCCATTGCACAGATTGGGCGAATACAGCGACCACAAAAAGTCCGACTCCCGCAAGAAATAATCGAATCCAAAAACGAGAACGAGGCTCAACAGACAAGGCAATATCTTTTATCTCCTCTAGCTCCTTATTATCCTCAATAATTACATCTTCAGTGGAAAATTCTCGCTTCGCTTGATATGCTGGTAAGCTACTGGTGTCTTGCTGTTCACTAAAAATACGTTTTTCCATTTCTGTTCCTCACACTGATCTGATACTACGAGCTAGATACTAGCGGTTATTGAGTGCGACTTGTGCAACAATGTGCCTTTTTAATCCCTCGTAGCCGTGTTCAGCTTTTAAAAGCTCAAACAATTTTATTGCTTGAGGATATTCTTTATCCAAATACCGTAACCACTGTTTAATTCGAGCAATGTGGTAAAAACCTGTATCTTGCTGATTTTCTAAATGTACATATTGATAAAGCAGCCATAGCACCTCATTCCACGGCATTTTAGGTTGATTATACTTGATCACTTTACTTAAATTTGGCACATTCAATGCTCCACGCCCAATCATCACACGATGACAAGCGGTGATTTCCATACATTTTTTTGCACTTGCAAAATCCCAAATTTCGCCATTTGCGATAACAGGAATATCAAGCCTACGACTTATTTCACCAATCATTTGCCAATTAATCCGCTCTGCACGATAACCGTCCATTTTTGTTCTACCATGTACGGTGATTTCATTCGCTCCGCCTTGCTGCACAGCATCAGCAATATCAAAGGCATAATCGCTGGAATCCCAACCTAATCGCACTTTTACTGACACAATCTGATCAGACGGCACAGCTTGACGAATAGCCTGTGTCGCACGATAAATTAATTCAGGCTGCTTTAGTAAAGCAGCTCCACCGTGGCTACCATTAACTGTTTTCGAAGGACAGCCGCAGTTTAGATCAACGCCGTGTGAACCTAGCTCTACTGCCAATACTGCATTTTCTGCAAGCCATTCTGGGTGCTGTCCCAATAGTTGTACTCTAACAGGTGTGCCTGAAGCGGTAACCCCCCCATTCTGCAATTCAGGAGAAAGGCGATAAAACACCTTTTTCGGTAATTTTTGATCAACAACCCGAACAAACTCAGAAATGCAAAGATCATATTCATTGACGGCCGTGAGCAATTGGCGAACAAAAGGATCAAGCACTCCCTGCATTGGAGCAAGAATAACTCCCTGACACACAGATTGTTCAGAAGCTGCCTGTTTTGGTAAATTTTTCACATTTATTGACCGCTTATCGCTCGTTACCAGCCTTTTGATTTACAAACTAAATCGTAAGCCGCTTGGATTTGCTGTGCTTTTTCTTTTGCCACGTCCATCATTTCTGGTGGCAACCCCTTTGCAACAAGCTTATCAGGGTGATGCTCATTCATTAATTTACGATAAGCACGTTTAACCGTGTTTTGATCATCAGCTTCACTCACGCCTAACACGTTATAAGCGTCCGCCAAAGTAGGTCCACTTGATTGATGACTACCTGAATAACCTTGATATTGTTCCTGCTGATGGTATTGTTGATGATCGTGCTGATAACCATATCCTTGCTGGTAACGCCCAGAACGAAAACGCTGAGCCGCTGCTACCATAGCCAACATTTGCTGGAATTGGAAACGAGACATTCCTAAATGATCAGCGATAGTAAATAAAATCTGTTGTTCTTTCTCATCTAAATGACCATCTTGAAGTGCAGCAACCATCTGAACCTCAATAAAAAAACGTAATAAATCACCACGCTGCCCACACGCCTCGCGAAATTCTCGGATTACATGACCTAAAGGAAAATCACTTTCTTTACCTAAATTAAACGCCTGTTGAGCCTGTTTTTGATTTTCCTCATCTAATTTCAGATTTGCCATTATTTGACGAGCAAGCTCAATGTCGTGTTTAGTTACTCTACCTTTTGATTTTGCAATATGACCAAGCACAGCAAAAGTCGTCTGCATAAATAGAGATTGACGAGTCAGTGGCTTCTTAAAAACGCTTGAGCTAACCGATCCCAATTCATAAAGTTTCTTATCAGCCCAATGTCCTATCATTACACCTAAAACAGCTCCAAAAAAACCACCAAAAAATTTATATCCTAATATAAACCCTAAAATTTTCCCTATAAATTGCATATTTCTTCCTTATATTTACCGATAAACCAACACTATTTTAACGAAAAAACCAACAAAAAATTAAGCGATACAAATAAAAATAATCTCAGATAAAAATAAAGCCTCGATTTCTCGAGGCTTTATCACTCAATAACTAGAAACTAGTATTCTAAAACTGCACGACGGTTTTTCTGATAATCTGCTTCAGAATGCCCCAATACTGCAGGTTTTTCTTCACCGTAAGACACCGTAGATACTTGGTTTGCACCTTTAGATGCTAAGTAGCTTTGAACTGCATCGGCACGACGTTGACCTAATGCGATATTATACTCTGGCGTACCACGCTCATCAGCGTGTCCAGATACGGTTACTTTACCATTTACTGAAGTTAAGTAAGCTGCGTGGGCATCTAATAAAGTACGATTTTCACCTTCAACTACATAGCTATCAAAACCGAAGTACACGGTGTTGTAACGAGTTTGTAAATCTTGCACAGACATACCACCAAAAGTTTGACCTGCATTTAGATTTGCATTTGCACTTGCGTTATCATTCGAGCTGCTACATGCTGCTAAAATAAAAGCGGGTGCCGCAATCATTAATACTTTAGCTAGTTTTTTCATTTTTTTCTCCAAAAAGAATTATTGTTTAGTCAGATACGGTGACCAAGCAGGAAATTTATATTGTCCCCCCGCTCCCGGCAGGTTAGCTTTAAAACGGCCATCTGCGGACACCAATTGTAGCACTTTGCTCACACCTTTGGTAGAGCTATAAATAACCATAGTGCCATTTGGTGAAATACTTGGACTTTCGTCTAAAAACGTAGAACTTAACACCTCTGTGCTACCCGAAACGAGATCTCGTTTTACAATTTTATCACCAGCAACCATAATTAAATTCTTTCCATCTGAAGATATCTTACCGCTACCGTTACCCCCAACTAGGTTCACACTACCGCCTGATATATTCATCTGATACACTTGTGGACTACCCGCACGATCTGAGGTAAATAATATCATATTGCCATCAGGAGACCAGCTCGGCTCGGTATTATTTCCAGAACCACTCGTTAGTTGCACTAAATTACCGCCATTCACTCCAACTAGATAAATATTTAACACACCCTCTTTACTTGAAGCAAAAGCGATGCGTGAGCCATCTGGAGAAAATGCAGGGGCACCATTATGTCCTTTTAAAGCAGCAATGACTTTACGTTTACCAGAGCTTAATTCATGAATCACAATTTGAGCTTTTTTATTCTCAAAAGTAACATAAGCTAAACGTGAACCATCTGGCGACCACTCTGGCGACATCAATGGCTCTTTACTTTTCACAACCGTGAAAACATTAAAACCGTCATAATCTGCAACTTTTAACTCATAAGCAGATACCCCTCTCTGTACTACATAAGCAATTTTCGTTCTAAATGCCCCTCGAATATCCGTTAATTTTTCAAAAATCTGATCGCTTACAGTATGAGCTCCCAAACGAATCTTGCTTGCAGGCACATTAAACGCTCCTTGTAAAATCACATTACCAGCCACGCCCGATGCACCAATCACATCAACTAACTGATAAGCGATATGATAACCGTTATTAATTGTATTTACTTGCCCAACAACGACCGCTTGCACGCCTAACACTGACCACTGATCAGGTATAATTTCCGCAGCTGAAACAGGGTGAGATGGCATATTATTCGGATTAATCGGTGCAAACTTACCACTATTTCGTAAATCGTCAGACACAATTTTTGCCACATCTTCAGGGACAACACCAACTGTTTTAAATGGCACAACCGCAATCGGTTGAGCAAGGCTTAGTCCACTACTATCTACGACAATCTCAAATTCCGTATTGGCACTTGCAATATGACAACTAAAGAAAAAACCTATCAATATTAAAATTTTTTTCATTTTTTTCCCCTATAATCCTCTATCCGAATTTTATTGTCGCCTAAATGAAGCATCAAAAGTAATAATGGATACTTTTACTTGTTCATAAACATTATCAGCTGGCTTAGGTAATTTAGGGGTCTGAGCAATAGCCCCCATTGCAACTGCACATACATCAACATCACCTGACACCTTATCATACTTTAACACATTGCCATCGGGTGCAATATTTACTCGAATTTTACAATGTTTTGTACCTAAATTTTGGTAGTTAAATTTCGGTCTTAGTACAGCACGCACTTGACTAGCATAAATATTTGCGTTTCCCTGTCCTGCTCCAATCCCTTTTGTGCCACCACTTCCTTGAGAACCAGCCACTTTTTGATTACCACCTCGACTTGTACCGCCTCCTACATCGCCGATTTCTTGGAATTGACGCAAGGCTTCAGCCCTTTCTCTTGCAGTAGCCTCTTTCGCAGCAGCTTCTGCCGCCTTGGCTTTTGCTGCTTTTTCAGCCTTCTCCTTTGCTGTTCTTTCGGCTTTCGCCCTCGCTTCTTGATCAGCTTTTTCTTTTATTTCTCTTTCAGCTTTTTCCTTCGCCTCTTTCTCAGCTTGTAGCTTCGCTAATTTTTCCTGTTCTAGCTGGATTTCTTGTGCCAATTTTTTTTCTTGCTCAGCTTCTTTTTTGGCAGCTTCAACCTTTTTAGCCTCCGCTTGTGCTTTTAAGCGGGCAGTTTCTTCCAATTTTTTACGATCTGCTTCTTCTTGTTTTTTACGTTCTACTTCTTGCTGCTTTTTTAATTTTTCCTGTTTAGCAATTTCTTGTAACCTTAATTCTTCTTTTTTACGCTCTTGCTCTTGACGCTGCTTTTGCAATGCTTTCTGCTGTTCTGCTTTTTCTTGTTCTGATTTTTGCTGTTGCTCTATTTTTTGTTTTACCAAAAGTGTTTTTTCTACCGTTTCCTTTGACACCTTCTGTTCCTCATTCTCTGTTTCTTGCTCTTGAGAAATCGGTTTGATCGAACCTTGTTTTTGCTCACGCAGACGACCATATTCTGCTGCAACCTGTCTAGTATCAACCATTACAGCCTCAAATTGCTCAAGCTCTCCTCCGCTACCGCCAGCTGACAAGTGTGAAGAAGGCAAAAGGGAACCGACCAGCAGCAAACCAATTAACAAACTGTGTAAAATAACAGAAATAATCAGTGCTTTCGTTAACCCTGTACGATTATGTTTCACTATATATCCTGACCTATTCAATATTTTGATTTATCTACTTTCCGTCATTAATCCTGCATTTTGAATGCCTGCATTTTTCAATAACACAATCCCTTTGATCACTTCTTCATAAGGCACACTCGCCTCGCCAGCGACTAAAAACAAAGTGCTATTATCTTTTTGAAGAGCATCACCAGCATAAGCAACAACTTCCTCACCACTAAGATTCTCTACCCCTGTTCTGCCTTGCATATAACTTCCATCAATTTTCAATTTATAAAGATCTACACCTGAAACTTCTAAAATAACAGGCTTTTTATCTTCATTAGAAACTGATTGGCTATGGCTATCCTTTGGTAAATTCACTTCAACACTTTGACTAATAATTGGAGCAGTTGCCATAAAAATGAGTAATAATACTAATAACACATCTAAAAATGGTACAACATTAATCTCCGATTTCACCTCACGATGACGGCGACGGTAACGCATATTTACTCTATCCTTTCTTATTCTACACGATTTACGCTTTCTCTCATTTTATTAACGCTTGCCTAACAAAAACAAGCGGTTAATTCAAATAAAAATTCTGCAATTTATAAATAATACTATTTTTTGCTAAATACTTGACGATGCAAAATCGTGGTAAATTCATCAATAAAATTGATATAATTTTGCTCTAATTTACTCACCTGTAAATTCAAACGATTATAAGCAATCACGGCAGGAATAGCAGCAAATAACCCTATCGCAGTCGCAATTAGTGCCTCCGCAATACCTGGTGCAACAGATTGTAGTGTGGCCTGTTTTACTGCACTTAATCCCATAAACGAGTGCATAATCCCCCATACAGTACCAAATAAACCAATATAAGGACTGATCGATCCCACCGTTCCTAAAAATGGGATATGATTCTCAATGTTTTCCATCTCACGATTTAGTGCAAGATTCATAGCACGGCTAGATCCTTGAATAATCGAATCTGGCAAATCGGAATTTGCCTGACTTAAACGATTAAACTCTTTGAAACCGATATAGAAAATCTGCTCTGCCCCATTTAATCCTTCACGACGATGTTCTAATCCTTCGTGCAAACGATGAAGATCTTCACCAGACCAAAAACGGTCTTCAAACGCTAGCGATTCTTTCTTGGCATTCGCTAATAAACGACTACGCTGAATAATCACCGCCCAAGAAACTAAAGAAAATATAATCAAGGTTAAAATAACAAGTTTCACGACAATACTTGCTTCAAGAAATAATGAAACTAAGTTAAACTCTGTTGGCATTATTAAACTCCGAGGTTGTTAATTCTAGTTAATGCACTGCTGCAACCGCATAGAAATAGCTTTAGGCACCGCAATGGGCTTCATTTTGGCTAAATCAACACTTGCAACACGAATAGTCGCTTCGCTCAAACATTCTGTTTGACGAAATAAACGCTGAATGAAGACAATACTAGCCCCTTTTATCTGACTAATAGTCGTTTCAACGTGCAGTAAATCATCTAATTTTGCTGCAATTTTATAGTCAATTTCCATCTTTTTTACGACAAAAGCAATATTCTCTGCCAACAATAATTGTTGAGAAAACCCAAGCTGGCGTAAAAATTCTGTCCTCGCACGCTCAAAAAAGTGCAAATAACGAGCGTGATAAACTACGCCACCTGCATCGGTATCTTCATAATAGACTCGAACTAAATACGTCATTCTACTTTTATTAACTCCCTAACTATGTAGCCATTGCTCTCATAATGAAACGTTTTTTATAGCAATACATTATTCATAAAAAAGAAAAAAGCCTAGAACCTAGGCGAAAATTGCTCGGCATTTTAGAGAGAGTCGATTTATTATGCAAGTCTTTTCCAGCGTTTATATGTAAAGATAAGAAAAGACTTGAAATTGACAAATTACTTAGATTAAAACGATGTAAATAAATGCAGGAATAACAATAAGATAACCTACAAGTGGTAAAAAAACTAGTCGCCAAAATGACAATCTTATCTCAAACCCAATTCCGTGAATCCACAAAATGACAGTACCATAAAAAACAACTAAAGAAAATATGCCAAATTTAGAAGCAAACAACATTGATTTGCAAAAAATAACAATAAATAGACCGCTTGCAAGTAGAAAAGAAAGGGCTTTTAACAAGCCCTTTTGAGTAAGATTATAAATCAACGTGATCATTATTCGTCAAATTTACCCGTTTTCTCAAGACTAACAGTAATAACTGTCGCAAATAAGATTGCAAGGAAAATTCCTAATACCCAAGTTACATATAGCATTTTTATTCTCCTTCTTAGTAAGCACTTGCCTTATTGTTTTCAATAAATTTTGCATCAATACGACCGTACATTTTGATATATGACCAAATTGTATAACTCAAAACAAGTGGGACAAAAATACAGGCAACAACAAACATTATCATTAATGTTTTATGGCTTGCAGTCGAATCCCAAGCAGTTAAACTCATTTCTGGGTGAGAAATAGATGGCATCACGAATGGGAACATTGATACGCCAGCAGTTAAAATAATACCAACTAGCATAATTGATGAACCAAAAAATGCCCAGCCAGAACGACCTGCTTTAGAACTTGCAATAGTAACTAATGCCCCTAAAACAGCTAAAGCAGGAATAACCCAAAGCACTGGCATTTCAAAGAAATTTTTAAACCAAGCACTACTTTCTAATGCTACAGTTTTATCTTTCAATAAAGACAGTGCCTTATGATCTAACTCACTTGTGATAACAAAGCCATTTTTGAAATATAGCCATATCCCAGCAATAACAAAGGTTACAAGCGTAACAGAAGCGGTGATTTGAGCGATATTTTCTGCACGAGAACGTAATTCCGATGTCGTCTTCATTTGTAACCAAGTCGCACCTTGTGTAGTGAGCATCATCAAACTAATCACCCCACACAATAGTGCATACGGATTCAATAAACCAAAGAATGACCCCGTATATTGCACTTGATTAAGGTTATTAAATTCAAACGGTACACCTTGTAATAAATTACCAAATGCCACGCCGAAGATCAAAGATGGCACAAAACCACCAATAAATAATCCCCAATCCCATGCACTACGCCATTTTGGATCATCAATTTTTGCACGATATTCAAAACCAACAGGACGAAAGAATAATGCTGCAAGCACTAAAATCATCGCAAGGAAGAAACCTGAAAATGAGGTTGCATAAACAGTCGGCCACGCAGCAAAAATTGCCCCACCTCCTGTTAATAACCACACTTGGTTTCCGTCCCAATGTGGCGCAATGGTATTGATCATTACACGGCGTTCAACATTACTTTTACCAATAACAGGTAATAATGTGAGTACCCCCATATCAAAACCATCGGTGATCGCAAATCCAATCAGCAATACCCCAATTAAAATCCACCAAATAAAGCGGAGAACTTCATAATCTAACATTTTTAACTCCTAATTATTTTGCAGACGTTCAAAATAGTAGCGACCTGTTTTTAATGCACTTGGTCCTAGACGACCATATTTAAACATTAAGTACATTTCTACCACAAGGAATAACGTATAAAGTCCGCACAGCAAACCAATGGCAATCCAAAGATCGGTTGTTGTCAATGCTGAATTAGAAACACCCGTCGGCAACACTTCATAAATTGCCCAAGGCTGACGACCATATTCAGCCAAGAACCAACCAGATTCAATAGCAATCCAAGGAAGTGGAATTCCCCACAACATAGCTTTCAAATATAGGCGGTTTTTACCTACGGTACCACGCAGATTTTGTATAAAACCAAATCCAATTAAAAGTAACATTAATCCGCCTGAAATCATCATACTACGGAACGCCCAGAAAGTCGGTCCAACATTTGGAATAGTATCATCGGCAGCTTGCTGGATTTGTGCTTCTGTTGCATCAACCACATTGTCAGTATAGGCCTTTAATAATAAACCAAAACCAAGATCTTTTTGGACAGCCTCAAATGCCACTTTATCTTCAGCTGTGTAGTCTCCTGAACGAAGTTTTTCTAATAAGGCGTAAGCCACGATACCATTACGAACACGTTGCTCATTTATAACACGAATATCTTTCAAACCTTTAATTTCGGTATCAAAAGAACGAGTTGCAATGATCCCTGCCATATAAGGGATATGAATAGAAGACTCATTTCTCATTTCTTTGGTATTTGGAATTACAAAAGCATTCCAAGCAGCTGGAGCTGGCTGCGTCTCAAACTCACCTTCCATTGCTGCTAACTTCGTTGGCTGAGCTTTACCAATTTCATAGCCTGACTCATCACCCATAATTAACACAGAGATGATCGCCATTAAACCAAAACTTGCCCCAACAGAGAAAGAACGCTTAGCAAAACCTAAGTCTCTGCCTTTTAAAAGGTAATATGCACTGATTCCCAATACAAATACCGCTCCACAGGTATAACCTGCTGTAACAGTATGCACAAATTTAGACTGTGTAACTGGATTGAAGACAAGCTCTGAGAAACTACTCATTTCCATACGCATCGTTTCAAAATTAAACTCTGAACCAACAGGATTTTGCATCCAACCGTTGGCAACTAAAATCCATAGTGCAGATAAGTTTGAACCAAATGCAACAGCATAAGTCGCAATTAAATGCTTACCTTTTGATAAACGATCCCAACCAAAAAAGAATAAACCAATAAAAGTTGATTCTAAGAAAAACGCCATTAGCCCTTCAATTGCCAGCGGTGCACCAAAAATATCTCCCACATAGTGAGAATAATAAGACCAGTTTGTCCCGAACTGAAATTCCATTGTAATACCAGTTGTTACCCCTAGAGCGAAGTTTATCCCAAACAATTTACCCCAGAACTTAGTCATATCTTTATAAACTTCTTTGCCAGTTGTTACATATAGGGTTTCCATCACCACAAGTACGAAGGAAAGACCTAATGTAAGAGGAACAAACAAGAAGTGGTAGAGTGCCGTTAAAGCAAATTGTAAACGTGAGAGTTCAACAACATCTAACATCTTAAACCTCTTTAGTTATATAACTAGAAATATTTGATTACATATTATGCAACCACCCCTTTGAATTTGACCTTATAATCCACTTCCTACTTTTTATTGAAATCCGAAAGAAAAATATACTTGGTCTTGCTTTACTATTTTACTCTCAATCTTCTCTTTAAAAAATAGCAAAAACTGACATTCATCAACTTTCTAGGCAAAAGTTCCTCTAAAAATAGCATAAATTGATCTTATCATTGATATAAATCAATTAATAAAAACGAGTAAATCACCATTAATTTTCTACAGATCACAGATTTTTACCTCAAACCATAAAAAATCCAGATTGACCATGACTTTATTCAATAATTTTAGTACAATGTCTGTCCTATCAGGCTTTACGGTAAATAATAATGAAAAAAAATAACGTATTAAATTTGCTGATCACGACAGGATTAGCCTTGTTTATTGCGAGTTTTGCTAGTGCGTCTACCAGTTCATCTCTACCCAGCAAAGTCTCTAAACAGCCAGCAAATAAATTTACTCATCAATGTCTGTTGATGTTTAAAGAAGCTGAGAAGTTAATTAGAGATGCAGAAAAACAACCTGGGACTCACCCTAAAGTCAAAAATATGAAAAATAAACTCCTTGAATCAAAGCAAAAAATTGCAAAAATGGATTCTACATTACAAGAAAAAAGTTGTAATAAAGGCTTAATTGCATTAAATAATCTAAGACAAAAATACTAAAACCAGTCAAACTAGAACATATAAATTTATAAAAAACGCCAAATATAATTAATATTTGGCGTTTTGCACTTCTTTATACTAATCTCACCGCTAACACAGAGAGATAGTAAAAACTTTAGATATTATTTCTACTTTCAGCAACAGGTAAAGCTAACACTTCATCTTCATTCATATTAATGTCTTTTAGATTTTCCTGTTTCAGGCGATCTACCAATACTATATCGCCTGTTTTTTCTGCCATATAAAGTGCCATAATACGATCATTAGAAACACACTCTTGGTGATCTAGCAACTGCACAAAGTAAGGTTTTGCCTGCTCAAATAAACCTGCTCTTGTGAAAAGATAGCCCAATACTCGAGCATAGTCATCAGAGTAGAGATTTTCCGCTTTTTGTGCACGTTTTTGAAGCATTTGTACTAGTTTACCTTCTGGTTCAGCCTGAAGATCGACTAATACACCAAAAAGATCTGCTAATTGATCATCATTAAATTTTTTCACTGTCTCTAATGCAATCTTCTCTGCTGACAGGTGATCCCCACTTTCAATAAGACGTTTAACTAGACCAGCTCTAACATAAACAGAACGACGGCGACGACTTGGTTGATGCTCCCACCAACGAAGTAACCCCTCCTGCCCTTCTTCGTTCATTACTTCATCTAATAGACCATCTTCAACTTGCTGCATCAATGATTCATATTCTGTCGCTGAAAGGAAGCTAACTTGCTTCGCATTTTCCAGCACGTTATCAAGAGCTTTATAAGCACCTGAACGTTGATAAATTTCAATACCTAAACGCAACGCTTCTATATTATTTGGTGCAAGTTCTAATAAACTATCCACAGAACTACGTGCAGCGGGCAGTTTATTCTGTTGTAATAATACTTGAGTTCTTGCAATTTCGACAGCAATATTATTTGGACCTGCTATTTTCGCCGCTTCAAGTAAATAGTGATTTGCATTTAAATCATCACCTCGTTGCTGAGCAGCCTCTGCGGCCTTAATAAAATTTAAAATCGGCTCATCAGCGTGTTTAGCATTTTTACTAATCAATTTTTCAGCTTTGGAGTAATCCCCTTCGGTCATTTTCATCAGACCTTCAAGTGTTTGCTGCTGAGCTTTTTTACGTTTACGCTTCCCAACCCACTGGTATGCACCACGACTTAAGCGGAACAAACGAGAAAATAGCCATTCAAGCAGATAAACTACTGCCAATGCAGCAACAAAAAAGAAAACTAATACAACCAAGCTCATTTCTATAACTTTTGTGTCTGTCTCAATACGCACATAGCCTTGGTTACCTGCGATATTCGGCCCTAAAATTAGACCAACTAACGCTAAGATCATTAAAAAAAGAACACGAAACATAATCTTTTAGCTCCTATTCTGTTTTAGCTGGCTGGGACTTTGACTCTGCTTCACTCCCCATTAATGCTGGCTCTGTGGCAGAGGTTGTAGAATCCTCTGGAGAATTTACCTCCAACACTTTTGAACTATTTACTTCCTCGCTATTAACCTTAACCTCCACTTCTTTACTCATTCCAGCCTGTTTTGGCTCTGCTTCAACATCTACTTTTGTTCCAGTTTTTACTTCTGGTTCAGTCATAACATCTGCTTTTTTCTGAAAAACTTTCTCATCGAGTTTTAAATGTTCCAAGGATTTATTGCTTTCTAGCTGAATTTTTTCAACCTCTATTAAAGGCTTATTCTGTATCTCTGCTAATACCGCTAAACTTTGTAATTGATTTGGTGCGTCAATATAAATTGACTGCTCCAAAAGTGAATCTAGTTCAGCAATAAAAGATTTTACATTCTCATTTTGAGTATCAAAATAACTTCTTACCCAAGCACTCACTGCCTCAAGTGATCCTTTATACAGATCATTTTGCTGGCGACTAATTGTTAAAATTGCAATTTGTAAGCGTAAGCGAATATTCTCACGCAGATAAATTTCTTGATTTGGTGCGATAAATACCTTATCTGTCAGATTATTTTTATCACTTATTCGAATGAAACTATTCAAGAAAGAGTTCGCACTTTTTGTAATATTTTTCTCCCAATCCGCAATTGATCCACTTAACTCCGACTCTAGATCATCCATATTGTCTGTACTATCCATCAACGGCATATCATCAACTGCATTTGCTAATTGTGATAACCGCTGCATTAGGTCATTTTGATCAACCTCATTTAAATGGGTAAGCGTATGAAGATCCGCTTTTATTGCATCTCGCACCTTAACAATCTCCACATCTCCAACTTGATTTAACACGTTGTCCGCTTCAATCAATAAACTTTTCGCCGTCTCTGTATCGCTATCTAAGACTAATTTTCGCAATGCATTCTTGAGCAAAAATTCCGAATCTAACAATAACCACTGGCTTGACTCATTCGAAAGTTTACCTGCTAATTTTTTTACTTGCGAATGTAGCTGCTGAATTTGTTCTTGATAGTCTTGCTGCTGTTTCTCAAGCTGTTCAACACGCTTTACAGCGACTTGATAAGCTTTATCCAAATTGTCTAACAACGCTTTTTCTTTATCAAAATTTGGCAGATCAATCTCAGGCTTTAATACTCCCCCTTGCTCTACATCGCTTGACAAACGAGCAATCTCTTTTTCAACCTGTTCAAATTTTTTATTTACTAAAAAATGCCCAGCACCGCCACCAGCAAATGCCACTAATAGTGCCAAGATTGCAATTGCTTTACCGCCCGATTTTTGTTTTTCAAGAGGAGTCTCCGCTTTTTCTGTAACGACTTCTAGATTACTTTCCACTGAGTTCGCCTCGTGTTTTATATTGGAAAATTGAGAATTTTCTTCTGATTTAGCTGTATTGATTAAGATCCTATCCGCTGAATTCGATTCTACAAAATTTTCAGAAGCACTTACCGATTGTTCTGTTTTTTCTATCTGTTCAGCTTGCATTGCTGTTTCTGAGACTAGCTTATTATTGAGAGCTTGTTCTGTTTGCAAAACATGCTTTTCAAGCTTTGTCTGCTTGGTATGATCTTTATTGCTTTGCTTTCCTTTGGTCATTGGGGTTCCTCCTAATCTGCTCGTAAGCTTATTTGCTCTCTTAGCTGTCTCTGATTACCTATTATTGACTACTTATTTTTAATATGGTTTCCAATAAGGCTGTATTGGTTGCTTTCGGTGAAAGTATTATTTTTTCTTTATGCCACCCAAGTTGTTCGGCATAGTTTGCAATGCGTTCACTCACCACGATCAGTTTACACGAAAATAGCCATTCTTGCTCTGAAACTTGGGTATTTTCTAGTAAAATTGATAAAATTTCATTACTACTTACAATAATCGCATTAATACCTACTCGCTTCGCTAGGTTCAATTTTTCGCCTAGCTGGTTCACATTACTTATCCTTTGATAGCACTCTAATGTTTGTATTTCTGCCCCTCGGGAAAGTACCGATTTAGCAAAAAAATCTCGCCCTGTTTCAGCTCGTAATATCAATACTTTTTTACCGCATAAATCCTGCAACATAGCTAAAGCTAGTAGCCCTTCACTGTCCTCTGAAACAATTGGGTAATGCGTCGCTTGTCCACTTTTTAGTGAAAAATAACTTGCTGTTTTCTGCCCAACGGCTAAATAAATCAAATCATCTCGCCAGCCAAAACCTGTTTCTCTTAGTGCCTCCGAAGAAAAATCTACCGCATTTTTTGAGACAGCAAAAACATAATCTCCACTCTTCAATTCCGCTAGCATAGGGATTAGACGTGCTAATTCTCTGCCTGCTACGATGGTAAAAAGAGGTTGGTGAATAGCCAATATTTGTTGTTGTGCTAGCATCTTAACCAGCTCTGCCCCCCTCTCATCAGGGCGAGTAACTAAAATATTCATTCTCTATTCTGAGTAAATCGCTTGCAAAATTTTATCTGCGCCTTGGGATAAAAGTTGTTCGGCTATTTTTATCCCTAATTGTTCTGCTTGAGCAACAGATGCCACACCACTAGCTCGGATAATGGCAGATCCATCAAGTTCTCCAACCAATGCTCTTAAGTAAATATGACCATTATCTAATGTGGCAAAACCACCAATTGGCACTTGACAGCCCCCCTGTAAACGGGTATTCATTGCACGCTCTGCGATTACACAGCTTGCAGTATTAGCGTGATTTAATGCATTCACATATTTCAATACTCGCTCATCATTTAAACGAGTTTCAATACCCACAGCCCCTTGCCCTGCTGCTGGTAATAATTTCTCAGTCGCAATAAACTCACGAATACGTTCTTGTAATCCTAACCGAATAAGTCCAGCAGAAGCTAAAATAATTGCGTCATACTCACCATTATCAAGTTTATTTAAACGTGTACCTACATTACCTCGCAAGGATTCAATCCGTAAATGAGGGTAATTTGCCATAATCTGACATTGGCGGCGTAAGCTTGATGTTCCAACAATCGCCCCCTCAGGAAGTTCATCTAACGTAGCATAGCGATTGGATACAAACGCATCTCGAGGATCTTCTCGCTGACAAATTACCGCTAATGTCAATCCCTCTGGTAACACCATCGGCACATCTTTCATTGAATGCACAGCTAGATCCGCTTTATTGTCAAATAAGGCTTGTTCTAACTCCTTTACAAATAACCCTTTGCCACCAATTTTTGCTAAAGGTGTATCTAAAATCACATCGCCCTTTGTAACTATCGGCACTAATTCAACAGAAATATGAGGAAAACGTCCCTCTAATTCTGCTTTAACAAAACTGGCCTGCCACAGTGCTAATGGGCTTCGGCGTGTGGCAATGCGTAAAATTTCTTTCATAATTAACCGCTTGTCTGCTTTTTTATTTCGCTATGTTATTCGTTTTATAAATCTACTTGATCCTATTACTATTTAGCGATACGACCAAAAAATGATGTGCTTAAATTATTCAAGCTCCATTTTTAGCTTACGAATCAACTCCAAATTGGCTGGAGGGAATTTACCCTCTTCAAGTTCCGATTGCTCTATCCAAAATCCCTCTTGTCCCTCTCGCCCAAAGGGTTCGCCAACCCATTCTTCCACTAGATAAAAGAAAAATTCAATGGTTCTATTCGGATATTCAAACGAGAAATGTTCATAAGGAAAAGCACTCAAAATATGAATACCAATTTCTTCTTCTAATTCTCGTGCTAACGCCTCTTCAGGTGTTTCTCCTACATCAACTTTTCCTCCAGGGAATTCCAATGATTGTGCAAAATCCTGCCCTTCAAGACGTTGAGTTAGATAAATCTGTCGAAATTCATTGCGAATAATCGCTGCTGCAACTTGAATCCTCGGTTTAACCATCATAAATTCCTAATAACAAAGACAAGCAATATTTGTGAAATTAAGCATATTTTGCTTTATTACCGTGGCAATGCTTATATTTTTTCCCTGAACCGCACGGGCAAGATTCATTACGTCCAATATTTAAATTAACAAAGTCTTGCTCATTTCGATCATTCGTTTCACCTTCCGTTGATTGATAGTGAGCGGCTTCTTGACTGGCTTGTTGCTGCTGTTCACGTCTTGCTTGCTCAACTTCTTCTGGGCTGCGAATTTGCACACGGCTTAATATGCTAATCACATTAGATTTCAATGTTTCTAACATATAAGTAAACATTGCAAATGATTCTTTCTTATATTCTTGTTTTGGATCTTTTTGAGCATAGCCTCGTAGATGAATGCCTTTGCGTAAATAATCCATTGAAGAAAGATGCTCTTTCCAAAGTTCATCAAGATTTTGCAACATTACGCCTTTCTCAAAACTTCGCATTATTTCTACACCGACACTCGCCTCTTTCGCTTGATATTGCTCAACGGCAATGCCAATAATACGCTCACGCAATTTATCTTCATCAAGATCCTTCTCTTCATCAAGCCATTTTGCAATCGGAAGATCTAAATCAAATTCTTGTTTTAAATGCAATGTCAGCCCTTCAACGTCCCACATCTCTTCAATTGATTGCGGTGGGATATGCTGGTCAATCGTTGCATTCATTACGTCTTGACGAATAGTGCTGATCATTGCTGAAATATCATCGGTATCCAGCAAATAATTGCGTTGTTCATAAATCGCTTTACGCTGCTCATTTGCCACATCATCATACTGTAGCAATTGCTTACGCCCATCGAAATTATAAGCCTCAACCTTAGCTTGTGCAGAAGCAATCACTTTAGTCAGCAGCTTAGATTCCATTGCCTCGCCTTCCTCTGTAAAGGCTTTACGCATCATATTTAACTTGCCTTCATTCAGATAAATTCGCATTAAGGCATCATCAAGTGATAAATAGAAACGAGACGAGCCAGGATCGCCTTGACGACCAGAACGCCCTCGTAATTGGTTATCAATGCGGCGTGATTCGTGGCGTTCAGTACCAATAATATGTAAACCACCTGCCTGCATCACAATTTCGTGGCGTGCTTTCCAAGCAGACTTAATTTGTTCAATTTGTTCTTGGGTTGGATTATCTAATTTCGCAATTTCCGCTTTCCAGTTGCCACCCAACACAATATCCGTACCTCGCCCTGCCATATTGGTCGCAATCGTAACAGCTGCTGGATAACCTGCATCAGCAACAATTTCCGCTTCTTGTGCGTGGAATTTCGCATTGAGCACCTTATGTTTAATGCCTGCTTGTTGCAACGCTTTTGACAGCACTTCGGATTTCTCAATTGAAATTGTACCGACTAAAACAGGCTGGTTGCGAGCAATACAGTCTTGAATATCTTTAATCACCGCTTGATATTTTTCAGGCTCACTTTTAAACATCAAATCCGTTTTATCATCACGAATCATTGGTCGGTTAGTTGGAATAACAACGGTATCTAACCCATAAATTTGTTGAAATTCAAAAGCCTCGGTATCCGCCGTTCCTGTCATACCTGCTAATTTCTCATATAAACGGAAATAGTTTTGGTAAGTAATGGAGGCTACGGTTTGGTTTTCACCTTGAATATTTACCCCTTCTTTGGCTTCAATCGCTTGATGTAAACCATCAGACCAGCGTCTTCCAGCCATTGTTCGCCCTGTATGCTCATCAATAATTACGATTTCGCCGTCTTTGACAATATAATCCACGTTCACTTCAAATAATTTATGGGCTCTGAGTGCCGCATAAACGTGGTGCAATAAATTAATTCTCGCAGGTGAGTAAAGACTTTCGCCTTCTTGCATTAATCCCATTTCTGTCAAAATTTGCTCAACCTTCACTTGACCACGCTCAGTCAAATGAGCCTGCTTACTTTTAAGGTCAAGCGTAAAATCGCCCTCACCAATATACTCTTCTGTGTCCTCTTTATCTTGTACAATTAGATGTGGAATAACTTTATCAATGGCTTGATAGATTTGTGTTACATCTTCTGCAGGTCCTGAAATAATCAGAGGCGTCCGTGCTTCATCAATTAAAATGGAATCGACTTCATCAATCAATGCATAATAAAGTGGACGCTGGAATCGTTCTTCCTTGCTATGAGCCAAATTATCACGCAAATAATCAAAACCAAGCTCACTGTTTGTTGCATAAGTAATATCCGCTGCATAAGCGACCTGTTTTTCTTCTGAAGATAACCCTGGGATATTCACCGCAACCGTCATACCTAAAAATTCAAACAATGGGCGATTGGTTTGTGCATCACGACGAGCCAAATAATCATTTACCGTAACAACGTGTACCCCTTTACCCATTAACGCATTTAAGTAGCAAGAAAGCGTCGCAGTTAAAGTTTTCCCCTCGCCCGTACGCATTTCAGCAATGTTCCGCTCTGTTAGAACCATTCCACCAATAAGTTGCACATCAAAATGACGCATACCTAGCACTCGCTTACTTGCTTCACGCACCGTTGCAAAGGCTTCGTGCAACAAACTATCTAGCGTCTCCCCATTTGCTATTCGCTGCTTAAACTCGACCGTTTTTGCTTTAAGCTGTTCATCGCTTAGCTGCTCAAATTCGGCTTCTAATTTATTAATTTGAGCAACACGCTTATTTAAGCGGCGTAAAGTCCGATCGTTGCTGCTACCGAAAATGGCTGTAATAATTTTTGTTAACATCTTGTTTCTTCCAATAATAAATTCAATAAAACAGAACATTCCTTATGGAAATTAAAAGGACTGTTCCCAAATTGTGCCTTGATAAATATCTCAATGACGCCCAATAAATTTAAATGATATCGTGTGCTAAACAGGTCCTGCTCGAATAGGCGGATTAACGAAATACAAGCGGTTAGTCACTGCAAAAAAATTGCAAAAAATACCCATTTGTTGAGGCAAAATAACTTGAAAAGAGAGGGTAAATTGGAGAAAAACAGATTGGCTACATTCTGTTTTTTGCACCGTTGAAAATTCGTTAAATGCAGATAAAATCCGCTGATTCGCCACTGTTTTACTGTCTCGATCTTGAACCGCTGCACTTGAGGCAGAAAAAATTGGAGACATAGCGAACACTGCCACAATACTAAGAACAAATTGCGACAAAAATGCAGACTTATGTAGCGAACGGAGTAAAATCATAGGCTATTTCAATAAAAAATTGTGCCGATTATACGACAATTTTGTAGAATAGGGCAGTCTATTGAGGCAACTGTTGTAAAAAACAAGCTAAAAAGGAAAATAAAGATGAAAAAGCAGGCAATTAAAAATATCTCTGAGGTACTACAGCAGTCTGCATTTGCACATATTGTTGAACGCAATAACCAGTTACAGACAATCAATTTTACCCTTAAGCCATTACTTCCAAAGACCTATCAACAATTTTATCGCATTATCAACGCCAATGATGATACACTCACAATAGAAGTGCCGAATGCAACTGTGAGACAAGGGTTATGGTTAGAACAGCATCAATTGTTACGGCTTATTCAACAAACATTACCCCAAATTCAAACATTACGTTTTGTCATTAACCCTGACTTTAAACCTATTTACTAACTTAAATTCCAAAATCTGACTAAAAAGTAGATTTTATAAACCAAAGAGGCTATGAAAATGAAAAAATTTGCACTACTTACTGGCATTACCTTAATCACAGGGTGTGCTACTATAATGCCTTCGAAAACGATTTCGGGCGTATATCAAGGTTTTTTACCTTGTGCAGATTGTGAGCATATCCAAGCAGAACTCGTCTTAAATAAAGACAATTCTTATCAATACAACACGGTCTATTTCCTTAAAAATAACAAAAAACAGTCTTTTAGTGAACAAGGCATATTTTATCGAGATAGCGAGAAAAATAACGTTATCCGTTTAAAAGAGACAGATAACACAGCGCTTATTGTTACGGAGGATTATTTGGAATTTGCGGATCAAAACGGCAACAAAATAGATAATACCAATAATTACAAACTGCACAAACGAGCAAAATAGTCGATAAAAAAATCCCCAAATAGCGATATGTGGGGATATATTCATTTGGAATTATTTGAGCTTGAGCTGTGAAACTTATTAGCTACCCATAATAAAAACTGGCGGTGAGAGAGGGATTCGAACCCTCGATACAGTTTCCCGTATACACGCTTTCCAGGCGTGCTCCTTCAACCACTCGGACATCTCACCGAAACTAGACCTGCCCTTAGACCATAATTGATTTTCAACTACAGCTAGTAAGTGGGGCGTGATTCTACTGATTTTTGCTAAACCAATCAAGATATTTATGCCGACTTATCCTAATTATTTAACGTTGGCTACTTACCGTGTCCCAAACAATTAGGCGATGGTGGCACAGTTTCATTACATTCTTGCCATTCTGCTGGCGTGTAAATATGCAATGCAAGGGCGTGAACACCGTTAGCTAGCTCATCAGCTAAACATTGATAAATAGCACGATGTCGAGCAACCAACCGACTTTCTTCAAAAAAAGCAGAAACCAGCGTAACCTTAAAATGTGATTCGCTCCCTCTGCCTGAGCTATGTTTATGGCTTTCATTTTCAATCTCTAGCCATTCAGGGGTAAATTGTTGAGTTAATTTATCTGTTATTGTTTGCTCAATAGACATTTTTTTATTTCTCCATTTGGAAATTTTGTAAGAATAAGACTATACTTAATTGGAACTGTACTTGATTAATCCCCTATTTTACAAGGAGCATCTATGAAAAAAATAAAAAAAATCACCCTACTTGCCTTATTTTTAAGTACTGCTTTCATTGCAGGCTGCCAAGCTCCGTCAAATACTTTAACCTTTAGCACGCCATCACCCACTGCTGTATTTAACACTCAAAACCAAAGTGCTTATGTCAATGTCGTTACACAGGATTTAAGAAGCACTAATGAAATTGCAAACTATGTGCGAAATGGCGAAACTCACCGCCTCACATCAACACCAGAAGTCGCACAGTTGTTCCAGCAAGCAATGTTACAAAACCTAAATAGTAAAGGATTTAGCCTTATACAAGGGGCTGCTAATGCCCACGTTACGTTAAAAATCAAACGATTTTTTGCCGATGTAAATCAAGGCAATCTACGTTATAAAATCAATGCGAATGTAGAACTTGAAATTGCGGTACAGGGCAAAGGCGGATACTTCAATAAAAACTTTGCGACAGAACGCAGTTACGAAGGGGCATTTAATGCGAGCAATCAAGAAATTCAAAAAGTCTTGGAGCAAGCTTACACAGACGCAATTAAAAGCATCTATAACGATAATGAAATTGCGCAAGCCATTCACCAATTCAAATAGTAGAAATAACCAAACGAGCGGTGAGATTAGTGAAAATTTTTGCAAAAAAACACGTTTATCTGACCGCTTGATTTATCAACATCATCATAGATTATGCGAATACCTAGAATTTATCACCCTGAACGCCTTGAGGGAAAGTCTCATTGTATTTTAAGCGAAGACGCCGCCAACCACGTTGGTCGAGTGCTTAGAATGTCCGTAGGGGCTGATCTCATTTTATTTGATGGATCAAACCATATTTTTCACGCAACCATTTCTCGCCTTGAAAAAAAACAGATTGAAGCAACTATTCATCACACTGAACTTGATGATCGAGAATCCCCCCTACCTATCCATTTGGGGCAAGTGATTTCTCGTGGTGATCGTATGGAATTTACTATTCAAAAATCGGTTGAACTGGGTGTCAATACAATTACACCACTTTGGTCTGAACGCTGCGGTGTCAAACTTGATGGCGAACGTCAAGATAAAAAGCTACAGCAGTGGCAGAAAATTGCAATTGCAGCGTGTGAACAATGCGGACGCAATACCATTGCGACTATTCGCCCAATAATGAAATTAAGCGATTGGTGTAACGAGCAAGATTCAATGCTGAAATTAAATTTACACCCACAAGCCAAATACACGCTAAAATCACTTCCCGATGTTCCTAAAGAAGGCGTGCGTTTACTGATTGGATCAGAGGGGGGCTTATCACCTGAAGAAATAGCAATGACAGAACAGGCAGGCTTTACTGAAATTTTATTGGGTAAGCGTATTTTGCGTACTGAAACCGCTGCCCTCGCCACAATAACCGCCTTACAAACACTTTATGGAGATCTGAGCTTATGATGGATTTAGTGGGGAAATTACTCGTTGCCACACCTGAAATCAACGATGATTACTTCGATCGTGCGGTCATTTATATTTGTGAACATACTGAACAAGGCACCATGGGATTAATGCTTAATTCTCCAACAGATCTTTCTGTAATGGAATTACTCGCCAAAATGGATTTTTTAATGGCAAATTCACGCAATTATATTGAGGATCAGCTCGTGTTAAGTGGCGGTCCTGTCAATCAAGATCGAGGATTTATCTTACACACCTCTACAACAACCCCTTTAGCACACAGCTATCCGACAGAAAATAACCTTTGGCTAACTACTTCAGGCGATATTCTAGAAACCTTAGGTCGATCAGATAGCCCCAAACATTTTGTGGTCTGCCTAGGCTGTTGTACTTGGCGACCTCAACAACTAGAACAAGAAATTGGGCAAAATGATTGGCTAGTTGTCCCTTACGATTTACAAACTATATTTGAAACAGGCTACCTCGATCGCTGGGTAAAGGCGAATGAATTATTAGGTATTGAGGGCGTGTTGGCTAAAGCTGGGAGAGCCTAATGACACAAACCGTTATTGCTTTTGATTTTGGCACGAATAGCATCGGCTGTGCAGTTGGGCAAAGTATTACAGGCACCGCTCAAGGGCTACCTGCATTCAAAGCACAAGATGGTATTCCGAATTGGGAAGCCATTGCCAAGACGTTGAATGAATGGAAACCTAACCTTTTAGTCGTTGGACTTCCACTCAATATGGACGGTACAGAGCAACCACTGACACAAAGAGTCAAAAAGTTTGCTAATCGCTTAAATGGGCGGTTTAATTTGCCCGTTATATTGCAAGATGAACGTCTAACAACAGTAGAAGCTCGTGCTGAAATTTTCTCACGAGGCGGATATAAAGCACTCAAAAAAGATAAAATTGACTCAATTTCAGCCTGTTTAATTTTAGAAAGCTGGTTTGAAAATCAATAATATGGGTAATAAATAACAAGCAAGTGTTATAAAAGAACAAATGGAATCTTGGTTGATAATAAGATCATACAACAATTGAATATTAATCCACATATATTTATGAAATTTAATGACCTAGAGCTATCCCAATGGAAAGATAGTGATATTAACACAGACAGTCTTTGGCTGATAAATGAAAGGGGAAAAAGCGGAAAGCACCAAAATATATACCATGGTAACTTTATTCCGCAAATTCCTAATCAGCTAATTAGAAGATATACCAAAGTGGGTGAAACTGTTTTTGAACCTTTTATGGGAAGTGGCACAACTTTATTTGAATGCGAAAATTTAGAACGGAAATATATTGGGTTTGATATAAACGAAAAGATAATTCACTTCGTAAAACAAAAAATGATGAATTCCAATCAAGAGAATTTCTATATTGCAAATTGCAATTCTCTTGACAGCCAAGGGGTGAATTTAAATTTTCAAGCATATAATAAGACAGCACAGTTTATTATTATGCATCCTCCTTATATGGATATAATAAAATTTACAAATAAACCTGAGGATTTATCACAGTACAGTCAAATTAATGATTTTGTTAGAGCATTTAAGACTGTTTGCAAAAATAGTTTAGCAAACTTAGATAAGGATCGCTATTTTGCACTTGTTATTGGGGATATTTACAGAAATAAGGAAGTTATTCCATTAAGTTTTTATTGTATGGATATGATAAAAAGAAATTTTAAAGTAAAATTAAAAGGTATTATTGTGAAAAATATTGAAGGGAATAAAGGAAAAATAAACACTCATGGTATTTGGCGATATAGAGCTTTAAGTAGTGATTACTATATTTTTAAGCACGAATATATTTTTGTATTTAAAAAAGAGTTTTAATTATGTCTAAAATGAAATTATTCTTAAAGCTATGTAGCCCTGATAACAATGGAGTATCTCGCTGGGTAAGTGTAGATGAATTTATCGGTGAATACGAAGGATTGAAGTTAGGTAACGGTGGTAGCTGGTGTAGAGCAAGCTCATCTTTAGCCAAAAAATATATTATTGAATTTGATAAATCTCGAACTAAAAGCAATGCCATTGATGCTGTTCGATTAAACGGATTTAATCAACAACCCTCATTTAGTCAAAATATCAGACAAGATATCAGGGAATATTATAAAAACAAAAATTGTGTAATGCTAGGCGTTAATGGCAAATCTGAAAATACCAAGATTGAGATTGATCATAAAGATGGTAGAAAAAATAATCAAAGAATCAGTAATATTCAAACGCAGAAATTAGAAGATTTTCAACCGCTATCTAAAGCCGCCAATGATGTCAAAAGACAGATTTGTAAAAAATGCAAAGAGACGGGTAAACGCTGGAATGCCAAGAACATATTGGGCAATCCCTATGCCTTTTATTTAGGCGATGAGAATTACTCTGAACAATTAGGCTGTTTAGGTTGTTATCAATATGATCCTGTTGAATATCGAAAAGTTATCGTCAGGCGTATTACAGAAGAAGCCTCCCAAAATACAGTGGAATTTATTTTTAACAAGTTATATGCAGAAGATGATTTATGAATTATATTGGCTCTAAATTAAAGTTATCCTCTTGGATAAAAGATGAAATTATGGATACTGTAGGTAGAAATTTATCCGATAAAGTATTTTGCGATCTTTTTGCTGGCACAGGTATTATCGGTAGAACATTCAAAGCAGATGTAAAAAAGGTCATTGCAAATGATATTGAAAGTTACAGCTATGTATTAAATAGAAATTATATTGGCAATCATTTAAACATAGATGGACTCACTACTTTAATTGAAGAACTCAATAATGTGAAGCCGAGAAATGGGTTTATTTATCAAAACTATTGCCTTGGTGGTGGTTCAGGAAGGTTATATTTTAGCGACGAAAACGGTCAGAAAATTGATGCAATAAGAATAAAAATATCGGCTTGGAGAGAAAAAAATCACATCTCAGAAGATATTTACTACTTTTTGTTAGCCTCGTTACTTGAAAGTGCTGATGCTGTTGCAAATACAGCTTCTGTTTATGGTGCATTTTTGAAAAAATTAAAATCAACTGCACTCAAGCCTTTAACAATTAAACCTGCTTACTTTGAAATCAACCATCAAGAACATGAAGTATACCAGCAAGACGCTAACGCTTTAATTACTCAAATATCAGGCGATATTTTGTATTTAGATCCCCCCTATAATGCACGCCAATATGGTGCTAATTACCATCTACTGAATACCATTTGCCTTTACGATAATTTTATTCCAAAAGGAAAAACAGGCTTAAGAGAATATCAACGTTCTCAATATTGTTCAAAATCAGAGGTTGCAAGAAGTTTTGATGAATTAATTAGTAAGGCAGATTTTAAATACATCTTTGTTAGCTATAACAACGAAGGCTTAATGACAACTCACGAAATTCAACAGATTTTATCCAAATATGGTAAATATGATTTAGCTCAAAAACAATATCAACGCTTCAAGGCTGACAAAACAGAAAGTCGAAACCATAGAACTCAATCTACTTTTGAATATTTACATATTTTAGAAAAATATGATGTATCAATAGCCTGACCAATTAGATATAACGTAATTAAAAAACACCCAACCTCATCCTGAGTGTTTTTGTAATTTGAAAACTAAAAATATTAAAGATTTCTTAACGCTTCAATCCGTTTTTCTAGCGGCGGGTGGCTCATAAATAATTGGCTGCGTTTGCCATTGATCATAAATGCACTTAATGAACCTTGTAGCTCTTGGGGTTCGTGTATTTGTTGTAAACGTTGTAAAGCAGCAATCATTTTCTGTTTTCCAACAAGACTAGCTGAACCTGCGTCTGCTTTAAATTCACGGTAACGAGAAAACCACATCGCAATCATTGTTGCCAATATACCAAAAACAATTTCCAGAACCATAGATACTAGAAAATAGATCCCTGAGCTGTGGCTCTCCTCACCATCGCTGTTACGAGAATTTGACACGACTGTCGCCACCATTCTAGAAAGGAAAATCACAAAGGTATTTAAGACCCCTTGTAATAAGCTCATAGTTACCATATCGCCATTGGCAATATGTGCTACTTCGTGTGCAATGACCGCTTCTGCCTCATCTTGCGTCATTGTGGCTAACAAACCTGTACTGACCGCAACTAACGAATTATTCTTGGTCGCTCCTGTTGCAAACGCATTCACATCATTTGAATGATAAATTGCTACATCAGGCATTGGAATGCCAACTTGTTGAGTTTGGCGTTTTACCGTTTCCACCAACCAACGTTCTGCGTTCGTGCGTGGTTCTTTAATCACTTCCGCCCCAACGGAACGCAACGCCATTGTTTTTGACAAAAATAACGAGATCAAAGATCCTGCAAAACCAAACAGAAGTGCCATAATTAAAATGCCACCTGTGCTATGCCCTGCAATGCCTGTTACACTTAAAATAATTCCCAATACAATCATTACAGCAAAGTTGGTTGCAAGGAATAATGCAATTCGCATCATATTTAATCATTCTCCATTAAGTAAAATAAAAAATTCGACACCACGATAATATATTAAGTTCTCAACATAATGATTTATTTAATAAAATTCAAGAGGAAATTTAAAAGTTATGCTATGCTTGGTTTACATTAGGTTCACACGACTTAATGGTTATGCTTAGTTACCCCATTTTACCAATCAAGGATATCTATGTTATACGGTTTACTCATTGCTTTTGTCCCACTTTTTCTTGGCTATATCTTTCAAGTAAAACAAACAACTATGCTGTGGGTAAATCGTATTGCAATTTCTTGTCTATACTTAATTCTACTCACAATGGGGATCTCGCTAGGGCAGCTTGATGAACTTGAAACGATATTGCCTAAAATTGGAACAATTGCCTTAGGATTGAGTGTCATTATACATAGCTGCAATATTCTCGCTTTAATACTGTTTGATAAATTTTTTCCTAGCCGATATCAAACACTAGCGACCGATGAACGCCCCTCCCGAAAACATCTACTAATTGATTCTCTGCTACTCTGCTCAATGGTGTTAATTGGTGGTGTTATCGGTTTTATTGCCAAAACTCGCTTTCATTTCCCTTTAAATGCAAGCACCTATGTGCTAGTCGTGATGATTTTCTGCGTAGGCATTCAATTGCGTAACAGCAACATTCCTCTTAGACAAGTATTTCTCAATCGTCAAGGTATTTATACCTCAATTATCTTTATTCTCAGTGGCTTACTAGGCGGGGTTATTGCTGCTTATTTCCTAAATTTATCCATTGTACAAGGACTTGCTTTCGCCTCTGGCTTTGGTTGGTACTCTCTTTCTAGCGTATTAATTAATGATGCTTGGGGAGCAGCCTACGGCAGCATTGCATTTTTTAACGATCTCTCTCGTGAAATTTTCTGCCTCTTTGCTATTCCATTTTTTATGCGAAATTTTCCTTCTACCGCAGTAGGTTTAGGTGGAGCAACATCACTGGACGCAACGCTCCCAATCATTCAAAAATCAGGCGGCATTCAAGTTGTCCCATTGGCAATTAGCTTTGGTTTTATTATTAACCTTGCTGTACCGCTATTGCTCCCCTTCTTTTTAGGATTAGGCTAAATTTCAACTGCAACTCATAGAAAGATTAGATAAAAATACGTTGAGTAAGAAAATAAAGCGGTCAGCTTGAGAAGAAATTTTGCAAAAATTACCCCAAAATTGACCGCTTATCCTAATTATTTTCAAATCAATGCAATTTCATTGTTGGTCGAAGAAAACGATTAATTCGCCCAACCAGCATCATTAACCCTGTTTTGATATAGCCGTGCAAAGCAACTTGGTGCATACGGTACAAGGAAAGATAAGCCACACGAGCAATTTTCCCTTCAATAAACATTGTTCCTCTAGCTAAATTGCCCATAAGGCTACCTATAGTGCCAAAACGTGAAAAAGAGACTAACGACCCTTTATCGTTAAACACAAACGGGTTTAAGGCTTTTCCATCAAGTTGAGCAAGTATATTTTTCCCACACACCGTTGCCATCTGGTGTGCAGCTTGTGCACGAGGTGGAACAGGTTTTCCATTTTCTTGCAGTAAAAAAGCACAATCACCGATCACATACACATTATCATCAGTCGTTGTTTGTAAGGTATCTTTCACAGCAATTTGATTGAGGCGATTTGTTTCAAACCCAAAACGAGCAGTGATTTCAGGAGCTTTAACCCCAGCTGCCCAAACCATCAAATCAGCTCGAAACAACTCACCATCTCGAGTAACCAGTCCCTCTGGTTTTGCCTCAATAACGGCTGTATTGGTCAGCACATTCACGCCTAACGCTTTTAATTCCTTTTGTGCCGCAGCAGAAACACGCTCTGATAACGCTGGAAGTAAACGATCGCCAGCTTCTAATAATGTTACTTTTAAACTTGTATTATTTAGTTTGCCAAAACCATAAGCATTAAGATGCTTAACGGCATTATAAAGCTCTGCTGAAAGCTCTATGCCTGTTGCCCCACCGCCCACAACTGCAATATGTAGCTCTTTTTCACTATTATTTGCAAATTTCATCATTAATTCCATCATCTGCTGATGAAACAATTTCGCCTGCTCAGAGCTATCTAGAAAAATACAATGCTGTGCAACACCTTGCGTACCAAAGTCATTTGAACGACTGCCGATAGCTAAAACCAATTTATCATAATTAATTTTACGCTCAGGTACTAACAGTTGATCCTTATGGTTATAAATGGGATCCAGTGTAATCGTTTTTTCCTGTGCATTCACATTTGTTAAGGTGCCTTGTTGGAAAGCAAAGTGATGATTTTTAGCGTGAGCTCGATAACTTAACGCATCAATACCGTCGTCCAATGCACCAGTAGCAACTTCGTGCAATAACGGTTTCCATAAATGCGTGCTATTTTTATCGACCAGCACTACATTTGCCCTCTTCTTTTTACCTAATTTATTACCTAAAAAAGTCGCAAGCTCCAGTCCGCCAGCTCCTCCACCAACAATGACGATAGTTTCCATCTTATTACTCCTATATAAATAAAAATTGTTTGCAATTCTAGAATATTCTACCTAAAAGGTTACCGTCCATTTTTTTGTTAAAAAGTGCATTTTAATGAGATAAATCAAGGTTATTTTTAAAATAATCATTACAATGACAAAATCACAGAGGGTAATAGTAACGAATAGCGTGTTGCCATTATACAATTTTTTAACTTTTTTTACTTTTTATTATTTACAAAGTCTTTGTATTGTTCACGAAGTGGGGAGGAGTGAAAATGAATCCGAGACGCAAATCGAGATTAAATATCATCATCAGTATTTTCCTTGGTATTGCTGTTGCAGTGGGGCTTATGCTTTATGCATTGAGCCAAAACATCGATCTGTTTTATACACCATCAGAAATAGTTTATGGAAAAAATGATGATCCGAATACAAAGCCTAAAGTAGGACAACGTATTCGTGTTGGCGGTATGGTCGTTGAAGGTTCAGTCGTTCGTGATAACAAAAGTCTCAAAGTCAGCTTTGGCCTGAATGACATTGGACCTGCTATTGAAGTGGAATATGAAGGCATTTTGCCCGATTTATTTCGTGAAGGGCAGGGTATTGTTGCACAAGGTACGTTAGTTGAGCCGACTAAATTACGAGCAACAGAAGTGCTGGCAAAACACGATGAAAACTATATGCCACCAGAATTAAACGATCAAATGAAAAAACAACACCAACCAATGGGCGTTTCGGAGGCAGATTTAAAAGGGGAATCAGCACGTGATCGCCAACAATTAGGAGCCGACAAATGATTGCGGAACTCGGTAATTTTACTCTTGCACTCAGCCTTATTTTGTCAATTTTACTTGCAATCCTACCGCTTGTTGGAACAGAAAAAAATGATCCACGTTTAATCGCATTAGCTCGCCCAATGACGTGGGGCTTATTTTTATCTCTGACAGTTTCATTTGGGACGCTGTTCTATTTATTTGCCGTTAATGATTTTACTGTGCAATATGTGGTCAATAATTCCAATAGCAACTTGCCATTAGAGTATCGCTTATCTGCCGTTTGGGGATCGCACGAAGGCTCACTGTTACTATGGATTTGGCTTCTTTCACTTTGGAGTGTTGCTGTCTCGCTTTTCAGCCGCCAAATGCCTGATGAATCTGTTGCTCGAGTATTAGCAATAATGGGACTGGTCAGCATTGGTTTTTTAATCTTTATCTTATTTACGTCTAACCCATTTGATCGAACTTTTCCCGACTTTCCTGTTGATGGACGAGAGCTCAATCCGATGTTGCAAGATGTAGGATTGATTTTTCACCCGCCATTGCTCTATATGGGCTATGTAGGGTTTTCTGTCGCCTTTGCATTTGCCATCGCTTCGCTAATGACAGGTAAATTAGATACCGCTTGGGCTCGCTGGTCTCGTCCTTGGACAATGGCTGCGTGGGTTTTCTTAACGCTTGGCATTGTACTCGGTTCTTGGTGGGCATATTACGAACTAGGTTGGGGCGGTTGGTGGTTTTGGGATCCTGTTGAGAATGCCTCACTAATGCCGTGGATTGCTGGCACAGCACTCATTCACTCTCTTGCAGTTACTGAAAAACGAGGAAGCTTCAAGGCGTGGACGGTCTTACTTGCCATCTTAGCCTTTTCACTCTGCCTACTTGGCACATTCCTTGTCCGCTCAGGGATTCTCGTCTCTGTACACGCCTTTGCCTCTGATCCCACTCGGGGTTTATATATTCTAGCTTATCTCGTGATTGTGATTGGTGGATCGTTATTGATGTATGCTTATCAAGGCAGCAAAATTAAGAGTATTGATAACGCTGAACGCTACTCTCGTGAGTCAATGTTATTTCTTAACAATGTACTTCTAATGGCATTTCTATCTGTGGTCCTTTTAGGCACGATTTTGCCACTGATTCATAAGCAAATTGGGCTAGGTACAATTTCCATTGGTGCCCCCTTTTTTGATCAAATGTTTATGATCTTAATGGTTCCCTTTGCGTTTTTACTCGGTATTGGACCGCTTGTAAAATGGCGTAGAGACCAGTTTTCAGCAATTCGCAACCCTGTTTTTCTATCATTATTTGCAATGATCCTACTTGGCTTTGGGTTACCTTACTTGTTTGATAACCGCATTACGATCAGCGTGGTACTCGGTACAATGATGTCAGCTATCATTGTTATATTAAGCCTATACGAACTGCACCAGCGGGCAACACACCGCCATTCTTTCCTCATAGGGATATTCAAATTATCTCGCTCACATTGGGGAATGGTCGCAGCACATTTGGGCGTTGCAATGACGGTATTCGGTATTGCATTTAGCCAAAATTTTAGTATTGAGCGTGATGTGCGAATGAACGTAGGCGATAGCACAAACATTTTAGATTACACCTTCACCTTCAAGGGCATTCGTGATAGCAATGGAGCAAACTATATTGGCGGAACAGCCGACATTGAAATTAAAAAAAATGGTAAGTATGAGACGACCCTTCACGCTGAAAAACGCTTTTATACTGTCAGTAAAATGGGTATGACAGAAGCCGCTATTGATTGGGGCTTTACACGAGATCTTTACGCCGCATTAGGCGAACGCCTTGAAGATGGTTCTTGGGGACTACGCCTCTACTATAAACCGTTTATCCGCTGGATTTGGCTGGGTGGCGTATTTATGGCAATCGGTGGTCTGCTTTGTATGTTTGATCGGCGTTACCGCCTAAAAATTTCAAAATAATCTCTGATCAGTTATGCTACAATTATTCTGGCTGTGCAAAAAATCGTTTAAAACTGACCGCTTGGTGGTCAGGCAAGGACAAATAAAAAGCAAAAAATTGAGGAGAAAAGATGTCAGAAAATACACATTCTCAAAAAAGTCTATTGCGAAAATGGCTTGATAAATATAATGACTTCTGCAAAGATTTAGGCGTAGAACAAGGTGCTTGTCGTGGCTGTGTTCCTGTTGTTAAATTTGATCCTGATTCAAAAAAAGCAGCAGAAAAACAAGAAGAGAAAAAATAAAAGAATGCTCCTCGCTTGAGGAGCTTATTTATTTAGCTAGCTTAGCGTGAGTTCAATTAACTGGAATGCACTCATTCGTATCAACCAATTTCCCCCCTAAAGCTCATACCGCTACAAAAAAACAAGAGAGGATTTCAACTCGCTGATAGTAGGAAATAATGAGCTAATTTATTTGTATGGGAGAATTCTATGTCTAGTGCCGATTTCCAAACACATTTTGCCCTCACCCTCCAACAATTCTGCGAAGAGCGTTTTATCACACCGGAACAGCTATCCGATTTGCAATGGTATCAACTCATTGCCCAAACAAGCCAACAATATATTTTGCAAAATTTTCCCAAAAACCCACCGCTTGCTTACACACGCAAGGTCAATTATTTATCAATGGAATTTCTCATTGGACGCTTGCTTGGCAATAACTTAATGAACCTTGAACTATATGATTCTGTCGAACAGATTGTGGCAAAATATGGCAAGTGTTTGATGGATATTTTAGAACAAGAACGTGATCCTGCTTTGGGAAATGGCGGCCTAGGCAGACTAGCAGCTTGCTATTTAGATTCAATGGCAACTTTATCCCAGCCTGCTATTGGCTACGGTTTACACTATCAATACGGTTTATTTAGACAGAGCATTGGCTGGTCTGGCGAGCAGCGTGAAGAAGGGGATTACTGGCAGCGTGATTTTTATCCGCAACAACACCATCGTGCAGATTTGGCTCAAACAGTCGGTTTTGGTGGCGAAGTGCAGCATCGTGAAGGCGACCATTATGATTGGCAGCCTGAATGGACAATTTCTGGAAAAGCCTTTGATCTCCCTGTAGTCGGCTATAAAGGAATACAACAGCCTCTGCGTCTTTGGCAAGGCTACAGTGAAACGGCCTTTCATCTAGAAAAATTTAATGATGGTAACTACCTTCAAGCAGAACAAAATACCATAAATGCCACCAAGCTCACTAAAGTCTTATACCCGAATGATAACCACCAACACGGTAAAGCGTTACGTCTAATGCAACAATATTTCCACTGTGCCTGTTCAGTGGCGGATATTGTTCGCCAACATCTTGCACAGGGTAGAACCCTTGAGCAATTACCTGAATTTGAAGTCATTCAGCTCAACGACACTCACCCAGCCATTGCGATTCCTGAGCTAATGCGATTACTGCTCGATCAGCACCATCTAAGTTGGGAACAGGCTTGGGATATTTGTCGCCATACTTTTGCCTATACAAACCACACTCTGCTACCTGAAGCCCTTGAACAATGGGATCAACATCTCATCGCCAAACTATTACCACGCCATATACTCATCATTGAGCAACTCAACCACGAGCTATACCAGCAAGTGAAGGCAGAATTCAGCCCACAGGAATTTGCTCAAGTTTGGCAAGAAACTGCACTGATTATGCACAGCCGTGTAAGAATGGCTAACCTATGCGTTGTGGGGGCGTTTGCTGTCAATGGTGTGGCTCAAATTCATTCTGACTTAGTTGCTAATGATCTGTTTCCAGCCTACGCACGGTTATTTAAAGGAAAATTCCACAATGTCACCAATGGCGTGACGCCTCGTCGCTGGATTCGCCAAGCTAACCCTGCTCTCAGTCAATTATTAGACAAGCATATTCAAGGGGATTGGACGCAAGACCTTGATCGCTTAGCACAAATTGAACCGCTTGCAAAAAATAGTGAATTTCAGACCGCTTATGACAATGTCAAACAGAAAAATAAACAGGCATTGGCACAACTAATCCAAGCTGAATTAGGCATAGAAGTAAACTGCAACGCCATCTTTGATGTGCAAATTAAGCGTTTTCACGAATACAAACGCCAGCACCTCAATTTATTGAATATTATCGCCAGCTACCAATCACTCAAGGCAAATCCAGCGCAAAATTTCGTCCCTCGAGTCTTTATTTTCTCTGGAAAAGCTGCCCCTGGGTATTTTATGGCAAAGCAAATTATTCAAGCGATTAATGGTGTCGCAAACGTGATTAACCACGATCCTACAATGAAAAATAGATTGCAAGTCATCTTTTTACCTGACTATCGAGTGAGCTTAGCAGAGAAAATTATTCCTGCAGCAGACGTTTCAGAGCAGATCTCGCTTGCAGGAAAAGAAGCCTCTGGAACAGGCAATATGAAACTGGCACTGAATGGAGCCATTACCCTTGGCACGCTTGATGGTGCAAATGTCGAAATTGCTGACTACGCAGGTCAAGAAAACGTAGTCATTTTTGGACATACCGTCGAATCCATCAAACAATTGCGAGCAAACGGCTATATCTCCAAGCAGTACTACGAAAACAATCTAGAGCTAAAGCACGCCATTGACGCATTGGCAAATGGTACATTCTCAAACGGTGATACAACTCGTTTTGCCTCATTGGTCAATGATATGCTCAACCACGATTACTTCTGCGTCTTAGCCGATTTTGCAGCTTACCGCCAAGCTCAAGCACAAATTGCGGCACGTTATCAAAATAAAACCACTTGGCTGGAATCAACCATTCTTAACACAGCTCGACTGGGCAAATTCAGTTCCGATCGTTCAATCAGAGACTACCAAACACGCATTTGGAAAAAATAACGAGAGGACAAAAACAAAAAATCGTAGATAAAAATCAGACAAGCGGTCATCAATTGCAATAATTTTGCAAAAATTGACCGCTTGTTAGTTTTTCGTTTATGCCTGCTTTGCTCAATATTTTTGTATTTTTCCCCTTTGTCATTGTCATTTATTCCTTTGGTAATTTCACGACTAACATTCAAATCCAGTTATATGCTATATTTACACTCTATTTGTCCATCGGAGATTAAAAATATATGGCAACGAAACACGCAAAATTATTAATTCTAGGATCAGGTCCTGCTGGCTATACTGCTGCGGTATACGCTGCTCGAGCAAATTTAAAACCCATGTTGGTAACAGGTATGCAACAGGGCGGACAGCTTACGACAACCACAGAAATTGAAAACTGGCCAGGTGAATTTGGTGAGATCACAGGCTCTGAATTAATGAATAAAATGCAGCAGCACGCTGAGAAATTTAATACTGAAATTATCTTTGATCATATTCATTCTGTCGATTTCTCTAAACGCCCTTTTACTCTCAATGGCGATTTTAATACGTTCACTTGCGATGCACTAATTATTGCAACAGGAGCGTCTGCAAAATATTTAGGTCTAACCTCAGAAGAAAAATATAAAGGTAAAGGTGTGTCAGCTTGTGCGACCTGTGATGGCTTCTTCTATCGCAATAAACCTGTTGCCGTAATTGGCGGTGGAAATACCGCTGTCGAAGAAGCACTTTACCTGTCAAATGTTGCCTCTGAAGTTCACTTAATTCATCGCCGTGAGACATTCCGTAGCGAGAAAATATTACTCGACCGCTTGATGAGAAAAGTAGCAGAAGGCAAAGTTATTCTACATACCCATTATGTATTGGACGAAGTATTAGGCGATGATAATGGTGTGACTGGCATTCGAATTCAATCCACACAAACTGAGCAATCTCAAGAGTTAGCACTTGAAGGGGTATTTGTTGCCATCGGTCATTCTCCAAATACGGTGATTTTCCAAGATCAACTTGAACTCAACAACGGCTATATTGTTGTGAAATCAGGACTTGAAGGGAATGCCACTGCAACAAGTGTCGCTGGTGTATTTGCAGCAGGTGATGTAATGGATCATAACTATCGCCAAGCGATCACGTCAGCAGGCACAGGCTGTATGGCCGCACTCGATGCAGAAAGATTTTTAGAAGCACAACAATAAAGCTAATAATGAAACAGTAATAAAAAACCAGTAGATACAAAAAGCCCGTAGAAATGGTAACAAAAAGGACTTAGCCCAATAAGCCAAGTCCTTGAATTTGTTATCAACGAAGAATAAACGATGGATTATAAACTTTCAGTAAATGTTCTGGTAATGACATCACGTTGTTGTTCTGGCGTTAATGAGTTGAAACGCACGGCATAACCTGAAACACGAATAGTGAGCTGTGGATATTTTTCAGGATTTTTCACTGCATCTTCTAATGTTTCACGGCGTAGCACATTGACATTTAGATGCTGACCGCCTTCAACTTTGATTGTTGGGGCAATGTTTACAGGCACTTCACGGTAAGTAATTTGCCCCAATTGGCTAAGCTCAACGACTTGATCTTCTTGATATTCGCCTTTGGCACATAAACAACGAGCTTCATTTTTGGTTTCATCAAGTAACCAAAAAGAGTTAATCAAGTTATTATTAGCAGATTTAGTAATTTGAACACCTTTAATCATAAAAACTCCTTAATTTAGAGGGAAAGTAAAATTATAAAAAAATTTGATATTTTAAAAAATTATAGTAATTTTAACCATTATTTGAGAAAAAGCGAGAAAAATCGGAGAAAAAACAAGAAAACTCTGCTTATTTTTTGATATTTTACAAATGAAAATTCAAATTTCATTTATTTTTAACCGATCGTTTTAAAGATTAACATCAGATTAACAGGATAGAGAATGAAGAGCTGGAAAGATGCAATTGGCGAGGAAAAACAGAAGCCTTATTTTCAACATATTTTAAGCTATGTCAGCCAAGAACGAGTAAACGGAAAAATAATTTATCCGCCCAAGCAAGAAGTATTTAGTGCATTTGCATTAACTGAATTTTGTGATGTGAAGGTGGTGATTATTGGACAAGACCCTTACCACGGTCCAAACCAAGCTCACGGCTTATCTTTCTCCGTAAAACCCAATATTGCCCCACCTCCTTCTTTAATTAATATTTATAAGGAATTAGCTCAAGATGTCGGTTTTCAAATTCCTCAGCACGGCTATTTAGTCAATTGGGCAAAACAAGGCGTATTATTACTCAACACGGTCTTAACTGTAGAACAAGGAAAAGCACATTCTCACGCCAATATCGGTTGGGAAACCTTTACAGATAAAGTCATTCACCAACTTAATCGCCATCGAGAAAAATTGGTTTTTCTACTTTGGGGAAGCCACGCACAAAAGAAAGGACAAGTTATTGATGGCACTCGTCATTGCATATTAAAAGCACCGCACCCCTCCCCTCTTTCAGCTCACCGAGGATTTTTAGGCTGCCGACATTTTTCGCAAACCAACGCTTACCTTAAAAAACAAGGCATCGTAGAAATCGAATGGCAACTACCGCTAACGCTATAAAACCCTTTTACAACGAACTCAAATTACGCAAGGCAAGATAAACAGGTTTAGGAACAAATGGCGAAATGTCTCCTTGATGTCGATAAATTTCTCGTACCATTGTCGAAGACAAATAACGCCATTCAACCGCAGGGGGCAAAAAGATCGTCTCTAATTGATGAGATAAACGTTGATTTAACTGAGAAAGCTGGATTTCATACTCAACATCATCGCTGCTGCGTATTCCTCGCAATAAACATTTTGCCCCATATTGCTTCGCTAAATCAGCCAGTAAACCACTAAACCCAACAACAGTAACATTTCCCATCGTTCCGATACTTTGTTCAACTAGTGCCACACGCTGTTCAAGTGAAAACAAGGGGTTTTTACTCGGATTCGCCGCAATTGCAACAATGATGTGCGGAAACAATCTCGCCGCTCGCTGAATAATATCAATATGTCCATTCGTAATCGGATCAAAAGTTCCTGCATAAATCACGTTATAATTATCGTGCTTTTTTTTCATCATTTGCATAATCACTCAGTTAGCCCTATTGATTGCATTTATTTCAAAGAAATTGACCGCTTGCCTACTCAATAGCCATTGCTAAATAGGCGTCAAGAAAATTTAAATGTCGTTGAACAGAACCTTTATTTTCCGCTAAAACAGTCATACCTTTTTGGCTAAGTTGCTTCACAAATTCAGGCTCCGCTAAACATCTGTTCACTGCCAAAACAAGCTCTTCAGAGCGGCTTTCCACTTCAATTACCCCATTGACCTCACGCAACTTTGTGAAAATCTCTGGGAAATTAAATGTGTGCTTACCTGAAATCACTGGAAGGTTAAAAGCGAGTGGTTCTAACGGATTATGCCCCCCAATTTCAACTAAACTCCCCCCCACAAAAGCAATTTGGGACAAACCATACAGCAACAGCATCTCCCCCATCGTATCGCCTAACAATACATTACTCTCTGGCAGAATTACACTATTTTCAGACCGTTTTTGATAGGTTATCGCCATCTGTTTCAGCAAATGTTCGACAGAAACAAACCGCTCAGGGTGGCGTGGTACAAGGATTAGCAATAAATTAGGGTATTTTTCAAGCAATGTCTGATGTGCCGCCAATAGGATTTTTTCTTCTCCTTCGTGCGTACTACCTGCAATCCAAATTTGGCGATTTGCAATGTTTAGCAATTCAGCCGTCTGCTTTGCCTGCCGATATAATTCAGGTGTGATCGACAAATCAAATTTCAAATTACCTACGGTCAGTAATTTTTCTGATGGCACACCAATCTGTGCATAACGCTCGGCACTAACAGAATCTTGAGCAAGCACAAAATCAATACTCTCGACGAGAGTCGGTAAATGCTTGGCTACCCAACGATAACGCCTAACAGAGCGAGCAGATAAACGAGCATTCACAATCCCAAAAGGAATATTATGTTGATGCAATTGGGTGATTAAATTTGGCCACAACTCCGTTTCCACGACAAGCAGTAAACGAGGGCGAACAAACCGCAAAAAACGTTTAATACTATCTGGCAAATCAAAAGGCAAATAAAAATGTGAGACCGTTGATCCAAAGTTAGCCTGTACTCTTGCTGATCCTGTTGCCGTCATTGTCGTAACCGTGATTGGTAAATCAGGATAGCGTGCTTGAATAGCCTTAACCATTGGCGTGGCTGCGATAACCTCGCCGACAGACGCAGCGTGAATCACTATACCATCAGCTTTCGGTTGAGAATGTTGATGATAAATGCCATAACGCTGCATCACACTTTGGCAGCATTTTGGGATCTGTCGTGCTTTTCTCCACATCATTAGCAACAATATTGGAGAGAATAGATAAAACAATAAAGTATAAAAAAAACGTAACATATCACCCCTTTAAGCGGTCAAAATCGGTCATTTCTTTGCAAAATTAGCACATATAGTCAAATAAAGTAGAAAAAGAATAAAAGTAAAAAGCTATCAACTCAATCCTTATCTAAATTCTACCTCAACAGCATTTTCCCCTAATAAATTGCGTAACTGATTTAACAGAGCTTCTTGTGGTGTAACGTACCATTCGACACCACTTTTTAACAACGCTCTCGCATCAGGGCTTTGATAGTAGAAGTGTAACGGTAATATACCTTCTTTGTATGGCGTTAAAATTTCTTTCAATATTTTAATAAAACTTGGAGATAGCTGCTCGTGATTAACAACCAAAGCAAGGCTCTGGGCATAACGAGTTCTTGCCTCATCAAGCGAGATTAATTCACGAGCTGACATTTTTAGACCACCACTAAAATCGTCCATCTGAACAGCACCTGTTGCCACAATAATCTGATCTTTCTCTAACAAATGACCAAATTTCTCCAACGCTTCTGAAAAAAGAGTAATATCTAACTTGCCAGAGCGATCCTCAATGGTTGCAATCCCAATGCGGCTACCTCTTTTCGTTACCGCAATGCGTGAATTCATCACCAACCCTGCCACAGTCACAACCTGTCCTCTTGGAGTAGCTTGCAATTCATTCAAACGAATTGGAGCATAATGAGACAGCTCTTTTAAAAAACGTCCAACAGGGTGCCCACTCAAATAAAGCCCTAATGTTGATTTTTCGCCATCAAGCAACACTTGTTCTGTCCATTTCGGCGTATTAGCGTACGCATTTTGAACTTCCTCTGGTGTTTCCGTCAGCACACCAAACATATCACTTTGCCCAAGCTCTTCCATTTTACTGTGTTGATCCGCAGCTTTAAGTGCATCTTCTAAATTTTTCATCAAGGCGGCACGATGTGGACCTAGTTTATCGAATGCCCCTGCCATAATTAATCCTTCAAAGGTACGACGATTGACTTTTCTTAAATCAACTCGAGCAGTTAAATCAAAGAGATCCTTAAAAATCCCTTCTTTTTCTCGAGTCTCCAACATTGCATCAATCGGTCCTTCTCCTACCCCTTTAATCGCCCCCAAGCCATACACAATTTCGCCTTTCTCATTCACACTAAAACGATGTCTACCGCTGTTAATATCTGGTGGCACAACCGTCAATCCCATATTAATCGCTTCATCATACAAGCCAACAATTTTATCGGTATTATCCATTTCAGAAGTCATCACCGCAGCCATAAATTCGGCAGGGTAATGGGCTTTTAGCCACAAGGTTTGATAGGAAACCAAAGCATAAGCGGCCGAATGCGATTTGTTAAATCCATAGCCTGCGAATTTTTCCACCAAATCAAAGATCTTAACTGCCAAGCTCCCATCAATGCCGTTTTTAATCGCCCCCTCCTCAAAAGTGGCACGCTGTGCCGCCATTTCCTCTGGTTTTTTCTTACCCATTGCACGGCGTAATAAATCCGCACCTCCCAAGGTATAGCCTGCCAATACTTGTGCGATTTGCATCACTTGTTCTTGATAAACAATCACACCATAGGTTGGATCTAAAATAGGTTTGAGTGATTCGTGCTGATATTGTGGATCAGGGTAAGCCACTTCCTCTTTACCGTGCTTACGATCAATAAAGTTCTGAACCATTCCTGACTCTAATGGACCTGGGCGAAACAGTGCCACTAAAGCGATAATATCTTCAAAACAGTCAGGTTTTAAGCGTGAAATCAGATCTTTCATTCCCCTTGATTCCAACTGAAATACCGCTGTTGTTTTTGCTTTCAACAGGAGATCAAACGCTTTTTGATCATCAAGCGGAATACTCTCAATCCGCACTGCAGGTCTGCCCTCACGAGCAAGACGCTGGTTGATCATCTCTAACGCCCATTTTATGATGGTTAATGTCCGCAGTCCCAAAAAGTCAAATTTAACTAAGCCTGCATATTCCACATCATTTTTGTCAAAATGCGTAACTGGGTTTTCCCCTTCTGAATCACAATAAATCGCAGAAAAATCTGTAATCGCCGTCGGTGCAATCACTACGCCACCTGCGTGCTTACCTGCATTGCGAGTAACCCCTTCTAGCTTGCGTGCCATATCAATGAGAGCTTCAACTTCCTCATCAGTGTCATACAGCTCTTGTAATTTGGGTTCAACATCAAAGGCTTTTGCCAACGTCATACCAGGGTCTGGTGGAATTAATTTTGAAATCCTATCGACAAAGCTGTAAGGGTGTCCTAAAACTCGCCCCACATCTCGAATCACCGCTTTTGCTGCCATCGTACCAAATGTAATGATCTGCGAGACCGCTTGACGCCCATAAATCTCTGCAACGTGCTCAATCACTCGATCTCGCCCGTCCATACAAAAATCAACATCAAAGTCAGGCATAGAAACACGCTCTGGATTTAAAAATCGTTCAAAAAGTAGATCGAATTCCAATGGGTCGAGATCCGTAATTTTCAAGGCATAAGCCACGAGAGAACCTGCCCCCGATCCTCGTCCTGGTCCAACAGGAATGTCATTATCTTTCGACCACTGAATAAACTCCATCACGATCAAGAAATAACCAGGGAACCCCATTTGGTTAATCACATCAAGCTCTATTTGCAATCTTTCATCATAAACTGACCGCTTACTCGCACGCTCAACAGGATCTGGAAATAAAAATTCTAGACGCTCTTCTAAACCTTCACGAGATTTTTTCACTAAAAAATCTTCCGTAGAAAGCTCACCCGTTGGAAAATTAGGCAAAAAATACTCGCCTAAACGCAAATTCACATTACAGCGTTGAGCAATATGAAGTGTATTTTCAATCGCTTGAGGCAAATCTGCAAACAGCTTTACCATCTCCGCTTCGCTGCGGAAATATTGCTGCGGCGAATATTTTTTCGGTCTTTTCGGATCGTCTAGTGTGTAACTATCGTGAATAGCCACTCGAATTTCGTGAGCTTCAAAGTCCTCTTGCTGAAGAAAAAGTACATCATTGACTGCCACAATAGGCACTGCAAATTTTTTTGCTAAATTAACCGCTTGTTGAATATAACGCTCTTCATCAGCTCGCCCTGTTCGGCAAAGAGAAAGGTAATAATGATTAGGAAAATAATGTTGGTAGAAGCCCAGCAGTGTCTCCGCCTCTGCTACATTCTCTTTCAATAACGCCTTACCAACATCACCATTGCGACCGCCAGATAACAAGATTATGCCCTCATTCAGTTCTGCCAACCACGCTTTCTCCACAATGGGAAAATCCATATAACCTTGCTGGTATGCCCTAGAGAGCAACAGTGTAATATTTTGATACCCTTGATTATTTTTTGCCAATAACGTCAGCTCAAAAAACTCATCTTTACCTGTTTCTGCTCGAAATAGAATATCTGCACCGATAATCGGCTTAATCCCTGAACTTAATGCCTCACCATAAAACCGAACCAAACCACAAAAATTAGAAAAATCGGTTAATGCCATTGCCACCATATTATTGGAGGCAACAGTTTTCAGCAATGGTTTGATTTTTGCCAAACCATTGACCATTGAGAAATCAGAATGAACTTTAAGATGAACAAAACGAGGGGCCGACATAATTTTCCTATATATTTCTTATCTCTTAATCTCTCTATCAGCCTCTTTTTCTGACCAAGAGCCACCAAACTACAGATAAGCAGATTAGACTTGGTAAAAGACTACCAAAGGCAACGGGAAGCCAAGAAAAAACGAGGCTCAAATTGCCAAAGACAATATTTGAGACATAAAATACAAAGCCTGCCAAAATACCAATGACAATCTTTGCCCCCATCGTGCTACTACGCAATGGTCCGAAGATAAATGAAATCGCCAATAACATCATTACAGCCATTGAAACAGGCTGAAATATTTTTCGCCAAAATGTAATCTCAAAACGTTTCGGATCTTGCCCAGTTTCTTTTAAAAACCCGACATAATCCGCAAGCCCTGAAATAGAAAGTGATTCTGGTTTAAGAGAAACCACACCTAATTTACTTGGTGTGATACTAGTTTTCCAAATTTGATCAGCACCTTGAATTTGGGTAATTCGGTTTTCGGTCAAATTGGAACGTTCAACCTGCTTCAACACCCAATCTTTACCTACATATTCCGCCTTTTTGGCACTGATGATCGCATTCAACTCCCTTTGTTCATTAAATTGGTAAATAAGTAGATCGTTTAAATGTTGTTCATCTTGAATTTGGCGGATATAAATGAAATCTTGCCCATCTTTTGCCCAAAATCCACCTTGGGTAGCTAACATTGATCCGCCACTTTGTGCCATAGAACGCATATTTCGAGCAAATTGTTCCGTTTGAGGTACGCCCCATTCCCCCATAATCATCGTGAATAATACCAATGGAATGGCAGTTTTCATCACAGCTACCCCAATGCGAAAACGAGAAAATCCCGCAGATTGCATCACAACTAGCTCGCTACGGCTTGCAAGCCCTCCTAGCCCCATTAATGATCCAAGCAAAGCTGCAATGGGGAAAAATGTTTCCACATCTCGAGGTATGGTTAAAAAAGTATAGTATGCTGCGTGCAATCCATCATAGCTTCCTTTACCAACGGAACGAAATTCCTCTACAAATTTAATAATTGCTCCCAACCCAACTAATAAAAATAAGGTGAGTAAGATGGCACTAAGAATGGTTTTGCCAATATAGCGTTCTAATATATTCATTAAATAATCACCTTTTTAGAGGTTAATCGATAACGTAATACGGATAACCATTTACTGTTCCAACTATTTAGGATAACACCCAATACTAAAAAACCCACAGAAACAAGCGGCATTAAACCAGATACATTTAATTTCCCAGCACCACCAGCAGATTTTAGCGAACTTTGCAATAGGAAATAGATTAAATAGAGCAATAACGCTGGCAATAATTTTGCAAAACGCCCTTGCCGTGGATTAACGCTACTCATCGGCACAGCAAGCAACGCCATCAAAGGTACAGAAAAAATTAACGCAAAACGCCATTGCAGCTCTGCTTTTGCTTCTGCTGAATCGTTATTGAGTAATTGACCCAAACTCGCTCGCTGCACCAATTTTTCATCAGTCTCCACTTCTTGATAACCTAGATAGGCAGTGTAGTTATCAAAGTGAGCGAGATTAAATTCTGCAGAATGTGGCGTGCCTTCATACCTTGTACTATTTTTCATCGTCAGCATCTGGTCGCCATTTGGCAGCCCCTGTAATTGTGCCAACTCTGCGACAACAACAGACGGTTTGTTTCCTTTTTGCTGCTCAGGTTGAAAAACATAAATATGATTGATTTTATTATCTTGAATATTATCAATAAATAAAACATAGCCCCCAGCTGACATAAATTGCCCTGCGGATAATGCGGCAAAACGAGGGTTAGCTTTCGCTTCAGCTAACATTTCACTCTGCTTATTCATTGCCCAAGGTGCTAACCAAAAAACATTATAAGTCGCAACCACAGTGGTAATAACAGAGAGCAACAACGTTGATTTAACCAATAAGCTCTGTCCAACACCACAAGCTCGCATCACGGTGATTTCACTTTCTGCATAAAAACGCCCTAATGTCAGTAAAATTGCGATGAAAAGCGATAGCGGCAACATCAACTGTGCCATAGTCGGCATACCCAACCCAAGCAAATTCAACACAAGATCTGTCGGCACACGCCCACTGACCGCTGAACTTAATACTCTCACTAATTGCTGAAAGAAAAAAATCACTAGCAAAATAAACAAAATTGCTAGCTGGCTTTTAAAAATTTCCTTTGTTAAATATCGACTTAAAATCACGATAGTCTTCTCATTTGATCAATTTATACTTGCAATTTTTATGAAAATTAGTAGTTTGCTTATGTATTTTCCTGCAAGCTCAAGCGGTCTAGTTTGCTCATTTTTTTGCAAAATAGCCATTAACTTGCATAGAATTATACCCTTTTAAACAGAAAAAAGCATTGGAGTATTCGATGGAATTTAGCGTAAAACAGAGTGCGATTGAACAGCAACGCACTGCTTGCCTGATTATAGGCATATATGAAGAACAACGTTTATCAAGTAGTGCAGCACAGCTTGATAAATTAAGCAATGGTTACATCACGACCTTATTGAAAAAAGGCGACTTGGAGGGGAAAGTTGGGCAAGCGTTGTTGCTACACCATCTTCCCAACGTGTTAGCAGATCGTGTTTTGCTGCTTGGCTGTGGCAAAGAAGGAGAACTTAACGAACGTCAGTATAAGCAAATCATCACAAAAATGATAGAAACCCTTGACGGTACTGGCTCTACTGATGCGGTATGTTATCTGAGCGATTTAACAACCAAAACACGTTCAACTTACTGGAATATCCGCTTTGCTATTGAAACCATTTATAATCATCGCTACGCTTATACCGATTTTAAAAGCATTAAACCAGAGACCAAGCATACACTGCGTGAAGTCATTTTTAATGTCGATGACCCCAAAGCATTTGCACTCGCAGAACAAGCGGTCAATCACGGCACAAGTATTGCAATCGGTGCAAATTTTGCCAAAGATCTTGCCAATTGCCCACCTAACGTCTGCACACCTAAATACTTGGCTAAGATGGCACAATCCCTTGACTCACAATATGAACATATCACGACAACGATTGTTGATGAACAAGAAATGGAACAGCTAGGTATGAACGCTTATCTAGCTGTCTCTCGAGGTTCGGAAAATCGTGCATTTATGTCAATTATCCATTATAACAATGCGACTGTTCCTGATACAAAGCCGATTGTACTGATTGGAAAAGGAATGACATTTGACTCAGGCGGTATTTCGATTAAGCCTTCAGAGGCAATGGACGAGATGAAATATGATATGGGCGGTGCTGCTGGCGTATATGGTACAATGAAAGCTATTGCCCAAATGCAGCTTCCACTTAATGTTATCGGCATACTTGCAGGCTGTGAAAATATGGTTGATGGTAACGCCTACCGTCCAGGTGATATTGTTACAACAATGTCAGGTCTCACAGTAGAAGTATTAAATACGGACGCAGAAGGTCGCCTTGTGCTATGCGATGCCCTAACTTATGCTGAGCGTTTTAATCCAGCATTAGTCATTGATGTTGCCACCCTAACAGGAGCTTGTATGGTTGCACTTGGCACACACAATAGCGGTTTAATCTCGACCCACGATACTTTGGCTAGCGATTTACTACAAGCTGCAGAACAATCTGATGATAAGGCTTGGCGTTTACCAATGGGTGAAGAATACCAAGAGCAATTAAAATCCAACTTTGCTGATCTCGCCAACATTGGCGGACGCTTAGGCGGAGCCATTACTGCAGGTGTATTTTTATCTAATTTTGCGAAAAAATACCCTTGGGCACATTTGGATATTGCAGGAACAGCTTGGAAATCAGGGATAATGAAAGGGGCAACAGGTCGCCCTGTACCGCTGTTAAGCCAATTCTTAATTAATAAAAGCAACTCACAATTGGCTGAATAAACGCCAAAATTAATGAAAAAAATGAGAGGCAGTTTGTCTCTCATTCATACTGATCGTCATCGTTATTATTTGAACAGCATACTCTATCTGCGAGTCCATTTATAAAGGTGCCGCAAAATAGAGGTAGGCAGCAATCGAGGAATTGATCGCATTGTAAAAACAGTAAAGCCATTCACTTGATTCTGCACGCCAAGACGGTGTTTAAGCCTAAATAATCGCCATTCAGCTTTAGCTTGTGCCATTCCACGACGACGCCCAACCATACCATTACCAACCCTCGCATAAACCAATATATCTGCCAAATTAGCCATTTTTTTGCCCGCACTCATCAATTTAATCCACAGATAATAGTCTTCTTGAAGATCTTCATACCCTCCAAGCTCAATAACAGCTTGTTTTTGATAAGCTACAGTCATATGGTTAAATGGACAACGTTTTTGAGCAAATTTAATAATCTCAGCTTGACTAGTTGGCACTCGGCGATAACTAATAACCTCACTTAAATGGTTGCCAAATTCCGCAATTTGCCCCCCCAAAATAGTTACATCTGGATTTTCTCGAATAAAATTAAGCTGTTTCTCAAAGCGATCTGATACACAAATATCATCAGTGTCCATACGAAAAACCCAATCATAAGAGCAATGTAATAAACCTGCATTCAATGCTTTTCCCAATCCCCGATTTTGTGGCAAGCGTACCTCTTTGAGCGGTAAGATTTTCGAAAAATTTTGCACAACATTTTCTAATTCAGGCGTAATTGCCCCATCGAATACCAACACAATCTCATCTGCAAGGTGTGTTTGTCGTGCTAAACTTTCAAAACATTCTGTTAAATATTGTGGGCTTTCTTTAATATATAAAGACATTAATACCGAGAATTTCATTAAATAAACCTTTTCAAATGAATTGCTAATTTAGGCGAAATAAAGACTATTATTGCGATAAGTAAATATTTTAACTTTGTACTCTCTTTAAATATTAAAAAATAATATTTTGCTGCTTTTCTAGATAAATTCATTATATGTGGATAAGCAAGCATATAAAGAGCATTTATTTTAAAACACTTAGCTTGCTCAATATTTTTTACATATTTTTTCCGAATATATTCTATTGCATTGTTTGTTTGCATCGTATTGGTTGAAACACTTGCTCGTTTTGTATGGAAAGTACAAATTGTCAATGCTTCATCAATATATTTTGCATTTAATTTATTAGACGCAATGAGTTTTAAAATAAACTCATAATCCTCTAGTGATAATAAATTCTTGGAAAATCCCTCCACTTCTATAAAAAATGATTTTCTAATCGCAATCATTGGTATCCCACCAATTTTATTGGCCTGCAACATCGTATTTAAACTAATTTCATTTTCAGCTAATGGACGAGTTAAATAATGGAAATTTTCATTGACCATTACACACTCTGCCTTGTGGTAAATAAAATTTGCATTAGGGTTATTTTCAATCACAGTGGCTAAAACTGCGGTTTTATCACTTCTAAAACGATCATCATCATCTAAAAACAATAACCAATCATACCGTGCATAATACACACCTACATTACGACTTTGAGCCGCTCCGAGGTTCTGTTGATTACGAATAACATTTACAGAAAAAGGATATTCTTGACTCAATTTAACCGCTTCATTTGAGCAATCATCAATAATAATCACTTCAAAATTCTGCCTTTTTTGAAGCATTAAACTGTTCAGCAAAGCAGGAATTTCATTAACACGATTATAAGAAGGAATAATAATACTAAACATTACTGCCCCTTTGTGGTTTAAACAACGTGATTCGCTTTCCAGAACGTCCAAATAATGATAGAAACATTAAAAATAGCGTCATTATTCCTGGAAAAGCATAAGCATCTGCCTTTATATTTAATACGCTAAGTATAACTAATGATGAGAGCATAAATCTCCAACTTCCATCAAACCAATTTAATGCAATTTTTCGAATAAAATAAAACATAAATAAAAAGCAACTTAACATATACAAAATGCCGCCATAGAGAAATTGGCGTAAAAATCCTGAATCCGTACTGCCATAATAACCATAATAATATCCATCTCCAATAAGAATCTGTCTTAATTCAGGTTTGAAAAGATGTTTCTCAACTAAAGTATCCGTCGATGAACTTATATTTCCATAACCATAAAAAAAGTTAATTAGCGGTTCTAAAGCGTGGCGTACATACTTATGTTCATTAAAGAAAAAAGTAAATAACAAACAAATAGCTAAAAATAAAATTAAATAAGGTAAGTATTTAAATCTGAAATAAAATAAAATACTTAACACAGACAAGGCAAGAAATGTTCTCCCAGAAATTAACCCAATAAATAAAATCATAAGAATATAAATACCATGGATAGTGTTGTACTTTCTATCATAGGCAAGAATAAAATTTAAGAGCATTAAATAAAAAATACTTAGTTGAAAGAACCCTGATGATGTTAAATTATACAGTCGATATTCCTGCTCAGAGCCGTAAAATCTAGGGTAAACTGCATTTGTTGATAATGCCAAATCAATTATTATAGGCAGTCCTAGCAATGCAAGAAAACCAATCACAGCTTGAACGGAAATACCTAATTTTAGATCTTTAATCAACGCTGATTTATCTTTATTCAGATAAACTAGATTATACACAGCGATCCCACAAATAAATAGCAGAAAGCCTTTAAAATACATTTTTATTACAGAAAAATCTGTAGAGCTGTGAATAATAATTGGAAATAGCGAAATTACAATAAGTAACAGACTGACTACTAAGCTATCTACAGGTAGCTGAATGCCTTGAGGTAGCTTATTATTTATTCCTTTATAGCATAACACTCCGATTGCAATAGCTCCCATAATAAATGCCATTCTAATAAAATGGAATAGCCACGGATCGTAAATATAAAAAAAACTAAGAAATGAAGACATCGATTACTTTCCTTTAGATAATTATTTTATGATTATTTCTTCAAGTTTTTTATTATAGCTAATAATTTCTTCACTGGGTATTTTAACCATTTTTTTATCGTATTCTGCTTTATCTCTCCTCTAGCTTGAGATAAATTGCTATTTAAAATAGGATTTTCAATTGCCATTAAAGGACGAATAACTTTAGTGTCCAAATTAAACGTATTACCAAATAAAACAAAGTCATCAGCCAACCAATAGGGTAAATATAATTCACATTGACCTAATATTTTAGCTGCTGATGACTTTTTAATAAGATAACAAACTGTACCAGCAAAATAATTTTTATAAGGATACGCCAGCCTAAAGGGAGTATTTTTAATCTCTTTCTGTAAAAAATTAAAGGTTATTGGATAATTAATCTCCAGTTCGATATCATTAAAGTGATTAATTTTAGATTGTCCAAGTATAACAATATCGCCTGAGAAAGAAGATAATAAAATATGACCTAAATAAGAATAAAATCCTTTCGTAAATAGAGCATCATCTTCACAAATTAGACTATATTCATCATCTCTAATATCCCTATCCTCTATTATCATTCGATAAACACCTAAATGACTTAATGTACAACCAACTTCTCCCTTGGTTACATTACGTCCATAATGTTGCAGAAATTTTGATAAATCAAACCGCTTATGTAGATCTGATAACGCCTCATTCATTGTATTGACAGCTTGAAAAATAATGAAGTCATCATTATTTGACTGCCTAAAAAATAATTCCCTACGTTGTTGATCTTTTTCTAACGAAATTAAATATTTTTTCATCTTATTCTCGAATATCAATAATGTTTACACCTAATTTATCAAGTAAGTCATAGCATTCAATAAAAGCAGGTTCTTTAGTATCTACTCTCAATGAAACTATTTCAATTTGTTTACTCGATATATTTAATACTGCACTACTAAAATAAGTATATATACGACAAGATCTATTTGAGTATTCTTGTGCAAGATAGTCTTCAAAAATTAATGGTGTATCAATGTATTCCACATTTTTGACCAGATAAGTCTCTCTTGGGTGTGGAAGATAATAATGAATATTAAAATTCCTAACCACTCTTTCTGCTAACTTAATATTTTCTTGCTCATCTAAATAAATCGGCTGTCCGAGTAAAATATTGACACAATCATCAAGATCCACATCTTGATGATTGTGATCAAATAAACGAATAAATTCTGTATTACAATTAATATTTGGCAAACCTTTATAAATTGTATAATGTATTTCCGATATCACTTTTATTTTTTCTACACTATACTGATTACCTAATAACGTATTCACTAAACTTCTGATGATTGTTTTTGATTCTGGCGTATAGAAAAAACTTGATGATACAATGTTTGCCGTACCATCATCAAATGTATTTAAATGATTAAAACCAATTACACTTAAAATAAACTGTATATAAATCTCATTTATACTGGCTATAAAAACCTTATCAAATAGCCTATTATTAAATTTACGTTTCAAGTAAAAAATACCATTTAATAAGTCAAGTCTATTAGTAGATTGATACATTGATAAAAAGCTATTGCATTTTCTCTCCAATCTTGCTGCATAATATCTGAATTTTTTATTTTCAACAGTATAAATCATTACTCCATAAAAGTGCTCATTCGGAAAACGCTCGATAATCTTTTCTGCAATTAATACCTGTAATGGCGTATAACATATAATTAAGTTCATTTTATTACCTCAACTTTTTTAGTTATCGCATATAACATTGGAATAATAGCTAATGAGGAAACAATTCCAGCGTAAGGAACATATTCAATTTTAGTAAAAATTAGTCCAAATAAGCTGAGTACATAAATTAGCGTAGAGATTATGGAGCAAAACGCAATAAGTTTATTCTTCCCTTGATAAAAAAGATAATTAGTCAAAATAAAATAGGGAATGGTTAACGTTGTAGATATTAAAAATAACACAATATAATATTTCACCCCTAAAAAACTCTTACCAATTACCCCGATAATAATATCTTCAGGGACAATAGAAAGGACTAAAGCAGGTATTGGCACAATAATAAATGAGCATAATGCCCATTGATGAATTTGTGATAATGTGAATTTATTCTGCTTCAAACCCTCAAAGAAATAGGGAATAATCGCCTTATTTATCGCTTGTAAAAAGATCATCAATATTGTGGAGATCTGAATACCCATCGCATATAGTCCTAAATCGGCTTGACTAAATTGATGATAAATAAAAATTTTATCTAATTGCCCTTTTAAAAATAAACTTAAATTATGTAAAATAAGTGGCATTCCAAAACCAAATAAATATCTGCTGGCTTGCTTATATTTTATTAGATTAAACTGTTTAAATTTTATTTTTCTGATATAAAACAAAAAGACGAGACAAAAAACAAACGCATTACTTACCATCATTGCTAAAATACGCTTAGTTACTAATTCCTCACTAAAAATTTCTAACAGCAGGACAGTAAAAAATACAGAACATAAACTCAGCAAAAATTGAATTTTTGCATACGACACAGGCTGCTTTTGAGATTGTTTTATACTTAATTGCACACTTAACAAAGATTGAAAAATGGCACAAAGTGCAATATATGCCATAATTTCAGATTGCACCAACCAACATATCAATAAAATGACGCTACCTAAAACCAAGGTATAAATATAACCTGTAGCAACAATGAGATTTACCGCCCTCTTACCATAAAAATAAAAATAACGAGCAACCGCCCCTTCTTGACTAAGGCTCACAATAATAAAACAAAGTGCAAGAAATGTTTGATAATAAGCAAGTTCACCAAAACCCTCTACACCTAACTTATGTGATAAATAAGGCAACATCAGCAATGGCATTGCACGAGAAATAAATTCCCCAATAAGATAAATGGCACTATCTCTTATCGCTTTCATTAGCACTCTTTCTCAATTAGACTTTCCGCAAGCTGCAAATCGTGTGTCGCATCTATATCTACCGAACGATAAGTTGGCATTAGATAAAATTTAACTTGAGGAATAAAGAAATTTTTTTCTTCGAATAAACTCTTAATGTTATTGAGATAAATTGCCCCATTTGCACGATACATTTTAGGTAGTTGCTGACGAGGGGCTTCAAAATCAAGCAACTCACGAACAGGGATAACCTTCTCATCTTCCAGTGAGAATGACTTATAAGGGTGATGCTCACATTCACAAGCTGAAATAACTGAATTACAATTGCTAGAAACAAATAATTGCATCGCATTACGAATATCTAATGCACTACGCAAAGGACTGGTAGGCTGAAATAACCCTGCAATACCTTGCTCAATATTCAATGAGCAAAGACTATGCAACACCACATCAATCGTTTTAGTCTCACTTTGTGCAAGCTCAATTGGGCGTTTTAAAGCAGCTGCACCATACTTTTCCGCTTCTTCAAGAATTCTCTCACCATCTGAGCTAACAACTATCTGATTAAACATTCCTGATTCTTTTGCAGCCAGTATCGCACGCCCAACAAGAGAAATGCCGCCCACCAACTGTAAATTCTTATCTTTAATTCCCTTAGAACCTGCTCTTGCAGGGATAATTGCAATTTTTTTCATCATTTTGACCGCTTTCAATACTGACTTAGCCACTCATTCTAAGTTTAAAACTGATGCTAAACAATAGACAATTCATACCGAATAATGAATAATGCAAGCCTTGAGAAATCTCCATTATTCAACAAATAATTATATTATGTTTGCTTTAACAAAATACCTCACCGCAATCATATTACCGCCCTTCAACCTAATCATATTGTGGGTTATTGCGTTTATTTTATTCTATTTTAAATACCATAAATTAGGTTATCTTTCTGCCTTACTTGGCGTATTTATTTTATACATTTTTAGTATCCCCTACACTTCGCAAAAACTGCACGACTCTCTCATTAAAGAAGACAATCTCTCCTTGCAAGATTATCAATCTGCACAAGCTATCGTACTATTAGGTGGAGGGTTGAGAGACAGCAAAGAATTATTCGCTTCATTAGCAACCAACCAAATTGCCGTTGAACGAGTACGTTATGCTGCCTATTTGCAACGAAAAACGCAATTACCGCTATTAATCACAGGCAATAGCCCAAACACAAAATCCGAAGCGAGCGTAATGGCAAGAGAACTCGAATTTTTCTTTAATGTCCCAACCCAATGGCTAGAAGAGAAAGCCAAAACAACCAAGCAAAATGCCCAATTTAGCCGTGAAATTCTAGAAAAAGAACATATTTCCAAAATTATCCTCATCACCAACCAATGGCATATGCAAAGAGCAAAATTACTATTTGAACAACAAGGGTTTGAAGTTCTCCCAGCGAGTGTCGGCTCAGGAAGAACCCCTGAAGTTTATGGATTAAATGCAATGTACTTTATACCACAATCTGGTGCATTGCATAGCAATACCCTTGCATTAAAGGAATGGCTAGGATATTGGAAAGAAAGGTAAATGAGTTAAAAAATGTAAGCTTGTAAAGCCTTACAAAATTACACTATCTATTCGTTATCTTTTAATAATCCAACTCATCTTTGTAAACCTGATAATCTGCTTTTAATGCGTCAATCAGTTCAATAAAATCATTAGGTAATGGGGCGTGCCATTCCATTAATTCCCCCGTTATTGGGTGGTTAAGGCGTAGCATTGTAGCGTGCAATGCTTGGCGTTTGAAGTTTCTCAGCAAAGCTAAAAATTCTGCATTTGCCCCTTTCGGTGGACGTGGACGACCACCATATAGCTGGTCGCCTAACAGTGGGTGTGCAATATGAGCCATATGCACTCGAATTTGGTGCGTTCTTCCCGTTTCTAAGCGTAGGCGTAGGCGAGTATAATTGCGAAACCGTTCCATAATTCGATAATGTGTTACCGCAGGTTTTCCCATTGGGTGTACCGCCATTGCTGTGCGTTTTGTTGGGTGGCGTGCCATTGACTGATCCACTTTTCCACCTTGCGTCATAATTCCAGTGGCAATAGCTTCATATTCACGAGTAATCTGGCGTTTCTGTAATGCATTAACTAAATGTGTTTGAGCAGGAATCGTCTTGGCAACAACCATTAACCCTGTGGTATCTTTATCTAAGCGGTGTACAATTCCCGCACGAGGTACTTCCGAAATTTGGGGAAAGTAATGAAGTAATGCATTAAGTATTGTGCCATCAGGATTGCCTGCACCTGGGTGAACAACTAGATCTTTCGGTTTATTAATGACTAAAATTTCATCGTCCTCATACACAATATTGAGCGGTATTTCTTGTGGCTCAAAACGAGTTTCTTCTTCAATTTCCGCTTGAATTTCAATATATTCTCCACCGAAAACTTTCTCTCTTGCCTTGTTAATAACTTTTCCGTTTACGCACACCTGATCGTTTTCGATCCAAACTTTAATGCGTGAACGAGAATAATCTGGGAACAATTGTGCGAGTGCTTGATCTAAACGTACTCCGAGTAAATCAGGCGTTATCTCAGCCTGTAAGGTGATTTGTTGCGTCATTAAAATAAAATTCCAAATTTATGATTTTCTTATTGAGCGATGTCCTATAGAATAGCAGCAATTGCAGGCTGAACTTTCTTGACAACGTTTGGTCGAATTTGCATTGTACATTAACTTTTCATTGCAAACACTTTTTATAGGTAACCATTATGAATAAACTGAGCTCATTTATTTCAATTATTTTTGCAAGTCTTGTCTTGGCTAGCTGCTCAAGTTCAGATAAAAATGAATTTGAAGGCATACCCGAACAAGAATTATATAACAAAGGACAAGCCTATTTACAAGATGGTAATTATAATAGTGCAATTCGTCATTTAGAGGCTTTAAGTACACAATCTCACAGTATGCTCGGTGAACAAATTGAGTTAAGTTTAATCTATGCCAACTATAAATTAGGTGAATATCACAAGGCTCTCATTGATGCTGAGCGTTTCGTTCGTGTCTACCCAAATAGTGCGAGTATGGATTATGTCTACTATTTGGCAGCATTATCTAATGCACGTTTAAGTGATAATTTCGTTCAAGATTTCTTTAAAGTCAGTAATGCTCAGCGTGCAGTCGATGCTGTCCGCAATGCTTACGGTAGTTTCCAAACATTAATTCAACATTTCCCTCAAAGTCAATATCGCCAAGAAGCAGAGCAGTGGTCAGCCTATTTACTAAATCGATTAGCTGAACACGAGCTTGCCATTGCTAAATTCTATATGAAACGTGATGCGTATGTGGCAGTTAGCAACCGTATTCAAAATATGATGCAACTTTACCCAAATAGCAAAGCAACCTACGAAGCGCTACCGTTATTGCAAGAATCGTTTGAAAAAATGGGCATTCACGATTCAGCACAAAAGATCACAGTATTAATTGAAGCTGGTCGTGCTAAACAGTTTAAAAATATTAAAAAGCCCGAGTACGGTGAAAAATTTTAATTTTCTCTATTGATCTCAACTCACTAGCGGTCAATATCAACTCAAATTTTGCAAAGGGGCAATTGCCCCTTTCGTTCATTGTATTTTAAAGATTATTATGCGAATTTTAGGAATTGAAACATCTTGTGATGAAACAGGCGTTGCCATTTTTGATGAACAAGAAGGTCTAATTGCCAATCAACTTTATAGCCAAATTGATATTCACGCTGATTATGGCGGAGTTGTACCCGAATTGGCCTCTCGTGATCACATTCGTAAAACACTGCCATTAATTCAGCAAGCTCTAAAAGAAGCGAATTTGAATGCGGATCAAATCGACGGCATTGCTTATACATCAGGTCCTGGGCTAGTAGGTGCATTGCTAGTCGGATCGACGATCGCTCGCTCATTAGCCTACGCTTGGAATGTGCCAGCTCTTGGCATTCATCATATGGAGGGACATCTACTTGCACCAATGCTAGAAGATAATCCGCCAGCATTTCCCTTTATTGCATTACTCGTATCTGGTGGACATACTCAATTAGTCAAAGTTGATGGAGTTGGACAATATGAACTACTAGGTGAATCCATTGACGATGCTGCAGGCGAAGCCTTTGACAAAACAGCAAAATTACTTGGCTTGGATTATCCTGGGGGAGCTGCTTTAGCAAAATTAGCTGAACAAGGTGTGGCCGAACGCTTTATTTTCCCTCGCCCAATGACGGACCGACCAGGGTTAGATTTTAGCTTTTCTGGCTTAAAAACCTTTGCTGCCAATACTATTCAAGCTAACTTAAATGAACAAGGACAACTCGATCAGCAAATACGCAATGATATCGCCCACGCCTTTCAGCAAGCCGTAATTGATACTTTAATGATAAAATGTCGCCGTGCATTACAAGAAACAGGCTATCAGCGTCTAGTCATTGCAGGAGGAGTGAGTGCCAATCAACAACTACGCACCCAACTAGCAGCCTTAATGAAACAAATCGGCGGCGAAGTATTCTACCCTCGTCCTGCTTTTTGCACGGATAATGGAGCGATGATCGCCTATGCAGGCTTTTTACGCTTGAAAAAAGGCGAATCTAGCAGCTTAGCCATAAACGTAAAACCGAGATGGTCAATGACTGAGCTCAAGGCAGTTTGATATTGAAATTATTATGTACAAAAATCAACCACTATGTAATGTATCAAAGATCACTTCGGCTAATCCTTTGGAAATACCTGGGACAGATTGAATTTCTGCTAATGTAGCTGATTTCACCCCTTGCATACCGCCAAGGTATTTTAGTAATGCTTGACGACGTTTAGCACCAACACCTGTGATAGATTCTAGACCGCTTTCGGTAAATGCTTTTTGGCGTTTTTTACGATGTCCTGTGATGGCGTGGCGGTGTGATTCATCACGAATATGCTGAATTAAATGCAAAGCAGGGCTATCAGAAGGTAAATGGATTTCCTTATTCCACTTGCTGATGATCAATGTTTCTAATCCTGCTTTTCGCTCTACCCCTTTTGCTACGCCGATGAATAATGGCTTAGTTTTATCCCAGTCCACTTGCAATGCATCAAATGTTGCTAAGGCACGATTTAACTGCCCCTTTCCTCCATCAATAAAAATAATATCAGGAATTTTTTCTAGCGGTAACGGCTTGTTATAACGTTTGACTAGTGCTTGTTCCATTGCTGCATAATCATCGCCTGCGGTAATGCCTGTAATATTAAAACGGCGATAATCTGATTTTAGTATCCCATTTTGGTCAAAAACTACACAGGACGCAACCGTCTGATTTCCCATCGTGTGAGAAATATCGAAACATTCCATTCGTTTGATCTCTGGCAAGTCTAATAATTCCTGTAGAGCGGTATAGCGTGCTGAAATTAATGTATCTTGCTTTAGTTGCAAGCTCAGTGCAGCAAGAGCATTGGTTTTAGCAAGGGCTAAATAGCGACTTTTTTCACCACGCACTTTATCGACAATCTCTACCTTATGCCCTGCCTGTTCTGTTAAAATATGCGATAAGATTGCAGCTTCTGACAATGACTGATCGAGAATAATTTGGTTTGGAATAGTGCGATGTTGATTCATCTGCAAATAAAATTGCCCAACAAATGTATCAGCAAGCTCACCCAATGCAGTATCGCTGGGTACTTTTGGAAAATAACTACGACTGCCAATCACCTTACCTTGTCGCACAAACAAAATATGCACACAAGCGATGCCGTGCTTATACGCAATAGCAATAATATCAAGATCGTCTAAGCGATCATTCGCAACAAATTGTTTCTCTTGCACCGCTCGCACGGATTGTATCTTATCTCGAAAACGAGCCGCTGCTTCAAAATCCAATGCTTCTGCAGCATATTCCATTTTCTGTACCAAATGCTCTACCACTTGATTATCTTTGCCTTGTAAAAATAATCGCACAAAATTCACCTGTTGATCATATTCTTCTTGCGAATAATAGCCTTCAACACAAGGAGCAAGACAACGACCTATCTGATATTGCAAGCAAGGTCGAGAGCGGTTTTTATAATAGTTATCTTCACATTGACGAATCGGAAACAATTTTTGTAGCAAATTGAGCGTTTCACGCACGGCATTCGCATTAGGATAGGGTCCAAAATATTCTCCTGCTACCTTTTTCGAGCCTCGAAAACTGGTGATCCGAGGGTGGCGATGCTGAGTCAGTAAAATATAAGGATAAGATTTATCATCTCGCAGCAACACATTATATTTAGGCTGATTTTCCTTAATATAATTATGTTCCAACAATAACGCTTCGGTTTCTGAATGCGTGATAGTCGTGTCAATGTATGCAATATTCGCCACCAACGCTTCCGTTTTTTTACTGGAAAGTTGGCTACGGAAATAGCTCGACAAACGTTTTTTTAAATCTTTCGCCTTCCCTACATAGATAATGGTTCCCTTGGAATCGTACATACGATACACCCCAGGGCTATGCGGCACATTAGCAAGAAAAGTTTTAGCGTCAAACATATTGCAAAAAATAAGAAAAATCTAACCGCTATTTTATGCAAAATCATAAACAAAGTCTTGTTCTATGATAAGTTTAGAGTGAAATGTCGAGCTTCGCTCTTCAGACGAACAACGAGAAAAAGAAAATTGGCAAGGCGACAACAACCCTTACGCCAGCCTGCCGCAGATGATGCTTTTGACCTACCAGTTGCCCGAGTATATCCGAGCCATCGCCACCCAAGGTGAGTTTAACGAGTTTGATTTAAATGCATTTTTTCGTGCCGACGGCAGGGGCGAAACCGCCATATTCAAGCACCCCAATGAAGTGTAAAAATGGCTGGATTTACTCCGTGACAAGCTTGATGAGATGATTATCATCCATCTCAAACAAGGCAATGTCAAACCGCTAATGCCGTTTTCTGATGTCAATTTATTGCAGAGTTTACGCCATTCGTTTTGGTATTTACCAAACGTGGCAAGCTGTGAGGCGATGCATAATTTGCTACACGCACCGAATAAACAAAATATCACAAAATAACCCCTATACTAAAAAGTAAATTAGTCAGCAATGCAAGACCTGCCATTTGCCCTAGGGAAGCACGCAGTTCTACTGGGGCTTGATGACGAAGAACAAACAATCCATGCTTTATCAGAATCGGAATAGAAAGCAAGAAAAGGAATTGATACCAGTGGTCAAATGTATTTAATGCAAAAATCAAGTAAGAGATCATTGCGGCTACAAGCAGCAGTAGATGATAAATCCGTCCTCTTTGGCTGCCAATACGAACAATTAAGGTATTTTTCCCCGCCTTGCGATCTTGTTCTACATCTCGTAAATTGTTGATATTAAGTACAGCAACAGCAAGTAATCCACAGCCTAACGCAGGTAAAAAAACCTGCCACAAAAGGCTGTGAGTTTGTAAATAAAAAGTACCAAACACGCCTAAAAAACCAAAAAAAATCAGTACTGATAAATCACCAAGTCCCAAATAACCGTAAGGTTTTTTCCCTATTGTGTAAGTTATAGCTGCAAAAATTGCAATTCCCCCCAATGCTAAGAATATCACCAGATCATATAACTCTTGGTAAGCATATAATACGAGAGTTACCCCCGATAACATTGACAAGCCTGCAACGATAAATAATCCTTGTTTTAACTGTAAGGCAGATATTTTGCCCTTTTGAATTGCACGAAGTGGACCTATTCTAGCTTCCGTATCAGAACCTTTAATATGATCACCATAATCATTCGCAAAATTGGACAATATTTGAAGTAATAATGTTGTCAAAAACGCAAGGAAAGTTGTTATTCCATCAAACTTTCCCAACCAATGTGACAACGATGATCCCACAAGAATAGAAGCAAGAGCCAATGGCAAGGTTTTTGGTCTGGCAGTAGAGAACCAAATAAAAAAAGAAGACGACTTTATCATACCAACATTATTCTTAATATTTATGTGTTAAAAAAGAGTATTATATTATAAAAGTATAATGATAAATTTGATTTATAACAAAAAATAAAGATGATGAATTTACCTAACAATCTGATTTTAAAACCTATTGGCATAATTAAAAGTCCTTATGGTGAAAAATTTGCAGTACCTAGACAACCAAACCTCATTCAAGAAGGAAAAGGCGTTTTATACCTTACACCACCTTATTGCAACCCAGATGCTGTTCGTGGTTTAGAAGAATTTAGCCACCTATGGCTGATTTTCCAATTTCATCATATTCCAGAGAGACCATGGCACGCAACGGTACGCCCCCCTCGCCTAGGTGGAAATACTCGGATAGGCGTATTTGCGACACGAGCAACTCACCGCCCAAATCCAATCGGGCTATCTAAAGTCGCATTAGAAAAAATAGAAGTGATCAATGGAAAAGTCATTTTGCATCTAGGAAGTATTGATCTTGTCGATGGCACACCAATTTTTGATATAAAGCCCTATTTAGCTTACGCTGACAATGAGCCCACCGCTTATTCCAGCTTCGCACAAACTCCTCCAAGCCCATCTTTAGAAGTAGAGTGGCAACTAAAGGCATTACAAGCGGTTAGAAAAAGTAAAAATTTTGCAAAATTTAATATTCAAAACCCACAACAGTTTATTACCGATGTCATCGCACAAGATCCACGCCCTGCTTATCACCAAGGAAAAGTAACAAACGAAAGAGTTTATGGCATCAAGCTCGCTTATCATAATATACTTTGGAAGATAGATAACGAAACTCCACATAAAGCGGTAGTTTTGGGATTGGAGTGAGATAGGAAGTGATATCTTATTTACATACCTCAAAGTCTGTATTAATTTAACAGACACAAAAGTAGCTAAATATGATAGAAATAACATTTAGCTACCATTTTGCCTATCGCATAGAAATAGGAATATCAGTTACAACCAACCTTTACGTTTGAAATAGATATAAGGGATAGCAGCTGCCAAAGCCATTAGGCAGAGTGCCATCGGGTAGCCATATTTAAATTGTAATTCTGGCATCCAGCTAAAATTCATACCGTATGTGGATGCGACCAATGTAGCAGGTAAGAACATAACGGATACAAGCGAGAAGAATTTCATAATACGGTTTTGTTCAATGTTAATAAAGCCCATTGCCGCTTGCATTAGAAAGTTAACTTTTTGGAAGAGTGATTCGTTGTGCGGTTGTAGGGATTCTATATCTCGCATAATATCTCGTGCTTGTTCTAGTTGGTTATTGGGCAGTCGAGTTTTTCGTAGTAGGAAACTCAATGCTCGCTGTGTATCCATCAGACAGAGGCGTACTTTTGAGCTGGCATCTTCTAGCTCCGTGAGATCAGAGAGAGCTTCTCTAAAATGATTGGTTTCTGCTTCTTGTTGCTCTTGATTTTTTAAGATTACCCGACTTAATCTTTCTAAATCTGAATAGACAGTTTCAATCACATCAGCGAGTTGCTCAATTTTTGTTTCAAAGAGGTCAAGTAATAGTTCATAAGCATTGCCGTCAATTAATTTAGCACGACGTGAACGCATTCGATATAGTCGAAAAGCAGGCAAATCACGATCACGCAAGGTAAATAAGCGTCCATCACGCACGGTAAAACCAACAGTGGCAATATCAGCATAATCATCGTCATCAACGCAATAGAAAAAAGAATGTAAATGCAATCCATCTTCATCTTCAAAGAAGCGTGCAGAAGCTTCTAAATCATCTAACTCGTGTTCCTCTGCAAGGGTTTGATCTAGGCGATTTTCTAATACACTTCGTTCTTCATCGCTAGGATCAACAAGATCTATCCAAATTGCACGATTTAGCTGATCTTGTACTGTTTCATCAACATCAATCAGACGATCATTCTCTAATGAAAAAGCTCGAATCATATAATTCCCCTAATCATCGTATCCCCCTCGGCATAGATGTATAAATAAGAAAAAGGATATAAACAACAAAGGCGAAAAATGACTAAAAATTTCGCCTAGTTTAAATTTAAACCCAAAGTGAGTATAAGCGAAAAATTTTAGTTAAACTCTTACAAAACAGCGGCGAATTCTACAAAATAACCGTACAGAATTGCAATCTTTTTCAATATATTAACCGCTATATCTAGTTATTCTAATTCACCACAGAAACGATAACCTTCTCCATGAATAGTAACGATAATTTCTGGTGTATTTGCGTGTTCTTCAAAATGCTTACGAATACGGCGGATTGTTACATCTACTGTTCTATCGTGTGCTCGCAGACTTCGTCCTGTCATTCGTTTTAGCAAATCTTCTCGAGTTTGGATTTTTCCAGGGTTTTCACAAAAATGCTGTAACGCTCTAAATTCGCTGCGAGGCAGTTTGGTAATATCTCCTTCAGGACTGATTAAACTTCTACTATTAACATCTAACACCCAACCATTGAAGCGATAGCTTTCCACTTGGCTTACTTCAGGGAATAATTTGCTTTTTTCCTGCATTGTTCTTTGCAACAAATTACGGGCTCTAATAGTTAGTTCACGAGGGTTAAATGGCTTAGTAATATAGTCATCTGCTCCAATTTCTAGCCCTAGGATTTTATCAACCTCATTATCACGTCCTGTCAGAAACATAAGAGGAATATTGGTATTTTCACGCAATTCACGAGCAAGCATTAAACCGTTTTTACCTGGTAGATTAATATCCATAATCACCAAATTAATCTCTTTTTGTTCCAGTATTTGATGCATTTCAATCCCATCAGATGCCTCAACGATATCATATCCTTCGGCTTCAAATACGCTTTTTAATGTCTGCCGTGTTACAGCTTCGTCTTCAACAATAAGAATTTGTGGGTTTTTCATATATTTGCCTTAATTTATGTATATTATTGTTATCATCGCATTGTACTGTTCATAAGACGTTATCGGAAAGTCTTATTTTTAATTTAATTATTTACAATCAAATTTTTGCCAAAAACAACGCATTTTAACTAAAAATCACTGCGTTTTAGTCAATGTTGAGATACTCAATTGGTAATTCTAAATGCGTTTTGACCAAGGATTCAACAATATGACGGTGGCTTAGGCTGCCTTGCATTTCTACCATAACTACTCGGCTAATTTCTATATCTGCTAAGCCACATAAACGGCGATAATTTAATGCACTTTGCAATGGCAAGAAACTCGGATTAAAAGCCGCATTTTCTGCATAACGCCCTGTAACAACCTGCTCGACCACTTGTAAAGCAACGCCACTTCTAGCTTGGCTATAGGGGGCGTAAGATTTCAAACAGGCAGTGATTGCCGCTTGTATGAGCTTATCTCCAGTAGAATGAGTGCAGGCTAAGTCATCTTGAGCTGGCTCATCAAACAGAACGTGACTAATTTGTAAATCTTTAGGACCAAATGCATCAGGTAAATAGTTGTGCAATAAATTATTTTGGCTGTGTGGAAGGTGAATTTTTAGTGTTGCTGCACTATTTAACTCATTCATAAACTGGCGACAATGCCCGCAAGGTGTGTAATTAACAATCACATCAGTAATTGCTTTTTCCCCAGCTAACCAAGCGTGAGAAATTGCACTCTGCTCTGCGTGAATACTCTGTTGAATTGCGTTGCCAGCATATTCTTGATTTGCACCAAAATAAAAATCGCCAGATTGTCCAATGGCAATTGCTCCCACATTGAAATTTGATACAGGGGTAAGTGCGTAACTGGCTGCAACAGGCAGGCAAGCAAGTGCAAGTTCAACGACTGAAAGTTGAAATTGTGCGGTGAGTTTTTTAATGATTTCTGCAGAGAAATGTGCGTGATATCGCTGTGCAACGAGTTGTTCAATTACTGTTTGCACAGCAGGATTACCCAATTCAGTAAGGTTGTCTAGGCGTGTTTTGATGTCAGATAAAGTTGGCATAACCTCTCCTAATTAGTGTGTACTATTTGACTAAACCGAACGCACAAGCGGTAATTTTTTGCAAAATTTCTGTAAGTATTAACCGCTTGTGAAGGTGTTAGAGTATATTGCACTACACTACTACAACTTGAGCTTGTGTTGCAGTCATTGCTTTCGGATCTTCACCATATTTATTAGCAAACCGTTGTCCATCTTTAAATGTCAAGACTAAAAAAATAATAAGTATTGCAATATTGAAAAAAATAAATAAACCGTAGAGTAAGTATTCGCCTATTTGGATTCCACCCATCTCTTGATCAAGGGCAAATATTGTTGCCAAAAAGAGGACAAAATACATCACAAGAAAAGCAGCTTGCAACCAACCAGAGTATCCAAGATCGTGTAATCGGCGTGTAATCACACTCACTGTCGCAATAAAAAAAATTAATGAGTAAGTAAAGGATATAACTACCAATAAACCTTTTAATGCTGGCAAATCAAAGAAACCAATTAAATTAGATAGAACTCTAAACATCAAGGTAATCAAGAAACTGATCAGGATAAACCAGCCAAATTCACGGCGGCGAGAACGTCCTTTGAAATCAAAACTACGTTTTAATCCTAGAATAAACCAATTCATATTTATATCTCCAAGCGGTTATTTTTGGGAACATTTTTGCAAATAATAGCACAAGTTTCGATTGTTCTATATGGTTAAATCAGCGAAAATAGTGTATTAATATCATCAAATAAGAGAAGAAAATGTTATATCCTCAAGAACAAGTAAACAAACGCCGTACTTTTGCGATTATTTCGCACCCTGATGCAGGTAAAACGACAATCACTGAAAAAGTGTTGCTTTACGGTAATGCCATTCAAACGGCGGGTTCGGTTAAAGGTAAAGGGTCTACCGCACACGCAAAATCGGACTGGATGGAAATGGAAAAACAGCGTGGTATCTCAATTACTACCTCGGTAATGCAGTTTCCTTATAATGACTGTTTAGTCAATTTGCTAGATACCCCTGGACACGAAGATTTTTCGGAAGATACTTACCGCACACTGACGGCAGTGGATAGTTGCTTGATGGTGATTGATAGTGCTAAAGGGGTAGAGGAGCGAACAATTAAATTAATGGAAGTGACTCGCCTGCGTGATACACCAATCCTTACCTTTATGAATAAACTCGACCGTGATATTCGTGATCCGATGGAATTATTAGACGAAGTAGAGAATGTGTTGAAAATCCGCTGTGCACCCATTACTTGGCCAATTGGCTGCGGTAAATTATTTAAAGGGGTATATCATATCGCTAAAGATGAAACCTATCTTTACCAAACAGGTCAAGGGCATACCATTCAAGCATTGCGTGCCATTAAAGGGCTAAATAACCCAGAGCTTGATGCGGCGGTGGGAGAAGATCTTGCTCAGCAGCTTCGTGATGAATTAGAATTGGTGCAAGGGGCATCGAATGAATTTGATCACGATGCTTTTATTAAGGGTGAACTCACGCCTGTTTTTTTCGGTACAGCATTGGGGAATTTTGGGGTAAACCATTTCCTTGATGGTCTAACCGAATGGGCGCCGTCTCCACAAGCTCGTGAAGCAGATATACGCAAAGTGGACAGTTCAGAAGAAAAATTCACTGGTTTTGTATTCAAAATCCAAGCCAATATGGATCCGAAACATCGAGATCGGGTTGCTTTTATGCGAGTCGTGTCGGGTAAATATGAAAAAGGTATGAAACTCAAACACGTTCGTATCGGCAAAGATGTCGTGATTTCAGATGCTCTCACCTTTATGGCAGGCGATCGAACTCACGCAGAAGAGGCTTATGCGGGTGATATTATTGGGCTACATAATCACGGCACAATTCAAATTGGCGATACCTTTACGCAAGGAGAAAATATCAAGTTTACTGGTATTCCTAACTTTGCCCCAGAACTGTTCCGTCGTATCCGCTTAAAAGATCCACTCAAACAGAAACAGTTACTTAAAGGCTTAGTACAGCTCTCTGAAGAAGGGGCAGTGCAAGTTTTTAGACCGCTGATCAACAATGATTTGATCGTGGGAGCGGTTGGCGTGTTGCAATTTGATGTGGTAGTATCACGTCTTAAAACAGAATACAACGTTGAGGCGATTTATGAAACAGTCAATGTCGCTACTGCTCGCTGGGTCGAATGTGATGACGTGAAGAAATTTGAAGAATTTAAGCGTAAAAATGAGCAAAATCTTGCGTTAGATGGCGGAGATAATTTAACCTACATCGCTCCAACAATGGTCAATCTCAATCTTTCTATTGAACGTTATCCAGACGTTCAATTCTTTAAAACTCGGGAGCATTAAGACAATGAGTGAACAAATTTATGGCATTCACGCCATCAAGTCCTTTCTAGATAATGCTCCTGAAAGATTGATAGAAGTAATGGTGCTTAAAGGACGAGAAGATAAACGTCTCGCTCCACTGTTGAAAGAATTACAACGCTTAGGCATTTCTGTCCAACAAGTCAATCGCCAAACGCTAGATAACAAAGCACAAGGCGAGGTACATCAAGGGATTATCGCAAAAGTTGTTCCTCAAAAAGAGTTGAATGAAAGCGATCTTGATACAATTTTGGCTCGTACAAACACACCACTGCTATTAATTCTAGACGGCGTAACCGATCCGCATAACCTTGGTGCTTGCTTACGCAGTGCTGATGCAGCAGGGGTTGATGCAGTGATTGTGCCAAAGGATAAATCTGCACAACTAACAGCCACCGCCCGCAAGGTTGCCTCTGGTGCCGCTGAAACTGTACCACTCATTCGAGTAACAAATCTCGCTCGTACAATGCGTGAATTACAGGAAAAGCACAATATTTGGATTGTTGGTACTGCAGGTGAAGCAACAGATAGCATTTATACCGCTAAACTTACTGGTTCGATTGCCCTCGTAATGGGGGCTGAGGGAGATGGAATGCGACGTTTAACACGAGAACATTGTGATCAACTCGTTCACCTTCCAATGGCAGGATCTGTCTCCTCATTAAACGTCTCTGTCGCAACGGGCATTTGCTTATTTGAAATCGTCCGTCAGCAGCTAGAGATCAAATAACGTAAGCGGTTATTTTGAATAGATATTTTGCAAAGCTGCATTGCTTACTTTATCATTTTATTATATTTTTTATACAAGGAGCTTTTATGTTTGTTGAAATTTATGGTCGTTTAACCTGTCCTTATTGTGCTCGTGCCAAAGCACTAGCGGAGAAAATGAAACTTGAATTGGCAGATTTCGATTTCGAATTCATTGATATGATCGAGAAAAATATCTCCAAACAAGATCTTGAGCCTCGTGTTGGAAAGCCTGTTGCTACCGTACCACAAATCTTTTTAGATAATGTTCATATCGGTGGTTATTCTGATTTTCAACCTTTAGTAAAAAAACACTTTGGGATAGAGATTTAATTTAATACTGCAGACGTGTAATTTTTACAGGATTTGTTGAACTAATTAATTTTAGAAGCATAGTGTGTACACGTTTGCTGCACCTTTATTGAGTGCTTAAAGGGGATTTTCCCGCTATTGACTGCTAATACCAATTACGCAATTCGGCGATGCCTTGCTGGTAACGTTCTTGATGGTACTGCTTGGTGATAGCTTGGTATTGTCGATAATTGCTATGTTATTTCCAGTGAACCGCCATCACTTAAACACATAAAGCTGACTAGGCTCAATATAAACACCATCCCAATCGCTATTTTTAGCACTTCCATACTAATTCTTCACACAAAAAAGAGGTGCATTCTATCTCAATACACCCCTTTTTTATAAAATAAATGGGGCTGTATTAGATCAGCCCTAAATTTCACACCATTTTCTCAACGTTTTAAGCTGTTCTTTTGGCGTCCCAAGGTTAAACCGAAATTCACATTCCTTCAAGAATAAAGGGAAATTTTTTCGGTCGATTCCATTATATTTTCGAAGTATTCGCTTAGCCTGACTCCAAAAATTTTCAATCCCATTGATATGATTTTGTTTCACTGCAAACAGTTCGGAATGATTGATTCTTTCGTGATGAAATTGGCTCACATCAAGTGCGTCATAACTCCGATAAGTATCCGTGTAAACCCAGCTGTCAGGCTTAATTTTCCTTGTAATAACAGGCATTAACGTCTCTGTTTTAGTATTTCCCACTACAACAGTAAACACCTTTCCTTGCCGCTTTAACAAACCAAAAACCGCCACTTTTCCCAGCTCCTCGTCCTCGCTTTCCTTTGCGATGACCACCAAAATAACTTTCATCAAGCTCAATTTGACCATCAAATACTTCATCAGCTTCAAGAGCTAAATGGTAAGTAATGACTTCACGAAGTTTTCGGTAAAATAATGCGCTGGAATTAGGGTTTATCCCCAAAATATCAGCTGCAGAACGAGCCGTTACTTCTAACACAAAAAATTCAAGGAGCTTTTTCTGTATAGATTTCTTTAATTTACAATGAGTTATCTTCATTTTCATAGACTAGCATACTTGCTGATCTAATACAGCCCCAAATAAATTACCGTTTAACTTGCGGATTTATTTTTTGGGCTGCAACAGAAGGCGTGGACCATTTAGAATACCGCCATTCGTACCTAAATGAAATAAATGGCTAGTCGCTGTTTTTGCTACATCATAGCCTCTATCTTTCATTGTGTTAGTAATTTGGTTTATAGCAGAGACAACTAGCTGTACCAGTATTCCATTGTTGCCACTACCGCTGCCTTCACGAGTAACCTGCTCACCTTCCCAAAGGATTTTACCTGTACGTAAATCAACTAACTTACCTGCTACAACAACAGAGGTGATGCTATCAATTACTTTATACTCCGTGCCATATTCTTTCACATTGAGATACATAATCGCATCAGCCCCAAAGATTTCTTGAATTTTCTTAATGCTAGCACTACGAATACTGTTTCCATCAGGCAACCCATTTTGTTTGAAGACTTCATCAACTAATGTAACAGGGAATACATAATAGCCTTTTTCGGCTAAAGGTATAGAAGCTTGTGCTAATACACTAGTTGGTGCTTTAACGTCAAGTGAATCATTTGTCGGCATGACTAACAAAATAGATTTTGGGTTACTTTTTTTAAACTCAGTATAATCATACGGCTCTTTTGGCTTTGAATGACAGCCTGTTAGAGCGAGTGTTGCAACTGAAAGTAAGAGTAAAGTCAGTTTTTTCATTATTTCTTTCCTTTTACCTTTTGCAAAAATTGAATGAATTGGCGAGCTTCAGGAAAATGTGTATTCTCCTGTTCAAAAGCAAGTTGTGCCTCACTTTGTCTACCTTGTTTGGCAAGCAATAAACCTAGATGCCCATAAATACCAGGAGCTAGCAGCTTATTCTTTTCCTGAGCCTTCTCAATAATTTTACGTAAGTTTTGCTCTTGCTCGCTCAAATCATTCTTATCCTCATAATAGCTATACACAATATCGTTATAGTTGCCCCAATAATAAAGGCTATTATCTTGCCTGCTACCACAAGCCGCAAGTAATACTAAGCTAGTGCAAGCGATCAATTTTTTTAAAAGACGTCCTTTCATTGCTTATCCTTATGGTTATTTGTTTGGCTGCCAATGTCCCGTTTCAATGCCTGAAACAAGCTTATTCACTGCTTCACGAATAGCCAAATCTAGCACTTTGCCATTTAAAGTGCTGTCATAGCCTGCAGAACCACCAAAACCTAACAGCTCACGATTAGACAAACTATATTCACCTGCACCTTGTGCAGAATATACAACTTCTGTTGTGTTCACATCTACTACATTAAGCGTTACTTTTGCATAAGCAATCTGCTCTTTACCACGACCTAAAATACCAAATAATTGGTGATCACCAACGGTTTTTCGCCCAAATTCAGTTACATCGCCAGTAATTACATAGGTTGCCCCTTTAATAGTTTGTTTTTGACCCTGAAACTGCGATTCTTTCGCTGTTTCTCCCATATTAGCACGGTCTAGAACACTAAAACGTCCTGTTTGCTGCAAATGAGCAACGAGGATCGTTTTTGATTGACTGCCTAATTGATCGCCTTCAGAAAACGCTCCATTTTGATAGCTTGATTTATTTTCAAATCGCCCTATTGCAATCGAAGATTTTTGTCCTTGATAAGCGGATTGGTAGCTGCTCACTTTTGGGGTGTTAATTACACGAGAGCCTTCCGTTGCACAACCTGATAATGCAACGATTGTAGCTAAAATGATAAGTGCTTTTTTCATCATTTACTCCTAAAAAGTAATGTTTGTTGTTTAAGAAAGTAATGTTGCAATCAAATGTTGGTAACACACCGCTTGCCGATCTTTTTTCAATCGCTCCGCAGTTAAAATACTTTTGAGATCGCTCAGTGCTGTTTGAAAATCATCATTAACGATCACATAGTCAAATTCATCATAATGACTCATCTCTGACACCGCTTCTGCCATACGCCCAGCAATCACTTCCGCTGAATCTTGCCCTCTCCCAATCAACCGCCTTTCGAGTTCCGCTTTTGATGGCGGCAAAATAAAAATGGTTTTAACATTTGCCAATTTTTCTCGAATCTGACGAGTTCCCTGCCAATCAATATCAAGAAAAACATCAATTCCTTGAGCAAGACTTTGCTCAATCATTGGCAGAGACGTGCCGTAATAATTGTCGCCAAACACTTTCGCCCATTCAAGAAAATGCCCTTGTTCAATGAGTGCCTCAAAGTTTGCGTGATCAGTAAAATAATAATGTTCGCCCTCTTTTTCCCCAGGTCGAGGCAGGCGGGTGGTGTGCGAAATAGAAAGCTGCACTTGTGTACGAGGTAAATCAGCTAATAATGCGTTAATTAGCGAAGATTTGCCTGCACCGCTTGGTGCAGAAACAATATATAAATTCCCTAAATTGGCTGTCATTTTATCAATTCTTTTGAACAATGGACGATAAGATATGAAGACATCTTATTTCTGACTATTTTTTAGTAAGCGGTGGAACAAAGGTTAATCCCAAATCCCAAGGCTGTTCAATCCAAGTTTCTTGTGGAATATCAACAATATAATCATCAACCAGCTCTGCCCCCTGTGGCTTAGCAAACACAGTTACAAAGCGTGCATTCGGATACATTCTACGAATTTCACGGGCGGTGTTCCCTGTATCTACTAAGTCGTCAGCGATGATAAAACCTTCGCCTCCATTCTCAAGCTGTGCAGCCTGTAATACTTTTAATGTTCCTTGAGAATCGTGGTCGTAACTGGCAATGCACACGGTTTCAACGTGTCGAATACCTAGCTCACGAGCAAGCACTGCAGCAGGAAACAATCCACCACGGCTTACAGCAACAATGCCTTTCCATTGATTTGCTGGCAACAGACGTTCTGCTAACTTGCGTGCGTGCATATGAAACATATCCCAAGTAACGATATATTTCTCATTTGTGTATTTTTCACTCATAAACATCACCTAAAAAAAGCGGTGGCTGTGCCACCGAATAAAAAAATCGTCTAAGGATAACCTGAAAAGGGCTTTCGTGCTATCATTTCACCGCAAAATTTGCAGAAAAATTCAGAGAAAAATGAACTTTTGCAAATTTTTGAAACAATTTAACCGCTCACAAGATTTATGGAGAGAAGAATGTCCGAAATTCAAATACTACAACCGTCCCTATTATGGAAATGGTTCGATCAAATTTGTGCAATCCCCCACCCCTCTTACCACGAAGAAGAAATTGCTCAGTTCATTATAAATTGGGCAAAAAGCAAGCAGTTTTTTGTGGAGCGAGACGAAGCTGGCAACCTTTTAATTCGTAAACCTGCAACAAAAGGAATGGAAAACCGCCAAACGATTGCCCTACAAGCTCACCTTGATATGGTGCCGCAAGCTAATGAAGGTACCGTTCACGATTTCAAAAAAGATCCAATCCAACCTTATATTGATGGTGAATGGGTCAAAGCTAAAGGCACAACCTTAGGAGCAGACAACGGTATTGGCTTGGCATCGTGCTTAGCGGTATTAGACGCCGATGATATTGCTCACCCAGAAATTGAAGCTCTACTGACAATGACAGAAGAAGCTGGAATGGAAGGGGCTATCGGGTTACGTCCAAATTGGCTCAACGCAAATATTATGATTAACACTGATACCGAAGACAATGGCGAAATTTACATTGGTTGTGCAGGTGGAGAAGATGGCAATGTGGAACTACCGATCGACTATATCGATAATCCATTTGATGGGGCAATTAGACTTCAATTAAAGGGACTACAAGGCGGTCATTCAGGCTGTGATATTCACACCACTCGTGCGAATGCAATTAAATTACTGGCCCGTACATTAGCTGATTTGCAACAAGAAAACGAAGTTCAACTTGCTGATATTCAAGGCGGCAGTGTGCGTAATGCGATCCCCCGTGAAGCCAATGCGACACTGGTTTTTGCTGCAAACAATCAATCAAAAGTAACCGCTTATCTCAATCAGTTTGAACAAAATTTAAAATCAGAACTTTCACTTGCTGAGCCTAATTTATATTTTGTGATTGAAACTATCGTACCGCCAGAAAAAAGTTTCAGTGCAAGTGCTAGCAATCGCACTATTCATCTGCTCAATGCATTGCCAAATGGTGTTATCCGCAACAGTGATGTGTTAAAAAACGTGGTTGAAACCTCATTAAGCATTGGTATTTTAACCACCGAAGAGGGTAAAGTGCGTGCCAATATGCTAATTCGTTCTTTGATTGAAAATGGTAAAGCGGACGTTCGTAGCCGCTTGAATTCACTCGCTAAACTGGCTGGAGCAAGCACTCACTTTTCTGGCAGCTACCCAGGTTGGGAGCCTGATCCTACTTCAGCAATCACCCCGATCACAAAACAAATCTATGATCAAATTTTAGGCTACGAAGCAAAAGTTAAAGTCATTCACGCAGGTTTAGAGTGTGGTTTAATTAAAAAAGCGTATCCATCAATGGATCTCGTTTCAATCGGACCGACTATTCGCAATGCACATTCACCTGATGAAAAAGTGCATATTCCAGCTGTTGAAATTTACTGGACATTACTCACACAACTTTTAGCACAAGCTCCATTAAAATAAATACCGCAAGCGGTCAGTTTTGCAAAAATTATTGCAATATTGACCGCTTACTAAAAAGAAATGAAGGAATGTTATGGCACACATAGATCATTATGAACAACGTTTCGGTGGAATTGGGCGGCTTTATAGTCCGCAAGGCTTACAACAGCTACGCACATCACACATTTGTGTCATCGGTATTGGCGGCGTAGGATCTTGGGCTGTGGAGGCACTCGCTCGATCAGGCATTGGTCAACTCACCTTGATTGATATGGACGATATTTGCATCACCAATATCAACCGTCAAATCCACGCCCTATCAGGGGAAATCGGCAAGCTTAAAATTGAGGTGATGAAAGAGCGTATACACAAAATTAACCCCGACTGCCAAGTAACGCTGATTGATGATTTTCTCACACTTGATAATTTACAGGATTATTTGTTGCATGATTACGACTATGTGATTGATGCCATTGATAGCGTGAAGGTAAAAGCTGCTCTGATTGCATTTTGTAAACGAAATAAAATTAATATTATTACCACAGGGGGAGCAGGCGGACAAACCGATCCAACTCAAATTCAGATTGCCGATCTTAGTAGAACCATTCAAGATCCTCTTGCTGCGAAAGTGCGTTCACTCCTACGCCGTGAATATCGTTTCAGTCAAAACCCCAAACGCAAATTTGGTATTGAATGCGTCTTTTCCACTCAACCGCTTATTTTCCCTAAAACAGATAACGAGTGTGAAGTTTCCGCCACAATGAGCTGTGCTAACGGTTTTGGCGCTTCCACTGTCGTAACCGCCACATTTGGTTTCTTTGCTGTCAGCCGTGTGATTGCAAAATTGTTAAAAAATAAGACCGCTTAACGATATCATTAATTCAAAGCAACCGTTTGCTTTTTTATTTAGCAAGACTTATACTACACATCTAGTGCCTGCACAGAAAGTCAGGAGACAGGAACTAGATATGCAAAAAAAGATACAAAGCCGAATAAACACCGTTTTTTTAATCCTATTTACGCAACATCGCCTTAAGCAAAAATCAGGCGGTGTTGCTTTTTTATTATAATCAGATCTCTATTGAGATCTTTTTTTTGTCCAAAATCTGTGATTAGAGGAAATCAATGAGCCAATTAATTCGTACTTTAAAAACCCATATTCGTGATGAAGTCATTAAAAAAGGAGGTTGGGTGAATGCCCACGCTCACGCTGATCGAGCGTTTACGATGACACCAGAAAAAATGCAAATTTATCAAGAAGCGGATTTACAACAAAAATGGGATTTGGTTGATGAAGTCAAACGCAACTCTAGCGTGGAGGATTATTACCGCCGCTTCAGTCAAGCCATCGAATTAATGATTTCTCAAGGCGTAACTGCATTTGGCACTTTTGTTGATATCGATCAGGTTTGTGAAGACCGAGCTATCATCGCAGCCCATAAAGCGAGAGAGGTCTATAAAAATGATATTATCCTAAAATTTGCTAACCAAACATTAAAAGGCGTGATTGAGCCGAATGCTCGTAAATGGTTTGATATCGGCTCACAAATGGTAGACATTATTGGTGGCTTACCCTATCGTGATGAACGAGATTATGGCAAAGGGCTAGAAGCAATGGATATTTTAATGGAAACCGCCAAATCGCAAGGCAAAATGTTACACGTCCACGTTGATCAATTTAATACTCCCACAGAAAAAGAGACCGAGCAATTGTGTGATAAATCGGTCGAACACGGAATGCAAGGAAGAGTGGTAGCGATTCACGGGATCTCAATTGGTGCACACCCCAAAGACTACCGACAAATGTTATATAAAAAAATGAAAGCCTGTGAAATGATGGTCATTGCCTGCCCAATGGCGTGGATTGACAGCCCACGCAAAGACGAATTTTTACCCTTCCATAATGCACTTACACCCGCCGACGAAATTATCCCAGAAGGTATCACCCTTGCTCTTGGCACAGATAATATTTGTGATTATATGGTACCTCTTTGTGAAGGCGATATGTGGCAAGAACTCAGCCTCCTATCCGCAGGCTGTCGCTTTACAAACTTAGATGAAATGGCAAACATTGCTAGCATTAATGGACGTAAAGTACTTGGGTTGATTTAATGTTCGGTAATATATCTGTTGCATCTATTTAAAACTATTAAGAGAAAGTAACCAATAGCATTTAGAGCATTGTATGCGAAAAATGCTAGTAATTACTTTCTTCGTTCTAACAGAATACCTCTTATCATTGAGATAGAACATTTACCGTGATTAACACATTATTTAATTAATCTGTTATTCTGCAAACTCTGTGAACATTTCAGCGATGTGAATGAGTACTGCTGTAGCTTGACTCATAGTATCGACAGACACAAACTCAAAGCGTCCGTGGAAGTTTTCACCACCAGTAAATAAATTTGGCGTCGGTAGCCCCATAAATGAGAGGCGTGATCCGTCCGTGCCACCACGGATAGGTTCTAATTTCGGCGTGATACCTTGTTTAATCATCGCTTTTTGTGGAATGTCCATTAAATATGGGTGAGATTGAATGATTTCATTCATATTACGATATTGTTCGTGAATTTCTACCGAACCGCAGTTTTCTCCGTATTTTTCCTGCATTTTTGCCATTGTTTGCATCAAATATTCACCGAGTTGTGCCAATTCTTGGCGGTCGAAACTACGCAAGATATAATGCAGTTGGCATTGCTCAATTTCCCCTTTGATGTCGTGTAGCATAAGATAGCCTTGACGATCGCTACTTGTTGCTGGTGTTAAGTGAGGCGGTAAGGATTGCTGAAACTCACAAGCTCGTTCAAAAGCATTAATCATCTTGCCTTTTGCATAACCAGGGTGAACACTCCGTCCGATCAGCGTAACAGTTGCACTATCTGCATTGAAACTTTCACATTGTACTTCGCCAAGTGGCCCGCCATCTAAAGTATATGCAACATCTGCACCAAATAATTGAACATCGAAATTATCTGTGCCACAGCCAATTTCTTCGTCAGTGGTAAATCCAATTCGGATTTTTCCGTGCGGAATCTGTGGGTTAGCAAGTAAATATTCAACTGCAGAGAGAATAATAGCAATACCTGATTTATCATCTGAACCCAGTAATGATGTCCCATCAGTAGTAACTAAGGTATGACCAATTAAGCCTTCAAGTGAGGAAAATTGGCGTGGTGAGAGGGTATGTCCGCTACCTTTGAGCAAAATATCTTCACCATTGTAAAAGTCAATAATTTGCGGTTTGACATTTTTACCATTGAAATCAGGCGAGGTATCGACGTGTGCTAATAAGCCTAATACTGGCAATGGCTTATCTGTTGTAGCAGGCAAAGTAGCGAATAGAAAACCTCGTTCATCAAGATGAATATCAGTCAACCCCATTTCACTTACTTCATCACGCAAGAGATGTAACAAATCAAATTGCTGTGGAGAGCTAGGAACAGTTTGGCTATTCGGATCAGAGGTTGTGTAAATTTTTACATAACGCAGTAGGCGTTCGAGGTTTTGTTGCTTAAATTGAGTTGCGGTCATTGTCATTCTGCCATTCCTGAAAATGAAAAATAAGAGATTTTATTGTACTGCTAACCTGCATAAACAGGTAAGTAATATTTTACTTTTCTACCATCTTATACATTCCAGTTACAGCACTACATCAGCAATGGAGGTCTATTTTAGATAAAAATTATCTTGTAAAAAAGTCCTCATTTCATTTTTATCTACTTTCGGGAAATGGAAAGGCAATCAATCAAAATCAAATGGCGAAGCGTACTGATAATGAAAATTCAACTCTTGGCAGATTTTTGTTGCAAGGATTTTGCGGTTAAGCGGTGAGTTATCGGCTAAAAAATGCAAGGGGGGAAGCCCTCGTTTTTTGGCTGCATAGGAGTAAAATTCCGACTTTGTTGGGTGTTCTGGTGAACATAGGTGATAGATTCGCTTACCGTTAGGGCGTTTAATTAATGTTTCAATGGCTCGAAGGCAATCATTTAAATGGACTAAATTGACAGGCTGATTTACCCCTTTCAGTGCATTTTTTCCAGCCAAGTAATGCACTGGGTGGCGTTGTTTTCCCACTAATCCTGCAAGACGTAAAATATCGCTTTCTATTGTTAATGTAGAGAACCATTGTTCTAGTGTGATTAATGCTTCGGTTCGTTCGTTTTCGGCAAAAGTTAGCGAAGATTCATCGAAAGTGGCTGACTGTTGTGGGAAAACAGAAGTGGAGCTGATAAAAATACAATGTTTCACGCCTTGTGATATAGCTTGCAGAATAAGTGCCTTGATCGCCTCAACATAGGTAGTAGGCTCAACGGTATTGGGTGGAATATTAATGACCAAACAGTCGCTATTTAACCATTCTTCGTGATAAACAGGGCTGTCTAGTGAAAATGGATAGCAATTGATATGGGCGTGCCAAATTGCTTGGCGTTTCGTCCCCACGACCTGATAGCCTTTATCGCTTAAATATTCCGCCAATGGTAATCCAAGCCAACCTAGTCCAACGATAGTAATTTTTTTCATTTTCTGTATGCCTTTTACTTTTATAGTTCCAAAATTAAGTCCGTCCTATTTTGACATAATTCAAATAAAAGCGAAAAATTGCCCGCTTAACAGAGTTTTTTGTTTAGACTGTCCTCCAATTTTTCAATTTATTGTATCTAATTTATGACTAATCTATCCAATTATCGGAGGCAATATGCAACTACTTGATGCGATTAAACAACGAAAAACGATTAAGTTATTTCAGCAAAACCACCTTATTCCTCGAAGTATTTTAGAAGAAATGCTCAATATTGCTCAACTTGCACCTTCTAAAGCCAATCTACAACCGTGGCGTTTTGTTGTAATCGATGAGCCACAATCCAAAACCGCTTTATTAGATCACGTTGCATTTAATCGCCCGCCTTGTGAAACCGCTTCTGCATTAGTACTTGTATTAGCTGATTTACAGTATAGCGAATTGATTGAGCAGATTGTGGAATATTCTATTTCTCACGACTGTTTACAGCCTGAGTTTAAGGATCGTACCATTGACTTTTTAACCCACCTTGATAAAGGATTAAATGATCAAGCACGCCGAGATCAGATCTTAATTGATGCCAGCCTTGCCGCTATGCAATTAATGTTAGCCGCTAAACAGCAAGGTTATGATACTCACGCCATAGGGGTTTTTGATCGTGAAGCCGTGTTCAATATCCTGCAAATTGATTCAGCACGCTATGTGTCAGTAATGCTGATTGCCATTGGCAAGGCAGCCGTTCCTGCTTTGCCGAGTACTCGCTTACCATTAGATTGTACGACTGTTTGGAATAGCGGTAATGATTTAGGGAAATGCACTCTCTATAAGTAAGTTATTGTCAAGCGGTAGATATTTCTCGTTTTTCTGCAAAAAATTGATAGAATCCTACCGCTCATTCACTCATTTTATAAGGAAAAACGATGACTAAACATTATGATTATATTGCGATTGGTGGTGGCAGCGGCGGTATTGCTTCGATTAATCGTGCAGCAAGTTATGGCAAAAAATGTGCGATTATTGAAGCAAAACATCTTGGCGGTACTTGTGTTAATGTAGGGTGTGTGCCTAAGAAAGTGATGTTTTATGGGGCACAAATCGCTGAAGCTATTCATCATTACGCACCTGATTACGGTTTCGATTTGTCTGTTAAACATTTTGACTATGCAAAATTGGTTGAGAGCCGTCAGGCATATATTAGTCGTATTCACACTTCCTACAATAATATGTTAAGCAAAAATAACGTTGATGTGATTAACGGGTTTGCAAAATTTATTGATGCTAACACACTTGAAGTGAGTTTTTCTGATGGTTCTACCGAACAAGTTAGTGCCGATCATATTGTGATTGCAACAGGAGGAAGACCATCACGTCCGAACATCAAAGGGGCAGAGTACGGTATTGATTCAGACGGTGTGTTTGCCTTAACTGCATTACCAAAACGTACCGCAGTCGTTGGAGCAGGCTATATTGCGGTTGAAATTGCAGGGGTTTTCAATAGCCTTGGGTCAAAAACAGATTTATTTGTTCGCCAACACGCCCCTATGCGTAACCAAGATCCGTTGATTGTTGAAACATTGTTGGAAGTGCTGAAACAAGACGGCATTTCATTGCATACTCAAGCTACTCCGCAAGAAGTTATAAAAAATACAGACGGTTCTCTTACGCTCAAACTTGAAGATGGACGTGAAGTGGAAACTGATTGCTTGATTTGGGCAATTGGTCGTGAACCTGCGACAGATAAAATTAATCTTGATGCAGTAGGGGTTGCGACAAATACAAAGGGACAAATTAAAGTCGATAAATTCCAAAATACCAGTGCTGCTCATATTTATGCAGTAGGGGATATTATTGAAGGCGGAATTGAATTAACGCCTGTAGCGGTGGCGGCTGGTCGCCATTTAGCAGAACGTTTATTCAACAATAAACCTGATGCCCATCTAGATTATAGCCTTGTGCCAACCGTGGTATTTAGCCACCCACCAATCGGCACTGTGGGATTAACTGAACCACAAGCAATTGAACAGTTTGGAGCTGAAAATGTGAAAGTTTATACCTCGTCATTTACACCGATGTATAGTGCCGTAACGCAACATAGACAGCCTTGTCGAATGAAATTAGTCTGTGCAGGCGATAACCAAAAAGTAGTTGGGCTACACGGCATTGGCTTTGGGGTAGACGAAATGATTCAAGGCTTTGCGGTCGCGATTAAAATGGGTGCAACAAAAGCGGATTTTGATAATACCGTTGCAATTCACCCAACAGGCTCAGAAGAGTTTGTAACGATGCGTTAGGTCACAAGCATTAGCTAAAAGAGAAAGTGGCTTCGTTTCCACTTCCTCTTTTCTAAGCATCTCTTTTTTCAAAAGCTAATAAATAGTGTTCAAGTTTGCGAAGAACAAGCGTCATTACACCTGTTATCGCCAGATAAATCATACCAGCCATTCCATAGATAGGCAGTGCATCATATTCTGTGCCATAAAGCTGGCGAGCGTAGCCCATAATATCCATAATGGTGATCGTAGAGGCCAACGAAGTCCCTTTAAATACCAAGATAATCTCATTACTGTAAGAGGGTAATGCACGTTTAATGGCATAAGGTACAAGGATTTTAAGTGTTTGTAGGCGATTCAGCCCTAAGGATTGGCAGCTCTCCCATTGTCCTTTGGGAATCGCTTTTACCGCACCGTGGAATAACAAAGTAGTGTAAGCAGCACTGTTTAATCCAAGTGCGAGCATTGCACAAAACCACGCATTGGAAAGTAATGACCACATCGGACTTTGAACAATCCACGAAAATTGCCCAGGACCTGCATAAATTAAGAAAAATTGAACTAGAAGTGGCGTGCCTGTAAATAGCGTAAGAAAAACATTAATTCCGCCTTTAATAACACCATTATTCATTGAAAGTAAAAAAGTAAAGCATACCGCAAGCACAAACGAAATAGAAAGTGCAACAACAGTCAGTAACAAGCTGGTTGGAATGCCTTGAGCGATAACGTTAAAATATTCTTGTAACATTACTTTTCTCCCCGTTCAAAACGAGTAAAGCGATTTTCTAGTTTCCGAATAATGACTTGACTTATCAAGGTAATCGCAAGATAGATCAGAGCAGCAAAACCATACCAAGTAAAAGGCTGGTGCGTATTGGTATTAATTAATTCTGTCTGACGCATTAAATCGTGGACACCAATTAATGAAACTAATGCGGTATCTTTTAGCAAAACAAGCCATTGATTACTTAGCCCTGGGAGGGCGTGTCGCCATACTTGAGGCATTATGATACGCAAAAACGTTTGTCCTCGGCTCAATCCCAAAGCCATCGCACTTTCCCACTGCCCTATCGCAATCGCTTGAATCGCTCCTCGTAAAGATTGAGAAGCGTAAGCTGCAAAGATTAAAGCTAATGCAACAACACCAGCCCCAAAAGCACCAAGCTCAATAAATTCACCTGTCAGCAACTCAAGTATTTCAGGTGCACCAAAATAGATCAGAAAAACGACCAAAATTTCAGGCAACCCACGCAACAATGCAATACCTACAGCGGCAGGACGGCTAATCATTGTCCATTTATGACTTTCTAATACGACAAAAATCATCGATAGCAGCAATCCGAGAATCAACGAGCAGACCGCTAACCCAAGTGTCATTAGGGTTGCGGTATATATTAAAGGGAGATAATCTACAAACATAGTGCTGTTTATCCAATTTTTTTTAGGTCAGCCATTACTTCGCCAGCCATTTATCATAAATTTTTTGGTATTCACCATTTGCTTTAATCGCCGTAATCCCTTTATTGAGGCTTTCAACCAGCTCTCTATTAGATTTATTGACCGCAATACCCAAGCCATTATTGAAATAGCGTTTATCACTGACACGTTCTCCAACAAAATCCAGTTCAGGATTTTTAGACAAGATATCTCTTAACACGTCCGTATCACCAAACAGAATATCTATCCGCCCATTTTTAAGATCTAAAATAGCATCTTGTAAGCTAGGATAAGATTTTGGCGAATATTGCTTCGCTTCTGCATTAATATATTGTTGGTAAGTTGTACCGTTTTGGACGCCAATATTTTTTGCACTGGCTAAATCTGTTTTACCTTTTAGCGAAATAAAGCTGGCAGAGCTTTCGTAGTAAGGAGCAGTGAAAGCCACTTGTTTTGCACGAGCTTCGGTGATATCCATTGCGGAAATAGCAGCATCAAATCCCCCTCTTCCTTTAATTAAACTTGGAATTAATGAATCAAAAGATTGACTCTTAAAGTGGCAAGTCGCATTAATTTCTTGGCAAATGGCATTAGCAATATCAACATCAAAACCAATGATTTCACCTTTTTCGTTAGTGAGCTCAAAAGGCGGATAGCTTGGCTCCATTGCAAAAGTAATGTCTTGAGCATAGCCAAAACTGGCTGTTGAAATTAAAGTAGCGAGAAGTAGTTTTTTCATAGTAAGTCCTTATTTTAAATATGGGTTAATGTGAGTGTGAAAGATAATGAGCAAATTCTGCAGTTTTCGGCTGTTCAAAACAGCGAGCATCACCAAATTCGATAATTTTTCCCTTTTCCATATAAACCACTTTGCTTGCAGTTTTACGAGCAACAGAAACCTCGTGAGTAACAATAACTTGCGTAATTTCGGTATGCTGTAATTCTTTAATAATCTCCACAACCTGTGAGGTTATTTCAGGATCTAATGCAGCGGTGGGTTCATCAAATAGCAACACTTGTGGCTGCATCATCAATGCCCTTGCAATTGCTACTCTTTGCTGCTGACCACCTGAAAGCTGTAGTGGAAAACGTTCAGCAAAATTCCTCAATTGCAAGCGTTCAAGCAAACCCTTAGCACGCTCAATCGCATTTGATTTTTCTAAGCCAAGAACTTTCATCGGTGCTTCAATTAAATTTTGCAAGACGGTGAGATGTGGCCATAGATGATATTGTTGGAATACCATTCCTACCTCACGACGAAGCCTCCCAACTTGCTTACTATCTGTACGAGCGGTCAAATCAAAGCGTAAATTTGCAATTTCTAACGTGCCAGATTGCGGTACTTCAATCAGGTTTAATGTGCGTATCAGCGTACTTTTCCCTGCACCACTTGGCCCTAACAGCACAACCGTATCGCCTTTTTCAATATCAAGATTAATATCGAATAACACCTGATTAGCACCATAGAAGAAATTGAGATTACTTATCTTAATTGCCATTTATAAAACCCTTACGACTTTAACTGAATTAATATTAATATTATATGCATAGTTATTCAATTGTTTTTGTAAAAATTGTCAAAGTTTTTTATCTGCTGGGCAATTTTCTTGTTTTTGGTATAAACTTTTCAACCTTTGCTATGTCGAACGATACGCTTTTTAGGCATGACATTTCTATCTAGGTATTTAACATCTCTTTTTTATCTCTGATAAAATAAAACTTAAAGGAACTATACATTTTATGCGTTTATGGATTTTATTGCTGACATTGGGACTCAGTTTATTTGCCCATTCAGATTTGTTTAAAAGCAAACCCAAATTTTTAAGTAGTGAGCAGGCGTTTATCTTTTCCTCCCAGCCTACTTCGAAAGGGATTGAACTTAATTGGCAAATTGCTTCAGGGTATTACCTTTATAAGAAAGCGGTTGAGATAAAGCCTGTGAATAGCACGCTTGGCAAATGGCAATTTCCTGCCTCAGAACGCCATAATGATGAATTTTTTGGCGAAGTCGAAATTTATCGTGATGAATTAGCTATTGATGTCCCAATTTTATCACGAGAAAATAACGCACAACTTGAAATCCATTATCAAGGTTGTACCGAAGGATTTTGTTATCCGCCAGAAGTAGTAACGGTTTCACTAGATGGTACAGCAGCACAATCTCCTCTATCCAGTCTTCCATCTTCTGAACAACAAGCGGTTGAAACAGAAGAAAAATTTGCAAAAAATACCGCAGAACGCACCGCTCACACAGCCGAACAAACAGAAGTTGTACAAGCAGAACAAGATCGCCTTGCTGAGCAGCTTTCAGCCAATCGTTTTTCCATTTTTTGGTTTTTTGTCTTAGGGTTAGGTCTCGCATTCACGCCTTGTGTGTTACCGATGCTGCCGCTGCTGTCTGCAATTGTGATTGGTAACCAGAAACGCCCAAATAGCGTGCGTGCGTTTCTATTGAGTATCACTTATGTGCAAGGTATGGCATTGACCTATACTTTACTCGGTTTAATCGTTGCAGCAATTGGACTACCATTCCAACAAGCACTACAAAGCCCGCCAGTGTTAATCACACTAACGATTGTGTTTATCTTACTCGCATTATCAATGTTCGGCTTATTCACCATTCAGCTACCACATAGCTGGCAGCAAAAACTCAATACGATTAGCCAACAGCAAAAAGGCGGCTCATTTACCAGCGTGTTTATTATGGGTATGGTCGCAGGTTTGGTCGCCTCTCCGTGTACCTCGGCTCCGCTTTCTGGTGCATTACTTTATGTTGCACAAAGTGGCGATCTGTTTACAGGCGGTTTAGCACTCTACCTATTGGCGTTAGGAATGGGTATTCCTTTAGTACTCATTACTTTATTTGGTAACAAAGTTTTACCTAAATCAGGCGATTGGCTTTTAAAAGTCAAAACAATGTTTGGTTTTGTGATGTTGGCTCTGCCTGTCTTTTTACTTTCACGCATTTTACCTGCTGAATTTGAACCCTTTATGTGGTCAGCATTAGCCATTGCATTCTTATTCTGGTTAAACGAGCAATTTGCAGGCAAGAGCATCGTGTCAAGCATTGTGCGACTTATCATACTCATCTGCGTGATTTTAACAGGCAAGCCGTGGGCAGATTTAATTTGGCAGCCTCATCTTTCCTCAACGCAATCGACTGCCCAACAAACAACGAACCATTTCGTAAAAGTGCATTCGCTTGCCGAATTGGAACAGCAGTTGCAAGCAAATTCAGGTAAAAAAGTGATGTTTGATCTTTATGCTGACTGGTGTGTTGCTTGTAAAGAGTTTGAAAAATACACGTTCCACGATCCTAAAGTGCAAGCAAAATTGAACGAAATATTGATATTACAAGTGGATATGACCAAGAACTCGCCTGAAAACGAGGCATTATTACGTCATTTTCAAGTGTTAGGATTGCCAACTATCTTATTCTTTGATGAACAAGGGCAAGAATTAAACAACAAGCGTGTAACAGGTTTTATGCCTGCTAAACCTTTTCTGGCTTGGCTTGAACAGCTATGATCTGTTTTGGCTATAACCTATTTTACAGAGAAACGAAATATCTAAAATGAAGCCCACTATTTTTATCACAGGTTGTTCATCTGGCATTGGTTACGCCACTGCACACTACTTGCAACAACAAGGCTGGCACGTTATTGCCAGCTGCCGCCATTTAGATGATGTTCAACGTTTGCAGTCGGAAGGCTTGGAGTGCCTACAACTTGATGTAACCTGCTCCGAACAAATTCAACAGGTTTTTGCCTATCTTGCAAGCGGTCGATTAGACGCCATTTTTTGCAACGCAGGCTATGGACAACCAGGGCTAGTGGAGGATATTTCTCGTGAAGCGTTACGAGAAATTTTTGAAACCAATGTGTTCGGTGCGTGGGAAGTGATCAATCACGCACTGACTATTTTTCGTCAGCAAAACAATGGGCGAATTATCATTAATAGCAGCATTTTGGGTTTTGCGGCAATGCATTTTCGTGGTGCCTATAACAGCACAAAATTCGCATTAGAAGGTATGGCAGATACATTACGCCACGAGTTATATGGCTCAAATATTTATGTCAGCCTGCTAGAACCTGGTCCAATTGAAAGTCAATTCCGTCCCAATTCATTAGCTAAACTTCATCAATACATTGATCTAAAACAGGTTAATAACCCTATTTTTTACCAACAACAACTCTCTCGCCTCACCAAACAAGGCAATGCCAACCCCTTTACTTTACCTGCTCTAGCTTGTGCGAAAGCCTGCCTAAATGCACTAAAGGCTAAAAAACCTAAAGCTCGCTATCTGGTAACCTTCCCAACCTCACTATTTTGGTGGTTACGGCGACTATTACCCACCACAATATTTGATTTTTTCTGTCGCAAAGCAGGCGGATAATCCACTTAATAATGATTAAATAGTAGTTATATGTCTAAATTTTAATCAAAATTCTGCTAAACTTGCTAAAAATGTGATCTAGGTAACAAAACTAAAACGTTTTAGTAAAAATAGTAGATTTAGCTAAATCGTTTTAGTTACAATAATGCTGTTTAAATTTTTAGCAACCAACACATCTATAGGCGGTCATTATGAACTTTTCTAATATTGCGCAACAAGTGATTGAAAAACTTGGCGGTAAAGAAAATATATCAGCAGCGGCACACTGTGCAACTCGGTTACGTTTAGTAATCAAAGATGAAAATCTGATTGATAAAACGGCTGTTGAAAATATTGAGGGCGTTAAAGGGCAATTCTCTGTTGCAGGTCAATATCAAATCATTTTTGGATCAGGCACAGTCAATAAAGTGTACGATGAATTAACACTTTTACTGGGTATAGATGAACTTACCACAGCAGAACTCGCCAGTGCGAGTGCAGAAAAACAGAATGTGTTACAACGAGCGGTAAAAGGATTGGCGGATATTTTTGTGCCAATCATTCCTGCTATCGTGGCAGGCGGTCTATTGATGGGACTTCACAGTATGCTGACAGTGAAAGGATTCTTCACAGACGGCGTGAATGTGGTGGATATGTACCCAAATATCGCAGATTTAGTCGATTTAATGAATACCTTCGCAAACGCTCCCTTTGTATTTCTGCCCGTGCTGCTAGGCTTTTCCGCTACTCGTAAATTTGGAGGTAACCCATTTCTGGGGGCTGCCTTAGGTATGTTATTGGTACACCCTGCATTAGCTGATGGCTGGAACTATGCTTTAACACTCGCAAAAGGAAATATTCAATATTGGAATGTTTTAGGTCTGGAAATCGAAAAAGTTGGCTATCAGGGAACGGTTATCCCAACGCTCATTTCGGCTTGGATACTCGCCACACTTGAAAAAGGGTTACGAAAAATTGTGCCATCATTTTTAGATAACTTAATTACGCCATTATTTGCACTTTTTATCGCAGGCTTCCTTGCTTTCACATTAATTGGTCCACTAGGCCGTGAAGCAGGCACCTTAATCAGTGCAGGACTAACGTGGTTATATGGCAGCTTAGGTTTTGTAGGTGGAGCAATTTTTGGTACATTTTATGCTCCTATCGTCATCACAGGAATGCACCAAACATTCCTCGCTGTTGAAACTCAACTATTGGCAGACGTTGTGAAAACAGGTGGCACATTTATCTTCCCAATTGCCGCAATGTCAAATATCGCACAAGGTGCAGCGTGCTTAGGTACAGCCGTGGTAATGAAAGATGCAAAAGTGCGTGGTATTGCAATTCCATCAGGCATTTCAGCATTACTTGGGATCACAGAGCCTGCGATGTTCGGTGTAAATTTACGCTTTCGCTTCCCCTTCATAGCTGCAATGATTGGAGCAGGTACAGCCAGTGCATTTATCGCATTTTTTAACGTGAAAGCCATTGCTTTAGGTGCGGCAGGTCTGCCTGGAATTCCATCAATCAAACCAGATAGCCTCGCAATGTACTCTGTCGGTATGATCCTCTCTGCATTAATTGCATTTGTTCTAACCCTTCTCCTTGGCTCTCGAGTAAAACATAAAATGTAATCTTTTCCTACGCCTAGGCTACAACCCAACATCATTTAAACTGGTTGGGTTGTACAAGAGGATTTAACCCATTGTCTTACTGCAATTTATTCCCTTCGAATTTTATAATGCACCTCTCTTATCAAAATGTAATGTTTCACGCACATACAACGGTGCTCAGTTATCAATCCCAATTCGCAAAATATAGCCAAATGTATTAGCACAATAAAGCACCCATACCCAAGGGTTTGACAGCAAATACGTCTTGAAAATTTGCCATTTACTCATTGTCTCAGCAACCGTATTTTCTTCTTCAATTGGTTCTTCAAAAATTTCTTCGCTACTGATTCCAGCCTAATTCAAGCGTAAAAATGCCATACTACTCCTCTAAAAGGCTATTAAAATTATTACGAATTAAATACATCGCCATATAAGACAAAAATACAACCAAAAAGGCTTTCAAAAACTGTCTGAAAGAATGCCAGTTTTATCGTTTACTTCCTTGAGTTTATCGGCATTGCGGTTATAAGCTAAGAGATTGTCTGTTCCAAATTCTTGAGTTAATTCCACAAGTTTATTCAAGTCCATCTCTTTCAAATCCAAATCGATCCAAACCTTCCCCTTAGCAACCTCCAAGGCTTCTCGTAAAGTTGGAACACGATGAATCTGCCCATCAAAACCATCAATTAATTTAAGTTGTTGGATTTGAGATAACGTCAGTTTAGATGCCAACATCTTACCTGCAAATTTGCCTGATTTTTCTTTTAGATCAGGAAAAATCTCTTGCACATTGGTTGTGCGATCTAAGGTTTCATCGTGCAGTAAAATGTAATGCCCATCTGCTATTAAACAAGGATCAACCTCAATGTCCCCAACGCCTCAATTAATACCCAACTTGATCGCCGCAATTGAGTTTTAGGGAAAATACGACTTTCAACACCAGCTTGTGCTTGATAAGCTACTGTAATGAGAGAGAAAGGATAAGATGAAAATTTTTTTGAATATTAGTAACCGCTGATGTTTCAGCTAAACTATTGCTAGAGAAGAGAAGATCTTCGCTACTTTCCAACATTAATCTCAGCCAGTCGATAATAAATTATTAAAATTGTGATCTACTTTACAAAAATACATAATAAAAGGTAATGATATAAGAATAGAGTACGCAACCTAGCCAATGCAACTAGGAAATATATAAGTGATTTTTAGATTATAAGGGCAATTTGATAGTAACACTTCCTCTTTACTGTTAAAAAACTAGAGAAAATAGAGACAGTCTAAAAAGCAAATAGAGGCTATTTTATATTATAACTAAGTCACATATTAATATGCGTAACGTTCATTTGTTGTCTTTTGTTTAAGAGTTTACAGATGAAACAATATGCTATTGCTTTGACTAGAGATTAGCTTTGCAATATTTTCTAATGCACAATACATCGATCAGGTTAAAACAGCGGGAGAAACTTTTTGATCGATCTGCTTTTACTGTTGTTAAAAAGCATTGAAAAAAGATGAGGCGATCCCACGTCATCATCACGAAGGATCAGAAATTATTTTTACTGTACTACAAGAGAGAATTACGGTTAAGTTAGATGGTTCAAAGAAACATACGCTTGAGTCAGGCAATATACTTCAATTTAGTGGGGATCACCTTATCGAAAGTGAAAAAGTGTCAGAAAATACCGAAATTATGGCTACGTTAGTGTATCATCAGGATCATTCCCACACTGATGAAGCCTCACATAAACACAAGCATTAATCGCAGTAGCGATATTATTTTTAAGTGTGAATGCAATATTCATAAAAAAGACGCACTGTCGGTGCGTCTTTTAGATAAAGATGTTATTCAAAGTGCTGATGATATTCTTGCTCTACCGCTTCTATGTCATCTTTAAAGGCAAGCTGTTGTTGGAAACGAGAAAGCGAAATTTTGGCGACTCTTTGGGCTGCATCGGCAATTTCGGGATCTGTTGTATTTTGAGAAATACCTGCCAATATTTTTTGCATAACAAATCCTATTTCCACTAATTCTGAGCCGTCTCGAGCGATCGGTAAAAAGCTTTGGCTAATCCAATCGTATTTATCTGCTTTAATAATGGATAATCGATCATAATTGGTTTCGGTATCTTTAGTTGGTGGCACTTTCGTTAATAAATTGAGCATCGTAACCATCACGCTAATCGCTGTATCTGGATCATTCGTGGTGGGAGGTAACGCTCGTTGGGCAATTTCTCTTAGTACGATAAACCCCCATTCAGGATCTTGTTCATAATCTCTTTGTACTGCAATGAAAAAACAGCTTCTAAAAGCATTAGCATCTTGCTGCGGATCATTGATGTAGGCGATCGGGGTGTTAGGAAAGAGCAACTTCCCAGGGCGAACGGCTACGTGAATATGTGTGTTGTTTTCCTCAGCAAGATGTTGTAACGAAAGCATATTAATATGGGTTAGGTAGCCAGATTTTTCAGCATATAACACTTGCATTGTTGGTTTAAGTGAGCCTTGCCAAGTTGCTCCAAAGTAGGGCTGTTTATAATGATTTTCTAAGGCTTGCTCTGTTTTCTGTTTAATCTTATTTAAGGTATTCGCTAAACCGCCAAGATGGGAGAGGGTGAAAACCCAACGGATAAGCGTGATAATTAAGTAACACAGTACAGCGATTGTGCCAATAAACAGTAGAAATCGTCCATTCTGCCCATAATATTCCATACCTAATGCAGTTTTGGCTATAACAGCAAAGATAAAAGCAGAGATAAAACTTGAAATTGCAGTGCGAGTGCGATCATCGCCCATAATTAATTCGGTGGCTCTCGGTGTTGCACCACTGGAAACAGAAGAGAATGCAGAAACCATAATGGAAAGTGAGAATATGCTGACTGAGAGCATACTGGAAGCGATGACAGTGAGTAGTCCTTCAAGGGTATCTCGGCTGATATCAGGGAAGACGCCGTAATTTAAGATTTGCCCTAGAAAACGGGAGATAAATGCAAAAATAGCGGCAAAAATTGCCCAATAAGCTGGTACAAACCAAATTTTATTACTGGGCTTTTTCATAAAGAGTAGCCAGCGATAGAGCGTGTTTGTCATTGTGTTTCCTTAAAAACTGGTGTGTAAAGTAACATATGATTTATTTCACAATGCACAGCTATTATTTGATTGCTTCCATTAATTTAATAGAACTTTAATAAATTGAATCAAGCTGATGATAACACTATAATTAGCGGAAAGAATTCTAGGTAAATAAAAAGCTATGTCAAATATTAATCCTTTAAATCTAAAAAAGACAACTCTCGTGTCATTCTTGTCACTTATCTTTGTGTCTTACGCACAAGCATCAATGGTACGAGACGATATCGACTATCAATATTTTAGAGATTTTGCTCTAAACTTGGGCAAATTTACACCAGGTGCTCAAAACATCGAGGTCAGAAATCCAGCAGGTGAGCTGGTTTCTATTATGATGCAAGATGTGCCGATGCCAGATTTAAGTGCAGTCAATCGAAACGGCGGATTTGCTACACTGGTTGGCGAACAACATCTTTTAAGTGTTGCACACAATAGTGGCTATCGATCCGTTAGTTTCGGTGAAGCTGGCAGCAACCCTGATGCTCACTATTATACTTATAGCTTGGTAGATAGAAATAATTTCCCGGGTGGCAGAGGAGTGCACACAGACTACCACGCCCCTCGCTTAGATAAAATGGTAACAGAGGTTGCACCTACCGCAATGAGTGAAGCGGGCAATCAAGCACCGACTTATACTAATAAAAATCGTTTTCCTATGTTTGTCAGAGCTGGTTCTGGTGTGCAATCAGTACGAAGCAGAGATAATAAGATTACGACTATTGTAGATGCTTATAATTTTTTGACAGGGGGAACCTCATTAAATATTAATGGCAATCGGCAAAATTGGCTGGACGGTAGCGGCTCATTATTTGATAATATTTACGGTGGTATGGTCACGTATGGCACGCCAGGGGATAGTGGCTCTGGGCTGTTTGGTTACGATAAGCAATTGGGTAAATGGGTGGTTGTTGGCGCATTAAATTATTATGCAGGCGATCATGGTTCATCTAATACGTGGATTATGGTCCGTCCTTACTTTCACAAGGAAGTATCTGACAAAGTATTTGCAGGATCCTTGCCTAGAGGTGATTATCAGTGGAAAACGACTAGCAACAAAACAAGCACAATATCAGGCTCACCAAAAACGCTCACTGTTGATTTAAAAAATGGCAATGACAGCAATCATGGTAAAACGGTTGAATTTACTGGAACAGGAACGCTGACTTTAACTAATAATATCGATCAAGGTGCTGGCGGACTGTTATTTAAAGATAATTTTACCGTCAAAGCGTCGAGGGATTTTACACACCGTGGCTCTGGCGTGCGTATCGATAAGGGCAAGCAGGTCACTTGGCAGGTAAAAAATCCTAAAGGAGATCGGTTATCTAAAATTGGTGAGGGGACACTTTATGTCAATGGCGAAGGTGAAAACCTAGGTGATATCAGCGTTGGCGACGGTACTGTGATATTGGCACAAAGAAGAGATAGCAGAAACAAGCAGCAGGCATTTAATGAAGTGGGGATTGTTAGCGGTCGAGGAACGGTCGTCCTATCAGATAATAAGCAGGTCAATCCAGATAAGATCTATTTTGGATTTCGTGGCGGTCGCTTGGATTTAAATGGCAACAGTATACTCTTTAATCGCATACAAAATGTTGATGCTGGCGCAATGATTGTCAATCACTCAAACAGACCAGCTAATCTGACGATCAGGGGGCTAAACCCTAGAAATAATAATGAGAAACTGACCGCTTTTAACGGTGTGCTAGGCGAAACTGATACTCGCAAAAACAATGGTGTGTTAAATGTTAATATTGATCTTCATACCCGCGATTCAAAAATGTTGTTATCAGGTGGTGCTAAGTTAAAAGGTAATTTCATGGTTCATAACGGTGAGGCGATCTTATCAGGTAGACCAACGCAGTATGCACCAGGTAAAATGACAGTTACCAAAGATAATCGTGGGAACAAAAAAATCAATTATAATCCGCAAGCAGAGAATGTTTTCGATGGTGATTGGATAAACAGAGAATTCACTGCCAATGCATTTGTAGCAAATAACCAAAGTACATTGACAATTGGTCGAAATGTCACTCGTGTTGCTGGTGATTTATGGGGAGATGGCAACTCAACCTTAAATCTTGGTATTGCAGAAAATAGCCTTAGCTGTATTCGTTCGGATCTGACGGGGGTGGTTGGATGTGATCATAGGATCGGCACTCAAGGATTTAATGCATCGCCAAAAACAGCGATTGTAGGTAATTTAACCTTGCAAAACTCAGCAAAAGCCAACATCAATAAAGCACATCTAACAGGTAGGGTGCAAGCATATCAAGGTACGACTCTGAATCTAAGCAGAGATGCTCGCTTGACATTGACCGCCAACAGTCAGGTGGGTAATTTAAACATGTCTAATGGCTCCGAGATAGACTTAAATAATGCACCCTATAGTCCGATTAACTACTATACGCTGACTGTGAATGGGGATTTAAGCGGTGCTGGTCAATTTAATTATTTGTCCAATATTGCCGAATTGAAGTCGGATAAACTGGTTGTTAGGGGTAGGGCAACTGGTGGACATTGGCTCAACGTAAAAAATACAGGTAGAGAGCCTCATAAATCTAAAGACAGATTAACTTTGGTACATCTAAATGGATCGAATCACAATACGGCAACTTTTCGGTTAAAGAATGGAACGGTTGATGTGGGGTCATTGCGTTATTATTTAGTAAAAGAGGGTAATGATTATCGCCTATATAACCCCACAATGGAACAGCTTATTGATAAAGAAGCTGAGGATGCTAGACGCAGAAAACAGCAAGAAGAGGCTGAAAAAGCTAAAAAACAGCGAGAAGCTGAAAAGCAGCGCTTAGCAGAAGAGGCAAAAAGACGAGCCGAAGCAGAACACCTCAAACAAGAGGTTCAAAGACAACTTCTCCTTTTGGTTCGACGCTGGGGAACTCCAGCAACACGTGCTGCGACAGCAGAGAATATTGAGGCAGGAGATTTATTTACCCAATCTCAAATTACCAGTGCTTATGCCAATACCGCAATCTCTTGGCTATCTTCTCAAGCTCGTACCACCTTGGCTCTTGGACAGTCTCTTGATGATGAGATCGCTCAGCCAAAAGCATTGGGTACCAGAATTTATGCGTCTAGGTTACGACTTAATGGCAATTTTGAGAATAATTATCACCGTGCTTATGATACAAAGTATGCAGCTACCTTAATTGGGCTTGATAATACATTTCCCACAGAGTTTGGTACAGCAACTATTGGCGGCACATTCACCGATGGAAAGAGTGCTAATCGCTTTGACGATGATGTGACTGGTCAAGATAAAAGCACCACATTACATCTTTATACCAAGATTCAAAATCAACAAGGTATTTTTGCTCTTGCAACGCTTGGAGCTGGTATAACCAAAAGTGAGATTAAAAAAGAAGATCTCACTCATATTGATACCAAGTTATTTGATTCATCATTCAAAGCAGGCAAGGCATTTAACACCAAGGTGTTGGATATTACACCAACAATTGGGCTTCGTTATGCCACGATATCACCTAAAGATCATAACATTGATGAGGCTCAAATTGTGGTTGATAAAGCCAGCGTGATCAATACTAATGCACAGATAAAGCTGTCAAAATCAATACAGATAAGCGAGTTTAATGTTATACCGAGCATTGAGATGGGATATAGCAAAACTCATAGTACAATGGCGGTATCGGTTAATGATCATCATTGGAAACAAAAGTTATCAGATGATTACTACTACCGATTAGGATTGGCAGCAAAAACAGGGGCGGTCAGTGCTTCAGCAACACTAGGAAAAAATTTGGGTGACGATGTAAAAGACAATCTTAATGCTCAGGTAAAAATCTCTTACATGTGGTGATTATCCTATTATGTATTAGTGGGTGCTAGTTAGTAGATAAAATAGTAGCTAAATATTATGCTTGATAATATTTAGCTACCCCTTATTAAGAATGCTTTTTATAAACTAACTTGCAACTAGTAATATTCAGGTATAGTAGACAAAATGGTGGCTAAATATTCGCTTTAGTATTATTTAGCCACTCTTTTTATTTAAAAAATCCTTTATAAACAAAATCTTATGTGATTTACTTAATCCATTAAAACTAATACACCAAATTCTCGACCAAAAAACGTGGTATCCATAACGATATTTAAATAAGGGGAAGCTGGTGGTTTTAATTCTGCTTTAGGAGGTTTTTTTTCAATATATTTTTTAATAGTTCTCGCTGACATTGATATTTAATAGCGAGTGATCTATAGGTTTGTTTTCCTTGTGAATAACCGAACCAAGTATCAGCAGGATTTAATTTTTGTTGGTAGGTAAATATTTTATGATAAAAATTACATTTATAACGTTGGATATTATTTCGAACACTATGTTTTTTGATATTAGAATAATGGCAAAAAGGACAATTTTTTGTTCATATTTCAAAAAAGTGGGTTAAATCCTTATACTATCGGTATTATGTAGCAGTTGCACAAAGATTTAACCGCTTGAAAACATTAACATCCCTATTGAAATTTTCACTCAATAGGGATTTTTATTATGACACAAAAGTTACTCAAACACGAATTAGTCGAACGGTTACTTCAATTGAAAGAAAAACAAGATTTATTAACGGTGCAAATGCAACTTTTAACGCAAGAGATTAGCGAGTTGGCAGATCCATTTATGCCGAAAACGCCTAAAAGCCAGTCTGTGATTACTACTCGTTTAATCGCACAAGTATTAAAGGAAAATCAGGGTACGTGGTTGGTATGTGGAGATATAGCAGAACAGGCATTACGATTAGTGGGGCAGCTACAATTTATTGATGTTGGCGATAACCATTATAAAGCAGTCAAAAGAATGTTGTTGCGGTTAGCGAAAAAGGGATTGGTTGAGCGTAATGGGATTCATTGGCGGTTGAAATTGCTAAAATAGCGATATTTTGCCGCTATTTTTGTATCCACTTCCATTGAATAATCTTATGTTCTTTCACTACAATTCTTTCTACGACACCTTTATTTACTAATCGAGTCATTGCATTACTAATATTATTCGTATGGTATTTTGATATAGGGGTATTCGGTTGTTTATCTGCAATTAAAACCGCTTCTGCTAATTCTAACGCACGCCAATATCGTTCAGGTTCGGCTTTCATTACTTTTTGAATCAATTGAGTTATTTTGCCGTTAAATTGTTTGCGATAAACTCGATATTGAAAATGCTCGGTATCGAATTGTTGAATCTCTTTGCTATCAACTTCCATTACTTCTAAAGCTCGTTCTAACCACTTAATACGGCGTTCAACGAGGTCGAGATGGGCTAATACTTGCTCTTTTTCTCGTTCAAACTGAGCGATTTTTTGTTTAATTTGCGTATAGTAAATTGGGTCTGCCATATTACATTATTAGCCTTTCTACTTGTCTATGATGCCCTTGCCAATAGCCTTTCCAAGCGTTTTCTGATGGTGTAGAAGGGCATTTGCTGGTGATATCGTTGAAAATCGTTAAATTATCCAGTTTACGAGTATCTTCACGATAGGCGACTTCGTTGGCATAGTTATCAAGATACACGTTGCTCATTTTGTGAACTTGTCCATAGTACATACGTTTGAAACGTGCAAAGTAACTTTCCGCAAGGTTATTAGTAACGCCTTCATCGCTACGATATTCATGTTGATGATTTACTCGTTGTAGGTCGTAATTCACCATCAATTCATCGTAGGCTGAGTTTTCGTCCGCATGAATACGGCTGTTTGGCTCAATGTACGCTGTGGCTAATTTCTTCACCGTTTCTGTATTTTCTGACAAAATAGGAAACGTGATGGTTTTCTTTGCTCCCACTAATTGCGGATTAGAATAAGTTTCCTGTTCTGAATAACGCTCACGCATCACTAATACCGCACGCTTGTTTGGATTGGTATTTTCTTTTAATCGTCTATCTACACGCTCTGCTTTCTTATTCTTTGGGCGTGGCGCAGAATGTACATAAGTTCCATCTATATGGATTTCGCCTACTAGGGGGAATAGCTCACGTTGAATAATCAGGCTTTCACGAATCTTATGCGCAAGGGTAAAAGCCGTTTTGTACTGTACGTTCAAATCACGAGAGAGTTGGCAAGCGGAAATCCCTTTTACCGCATTTACAAATAATGCAATAGCAAATAGATAGGTTTGAAGCGGTAACTTGTGATTCGCAAAAATCGTGCCTGAAGTGACACTAAACGTATGCTTGCAAAATTTGCATCGCCATTGTTTACGCGTGGAGATGAAATAGGCGTGGTGCGGTACACCACATTTCGGACATACGACATGTTTTTCACTTCCCCAACGCAAAGTACACAGCATCGAAAGTGTTCGGGCTCTGCTGGAAAGAAGAAAATGTTGTGCCATAACGTTGCAGTCATACCTAAGTTAAATTAAAATATGAAACATAATTCATATTGATTGTGCATAATATATCACAATCATTCACTTTAAGCAAGAGAAATGTGAAACAATGTGCATATCAGACAGATTGAAACAAATTTTAGAAGTAAAAGGCATGAGTATTAGAGAATTCTCAGAACTGGCTGGAATCTCTTATCGTTCAGCAATGAATTATCTTAATGAAGGGCGAGATCCGAATGTGGACGGATTGGTAAAAATTCACGAAGCGTTAGGAATTAGTATCACTTGGCTATTAACAGGTAATGGGGCAATGTTCCAATCAGCTACGAAAGAAAGTGATATGTCTAATCAAGAAGAAAAATTGATCGCTGATTACCGTTTAATGCCTGAAAATCTCAAAGAAGCCTTTGCAATTTCTTTTAAAGAAATCTCAGAAAAACAATAATTATCACTTGACATCAATTAAATAAGGAACAAAAAATGTCCCTACAAGCCTACAAGCCTACAAGCCTACAAGCCTACAAGCCTACAAGCCTACAAGCCTACAAGCCTACAAGCCTACAAGCCTACAAGCCTACAAATAGCTTATTCCCTAAATATCAACCTTGCAAATTTATTTTGGGAGGTTGCTAATGATTAATTCAATTAAATTAGAAACTATTCTTAAAGATAGTCAATATAAATTAAGTCAATTTACAAAAGAGCAAATTGAAGAATTAGAAACTAGAATCATCTCTAAAGAACAAAAAGGTAAAATAACCTATTTCGTTCCTTGTCTTATTCGAAAAAAAGAAATTAAGCTCACACCTGAAGAAATCATTAGACAACTCTACTTATCTACACTTATCAATAAATACCAATACCCAATAGATAGAATTAATGTAGAAAGTACTGTAAATTTTGGTCGAGAAGAAAAACGTGCAGATATTATTGTTCGAGATAAAGATAATATTAATTCAGCTTATATTATTGTTGAGCTTAAAAAACCAAAACTAAAAGATGGTAAAGAACAACTAAAATCTTATTGTAATGCGACAGGTTCACCTATAGGGGTTTGGACTAATGGAGAATCTATTTCATTCTATCATCGTAAGGATCCAAACTATTTTGAAGATATATCTAACATTCCTAACGTGAATGAAAAACTATCCGATATATTGAATGAAAAATATACCATTGATGATTTAATTAAACATGATAAATTGGTAAATGAAAGAAAATCTTTAAAAGATCTTATTTTAGAAATGGAAGATGAAGTGCTAGCAAATGCTGGAATAGATGTATTTGAAGAGGTATTTAAGCTCATCTTCACAAAACTTTATGATGAAATGCAAAGTGGAAGAAATAAAGATCGATATTTAGAGTTCAGAAATAATGGTAATACAGAAATTGAATTAAAAAATAAAATTCAATCTTTATTTGAAAAAGCGAATGAAAAATGGGAAGGCGTATTCTCTGAAGATGCAAAAATTCAACTTACGCCATCACATTTATCTGTTTGTGTGTCATCTCTTCAAGATGTGAAATTATTTAATTCTAACTTAGATGTAGTTGATGAAGCTTTCGAGTATCTAATAAGCAAATCAAGCAAGGGCGAGAAAGGGCAATATTTTACCCCACGTTATGTTATTGATATGTGTGTAAAAATGCTTAACCCGACAAAAGATGAAAGCATAATTGATACTGCATCAGGTAGTTGTGGTTTCCCTGTACATACCATTTTTCATGTGTGGGAACAAATTCTGAAAGAGAAAGGATTACATAAAAGCAATTTATTTACTAGCGAAGAAAAACCTGCCGAATGTACAGACTATGTAACTAGCAAAGTATTTGCGATAGACTTTGATGAAAAAGCTGTTCGTGTAGCAAGAACCTTAAATCTTATTGCAGGTGATGGGCAAACTAATGTTCTGCATTTAAATACTTTAGATTGGGAGCGTTGGGACGAAAAAACAGGTAATACAAAAAAAGAAATTGTCGGCGATACTGAATGGCTGGATACCTATGGCGAGGGTTGGAAAAAAATCAGAAAACTTCGAGCAAGTAAAGATAGTAATAGAGATTTTAAATTTGATGTATTGATGGCGAATCCACCATTTGCTGGTGATATTAAAGAAAGCCGAATTTTAGCTAAGTATGAACTAGGAAAAAAATCTAATGGGAAAGCTCAGACAAAAGTTGGGCGTGATATTCTCTTTATTGAACGTAACTTGGATTTTCTAAAAGACGGTGGACGAATGGCTATTGTATTGCCACAAGGTCGATTTAATAATAGCTCTGATAAAGCAATCCGTGAATTCATTGCCAAGCGTTGCCGTATTTTGGCAGTGGTTGGCTTGCACGGAAATGTATTTAAACCGCATACTGGTACCAAAACAAGCGTGCTATTTGTGCAAAAATGGCACGATGAACTTTGCCCGAAAGTGGAAGACTACCCGATTTTCTTTGCCACAATGCGAGAACCGAGCAAAGACAACAGTGGTGATAAAATTTTCGTTCGTAATGCCGATGGCACACCAGTTTTAGACACGCACGGACATCTAATTGTTAAACACGATTTGTTCAATCACGACGGTTTAACCCAAGATGGCATTGCCGAAGCCTTTTTGGAATTTGCCAAAAAAGAAAAACTCTCTTTTGTGGGAAAGAGTTAAGCCCCTTTAATAACTTAAAGTACCAAAAGTTGTTAGAGGGGTTAGAGGTAACAATTTTAAATTACTCGGAGGTATTGGAAGATAATTTCACCTATCGAATTGATGCTGAATTTTTTAAGAAAATTTATTTAGAAGAGGAAAGGATTATTGATAAATTTGGCTTTGTAGAAAGTAAAAATAGCATCATAGTGAAAGGTGGAAAAAGATTACCAGAGGGGCACGATTTCTTAAATAAAAAAAATGGTATTCCTTATATCCGTGCAGAAGATATAAAAAATGGTTTTGTTGATTATACAAATTCACCAAGAATTTCATTACATACTCACAAAGAAATTCATAATTATCAAACGAAATATAATGACGTTTTAATGACTATTGTTGGGAATTCTGTTGGAGATATTGGCATTGTTAAATTTAATTTGGACATTTGCAATTTAACAGAAAATGCTGTTCGCTTAGTAACTAATGGAATTAAACCTGAATACGTCTTTATTTTTTTACTAAGTAAATTTGGGCAGCATTATATTGAACGGAATAAAGTGGGGACAGCACAACCTAAATTATCAATAGAACGAATTAGAAAAATTAAAATACCTATTCTTTCATCTGAGTTTCAAACTAAAATTGAAACCGATGTATTACAATCATTTGAAAAATTAAGCCAAGCCAAAGCCACCTATTCAGCCGCCGAAACGCTATTATTAGAAACCTTAGGCTTACAAGATTTCCAAGCCAAAGAACAAGCGGTGAATATTAAATCTTTTTCTGAGACCTTCAGACTTTCAGGGCGATTGGATGCGGAATATTATCAAGAAAAATATGACAAATTAATGCAACAACTTATCAGTAAACCACATAAATACTTATGTAATTTGGCTGAGATTAAAAAGTCTATTGAACCAGGATCAGAAACTTATGATACATCAGGATTGCCATTTATCCGAGTATCAGATTACGATAAATTTCAAATTAATGCACCAGCTAAATATTTAGCTCATGCTTTTTGTAGTAATAATTCAAAATTAATAAATGCTTTAAAGCCTAAAAAAGGTACTATTTTATTTTCTAAAGATGGTACGGTGGGCATTGCTCATTTATTAACAGAAGATTTAGATGCTATTACATCAGGTGCAATTTTACATCTGACCGTTAAAGATAAATGTGTATTACCTGAATATTTAAATATGGTGTTAAATTCTAGTGTTGTACAAATGCAAGCTGAGAGAGATATCGGTGGATCAATTATTCGGCATTGGCGAGTAGAAGAAATTTCACAGCTCGTTATTCCAATAATCCCAATGCATATACAAACTAAAATTGCCAGTTTAATTCAACAATCTAACTGCTTACGTTTAGAAAGTAAAACATTGTTAGAAAAAGCAAAAATAGCTATAGAATTAGCAATCGAAAAAGATGAAAAATCCGCTTTAGATTTCACAAGGGAAATAAGCAATGAGTACAATGCACACTGATAATATAGATAAATGGAGAGCATTATCTGATATAGATTATTTTACTTATTTTTTTTGTAAAATCTTGGATTTCATTCAATGCTTAGTATAAAAATTCTTATCCAAACTTAAAAACAGATAGAGAAGCGATTAATGAAATAAAGTCATCTCGTAAATGTTCATTTAGAAAAAAGTTTCTAAGTTTAATTGATGGTAATAATGAAGATAGCTCATATTTCAAAAATAACCTTGCGAACTTTCATTATTGTTTGCTCAATAACCAGATAGAATATAATGAGCAAAAATTACATTTTGTTGATTTCATGGTTGAACTAGATAAAAGCAATTTAATTCAACAAGAAAACTACCAAAGAAGCTCATATTACATTAAGATTGAATTAGATCGAATTGATGTAAAGAGTGTTACAGCAACAATAAAAGATTCAAAAAATAACACAATATTGAATTATTCTCATAACGAGTATGACTTAGAACATTTAAAGAGCAAGAGGGAATTTAAAGATTTAACTGAACCAAGAAAACGAAAGATTGAGGGTTTGCTTAAAGAAGCCAACCCTAAGAAAAAGATCTCTCTATTAACAACATCAGAACAGCACTTAAAAATAGGAGAATATAAGTTTATTGATAATGCTGAATTAATTTATAAAGCTACAGTAGAAATGCTTTATAATTTAAGAAACGCCTTATTCCATGGTGAAATCGTTCCAAATAAGGATACTAATAAAGTTTATGAAGCTGCTTATAGGCTTATGAGACAATTAGTGATGGAACTATAGCTTAATTGTTAAACGACCACTTCGGTGGATGTTTTTTTATTATAGCTAGACAAAGTCTAGCTATAAAACCACACGCTAAGGGATAAGTAATAGTGTTATTGTGCAGTTGTCAGCCTTTCACATCCCCTTGAGGGGCTTGTGAAGTCCTAGCCCCTTATAGAGTAGCCTAAAAACCGCCCGTTTTATGGGCAGATTGTTATTGTTATCCTTAGAGGTTATTTGAAAAAGTCTAAACTTTTGATGTGATGCTATCTACTTTTCTAACGGGCTTAGAAAAGTTTAAAATATAAGCAATCAAACACATCAAAAAATTTCACTTGACAGAGCTCAGCCCTTTCTCTAACTAGCTAGACTCATAAACACCGAGATTTTTAAAAAATGCTTGACAAGCATCCTATAAAATAATACCTTTTTGCCCACAGAGAATAGTCCCTTCATTATGACTTTGTTTTTAAGCCTAAAAAGGTTTAGAAATTTCAGAGTTTTAATGAAGGGATTTTTGTTTCTATGGCACAACATTTTCGGTTATCAGCGGCAGCACGCCAGCTATCTTTAGATGGCTTGGCGAGTTTGTCTGATGCCGAGATTTTTCAGCTATTAAAACAATCTCGTTGGGGTAATGTAGAGGATATGAATGATGTTATTTGTCCGCATTGCCATACTCATCACCAAGCCTATTTCATTTCTACTCGTAAACAATGGCAGTGTAAATATTGCCAACATCGTTTTTCTATTACAGCAGGCACGATTTTTCAAGGTGCAAAGCTTTCTTTGCGTAAAATTGTATTGGCAATTTTCTATTTTGCAACTGAAAGTAAAGGATTATCTGCCATTACGTTATCACATAAGCTCAACGTGCAATATAAAACAGCGTGGGTACTGTTGCATAAATTCAGGGAAAGTTTAGAAAAAGCCAAAGATTTAACACCGTTAAATGGTGAAGTACATATCGACGGTGCTTATGTGAATTGCTACATTCGCCCTAAAAATTTCCGTCATAAACGTATTGATAGACGGAAGAAACGCTATCAGCGTGCGGATAAGTCTTGTGTATTGGTATTCCGCCAACGAGCGGCGAGTCAAGCAGTGATGAAGGGAGCTGATAGAAGTATTGTCGCCGTAGTAAAAGAAGAAAATACGCAAGATATACTTGATTTAACGCAACGCTTAGTCAAGCCGAACAGCACCATTCATGCTGACGAAAACCCTGCTTATGACAGCCTCGCCTTTCATTATGATTTATGGCGAGTAAACCATTCACTGGAATACTGCTCGATTGACGGTATCACGAATAACCTTGCCGAATCCTTTTTTGCACGGTTACGGCGCGCAATTACAGGTATCTACCACAAAATGAACAATAAATATCTGATGTTCTATGCCAATGAAATAGCGTGGCGAGAAGATAATCGCCGAAAAAGTGTAAAAGAGAAATTTGAGCAATTACTAAAATGTTGCTTAAACACCTTGCCATCACGAGATTTTATAGGGTACTGGCAAGGTAATAAAAAAGCCGAAGCCTTGTTTGGTTTAGCAAGCCTGACTGCTTCAAACGATTCACACTACCTAAATGCAGCGTAACATTGCAACAAAGAGGAATACAAAATGACTGAAAAAAGAATCAATACAAACCTTACTAAAAGGTCTTACGAGCATTTTCAAGCATTTATGCAAGGGATTGCTTTGCTTTATTCTAACGTGAGCTTTGAGCGTAATTACATGTCTTTATTTAGTGACTTAAGCTCAATGGCGAAACGTGTTGAACGACTACCTTCGGATTTTTTTACTTTTTATGGGGCGTATGAAATTGCGGATAATCAAGTTGTGCTTGCTGTGTTTAGAATTAACCTCTCTGAATCAGAGAGCGATGAAAGTCCAAATATCTCAGATATTGAAGTGAGTTTTGCAGAAGATGAACGTAATCTACGATGCTCGGTTCGAATCAGAAAATATCTGACCCAATCGGATTTTGTAGCAAGGGCAAATGTTGCCTATCCACCAGTAATGGAAGATTTGTTATGGGAAAAAGATTCTGTCAGTAAAAAAACATCTAAAAAGACATCTTCTACTGAAATGGAAAATCCTGTTTGGGATTTCAATGACGATGTTTCTTTTTAAGTGAGTTATATTTTTCAATATCCTTTAAATCAGAAAGCCTTTAACTTATCATTAAGCTAAAGGCTTTCTTTTCAACGGTTAATTATTCAAGTTTTGGTTTTGTGCAACTGCTACATAATACCGTATACTATAACGCTTTATCCCACTTTCTAGCAACCATTTTGTCTACTATACCCCAATATTGAATTTACAGATTCAGTAATTTTTCATCTAATGCAAGATCTGCGTTATAGTTGATTCCGATCCCTTTTTCCAACACGTTACGAGCAATTTGATGTGCTTCTTCTAGAGAATGTTCTTTGTAAGAGCCACATTGATACTCGTTGAGTTCTGGGATTTTGCTCACATCAGGTACTTTATTAAGTGCATCTTGCATTGCGTTTTTCCACGCTTTGGCGACAGATTCTGCACTTGGCGTGCCAATTAATGACATATAAAAACCTGTGCGGCAGCCCATTGGTGAAATATCAATAATTTCGACATTTTCACTATTTAGGTGATCACGCATAAAACCTGCAAATAGATGTTCCATCGTGTGGATACCACGCACAGGTAAAATCTCAATATTTGGACGTACGAAGCGAAGATCAAATACCGTAATATCATCGCCCTTTGGGGTTTGCATAGTTTTCGCCACTCGTACCGCTGGAGCGTTCATTTTGGTATGATCTACTTTAAAGCTATCTAATAATGGCATTGTGATTCTCCTATCATTTTAATAAATACAAGCGGTCTAAAGTGCAAATTTTTTTGCAAAATAGACCGCTTTCATACTGTGTAACTTATTCTGCTGCACCTTGGTGCCACGTTTGAGCACCCGCTGGCATATTGCGTTGTAAAACAAATCGGCGATTGGCTTCCGCTTGAGGCTGAATAATTTCGCCAGATGGCGTGGCAAAGCTAATTCCGCCATTTAGCAGTTGCGACATTGTGCCTGAACTAATACTCGCACCGCTTAGCCCAATATCAAGTGTGTAGCCTGAAGCTTGCCAGAACTGAGTATTTTTACGCACAAGGTGTTTATATTTTGGATTAATCCTTAAGTAAATCAGGATACGATCGCCCAACTCACTTAAATCAAGCTGTTGTACAATACCGACTTGCATTCCTCGATACAATACAGGGGCTTGTGGCGTAATGCCATTTGCGTTACTTGTTTCGATAATAATTGGAAAGCCATTAGCATATTCGCTAGCCACTGTTTCTGTATCGGAGAGTGAGAATTGAGTCGTGTATTCGCCATACCCTAATTCCACATTAATGTAATTTTGTAATGCTGCATCAAGATTTTTAAACCCCGTCGTATCAAGAGTAGGGGAAATTGCACTGAATTTACTGCCAGATTTAGCCAATAAAGCGTGATATTTTCCGTCAATATAAGCGGTCAATTTTACCTGTTTTTTTGCAATATCAAGCTGAAGCGACTCCACGCTACCGATAGTCAATCCCATATATTTAATTGGCATTCCTCGGCTGAGCTTTGAAGCATCTTTTGCAATTAAGGTGATGTAAGTATTGCTTGAATTTGCTTTCTCAAAACTTGAATAGAGTGTTTTATTACCTTTCACACCTTGATTATCTACACTAATTGCACCTTTCAAAGTTCGCATTATTGGCGAAGCTTTCAGATCTAGACCTTGCGCCGAAAGTGTAGCTTTAAGTGCAGGCTCTATCCAAAAACGACTTGTTTCACTAAGCAGCTGCCGATATTTAGGCTCAATAAAGATAGACACCAAAAAGGTATTTTTGCGAGGTTGAACCTCAATAACTTCACCGATAGGAAAATCTTGATAAAGAATTACAGCCCCTTTATCAATGCCTGATAATTCTGTTGCAGTGAGTGTCAATGTGGTTGTTTTTTCACTGGAGACAATACCTGCTTTGGCATAATCGTTATTTTTATACAGAGGGTAATAGTTTTTTATAGGTGTTTTCTTTTTGTGAGGTAAAACTTGCACACCGCCTTTTAGCCAATCTGCTGGCGAACCTGCGTGTACACGCAGACCATCAATTCCCACTGAAACATCAAGATTAGAAATCGCCACAAATTGGCTTTCTCCACTGATAAGATGGCGATATTGTGGAAAAATAACGACTTGGAAGCTAACTTCATCAAGGCTCACATTACGTTCGAGTACCTCACCAATTTTAATGTCATTATAATATACCCCTTGCCCTTGATCGACGCCGTAAGATTGTTCAGCCTTAAGCGTAAATGCTAGTGTGTTAGGGCGACTAAGTAAGTAATCTGACTCTTTTTGGACAGCGAACTCAAACTTTGGATCGCCATCGCCACCCTCTATTTCAAAATAAACCCCTCTAAGTAACTCGCTCATTTTACTGATTTGTTCTTTGTTCAACTGAAAACGAGGTTCTTTCAACAAAATTTGAGAATGGCTGCGTAAAAGATGTGTGTGATTAGGATCAATTAGCAGCGTGCCTTTGATTGTTTCGGATAATTTATGTATCTCATTTTGAGTCTGTTGTATGTCAAATTCTTCTAAATGCGAAAGGATACCAATTTGCACATTTTGGTAGAAAACGGGAGTTTCGTTTACCTTCAAATTTTCAACCGCAGGTAAAGTAATTTGTACTTCTTTTCCTCTTTGTGCTGATTTAACATTATCATATAGCTGGAATTTATCGCCTTGTTCAGCGACTGCTCCATTATTAGGTGAATCAAAAGCAATCGCACCTTGTACGATGGAAGCGAGGCTATTGACTGAAATAGTTACGCCAGAAGCAAGGCTAGCCTCGACATTAATACCACTGATATTCCAAAAATGACTTTCTTTTTTGACTAGATTAGCGTATTTTTTTTCAATGATGAGATCAATTTCAATTTTTTTCTGATCAGCAGTGAAACGGTAGTCGGCAATGCTACCAACAGGCACTTTGCGGTAATAAACATTTGCACCGACCGTGATTGAGCCAAGATCATTAGTTATTAATTTGACCAATAAATCACCATCAGCAACACTAATCGCAGGCAGCTCATCTTCAGCAATAAACTCATACTGACTAGAGTTTTCAATATCAGCAGGAAGCAACGTAATATAGTTGCCTGACACTAAAGCATCTAAACCTGATACGCCTGCTAGTGATGCACTAGGTTTTACCAACCAAAACTTAGTCCCTTCTCTTAAGATGGATTTTGCCTCAGAATGAATTTCCGCTTCTACTTCAACTTGTTTTAGGTTATCCACAAAATAAACTTTTTTCACCTGTCCAATTTGTAACCCTTGATAGCGAATAGCCGTTTTACCTGCGGTAATACCATCACCTTTATTAAAGCGAATAGTGATCGTTTGCCCTTGCTGTTTTAGAATTTGAAAGAAAAGTATCGCACCAATCACAAATGCAATAATCGGAAGTAGCCAAAATGGAGAAATTTTACGAGATCGGTGAATCTTGGCTGGTAATACAGACGGAGTATTTTCGGTCATAAGATTTTCTGTTATTCATATACGCAAGCGGCGAGATTTTGCAAAATTTTTACAAAATCGCACCGCTTGCGAATTAATTTATCATCTGGAACGAAGTTTATTTTTTCTCATCACATTGATGAACATTACTACATTTTCCATAGAGATAGAGGCTGTGATTAGAAAGCTCTATGCCGTGTTGCTGGCTAATCTCACGTTGGCGACGTTCAATCTCTGTGTCTTTAAATTCAAATACCTTACCGCAATCCATACAGATTATATGATCGTGTTCGTGATTAAAATTCAATTCATAGACAGCTTTACTTGAGTCAAAATTATGGCGAGTTAAAATCCCCACTTCCTCAAACTGGTTTAATACACGATAAACCGTCGCTAGACCAATTTCAGACTTACGCTCAAGCAGCAATTTGTAAATATCCTCTGCGGAAAAATGTTGCAATCCTTCACGGGTAGTTTGCATCAACTCTAAAATAGTTAAGCGGGGTTCGGTTACTTTTAAACCGACTTTCTTTAACAATTGTATATTTTCTTCAGACATATTCACCTCAATTAAGCCAGTTCAGCCAAATACATTTCATCAAATAACTGTTTACACCAACGATTTACACGATCTTCAGTAAGCTCATGTTGCCTGTCTTCATCAATACATAATCCAACAAATGTATTTTCATCAACCAAAGCTTGTGAAACCTCGAAGCTGTAGCCTTCTGTTGGCCAAAGCCCCACTAGAGTACCGCCATTAGGTTCAATAATATCACGAACAGTACCCATTGCATCGCAGAAATATTCAGCATAATCTTCTTGATCACCACAACCAAAAATACCGACAATCTTTCCTGTAAAATCAATTTCTTTTAGCGTTGGCATAAAGTCGTCCCAGTCAGCTTGAGATTCACCATAATACCAAGTTGGAATACCAATGAGTAAGAAGTCGTATGCTTCAATATCTTCCTTGGTGCTTTTCGCAATATCACGAATATCAACAAGGTTTTCACCCAGTTGCTTTTGAATCATCTTAGAAATATTTTCTGTGTTCCCTGTATCGGAACCATAAAATAAACCAACAACTGCCATTTAAATTACCTATTCCTTAAAAATCAATCTGTTATGGGTTGATGTATTGATGCAATATGGATTCAATTAATTGCCCACGAGATAAACCTTTCAAATTGGCTTCCTGCTCCAATGCTTCCACTAAGTCGCTGTGTAGTTTCAATTCAACACGCTTTAAGCCAGAGGAGCGATCTCGCTTGAGCTGATTACGTTTATTGATTCGAACTTGCTGTTCTCGACTTAGTGGATTCGTTCTTGGTCGTCCTACTCTCGGTAGTGTTGAGAATAGATCAAGCGTAATACAGTCAGAATCTTGTTTTGCCATATTATTTGAGGCTTAATTACCCTATATAAACACACTCCATGCAAATAACACTGTGCAAATCAAATAGTATGAATGCACCGCACAAGAATGTGTAAAAATACTGATTATTTTGATTACGAACTATAGCATAGTCTCTTTAAATTGGGAATGGCTCTCTTTTTTGTTATTGCATACTTTCTTTGCAATTGCAGAATTTTGTGATGGAAGGATTTTGCTGTCCGCATAGTGGTTTGATTATCGCTATTTGAGGAAATAAGAGGTAGAATTGAAGATTATTTTCTCCTTTTTAATAGGAACTGCAAATGGCAATCACTCATTTAGCAATTGCAGCGGATTTTTCTCTTGCTGAAAAATTGCTTGATACTTTAACGGAAAGCGGTCTTGATATTGCCGCAATTTCAGCGGTCGAACTCACGCCATTTGGCGAAGAACAAAACTTGCGTTTCGGGGCAAAAGCGGTGCCACAGTTTGCTTTAGATGAGGCAGATTGGTCGCAATTTAGCCACGTTCTATTCGCAGGCTCAATGGTACACGCTGAGGTGTTAGCAAAAGCGGTGCAGGCAGGCTGTATTCTATTGGATCTGTATGGTATTACCGCATTAATTGACGGCGTACCTGTGGTTGTCCCCAGTGTGAATAACGAAATGCTGATCAATTTGCGTGAACGCAATATTGTGGCACTAGCCAATCCTCAAATTAGCCAGATCGCTTTAGCATTAAAGCCACTACTAGAAATGCCATTAAGCCACATTTTTATTACCTCTTTATTGCCCGCTGCTTATTTTGGCGATGAAAAAGTGCGTGAGCTGGCTGGACAAACTGCACAATTACTAAATGGTATTCCGTTAGATGATGACAAAGAACGTCTAGCGTTTGATGCCGTACCAGCGAATGTGCAAGGTGATGAAAAACATCTACCCTTTTCTCGAGTATTTACTCTTCAGCTTGCAAAAGTTTTACCTAATTTGACCGCTAGTGTACTGTTTCATTCGGTGCAAATACCTGTTTTTTATGGGGTATCGCAGATGGTCAGTGTGCAATCTGACTACGCTCTAGATACAGCAATGTTAGCTGAACATTGGAGGCAACAATCTTGGACCGTATTCAATGAAGAACAAGTGATGACAGCGGTAAAAAATGGTGAGCAGGAAGACTATCATTTACAAATTAGCCAGCTACTCATCAAAGATGAAAATAGTCTGCAATTTTGGTCTGTCGCTGATGAACAGCGTTTTAGCTTGGCTTTCTTGGCAGTGGAATTACTGCGTGAAGTACTGGCATATTAATTTTTTGAAGAACAATTTTTATTGAGGTAACTATGTTGGAGAAGCTTTTTCAACTCAAACAAAAAGGCAGTAATGTCAAAACTGAAATTGTTGCAGGTATTACGACCTTCTTTACGATGGTGTATATCGTCTTTGTCAATCCGTCTATTCTTGGTGTTGCAGGAATGGATACGCAAGTGGTGTTTGTTACCACTTGTTTAATTGCCGCATTTGGTACTATTGCGATGGGATTATTTAGCAATTTGCCAATTGCTCTTGCACCTGCAATGGGGCTGAATGCGTTTTTTGCGTTTGTTGTGGTGCAAAAGCTCGGCTATTCGTGGCAAACAGGTATGGGGGCAATCTTTCTCGGTTCTGTTGGCTTATTCATTTTAACGCTATTACAAGTGCGTTATTGGTTTATGTCCTCCATTCCGCTTGGTTTGCGAGTGGGTATTGCTGCAGGCATTGGGCTATTTATTGCCTTGATTGGCTTTAAAAATATGGGGCTTGTCGTTGCCAACCCTGATACGCTAGTCGCATTAGGCGAATTGCACGATCCAAAAGTCTTAATGGGTATTTTGGGCTTTTTTATTATTGTTATCTTAGCGGCTCGTGGCATTCATTCTGGCGTGTTGGTTTCTATCGTTGTGATTACCGCATTAGCTCTGATTTTCGATCCAGCAGTGAAATTTAACGGCATTATTTCTACGCCACCAAGCCTTGATGCTGTTGTAGGGCAAGTGGATATTGCAGGGGCGTTTGATACTGCTCTGCTTGGGATTATTTTCTCATTTATGCTGGTCAATTTATTCGACTCCTCAGGCACATTAATTGCGGTAACAGACAAAGCTGGAATTGCAGATAAGCAAGGTCGCTTTCCAAAAATGAAACAAGCACTCTATGTGGATAGTGTGAGTGCAATGGCAGGTTCTTATATGGGTACATCGGCGATCAGCACTTATATTGAGAGTGGTTCAGGTGTATCTGTAGGTGGACGAACTGGATTAACCGCCCTTGTGGTTGGCATTCTATTTTTACTGACGATCTTCTTTTCGCCGTTGGCAAGCGTTGTTCCCCCTTATGCTACTGCAGGAGCATTGGTCTTTGTGGGTATTTTAATGGCATCAAGTTTAATTGAAGTCAAGTGGGACGATTTAACGGAAGCAACGCCAGCATTCATTACCACCGCAATGATGCCATTTACTTACTCAATTACAGAAGGGATTGCGTTTGGTTTTATCAGCTATTGTGTGATGAAAGCTTGTACAGGTAGAATCAAAGAAGTCAATCCGTCTGTGGCGATTGTTTCTTTATTGTTTATTATTAAATTTATTTGGGTAGGATAATCCTGCTTTTATTACGCACTTTGTTTTCTTTAGCGGACACACTCAGTGTGTCCCTATTCTTTTTCATACCAAATACGGTTAATATAAAATATCGCCATACCTGATGGAGTTTCCACTCGAACTTCATCATCAACTTGCTTGCCAATCAACGCTCGTGCAACAGGAGAATCAATTGAAATCCAGTTTTTGCTGGGCGAGAATTCATCGCAACCGACAATTCGATACTGTTTAATTTCATTGTTTTCATTTTCCAATTCAACCCATGCACCAAAGAACACCTTTCCCTCTTGATTTGGGTGATAATCCACAATTTTTAGTGTTTCTAACCGCTTACTGAGAAAACGTACTCGCCTATCTATCTCTCGTAGCCGTTTTTTACCATAAATGTACTCGGCATTTTCACTACGATCGCCCAGTGCCGCAGCGTCAGAGACAGCTTGCGTCACTTTAGGTCGCTCTTCCTTCCATAGAAATTTTAGCTCTTGATCAAGCTGCTGCCAGCCTGCTCGTGTAATATGATTTGATTTTGCCATTAGCTTGCAAACTCCACGATACCTGATACTTTCCCTGTTTCGGTTACTGCAATGAGACTATGAATATGATGGGTTTTCATCAATTGTTCTGCTTGTGAAAGAAACGCATTTTCAGAAATCGTTTTAGGGTGATTAGTCATTAATTGTGCTGCTATTTTAGTTAAACTTTCTGCTCCGAATTTGCTGAGTGAACGGCGAATATCACCATCTGTAATAATACCTTGCAGACTGTCTTCTTCCATCACAATTGCAACCCCCATTCTCCCCTCATTCATAATCGATAGACATTCGGTAAAGTTTTGATCTGGCGATACAATGGGTAATTTGGTTTGCATTACATCACGCACACGGCAAAGCAACTTACGCCCTAAACTTCCCCCTGGGTGAAAACGTGCAAAATCTTCAGATTTAAAATTTCGAGCCTTAATTAAGGCAATTGCTAAAGCATCACCTAATGCCATTGTAACAAGGCTTGATGTTGTCGGAGCAAGGTTATTAGGACAGGCTTCTCGCTCAACACGAATGTCCAGTACAAGATCAGCGTAGCGACCAAGTGTCGAACAAGGGTTGCTCGTCATTGCGATGATGCAGTTGCCAAAATTTTTTAGGCTTGGAATGAGTTTATTAATATCATCTGTTTCTCCGCTATAGGAGATTAAAATCACCACATCAATGGGTTTAAGCATACCCAGATCACCGTGAAACGCCTCCGTTGGGTGTAGAAAAAAACTGGGTGTTCCCGTTGAGGCTAGGGTCGCAACTATTTTTTTGCCAATCAATCCTGATTTTCCAACGCCTGATACGACAATGCGTCCTTCGCACTGCAAAATCAAATCGACAGCACGGTTAAAATTATCTGTAAGGCGATGTTTTAGGTCTGTAATAGCTTGTGCATAAAGATGTAATGTGTCATTTGCACTGGTTAAATGAGCCATAATGATTCCTTACGGTAGAAAAAAGATGGTATTATACGAATGCAAGCGGTAACTTAATAGGCAAATTTCGCAAGATGTGAAAAAACATTAATCACTCGAAAAATATATGTCAATTATACGCTAATGTAAAAAGTTCAAGCTATAATCTCGCTGTTATCGCTGAAATTGTAGCAGCTAAAATTTAATCGTGGAATAAGACGAATATATGAGGTAAATAATGATTAAAACGATTGACGAGCTAACCGAAGAACAAGTAGAAATTTGCTTAAACAGCGGTACAGAAAAACCGTTTACTGGAAAATTTCTAGATGAGGAGAGAGTAGGAACATATCGCTGTGTACGCTGCCACAATGCTCTATTTCGTTCAGATACCAAGTTTGATGCAGGTTGTGGCTGGCCAAGTTTTTATGAAACTATCTCTGAAGACTCGCTTCGTTATCTTGATGATTACAGCCTCGGACGACATCGAATAGAAATTCGTTGTGGCAATTGTGATTCACATATGGGACACGTTTTCCACGATGGTCCACCGCCAACGGGGCTACGTTTTTGCTTAAATTCTGTCGCACTCAACTTTAAATGGGACGAAAATGGCGAAGAGATAGATGGATAAATTGAATGTAATATATTCACTCAACGGTGTTTTTATATACCATATTTATCTCGATATTCGTACATTTTGGGCAGAAATGGAGCATAGTGGGGTGATTGTTCAATAAAATATATCAAGTCATCAAAGTCAATGATAGAAAAGACTCGGCAATGATAATCACGCTCCACTTCTTGAATGGCGGAAAGTTCCCCTCTGCCTTTTTCTTTTCGATTAAGTGCAATTAACACACCTGTCAGCGTAGCGTGATGAGCATTGATAAGAGACACAGATTCTCGAATAGCAGTCCCTGCGGTAATGACGTCATCAACTAATAAGATATTACCTTGTAGAGTTGCACCAATAAGATTGCCACCTTCACCGTGATCTTTGGCTTCTTTGCGGTTAAAGCAACACGGCTTATCTATATTATGTTGATTTTCTAAGGCAATCGCAACAGTTGTCGCTATTGGAATGCCTTTATAGGCTGGCCCAAATAATACATCAAAATCCAGTCCATTTGATTGAATTGCTTGAGCATAAAATTCACCCAACCTTGCCAAATCTCGTCCAGTATTAAATAATCCTGCATTAAAAAAATAAGGACTTACCCGTCCAGATTTGAGGATAAATTCACCAAATTTGAGTACATTGCGACTTAACGCAAATTCAATAAAGTCGTGTTTATATTGTTGCATATTTATTCTCATCAAAATGTTATATCACTGTAAATTTTTCAATCATCAGGTTTATTCAGGCGTAATCCATTCAACCGTCCAAGAGCCTGTTTTTTCAGGGGTTAGTACACTCGTTAAATAAGGTAGCACTTTCTTCATTTGTGCTTCAAGCTGCCACGGTGGATTGATAACAATCATTCCACTAGCAGTCATTCCTCGTTGATCAGAATCAGGGCGGACAGACAATTCAATTTGCAGTATTTTACGAATGCCTGTTTCTTGCAACCCTCGAATAATACGTTTGGTATGCTGGCGAAGCACAACAGGATACCAAATTGCATAGATACCCGTTGCAAAACGCTTATAACCTTCAATAATTGCCTTAACGACTAACTCATAATCTTCTTTCAGCTCATAAGGCGGATCGATTAACACTAAACCACGCTTCTCTTTCGGTGGCAGAGCAGATTTCAGCTGCTGAAAGCCATTTTCCCGTTTAGTTGTAACATTTTGAATTTTGGCAAATTCTTGGCGTAATAATGGGTAGTCAGCAGGGTGCAACTCAGTGAGTAAAGCCCTGTCTTGTGGGCGGAGCTGATTAACTGCTAACAAAGGAGAACCAGCATAATAACGTAGTTTTCCACGATTGATTTTCTTAATCTCTTGCACATAAAGGGCAACTTCTTCAGGAAGATCGCAGCGATCCCATAACCGAGCAATCCCTTCAACATACTCCCCTGTCTTTTCCGCTTCAGCACTGGAAAGGCTATACCGTCCAACACCAGAGTGAGTATCAAGATAGAAAAAACCTTTTTCTTTCTGTTTTAAGGTCTCTAAAATCAAGGTCAACACAAGATGTTTTAACACATCAGCGTGATTACCTGCGTGGAAACTGTGGCGATAACTTAGCATAATTTTCTCTTTGAACTAAAACGCTTATTGTAGCCTAAATTTACGAGTGAAGTGAATTAACTCCTCAAAAAACACCAAGGCTAGATTGAGCCTAATAGTTTATTAATGTCTGCTCTCTAGCAACAGCTCGATAGCCAATATCACTGCGGAAAAAACGTCCTTGCCACATAATTTGCTGAGCTAGTTTTAGAGCTTGTTGCTGAGCTTCAAATACGCTGTTACCTAGTGCTGTCGCACACAGTACTCGTCCACCATTTGTGAATAACTTACCCATTTTTTGCTCAACCCCTGCCAAAAATACTTTTTGACTAGCTGAATACTCAATTGGAATTCCTGTAACTTCATCACCTTTGCGATAATCTGCAGGATAACCTTCGGCTGCTAGGACAATCCCAAGTGCAGCCTGTTCACACCATTTTGACTGCACGCTATCAAGCCTTTCATCGCAAGCAGCTAAACAAAGCTCAACCAAATCAGATTCTAACCGCATCATAATCGGCTGAGTTTCGGGATCGCCAAAACGGCAATTAAATTCAATCACTTTTGGTTGTCCATCGGACATAACCATCAATCCTGCATAGAGAAAACCTGTATAAGGATTTCCCTCTGCTGCCATACCTTGTACAGTAGGATAAATTATCTCATTCATTACTCGTTGGTGAATTTCATTAGTTATCACAGGTGCAGGAGAGTATGCCCCCATTCCACCAGTATTTAAACCTTTATCTCCTTCTCCAACACGTTTGTGATCCTGACTTGTTGCCATTGGCTCTACATTCTTGCCATCAACCATCACAATAAAGCTGGCTTCCTCGCCATCTAAAAATTCCTCAATCACCACACGACTGCCAGCCTCGCCAAAAGCATTGCCAGATAGCATATCTTTAACAGCTGCTTCTGCTTCTGCCATTGTCATTGCTACAATTACTCCTTTCCCAGCAGCCAAGCCATCAGCTTTTATCACTATTGGGACCCCCTGTTGGTGCAGATAAACAATTGCTGGTTCAACATCTGTGAAAGTTTGATATTTTGCGGTTGGAATCTGATGACGAGCTAAGAAATCTTTAGTAAATGCTTTAGAGCCTTCCAACTGTGCGGCAGCTTGAGTTGGACCAAAAATTTTGAGTCCATTTGCTCGAAATGTATCAACCACACCCACCACCAACGGAGCTTCAGGTCCAACAATAGTTAAGCCAATTTCATTTTCTTTTGCAAATGCGACTAAACCTTCTAAATCTGTACTTGAAATTGCAACATTTAGAATCCCTTCTTCCAAGGCTGTCCCCGCATTACCTGGTGCAACAAAAACTTGGGTAGCAAGAGGGGATTGGCGGACTTTCCAAGCAAGAGCGTGTTCACGCCCACCATTACCAATAATTAAAACATTCATTTAATACCCTTAATAAAAAAGTTATTACTCTTGCTTTGAAATACCATTGTAATAGCAAAGCAAACGATTGCCCAATTCTACTTTATTTTTGTTGAACACTAAAGGTTATTTATAGCGTTTAGAAAATGAATCAGCGATTCTTTGTATTTTGGAAAACGCCCAGCAATACCTAAAAAATAAAGCCAAACTTTTCAGTCTGGCTTTGGGTAAAGATTATTATCCTTCGCAGCTACTACAGCTGAGTAGATTGCGGTTGAATACTTGTGCTGCACTCATTGAGTACTGGTAATAAATTGATTTTAAGCCAAGTTCTTCGGCGGTGAGATAAAGCTGATTAAGGTCACGAGCTGGCGTTGCAGGGTGAACCATAATGTTGATGCTTTGCCCTTGATCAATGTATTTTTGACGCTGTGCTGCTTGTTGAATTACGCTTAACTGGCTAATTTCAGAAAAGGTTTTGAAGACTTCTTTTTCGTGTTCAGACAGCTGCTCTAAATGTTGCACCGAGCCATCATTTAGAAGAATGCTTTCCCACGTTTCATCCGTATCTAGCCCCTTTTCTTGCAATAATTTCTCTAAGAATGGATTCTTATATACTGTTTTGATTTTGGCTAAATCTTTAACGTAGTAGTTAGATTTAAATGGTTCAACAGATGGAGAAACACTACCTAAAATAAAACTGCTTGATTTAGTTGGAGCAATACTCATTAATGTAGTGTTACGACGACCATAGCCTGCTAAAATTTTTGGCTCGCCAAAGCGTTGTGCCAGTTCTTTAGAAGCATTTAATGTCTTTTCTTGTAGCACTTTGAATATTTCACTGTTTTTCTGCATAGCTTCAAAACTATCGAACGGAATATGGTTTGCTTGTAGGTAGCTATGCCAACCTAGTACCCCTAACCCTAGAGCACGATGACGCTCTGCAAAGCGGTTCGCTCGGTGTAAGAATGGCATATCTTTACTTTTTTCAATAAATTCACTCATCACTACATCAAGGAAATAAGTGAGCACTTCTGGTGCATCAGTGTCTTTCCACTCATCAAAATAGAGTAAATTCATCGAAGATAAACAACATACAAAACTCTCTTCGTTACTTGATGGCAACATAATTTCTGTACACAAATTTGACGCATGTACAGTCATATTTTTGTCTTTATAAACATCAGGACGACCTGCATTGGCGTTATCTTTAAAAAATAAATACGGAATACCTGTTTCTGTTTTTCGTTGCAATAATTTTGCCCAAAGTTGCCGCTTATAAGGATCGCCTGCTTTCATTGACTCAATCCAATCACGTCCTACACACACGCCATAGTACATCAGCTGGATAGGATTACCTTCAGTATGGATATCAAGCCATTCATCAATATCACCATGTTCGATGTCAATATAACCTGCAAATTGTCCTTTACGAGACGTACCTTGCGATATAACATCAATTACCGTATCAAACAACTTACTAAAGTTAAACGAACCGTCAGATTTACCATTATTTTTGATTAAACTACCGCGTGGGCGAATATCTCCAAAATAGGCAGACGTACCTCCACCAATTTTACTCATCATTCCCACTTCGGCTGTCGTAACCATAATTTCGTGGATTGAATCACCGATATAGCTACCAAAGCAAGAAATCGGTAAACCACGGTCTAAGCCAAAGTTAGACCAAATTGGTGAAGAAAGAGAGAAATAACCTCTTGCCATATAGTGATAAAATTTATCCGCATAGCCTTTAATGCCAAGCTTATTTTCTGCGTGATCGGCAATAAAACGGATTCTCTCTAACGCAGTTGTGCCTTCCAGCAAATATCCACGTTGTAAAAATAGGCGGCTATCATCATTTAGCCACGCAAAATCAGGGCGCTGTGTATTAGAATAAGTCATCGGCTGTAATCTGTTTCATTTTTTTACTGTAATCTGTACTACGTTTGTTAAAGAAATCCGTCTCTTTCGTAGAAAGAATTTCAATATCAAACCATTCGGTTTCTTTTAACATATCTGGGTTAATATCATAAGGTGGCTCTAGACCTAATGCCATTAGAGAATTATTATAACGGCTCATAATGTAATTTTCGACAGTTTGGCGTGAAATAAAGCTCAAATCTCCCTCTTCAAAAATCCAATCTAAAATACCCTTTTCCGCCTCAAGAGCTTGATAAGCAAGTGTTTTTAATTCTTCATAAAATCTAGTTGTGAAAAGCTCAGAATGCTCATCACGCAGAATTTCATACAAGGCAATCCCAAAACGCCCGTGGATTTCTTCTTCCTTAGATGTTGCTTCTACAGCATTAGAAATACCTTTAAATAAGTTACGATGTTTATTAAACGACATAATGACAAGGAATTGTCCAAATAATGATATGTGTTCTACAAACAATGAGAATAAGACAAGAGAAAGCACGAAACGATCTTGACCATCGTCTTTTTCACGCATAAAATCTTCCATATAACGAATACGAGCCATCAATGGTTCAATATGGTTAATTTCAGAAAACATATCATTTAAACCCAGCTTTTCAAGCAGGAAAGAGTAAGCATCTTTGTGACGCACCTCGCTCTCAGCAAAAGTACCGCCAACATCATCAATTTCTGGTTTTGGGAAATAACGATATAAATCACCCCAAAAACGTTTTACATTTACTTCAATTTGTGAAATTGCCAACATTGTTCGAGTAAGCACGCGGCGTTCGTGATCATTGATATTCGTCCGATAATCTTGGATATCTCCTGTAAAATTAAATTCAGTGTGTAACCAATAAGAGTGACGAATGGCATCTTTAAATTCAAGTAATTCTGGGTATTCATATGGTTTAATTTGAATACGTTTTTCAAAAATATTGCGAGGCATAAGCAGACATAGGCTAGGTGATTCAGTAGCTACTATTCTATCTATATTTTCTAGTTCAGCAAGCACTTGACAAATAGGCAATGCTGATTGCCTCGTGAGAACTGCTGATTTTACAAGGGGAAAAAATTTTGTAGATTACGCAAGAACAAGGTACTTCTATATAAAGATGTTAATCATATGAAAACATAAATCCCAATGATACCTATCATCATATTGGAGAGGGTACTAAATTAAAAAACAGCCCTCAATAAATTAAGAGCTGTCTCGTATAAGCTAAACTAGAGCACAAATTTTGCTTTTTCAACTAAAGCAGTAAAGGCTACTTTGTCGAATACTGCTATATCAGCTAAAATCTTACGATCGATCTCAACAGATGCCTTTCTCAAGCCATTGATAAATTTACTATAAGATAAACCGTTTTGACGTGCGGCCGCATTAATACGAACAATCCATAATTGACGGAATTGACGTTTACGCTGACGGCGGTCACGGTAGGCATATTGACCAGCTTTAATTACAGCTTGGAACGCAACACGATAAACGCGTGAACGTGCTCCATAATAACCTTTAGCAGCCTTAAGAATTTTCTTATGGCGTGCTCTTGCAATAACACCACGTTTTACACGAGCCATTATTTAATCTCCTAATGTCTATTTAAATACTAAAATTCACTAAAGTACGCATTTTACTCAAACGCTTACGCATACGGTAAACACGCAACAACTAATACTTGGTCTGCTTTCGCTACCATTGATTTGTGGCGTAAATGGCGTTTACGTTTAGTGGTTTTCTTAGTCAAAATATGACGTAAGTGAGATTGTTTACGCTTAAAGCCGCCTGAAGCTGTTTTTTTAAAACGCTTCGCAGCACCGCGTACGGTTTTAATTTTAGGCATTGTTTTACAAACCCCGCATTGTTTAAATGAAACGACTGCAATTAGGCGAATTTTGTTACCAAAATTACTTGTAAAGAGCACTAATTACTTTTTAAAAGATATAATCTATATCATACAGCAGAAAGCAAATTAGGCTGCGTAGTGTGCCTAGTGCTATTCTAGTTTTTCTCAAAGAAAAACGGACGGATTCTATAAGAACCGTCCATTTTATGCAAGAAATATATTATTTTTTCTTCGGTGCAATAATCATTACTGCTTGACGTCCCTCTAATTTGCCTGGTGCAGATTCTACCATTGAAATTTCTGAGGTATCCTGTTTTACTCGTTCAAGCACTTCTAAACCGATACCTTGGTGAGCCATTTCACGTCCACGGAAACGTACTGTAAGCTTCACCTTGTTACCATCTTCTAAGAAACGAATGACATTACGCAATTTCACCTGGTAATCTCCTTCATCGGTACCTGGACGAAATTTAATCTCTTTTACTTGAACAATTTTTTGGTTTTTCTTTTGTTCCTTTGCAGCCTTTTCTTTCTCGTAAATAAACTTACCATAGTTCATAATACGGCAGACTGGTGGCTCTGCGTTTGGGCTAATCTCAACTAAATCAAGATCGACTTTCTCTGCACGAGTTAAAGCGTCTTGAATAGAAACGATACCAACTTGTTCGCCATTTTCATCAGTTAAACGAACTTCTTTTACACGAATCTCATCATTCAGGCGATGAGCTCGGTTTGTCTGAACACGTTTTACAGGTTTAATAATATTAATCCTCTTGCAAATTTAAACTAAAATTACACCGCTCATCATTTCACGGCATAATTTCTCTCTGGGTACTAAACCCAAACGGCATGAATTCTACCGAACTTTTAAACAAAGTGCAATTGCTTGATAATTTAGACAATTGAACATTTTTATCTTATAGTCTATTTTATAATTTTGAAAATAAACGGTGTGTTGGCACAACCAATACGCTCGCCAACGCTGCTTTGAGAAGATCGCCTGCGATAAATGGGTATAACCCAACAGCAAGTACACTTTTCCCAGCAGGTAAGAAGAAAGAAAGCTGGATCAAGCCAAAAGCGTAAATGACGACACTTGCAAGTAATGCTGCAAGAGCTGTCTTCCATAGTGATTCTAATGCACCTTTATCGCTAAAGTAGCCAAGTAAGAACATAGCAGGTACATAACTTAATAAGTAGCCACCTGAAGCACCTAAAATTCTGGCAAAACCACCCGCTCCACCTGCAAAAACAGGTAGTCCCATTGCACCTTCAAGCAAATAAATAGCTGCAGCCGTTGCTCCCGCTTTACTGCCTAGTGCTAGACCAACGACTAATACCGCAAGGGTTTGACCTGTGATAGGTACATAGGGTAAAGGGATACTTATTTGTGCAAATAAGGCAATTAAATTCGCACCAACAAAAGCTTTAATCCAAAAACCTAATTTTTCATTGGCTGCAAACCATTGTTTTGCTTGAGAAAGTTGAGAAATCATAGTGTCTCCGCTAAGTATAAATAACGTTTGTTAATAAAAATCGTTCGAATTATATCAGTAGTTTTTTAGAATGCAACAAGGCGGTCTCTGAACAGACCGCCTTTATCTTGCGAAAAACACTTAAAGTTGTTATTAGTGAGAGTTATGCTTCACCGAGTAATTTAAGCTCCCTTGCCTTAATTTGCTTTTTGAGTATATCGACAAATTCATCAATCGTAAATGTACCTAAATCGGCACCTTTACGGGTACGGACAGAGACTTTACCAGCCTCAATTTCCTTATCACCACAAACAAGCATATATGGTACACGGCGTAGGGTATGCTCACGCACTTTAAATCCTACTTTTTCGTTACGCAAATCTGATTTTGCTCGAAGACCTGCGTCAGACAGTGCTTTGGTAACGTGTTGAACATACTCTGCTTGGCTATCAGTAATATTCATTACCACGGCTTGAACAGGGGCTAACCACGCTGGGAAGAAGCCTGCATATTCTTCGGTAATAATCCCAATAAAACGTTCAAGCGAGCCTAAAATAGCACGGTGAATCATTACTGGTGTTTTACGATCATTATCTTCCGCTACATAAGAGGCACTTAAACGCTCTGGTAAGAAGAAATCAAGCTGCACTGTCCCACATTGCCACGCACGGTCTAAGCAGTCGTGGAGGGTAAATTCAATTTTCGGTCCATAAAATGCACCTTCCCCTTCTTGCAATTCAAACTCTAAACTATTTGCTTTTAATGCTGCTGCGAGATCGGCCTCTGCTTTTTCCCACATTTCATCTGAACCAATCCGATTCTCTGGTCGAGTGGAGAGTTTAACTTTGATATTCTCAAACCCAAAGGTGCTATAAATATCATAGACCATCTTAATACAAGCCATCACTTCTGCTTCAACTTGATCAGGCATACAGAAAATATGTGCATCATCTTGCGTAAACCCTCGAACTCGCATAATGCCGTGCAGCGAACCTGATGGCTCGTTACGATGGCAAGAGCCGAATTCTGCCATACGCAACGGAAGATCACGATACGATTTTAAGCCTTGGTTGAAAATCTGTACATGCCCTGGGCAATTCATCGGTTTAATCGCATATTCACGGTTTTCTGATGAGGTAGTGAACATCATCGCTCCGTAATTTTGCCAATGCCCTGTTTTTTCCCATAACACTCTGTCCATCATAAATGGACCTTTAACCTCTTGGTAATCATATTCTTTGAGTTTTGTACGGACGAACGTTTCCAACTCACGGAAAATTGTCCAACCATCATTATGCCAAAAGACCATTCCTGGTGCTTCTTCTTGCATATGGAATAGATCTAGGGCTTTACCAATTTTACGGTGATCACGTTTAGCTGCTTCTTCTAAGCGATGAAGATAATCAGCGAGCTGCTTTTTATCCGCCCATGCTGTGCCATAAATGCGTTGCAACATTTTATTTTTACTGTCGCCACGCCAATATGCCCCTGCGAGTTTTTGCAACTTAAAATGATGGCAAAAACGCATATTTGGGACGTGAGGTCCACGGCACATATCAATATATTCTTCGTGATGATAAAGTGCAGGACTATCCGTCTTAGCGATATTTTCATCTAAGATTGCCATTTTGTAGCTTTCGCCACGAGCTTCAAAGGTATCACGAGCCTCTTGCCAAGTCACTCGTTTTTTCACCACGTCATAGTTGGTTTTTGCTAAGGCTAACATTCGTTTTTCTAAAGCTTCAATGTCATCTTGTGTCAGTGAACGATCTAAATCAATATCGTAGTAGAAGCCGTTATCAATTGTTGGACCGATTGCCATTTTGACATCAGGAAACAGCTGTTTAATTGCGTGCCCTAATAAGTGAGCAGTGGAATGGCGAATAATTTCTAAGCCGTCTTCATCTTTGGCTGTAATGATTTCAAGTGAGCTGTCTTCGCTAATCATATCGCAAGCGTCGCGGCGTTCTCCATTGACACGTCCTGCAATCGTTGCTTTGGCTAAACCTGCACCTATTGATTGTGCAACTTCTAATATAGAAACAGGGTCATCGAATTGGCGTTGTGAGCCATCAGGTAAAGTAATAATTGGCATAAAATTTCCTTACAGTGGTAACCCATACGAGAGGCTACTTGTTGATTTAACACAATTTAATCTAACTTTGCAAAAAGTTTTCATAAAAAGACCGCTTGCAAGCGGTCAATTTTCTCAAAAATTTTGCAAATGAAAAATTTGACTCGCCGCTAGAATAGGGCAAGTAATAAGGTAGATAAGTCTACCACAAACTGTAAGTTACGTCTAAAAATCTGCAGCTGCAAAAAATGTCATCAGTTCGCCTGTTATTGGGTGAGTTATCGTCAGCGATTCTGCGTGCAGGTATAATCTCGGTGCAAGCTGGCGAGCGAGCGGATTGGCATAGAATTTATCGCCTACAATTGGGTGCCCAAGTGCAAGGCTATGAACACGCAATTGGTGAGAACGTCCTGTGTGGGGGGTCAATTTCACTCGAGTGGTATTGTCAGCGTTGTGTGCAAGAATTTCATAAAAAGTAACCGCTTGCTTACCCCTCTCAAAACAAATTTTCTGACGAGGGCGGTTTTCCCAATCACAAATGAGCGGCAAATCAATTTTACCTGTTTCACCTACTTGCTTCCCTAACTTTCCCCACAACGTTGCGATATAGTGTTTTTTAGGCTCACGCTCTCGGAATTGGCGTTTTAATTCTTTTTCTGCTGCCTTGCTTAGAGCAAAGAGTAAAATACCGCTGGTTGCCATATCTAAACGATGAGCTGGTTCGGTGAAGCCATATTCCTGTTGCACTCGTGTCATTGCACTATCGTAGTATTCGGGACGGTTTCCAGATACAGAGAGCAGCCCACTTGGTTTATTGATGACGACAATATGGTTATCACGATAGACTTCATTAAGCCAAGGTGTTGTTGGTGGACAATATTCGATTAATGCCATATGACTAACTTACCAATAAAAGTAGAATAATAGAATGAGATTTGCAGTTTAACAGAGCCGTATTTTTTTCCCAATATCCTTTTCATCAGAAGAGCATCATTTATCAAAGAGTAAGAAAAATTGAATTTCTGTAAAAATTGATTGTCCATTAGATTATCGTATTGTAAAGATGAGGAAATGCAATGAATTTTAATCAAACTTTAAATACCGTTTTTGCACAGACAGGTAAAGAATCATTGTTATTTTACACACAATAATCACAGCAGCGTCGGTAGATAGAGGATTAGATAAAAATTAAAAGCTCTCTCTGGTTGCAAGAGATAACAAGAAGTAAAAGAGACAAGCAGTAAGTTTTTGTACAATAAATACAAAAGGACTGAACCTTATTTTACTTGGGTTTCAGTCCTATAATATCAAAATTAAATTGTAACGACAATCAAACGGCACTAATGAATACTTAGAGAAAATAAAATTCCACCACTTGTATAGCATCAGTTATTGATTGTAAGAAGAATTAAATTACTTTGACGTTTGCAGCAGATGAACCACGATGGGAATCTTCAACAGTAAATTCCACTTTGTCGCCATCTTTTAAGTTACGATAAGAATTTTCACTAATAATCGCAGAAAAATGCACAAAAATATCATTACCGCCTTGATCTGGAGCGATGAAACCAAAGCCTTTAACAGAGTTAAACCATTTAACTGTACCAGTAATTTTTGACATAAATAGAACCTTAAATAAATAACATAAATACGCAACACTATCACGTTGCGGGCAAATTAGAACATTTATTAATCATAATAGCAAACTAAATTTGAATTTTTTTACATAAATTTAAATTTTAACTCCGTCGATCTCAAAGTTTACGATAAGTCTATGGACGAGATTTAACAAATAAAATATAGTAGTCACATTTTATACCTTTATCTATTTATTATTTTGGAATGTACTATGTCTGAGCAACATATCGAAACACAAGAAAACGTGGAAAAAGCCCCAAGCACAAAAGAAGTCATCACCTTTTTAGCAGAAAAATTTCCTAACTGTTTCTCACTGGAAGGTGAAGCAAAACCACTTAAAATAGGACTATTTCAAGAGCTTTCTGAGGCATTAGCCAGTGATGGAAATATCAGTAAAACTTCACTTCGTCAAGCATTACGCACTTATACAATGAATTGGCGTTATCTGCACGGCTGTAAAGAAGGTGCTATTCGTGTTGGGTTGCAAGGGGAAGAGGCTGGCGTAGTTGATGCAACTCAAGCTGCACACGCAGCACAAACACTTGCTGATGCGAAGGCGGCTTATGTAGAAAAAAGAGCTCAGCAACGCAAGGAAGAAAGAAAGGCGTTTTTTAAACAGCAAGCTAAAGAGCAAAATATGAAAAAACGGCTAGAAGCGAAGCAGAAAAAACAAGATAGATCTGTACAAGCATCTTTAGAAAGCCTTGCTGAGTTAGAAAATAAATTTGGCAAAGGTAAGGATAAAAGAGGCTAAAAAATAGAAGAGATTGAACGCTTTTCTACCGCTATTTTTTCTCTATTGCTATAGGATTATTATGCATATTCATAAATACATATTGGGTCTGTTATTTTGTGTCTGGGCTGGGATAAGTATCGCTGTTAAACCAACAATCAAAGAAAGCGACCTTATTTTGCCAATACCAACAGAACAGCATTATTTATCTACAAAACGTGTTACAGCACGCTTAACGCAATCGCACTATCGTAAATTTACCTTAGATGATCAATTTGCTGAGAAAATTTTTGAGCGTTACATTAACTTTCTAGATACCTCGCACAATACATTTTTACAGTCCGATATTGACAAAATGCGTCAAGAATATGCTAGTAAACTAGATAATGAGCTTTACGAAGGCAAAGTGGATTCTGCCTTTCAGATGTATGAATTGATGATGAAACGCCGCTACGAGCGGTATAGATATGCCTTATCGTTGTTAGATAAGAAGCCTGATCTTACTGGTAATGACCAAGTTGAAAGCGATCGTGAAAAGGCTGACTTTCCTAAAAATACGCAGGAAGCAGAAACGTTGTGGGAACAGCGAGTTAAAAACGATATTATTTATCTTTACTTGCAAGACAAGAAATGGCCTGAAATCAAGAAAACATTGAGCAAGCGTTACAACTTGGCGATTCGCCGCTTGACACAAAATAAAGCCGATGATGTGTTACAAACGTTTCTTAATGCATTTTCGAGAGAAATTGATCCTCATACGAGTTATCTTTCCCCTCGTGCTGCTAAAAACTTTCAAGAAAGTATGAACCTCTCCTTAGAAGGCATTGGTGCGACACTTGAAATGGAAGATGAAATTACCAAAATTAAATCGCTTGTCCCTGGTGCACCTGCTGCACGCAGTAAAAAAATTGGCGTAGGTGATAAAATTATCGGTGTAGGACAAGTTAAAGAGAAAATTGAAGATGTTGTTGGCTGGCGTTTAGATGACGTGGTCGATAAGATTAAAGGTAAAAAAGGTACAACAGTCTATTTACAAATTGAGCCAGCTAAGGGCGGAAAAGCGAAAATTGTTCCAATTGTACGGGATAAAATTCGTTTAGAAGACAGCGCAGCAAAACTGACCGTTGAAAAAATTAACAATACAAATATTGCTGTTATCAAAATTCCAAGTTTCTACATTGGACTGACTGAAGATGTTAGTAAGTTACTTACAGAAATGAAAAGTAAAAATGCACAAGGACTGATTATTGATTTACGTGATAATGGCGGCGGTTCTTTATCTGAAGTAGTTGAACTAACTGGATTGTTTATCAAGGCAGGGCCTGTTGTACAAGTTAGAGATACTTTTAATCGGATTAAAATCCACGAAAATAGCAATAGCAATGTGAGTTATGACGGAAAAATTATGGTAATGATTAATCGTCATAGTGCCTCAGCATCAGAAATTTTTTCTGCTGCGATGCAAGATTACAATCGAGCAATCATTATTGGACAAACTACTTTCGGTAAAGGTACTGTACAACAAAGTCGTTCTTTAAATTTCATCTACGATCTTGATCAAGATCCACTGGGTTTTATTCAATATACGATTCAGAAATTTTATCGAATTAATGGCGGGAGTACTCAATTGAAAGGCGTTGACCCCGATATCCGTTTCCCTGAAATCATCAATGCTGAAAAAGTAGGTGAAAGTTTCGAAGATAATGCCCTACCGTGGGATAAAATACCTGCAGCAAATTATTCGGAAATTGGCACGTCTCGCACAGTGGTTAAAGAATTGGAGCAGAAACATTTGAATAGAATTGCAAAAGATCCTGAATTTATCGCCTTAAATGAGGATATTGAGCAAAATAGAAAGCAGGATAATCAGAAATTCATATCACTCAATTTAATAGAACGCCAGAAAGAAAATGCCGAAAATGAGGCAAGACGTTTAAAAAATCTAAATGATCGCTTTAAACGAGAAAGGAAAAAAACGCTTAAGAATCTTGATGAATTACCTAAAGATTATGAGGCTCCAGATTTTTTCCAAAAAGAGGTGCAATATATGATGAACGATTGGCTTAACATTAGCAAACCATAGAAGTACCATTTATAATCATCTCATCTTATAATGACCGCAAGGTAGTTAGTTGGTAGTCCGTCTAGTACTAAGCGGTCTGTTTTATCCTAAAATTTACACAGTGGATTGCTACCCAATAATGAAATCAGCGAAATTTATATTACTTACCTTTCTTTCTAGTTCTGTTTTCGCAGAGGCTACACCTGTGCAAGCAGAAGTTAGTCCAACACCAATTCTACCAATCATAAGTTTCGAAGCACAGCAAAAACGGGTTTCTGAATTAGTTAAACAATCTGAATATACAATTCGGCAGGAAGAGGTCAAGCGTATTCGCTTAGAAAAATTGCAACAAACTGAGCATCGTATTCAACAAGAAGCTGGGCAATATTCATTACAACTATTGACACCAACAGCAATCGCCTATCTTGAATCCGATTTTAATCCTTTATGGGAAAACAAAGACGCAGAACGTCTATTTTTAAAGGAATATGCAGTGTTTGCCGCTAGTGGTATCTCTACAAAAGCGGCTCAAGCATTAGTGCAAATCCTGAATACTTCACCAGGTCTTACTCGTGATATTCTTTTAACAGATAGCTTTTTAGATTATTTATATTACAACCAAAACGCACTGAATAATGCAAATCAATGGTTGTATGAACTGGGTTCGTATCGCTCAAAAGCCCCTGATGAAGTGCAAATTTTGTTGTGGGTAAATGCAACTAGAAATCAAACAAGTCTTGAATTCGTTCAAAACTTAATTCCAAAAAATCATATTTATCAGGAAACTGTGAGTAACTTGTTTGAGTTGAATTCTAGTTCGTCCAAAATTGCTACAAGTAAGAAAGGGAAGACTAAAAAAGCGAGTTCTATTTCTTCTCAAAATTTAGCATTAAATGCACTGCGTTTACGTTTAATTCCGAGTTTTAATAATGGTATTTTTGTCAATATTCCAAGTTATCAACTTTATTATTTCCGAGATGGGCAGCTTGCTTTACAATCAAAAGTTATTGTTGGTCGAAATGATCGTCGCACACCTGTGATGTATAGTAAGTTGAGTAATGTGGTGGTAAATCCGCCTTGGAATGTACCGATTACTATTAAGAATAAAGATCTCGTGCCAAAAATACGTAAAGATCCTAGCTATGCTGAACGCAATGGTTATGAAATTTTCGACCATAAAGGGAACCGTATTAATCCGCATAGCATTGTCTGGGAATCCTATGATCCAAATACTAATTTCCCTTATCATATCCGTCAAAAAGCAGGCGATGATAGTGCGTTAGGACGTTACAAATTTAATATGCCAAGTACCGATGCCATTTATCTGCACGACACGCCCAAAAGAGAATTATTTAGTAATAAAAAACGAGCATTAAGTTCAGGCTGTGTTCGTGTGGCAAAATCAGATGAGTTAGCAACATTATTGCTAAAAGAAGCTGGTTGGAATGATAAACGCAAACAAAGTATACTAGAAAGTAAAAAAACAACATCTGCACATATTCGCTCGGATAATCCTGTTTATCTCTATTATGTGACTGCTTGGGTAGAAAATGGCAAAATTCATACATTACCAGACATCTATAACTATGATGTGAAATTACCTAACGTAGAAATAAACTGGGAACAAGTAAAAAACCAAATATAGGATTTAGCCGTGAGTTTTTCAGTGAATTTACAAATTAGTTTTTATTTGGAACTTTTCTTGAAATAAACTCACTAAATTGCTGTACAAATAAGATGCAATGAGGCAAATAATGGAACAAACAAATTTACAGCGCCGTCGCTGGTTATCACTAGGGGGAATAATTCTCGGTACAAGTTTACTCCCAAATTCAGTTTTAGCGTTAGTTTCTACTCCAAAGCCACTTTTGTTACGTCTGCGTAATATTAATACAGATGAGGTTTTAACAGCCTCTTATTCTCACAAAGGTTTTTCAAGTCTAACGCTAAATAGGCTAAATCACATCATGCGTGATCGCCGTACCAATCAAACTCACCCCATTGATCCAAATCTTTTTTTAAAACTCACTCAAATCCAAACTCGTTTAGGCGTACGCAATGCTGAGGTAAATATTATTAGTGGCTACCGCTCTCCAAAAACGAATGCAAAAATGCACCGCTACAGTCGTGGTGTTGCTCGTAATAGCTATCATACTCGTGGACAAGCTGTTGATTTCAATATTTCAGGCGTACCTCTTAGAAGAATAAAGGAAGTTTCAGAAAGCCTTAGAAACGGAGGGGTAGGCTATTATCCTCGTAGTAATTTTGTTCATGTGGATACTGGTCCTGTACGCACTTGGCATGGTTAATCGGAAATGATAATTTAGAATGTTCAATCTACACATTATCCCTGTTACTGCCTTTCAACAAAATTGCTCTATTATTTGGGATAATCAAAAAAATGCGGCAATTATTGATGCTGGTGGTGATGTAAAGAAAATCATAGCATTTGTTGAATCACAACAACTAAAAGTTAAAACATTATTGATAACGCATGGTCATTTGGATCATATTATGGCTGTCGAATCGCTAAAAAAATATTTTGGTGTTGAAGTACTTGGCTCACATATCGCAGACTCTCCACTTTTTGACGCACTACCGACTATCTGTGAAAGCTATGGCATTCCCGCTGTTTCCGCTTTTCGGCCCGATCAGTGGCTTAGCGAAGGGGATATTATAGAAATTGGGCAATTGCAATTTAGTGTACGCCATCTACCAGGACACGCCCCTGGACATATCGGTTTTTTTGATTTTCAAAATAAAATTGCTTTTACTGGCGATGTATTATTTAAAAAAAGTATTGGTAGAACCGATCTCTATATGGGCAATTTTGAACAATTGCTACACACAATCCAAACAAAATTATTTGATCTTGAGAATGATTTTATCATCATAGCTGGACACGGATCACACACGACTATTGGTTATGAAAAGCAGCATAATCCCTTTTTAAGATAGGATCATTGATATGATGAAAACAAAATTTTATAGCCTATTTATCATTGCTTTTTTATTGAGTGCTTGCTCATCACAACATAACTCAACTGGTGAGCGAAGCGATCCTTTGGAAAACTTTAATCGGGCGATGTGGAAAGTAAATTATGAATATCTCGATCCATATTTACTTGAACCTGTTGCAAAAGGTTGGCGTGATTATGTACCATCACCTGTTAAAACAGGGTTGGTAAATGTTGCAGGCAACCTTGATGAGCCTGCAAGTTTTGTTAATCGTTTAATTGAAGGCGAAGGTGAAAAAGCAATGGTTCATTTCACACGCTTTTGGGTGAACTCTATTTTTGGTCTTGGTGGACTAATTGATTTTGCAAGCCTTGATCCTCACCTACAGCTAGATAATGATAAACGTACATTTGGAGATACATTAGGAGCTTACGGTATACCCACAGGTCCTTATGTAATGCTACCTGCTTATGGTCCTGCAACCCCTCGCCAAGATTTAGGTGGCATCGTAGATGCCACCTACCCAGTGCTTTCGCTCTTAGCTACTCCGTGGTCAATCGCTAAATTTACTGTTCAAGGAATAAATTCTCGAGCGAATTTACTCGATCAAGATGCCTTATTGAAACAGTCTCAAGACCCTTATATTACTTTCCGTGAAGCCTATTTTCAACACCTTGAATTTAAAGTCAAAGATGGTAAAGTTGAGCATAATCAAGAAATTCTCTCCGAAGAAGAATTGAAAAATATTGACTAAAATCTCTTTCCAAGTTGCAAATTTATCCTCAATATTTACCTCTTGTTTTAAGCTTCAATATGCTCAAACAACAGCGTACTAAGGTAACGCTCTGAAGCAGATGGTAAAATTGTAACAATCAGTTTATCGGCGAACTCAGGTAATTTAGCAAGGCGATCCGCTGCTGCTACTGCTGCTCCTGATGAAATACCTGCGAGGATACCTTCCTCTGCCATTAGTCGTTGTGCGGTCTCAATGGCAGTTTGGCTATCGACTAATTCAACCCGATCGATAAGAGAAAGATCTAAATTTTTCGGAATAAAACCCGCACCAATACCCTGAATTTTATGCGGTGCAAGTTGAATATCTTCCCCATTAAGCGTTTGTGTAATCACAGGTGACTCTTGTGGCTCAACAGCGACACTGATAATTTGTTTTCCTTGATTTTGCTTAATATAACGACTCACCCCTGTAATAGTGCCGCCAGTTCCAACACCTGCTACAAATACATCAATATTACCATTAGTTGCCTCCCAAATCTCAGGCCCCGTTGTTTGTTGATGAATGGCTGGGTTGGCTGGGTTTTCGAATTGCTTGAGCATAATGTAACGACTTGGATCGCTTGATACGATTTCCTCAGCTTTAGCAATCGCACCCTTCATTCCCTTTGCTCCTTCCGTCAATATTAATTTTGCACCTAAGCTCCGTAATAATCGGCGGCGTTCAATGCTCATTGTCTCTGGCATAGTCAAAGTTAATCGATAACCTCGAGCAGCGGCCACATAAGCTAGTGCAATCCCTGTATTTCCGCTTGTTGCATCAACAATTTCTTTCTCCGAAGTTAAAATACCCTCTTTCTCTGCTTGCCAGATCATATTTGCTCCAATCCGACATTTCACACTAAAACTTGGATTGCGTGATTCAATTTTCACTAATAGATTGCCGTTATGTCCAAAATTTCTCAAACGCACAAGCGGTGTATTGCCAATAGTCTCTGAATTATCTTGATAAATTGTCATAAAAAATCCCTCCGAATATTGATATAGTAGGTAAAAGCATACTGCTTCTAGGAGAAATAAGTTAGTCTAGAAATTTATGTGTTATAACTAAAAGAAATAATAAGTTAAGTATCTTGAAATCTATTCACTTATTATTAACTTTCAAGTAGGCTTACCGTCTCTACAATATTTTAACAAGGATCAAAAAAGATGAATGCTCTTTTAAAGCTAACTCAATTTATTAGTAAAACTTTTGCGATTTGGGTAATCATATTTGCCTTTATTGCAGCTCAATTTCCCGAAACCTTTAAATTATTTCTACCTTGGATTCCCTATTTATTAGGCATTGTTATGCTTGGAATGGGATTAACTCTCACGTTTAAAGATTTTGCTGAAGTGTCTCGCAATCCAAAAGCAGTCATCATTGGCGTGATTGCACAATTTGTTGTTATGCCAAGTATAGCTTTTTTGTTAGCAACCTTATTTCAACTACCACCTGATCTAGCTATTGGTGTTATCCTTGTTGGAGCTTGTCCTGGCGGAACATCGTCGAATGTCATCACATTCCTTGCACGAGGTAACACTGCCCTATCTGTTGCTTGCACAACAATTTCTACATTACTTGCTCCCTTCCTCACTCCATTAGTTTTCTACCTTTTCGCAAGTCAGTGGCTAGAAATTAACGCCACTGCAATGTTTATTTCTGTGTTACAGATTGTCCTTTTACCTATCTTTGTGGGGTTAATTATCCGAACTATTTTCAAACAGAAGATCGAACAATTTAGCCAAACAATGCCACTCCTCTCTGTCATTGCCATCGTATTAATCGTTACAGCCGTCGTATCGGTTAGCAAAGATCGTATTATCGAATCAGGTCCATTAATTTTCATGGTTGTCGCCTTACATAATAGCCTAGGTTATCTCATTGGCTACTTAGTTTCACGCCTGTTAAAGCTTAATTTACCCGATAGCAAAGCCATTGCTATCGAAGTGGGCATGCAAAATTCAGGATTAGGAGCTGCACTGGCTGCGTTACATTTTAAGGCAAATCCAATCATAGCAGTACCAAGTGCCGTATTTAGCTTCTGGCACAATATATCTGGTCCTATATTAGCAATGATATTCAGCCGAATAGGAAATAGTAGCTACATGAGTTCAGGCAATCACATTTTACGTACGACTGATAACCTACTCCGTAGAGACAGTTTGGAAAATATTGGTGAAGGCTTTGATCACTCTAGAAATTCAGGGGACGGTGGAACCGGCGGAAGTTGATAGATATTTAATCTGGGTATAAAAATGGCGTAACATACAGGGATTACGCCATTTGTTTGCTATAGTATTTCCAACCTTATTTGACTAGTAATTTATTGACTCGCTGAATAAAAGCAGTCGGATTTTCTAATGTGCCTCGTTCGGCAAGCAAGGCTTGATCGAACAAGATGTCAATCCAATCATTAAATTCAGCTTCATCTGCAATATCCGCAACACGCTTGATCATCGTATGGTCAGGATTCAATTCAAAGGTATATTTCACTTCTGGTGCTTGCTGTCCCATAGCAGCAAAGAGTTTTGCCATTTGAGTGGTCATTTCATCGCCATCAGTTGAAACAACAGCAGGGGTATCCGTCAAGCGGTGAGTTAAGACCACTTTTTTGACACGTTCTCCCAAATAATTCTTCGCACGTTCAAGGAATGAGCCGAACTCTGCCTCTTGGGCTTTTTGGCTTTCCTCTTCGGTTTTATCTGCCAAATCGCCGAGATCTAAATCAGACTTGGTGATCGATTGTAATGGTTTACCGTCAAATTCAGTCAAATGTCCGATTAACCACTCATCAATGCGATCAGATAAGAGTAGAACTTCGATCTCTTTTTTACGGAACAATTCTAAATGAGGGCTATTTTTTGCGGCTAAATAACTGTCTGCCGTGAGGAAATAAATGGCTTTCTGCCCTTCTTTCATTCTTGCAATATAATCGCTAAAACTGACCGCTTGCTCACTGCTGTCTTGATGTGTTGAAGCAAAACGTAGTAGCCCTGCGACTTGTTGTTTGTTCGCAAAATCTTCGCCAACCCCTTCTTTCAACACTAAACCAAATTCTTTCCAGAAAGTTTGGTAATCTTGTGTACTGTCTTTAGCAAGTTTCTCAAGAATTTGCAAAGAGCGTTTGGTTAAGGCTGAACGTAACGCTGCTGTCGTTTTGTTTTCTTGTAGAATTTCACGAGAAACGTTTAGCGGCAGATCGTTGGTATCTAACAAACCACGCATAAAACGAAGATAATTCGGCATAAAGACTTCGGCATCGTCCATAATAAATACACGTTGCACATACAGCTTTAAGCCGTGTTTTTGATCACGATTAAACATATCCCAAGGTGCTTTGGCTGGCACATAGAGTAGACTGGTGTAATCTTGTTTACCTTCGACTTTATTGTGAGACCACGTTAATGGATCAGCAAAATCGTGGCTTAGATGTTTATAGAATTCTTTATATTCGTCATCAGAGATCTCGTTTTTCGAACGTGTCCAAAGTGCCTGGGCTTTGTTAATTTTTTCCCATTTTTGACCGCTTTCCTTGCCTTCATCATCATATTCTTTCGTTAATATTTCAACGGGCAAGCTAATATGATCAGAGTATTTACCGATAATTTCACGGACTTTCCACTCACTTAAAAAGGCTTTTTCTTCTTCGCGTAGATGTAAAATTACCTCTGTGCCTCGTTCTGCTTTGTCGAAATCAGCAACCGTGTATTCGCCTTCGCCAGCTGATTCCCAGATAACACCTTGTGTGTCGCCTGCTGCACGGCTTTTTACCGTTACTTTGTCCGCCACGATAAATGCAGAATAGAAACCTACGCCGAATTGCCCGATTAATTGGCTATCTTTGGCTTGATCTGTACCAAGAGCATTGAGAAATTCTCTAGTACCTGATTTCGCAATAGTACCAAGATGATCGATGATTTGCTCACGGTTCATACCAATGCCATTGTCGCTAATTGTTAATGTACCGAGCGTTTCATCAACACTGACACGCACACGCAATTCACCATCGTTTTCATATAATGCTGGATTAGAAAGTGCTTTAAAACGGAGTTTATCTGCGGCATCTGACGCATTTGAAATCAGCTCACGCAAGAAGATCTCTTTATTGGAATAGAGAGAGTGAATCATTAATTGGAGTAGCTGTTTGACTTCTGATTGAAAGCCTCGTGTTTCTTTTTGAGTATCTTGATTGCTCATATTTTCCTCTTTTTGCAAAAAAATAACGGATTGTTACCGCTTGTGAATGGAGCATATATAAGACGAGAGTAGAAAATTTCAAGGGGAAATAACTAATATTATTAGTGTCGTGATAACTTTTTTGGTTGGAGAGGGAAATTTTTGCGACAGTAATGAAGACTTTATTTCTAATAGTTTTTTATGATTAATTTGATAGATTGAAAAGTTTTTTTCTATCAATAGAATAACCGAGAATTCGATTACCTACGATAGAAGGAAGTTAACTATGTCTCAAAAATGTCCATTTGATCACAATTCAAAAACTTTAACTAGTGCAGCAGGAAGTCCTGTTGTGGATAACGATAATACGATGTCAGCAGGTCCTCGTGGTCCATTACTTTTACAAGATGTTTGGTTTCAAGAAAAGCTCGCCCATTTTGCTCGTGAGCGTATCCCAGAGCGCGTTGTTCACGCCAAAGGTTCGGCAGCATTTGGTACATTTACCGTTACTCACGACATTACTCAATATACTAAGGCTTCAGTGTTTAGCCAAATTGGTAAACAAACCGAGGTTTTATTACGTTTCTCAACGGTCGCAGGCGAACGTGGGGCAGCAGATACGGAACGTGATGTGCGTGGTTTTTCATTAAAATTTTATACAGATCAAGGAAACTGGGACTTAGTTGGCAATAACACGCCAGTCTTCTTTATCCGTGATCCGCTTAAATTCCCTGATTTTATTCACACCCAAAAACGTAATCCGCAAACTAACTTGCGTGATGCGAATGCCGCTTGGGATTTTTGGTCTCGTCACCCTGAGTCAATGCACCAAATTATGACATTGTTCTCTGACCGAGGTATTCCGCAAACGCTGCGTAATATGAACGGTTACGGTAGCCATACTTACAGTTTTGTGAATGCACAAAATGAACGTTTTTGGGTGAAATTTCACTTTAAAACACAACAAGGTCATAAGCATTTTACCAATGAAGAGGCGGCCAAAATTGTCGGTGAAAACCGTGAATATAGCCAAGAAGATTTATATACTTCTATTGCAAACGGCGATTTCCCACGCTGGACTGTACAAGTGCAAATTATGCCAGAAGCAGATGCCCACAAACATAATTATGCATTTGATTTAACCAAAGTTTGGCCACATTCTGACTATCCTTGTATTGAGGTAGGGGTATTGGAGTTAAATCGTAATCCTGCGAACTATTTTGCTGAAGTCGAGCAGGCAGCGTTTGCACCGAGCAATATCGTCCCTGGTATTGGTTTTTCGCCAGACCGTATGTTACAAGGACGATTGTTCTCATACCAAGATGCACAGCGTTACCGTTTAGGGGTAAATCATCACCAAATTCCAGTGAATGCACCAAAATGTCCATATCACACTACGCACCGTGATGGGGCAATGCGAGTCGATCATAATGGCGGTGAACACCCAAACTATGCACCGAACCGTTTCGAGACTTATGTACCTACTCACGATCAGTTGCCATTACAAATTGAACGTGAAGCGGCACACTTTGATTTCCGTGAATATGATGAAGATTATTATTCACAGCCAGCCGCACTTTATAATTTATTTACTGTAGAGCAAAAAGAGCGTTTGGCTGCTAATTTTGCAGCAGGTTTATCTGGTGTTACTGTACCTGAAATTGTAGAACGCCAAATGGCTCACTTTGAAAAAGTGAGTGCCGAACTCGCCAATGCAATTCGCCAAAAGTTGGCAAGATAGTTTAGATATGATTTTATTTCATTAGTCTACTTGCTAGTACTTGATCCCCCAAAGGTAAATCCTTAGGGGGATTTTTTATCACATACTAAATTGCTGCGATATTGTGTTGAGTATTACTTAATCTCTGCATTTGATGTTGGGCAAATTTCGCTCTTAGAATAGATAAAGGTTGTCCATTTGGGAAGATTAAATCAGGCGATAAATCGAATAATGGAATAATAACAAACTCTCGATTGTGCATATCATAATGCGGCACGGTTAGACGTTCAGTTTGGATTTGTACTAAACCGTAGAGCAAAATATCTAGATCAAGGGTACGCTCACCCCAACGGCGTGAACGCACCCTTCCTTGGGATTGTTCAATAGCCTGTAACTCATCAAGTAGATCGATAGCGGTTAAATGTGTTTCAAATTTTGCAACCGCATTAACGTAGTCTGGTTGATCCTGTGGACCAAGTGGCTTACTAGTATAAAATGGACTGACAGAGAGATTTTTTGCAAATTTTTGCAACGAAATGACCGCTTGTTGTAGTTGTCTCTGTGGATTAGCTAAATTAGATCCTAGAGCAACATAGACTGTTACCCATTCTGATGCACTCATTTTCTACTCTCCGCTCTTTTGTTCTTTTTTCTCTGAAGATTTTCGTTTACGATAAGTCCGACGATGAGAGGGACATTTTTTCTTCCGCTTTTCTTGATGAAAAGAGGGAACATATTTGAGCATTTCTGTACGCTGTTCAGCGTTGCTAAATTGGTATTCGTGCCACCAAGCACTCAACTCAATTAGATCACCCCTTTCAATTTCGGCTCGCATCACTAATAAATCAAAGCCAGCACGGAATTTGATATGCTCAATAATTTGTGTTACTTGCTTGCTGCTTCGTTTGGGAAATTGAAATTGTAGCGACCAAATATCTCTAATAACAGCGGTATGGCGACGATGCAGAGCAACAGTGCGACAGGTTTGAGCTAAAATTTCATTTGCTGCGAGCATTAATGCATCGTGATTGTTTAATCCGCCCTCATTTTTTAGTTGTTCGATTTTCTCTCGTAATGGATACCATAATAAAGCAGCAAATAGAAACGCTGGATTGATACGCAAATTATCTCGTATGCGATCGTCAGTAGACTTTAATGCTTTAGCTAACATTTTTTCCGTCTCGGAATCTTGATGTTCCGTTAAGAATGGCACAAGGATTGGGAACAATTGAGCAAATAGCCCATATTTGTGCAGTAGTTCGTAGGTAATAAAGCCTTTGCCTGATTGTAATAATTTGAGTGTTTCTTCAAACAGACGTGCAGCAGGAATATGCTTAAGCAAAATGCCCATTTTCTGGATAGGCTCTTCGCTCGCTTTATCAAGAAACATATCCAGTTTTGCCATAAAGCGTAACGCTCGTAGCATTCTGACGGGATCCTCTTGGTAACGAAGGACAGGATCGCCAATTAAGCGTAAACAGCCTGCTTGAAGATCACGAATACCACCAAAGAAATCAAAAATCAAATTGCGATGAACATCGTAATAGAGTGCATTCACAGTAAAATCTCGTCGTTGTGCATCTTCACGCAATGTGCCGTATACATTGTCTCGAAGTAACATACCCGTTTCGCTGGTTTTGGATATTTTTTCATTGCTACTGGTATGACGCTCTGCTCGGAAAGTGGCAACCTCAAAAATTTCACGCCCATACACAATATGAGCAAGACGGAATCGGCGACCAATTAAACGGCATTGACGACCAAAAATCTTTTGGATTTCTTCTGGGCGTGCGTTGGTTGCAATATCCACATCTTTCGCTTTATGCCCAAGTAATAAATCACGAATACACCCTCCTACAAGGTAAGCTTCAAAGCCGTGTTGCTGTAATTTATTAACAATAGAAACGGACTGTTGAGGGAAATTTTTTGGGCTAATCTGATATTGTCCAGCAGGTACAGTAAACTGTTTATGCAGAATGTGTGAGGGAGCTGAAGGCGTCTTGGGCTGCTTTTTCTTAAGCGTATTGGTGTTTTCGATCGTCGTTAGGCAGTTTTTCGTTGTTTTTTGTACAAAATTTGCTGCAGAGGAGGAGGAAGTTGATGTTTTAGTGTTTGAAGCAATGGACGATCGCATAGCAGGACGGCTTGAGCGAACGGAAGTTGTTTGCTCAAGCGGTTGGTTTTGTCCTTTTTTTTGCAGCGTATTCTTCTTTAGAGTATTTTTCTTTGAGAAAAGAGATTTAATATAATTAAAAATAGTCCACCCCAAATGTTGAAAATCAAAATGGAAATCGATTGTCCGTTATTCATTTAACCAAATGAATTAGCCACCCATTTGCTTTTCTCGAATTTCAGCAAGGGTTTTGCAATCAATACAGAGATCGGCTGTTGGACGTGCTTCAAGGCGTTTTAAGCCAATTTCAATACCACACGCATTACAATAACCATAATCGCCACTATCTAATGTGAGTAACGTTTGTTCAATTTTCTTAAGTAACTTACGTTCTCGATCACGATTACGAAGTTCTAAACTAAATTCTTCTTCCTGTGTTGCACGATCAGCAGGATCTGCAAAATTAGTAATATCATCTTGCATTTGGTTTTTTGTGCGTTCTGCTTCTTCCATAATTTGAGCATGCCACGCTTTTAAAATACAACGGAAATGCTCAATTTGTGCATCGCTCATATAATCTTCATCTTTGCCTAATTGGTATGGGGTTACGCCTGCAAGCGTAAGCAAGCTAAGTGAAGTAGTATTTACCACTTGAGTCATAAATCACTCCTATTTGTTGTTCCCTAATAAATTTAAGGTGTCTTTCTAAACATCAAAAGGGCGTATAAATAGCAGATGTGCTTCTATTTGGCAAATAGATTTTCTAAGTTTTAGATAAATTTTTACAGTTTGGGATTTATAAGATTGGTTTTTAATTTTTTACCGCAAACGATTGCTCTAGTGCTATAATTGGGCGAAATTATCTTATTAATTGGGGATTTATTGTGAGTACACAGTTAAGTTATAAAGATGCAGGCGTGGATATTCACGCAGGTAATGAGTTAGTTGAACGTATTAAAGGCGATGTTAAGCGTACTCGCCGTCCAGAAGTGATGGGAGGATTAGGCGGATTTGGGGCATTGTGTGCTTTACCAACTAAGTATAGAGAGCCAGTTCTAGTATCAGGTACTGATGGCGTTGGTACTAAATTACGTTTAGCGATTGATTTAAATAAACACGATACCATTGGCATTGACTTGGTAGCGATGTGTGTAAACGATTTGGTTGTTCAAGGTGCTGAACCGCTATTTTTTCTTGATTATTATGCAACAGGTAAATTAGATGTTGATGTCGCCAGTTCCGTGATTAAAGGGATTGCAAATGGTTGTGAGCAATCAGGCTGTGCATTAGTTGGAGGGGAAACCGCTGAAATGCCAGGTATGTATCACGCTGGTGATTACGACTTAGCTGGTTTTTGTGTGGGTGTTGTGGAAAAAGCAGATATTATTGATGGCTCAAGCGTAAAAGTAGGCGATACCTTGATTGCATTAGGTTCAAGTGGTGCACATTCAAATGGCTATTCACTAATTCGTAAAGTATTAGAGGTAAGTGGGGCAAATCCTGATGATCTTCTTGAAGGAAAGCCTCTAAGTGAACATTTATTAGCACCAACAAAGATTTATGTAAAATCGGTGCTGCAGCTGATTAAGCAGGTTGATGTACACGCTATTTCACATCTAACAGGCGGTGGTTTTTGGGAAAATATTCCAAGAGTGTTGCCCAAAAATGTTAAAGCGGTGATTGATGAAGCTAGTTGGGCGTGGGCGCCGATATTTAAGTGGTTACAAGAAAAAGGGAATATTAGCCGTTATGAAATGTATCGTACCTTTAACTGTGGTGTGGGTATGGTGATTGCTTTGCCTGAAAATGATGTGGAAACTGCTTTGGCATTGTTGAAACAAATGGGGGAAAATGCGTGGGTAATTGGTAAAATTGCACATCGTGATGAACAAGACGAGCAAGTTGAAATTATGTAAATTTTTAACAAAAATTGACCGCTTGTAAGGCTAAAATCAAGCCAAGTGTTAGATGAATAATGGCGAGCGAAAGCTCGCCGATTTTTTACGGTGATGTTAATTATTCTTGCTACATTTAAATTACCTTAGGCGTAATAATCTTGAGGGAGCAAATAATCTTGGAGAAGTCGTGTGAAAAGTAACGGTGTGAAAAATATTGTCGTAATGATTTCAGGGAATGGCAGTAATTTACAGAAAATTCTAGACGCACAGCAAGCAGGTTACATTAGAGGTAAAGTGTGTGGCGTAATTTCGAATAAAAAGGCAGCTTATGGACTGGTTCGTGCAGAGCAAGCAGGGATTCCGACTTTTGTTTTTGAGCGTGAAAATTTTAACAGCAATGCGGATATGGATAAGGCGATAGTCAATCAAATTGAAGCATTAAATGCAGATTTAATTGTGCTTGCAGGCTATATGAAAGTTCTCACGACAGCCTTCACTCAACGCTTTGATGGGAAAATTCTCAATATTCACCCTTCGTTGCTTCCAAAGTATGCTGGGCTTAATACGCACGCACGAGCTATGGCAGCAGGTGAGCGTGAACACGGAATGAGCATTCATTTTGTTAATGAGCAGGTTGATGGTGGGGCAATTGTGCTACAAGCTAAAGTACCAATTTACCCTGATGATCAAATTGATGATGTTATTGAGCGAGTCTATGAGCAGGAACATCGCTGTTATCCACTGGTGATTCAGTGGTTTTGCGATGATCGTTTGTGTTTAAATCAAGGAAAGGCGTACTTGGATAATCAATTGTTACCGCCACAAGGATACGCTGTAGAAGAGTAGAATAAATGTTATAGAAATTTCATTTTTTATGAGAAAGTCTACACTAACATATCCGCCTTAGCAATGTCTGCATCTGTTTTTGCTAGCTTTCAGTGCAGTAACTAACTCAGCGGGTAATGGTGATATAATCAGCAAAATTTATGTAGAAACAGGTAAGTGCGTGAAGTGGTACTAGAAAAAGGGTTACTCACAAACGCACAACTTGAGGATATTTTATCGGTTGAAAATTTAATGCACCCAACTTATAAAGCAAAGTGCTTTGACGATAAATTATAGAGAACATTTAAGAGGACGTTGTATACGCCTCTTTCTTTATTGAGGAAACAAAGCGATATTGCTTTATTATTTAAATTTTTCCCAAATTGGCTTGCAGGTTGTGGGCAATTGTAAATTTTTGCCCAGTTCAATCCAGCCAGAGGGATAATGAAAATCTGATCCCACAGAGGCGAGCAGATCGAATTCAGTCGCCCAGCGAGCCAATAGCTGACGTTGGTCAAGCGTTTGCGTGCAACCTGAAACTTCAATGCCATCACCTCCTGCTTGTTTAAAATCAACAATTAAACGACGAACCCATTTAGCAGTTAATTTATAACGTAGAGGGTGAGCAATGCAAATTAGCCCACCCGCTAAATGTGTTGCTCGAATTGCCTGCTCAAGGTTACACCAAATCGGTTTCACATAGGCCGTTTTGCCCACGCCCAAATAACGTTTAAATGCGTGTTCATCATTACGAACATAGCCATTGGCAACCAAAAAACGTCCGTAATGAGCTCGAGTAACTTCGCCACTCGCAAGATTTTTTGCACCTTCGTAGGCGTTAGGTATGCCTGCTTTTGCTAATTTTTCTCCAATTTTTACCGCTCTATCTTGGCGAAGGTTGGCTTGATGTGCTAATAATTCAAGCAGTGGCTCACTTTGCTCATTCACATTTAATGCGGCCAAATGAATACTTTTCCCTTGCCACAAAATGGAAATTTCTACCCCTGAAATTAGCTCAATAGGTAAGCGGTTGGCAGCAAATTTTGCTTCTGCAACGCCTGCAATTGTGTCGTGATCGGTAATCGCTAACATTGACACATTGTGTTCAACGGCACGCTGTACTAATTCAGTAGGTGTGAGAATACCATCAGAGGCAGTGCTGTGGCTGTGTAAATCGTAAATCATTGTCGTCCTTTTAATAATTGGCGAATCCAAGTACGGTTTGGGCTAAGTGCGTGCAAAATATCTTCGCTAAGTGGAATGGGTTCACCACAGATCTGAGCAGCCAGTATTTCGCCTAATAATGGTGCAGTTGTCAGCCCTCTAGAGCCTAGTCCTGCAATTAAATAGAGCTGCTCAAAGGAGTGTGCTTGAGCGATGGGTTCTTGTCGGCGGCGTTGGTTGTAAAGATTCGCATATTGTTGTTTTTGTGCTGTAGAATTTGGCATTACTCCGACCATTGGCAGGCGATCACGCAAGGCTGCACGAATACCGACTTTTGACTGAAAATGCTGCTGTTCTAATTCTGCCGTCCAGCTTTTATCCATCGGACAAGCAGTGATATTTTGCTGTAATTTTGCAATATTTTGCTGATGTTCTTCAAGGCGAATATCCGTTTCGGTATTATCTCGAATGTGGCTTGCTCCTATACAGTGTGTATTTGAAGCAGAAACAGGCGTGATATAGCCGTCATAACAAACAACACAGCGTAGGTGTTGTAACTGTTCTGTTGTGGTGATTTGGCTGACTTGTCCTCGCACAGGATAAAGTGGAATACCTTCAGCTTGTGGGAATGCCTTAAGTTGATACCCATTGGCTAAAATGAGTATGTCGTGTGCAAATGTTTTTCCTTTGTGTTGCCACTGCCATTGATGATTGCGGAAATGGATATCAGCGACTTGGTGATTTTTAACGATCGTTAAGCCTAATGTTTCAAGGTAGGTTAATCCATTTTCTACCAACTGTTTAGGAGATAGCCAGCCGCCTAATCCGATAAATGCGCCACCTTTTTCAACAGGCAGTCCAATTTTTTGACTTAGCTCTGTTGCATTGCAGCGTTGAAATAAATTAGGGTGCCAGCTTTGTTGAGCGATTTTATCCAACTTCTTTGCCGTTTTTTCATTGTAGGCAGAGAGAGCAACACCTGCAAAATTATGCTCAATATCGACCGCTTGTGTAAGGTCTGTTATGCGTTGTAGAGCATAATCTGCGGCGTGTACATAAAAGCGTATATTTCGCTCATCATCATCGCTCAGTTGTGGATAAATTGCACCTTGTGCATTGCCAGAGGCATTTTGTGCAAGCTGCCCATCTTGGCAATAAAGGGTTACTTTCTTGCCTCGCATCAATAATGACCACGCTACATAAACGCTAGCCACGCCACCGCCAACAATCGCAATATCGTCATGTTTGTGATGGTGCTTGTAAGCACAATCGGGCAAAAAATAAGGGGCATTTGCTTCGGCTATTCGTGCATCAACAGGTTTTTCGCCCTGTAGCATTTCTCGTTTTTTACCAAAACCTTTGCATTTTTTAACCGTAAATCCGACCGCTTGTAACCCTTTTCGTACACGGCTTGCAGCAGTAAATGTCGCAAAGCTACCTCCAGATTTGGAGAGGCGAAACATTTGCCGATAAAGATTGTCTTGCCACATTTCAGGATTTTTGTCAGGCGAGAAACCATCTAAGAACCAGCAATCTATGCTATTTCGATAATGATCGCCTAATTGCGGTAAATTTTCGCTTAAATCGCCAAACCACACATCAAGGTAAATTTGATCAAAATGATAACGCTGACAACCTGTTTGCAATGGACGCCAGTGAGCGGTGAGTTTTTCGACAAATTTTGCAAATTGCGGAAAATAAGTATGAACTTGCTTTAGCTGCTCAGTATTGAGAGGATATTTTTCAAAAGAGATAAAATAAAGTCGTTTTAATGTATGGTTGGGGTTCTCTTGGCGAAACTGCTGAAAATGTTGTGCGACGGTAAAAAAGTTGAGTCCCGTACCAAATCCTGTTTCAGCGATGACAAAATGTGAAGTGGAATGATGTTGCCATTTTTGCCAAAGATTATTGCCTTGTAAAAAGACATATTCGCTTTCCGCTAAGCCATCTTGAGTAGAAAAATAAATGTCATCAAAGGCTGTGGAAACTGGCGTTTGTGTTGCATTAAAATCCAGTGAGGCGAAAGTAAGTTTAGACATAGCTTTAGGTGTTGGCAGAAAACAATAAAAAGTGAAAAAAGAAAGGCACAAAAATGTGCCTTAATAACATAAAAATAAATTAGAAAATATTGTATGCAAAAAGTACAATCATTCCGAGTGAGGCAACCACAGTTATCATTGCATAACCAAATGTACCCATATTTTACTCCTTGTTGAAATTAAAATAGTAATAAATATTAAACATAAAGATATGGCTATTCTAAGCCTATTGGCTAAAAATGCAATGCAAGCGGTTATTTTGTTTAGATATTTTGTAAAACTGGCTATAATGTGGCAGGTTCTTATGGTGAGGAAACTTGATGGCTACGATAAAAGATGTTGCTAAATTAGCAGGTGTCTCTACAACAACGGTTTCACACGTTATCAATAAAACTCGTTTTGTTGCCGAAGAGACAAGGAAAGCGGTATGGGACGCTGTGTCTACTCTAAATTATTCCCCAAGTGCCGTGGCACGAAGTTTGAAAGTCAATACGACCAAATCCATCGGTATGATTATTACCACGAGTGAAGCCCCCTATTTTGCTGAAATTGTCTTGGCAGTTGAAGAATATTGTTATCGCTACGGCTATTCATTGTTTTTATGTAATACGCAAAATGAGTGTGAGAAAATTCAAAATCACCTGGATATGCTCGTTAAAAAACGAGTTGATGGTATTTTGGTAATGTGTTCGGAATATACTGAAAATTCTCTGGCACTTTTTAATGGCACGAATATTCCGATGGTAGTGATGGATTGGGGACCTAATGATAGTAAAAATGATCGGATTATTGATCATAGTTTTGAGGGGGGGTATCTCGCTACTCGTTATTTAATTGATAATGGTCATCAAGATATCGCTATTATTGCGGGCGATTTGTTTAAAACAACGGCGAAAGCTCGTTTTGATGGCTTTGTAAAAGCGATGAATGACGCCAATCTTGCTGTTCGTGATGAATGGGTTAAAGAAAATGATTTTGAGCCAGAAGGAGGGTATGAAAGTACCAATGACTTACTTCGTTCTAAACCTTATCCTACTGCGATTGTTTGTGCCTGTGATGCGATTGCGTTAGGGGTAATTTCAGCCATTACGGAAAAGGGGCTTTCTGTTCCACACGATATTTCAGTGATTGGCTACGACAATATCCACAGTTCTCGTTTTTATGCTCCGCCACTGACAACAGTACACCAATCTAAGATCAGACTGGGACAAATGGCAATGGGCGTATTGTTTGATCGAATTATTCATCGTGATGTACTACACAAACCTAAAATTCTTGAGTTTTACCCAGAGCTGGTTGTGCGTCATTCTGTGCGAAATTTAAATCAAGAAAAGGAAAATCAACGTTAATGGAACTTTTAATCAATTTTTTCAGTAGTTATGGCTATTGGGCTGTGTTTCTTGTATTACTGGCGTGTGGTTTTGGGTTACCTATCCCTGAAGATATTACGCTAGTCTCGGGAGGCGTGATTTCAGGATTAGGCTATACCAATGTACATTCGATGTTTGTGGTGAGTATGATTGGCGTATTAGTTGGCGATAGCACAATGTACTGGCTTGGTCGAATTTATGGGGAAAGAATTCTGCAATTTCCGCTTATTCGTAAACTCATCACGCCACAGCGTCTTGCTGCTGTCCAAGATAGATTTGAGAAACAAGGCAATCGTTTATTATTCATTGCCCGTTTTTTACCTGGGTTGCGTGCTGCGGTTTATTTAGTTTCTGGCATTACACGGAGAGTGAAATTTACTCAATTTGTGTTGGTTGATCTTTTTGCAGCCATTATTTCTGTGCCAATTTGGGTTTATTTGGGCTACTATGGTGCAAAAAATCTTGATTGGTTGCAACAGCAAGTACAAAAAGGGCAAATTATTGTTTGGGTCATTCTACTGGTGGTTGGACTGGTATTATTTTGGAAATGGAAACAGAGTAAAAAGAAAAAAGTATAGTAAGCTACCGAGATAGAGAGTGAAATTAATAATGAAAAGGCGTTTTTATAAACGCCTTTTAAAATCGGTATTATACATTTGCCATTTCAAATTCAATTAACATCATCAAAATATGAATGATTTTAATATGCACTTCTTGAATTCTATCCGCATAGCGAAAATGCGGTACTCGAATTTCAACATCGGCTAAACCTGCCATTTGTCCACCGTCTTTTCCTGTGAGAGCAATAACTCTCATTCCTTTTTTCTTTGCTGCTTCAATCGCATTCAACACATTTTTAGAATTACCTGAGGTTGAAATCCCAAATAGTACATCACCTTTTTGTCCAACGCCTTCAATATAGCGAGAGAAAACATAGTCGTAGCCAAAATCGTTACTCACGCAGCTTAAATGGCTGACATCTGAAATTGCAATAGCGGGGTAGGCTGGGCGATTTTCACGATAACGTCCAGTGAGTTCTTCAGCAAAGTGCATCGCATCGCAATGTGAACCGCCATTACCACAGGATAAAACTTTGCGACCTTGCTTAAAACTGTCTGCAATTAAGATAGCCGCTTGTTGAATGAGGGCTAAATTTTTTTCGTCTTTGATAAAAGCATTTAGTACATCCGCTGCTTCAGTTAATTCTGCTAAAATTTGTTGTTGATACATATTTTGCTCCTTTTGCAAAAAATTAGGTCAAATAGACCGCTCTTTGTGGCGAAAGTCTATCACACTTAACACTAGGAAAAATAGCAGAAATTAGGTAGAATTCTCTCTGTTTTATTGCTTAAAAATTGTTTAAAAAGGATAACATAATGATTAATGATATTAAAAAAGACGCTCAAGAAAGAATGGAGAAAAGCCTTGAATCACTAAAAGGGCATATTTCAAAAATCCGTACAGGGCGAGCACAACCTAGTTTGTTAGATGGCATTCAAGTAGATTATTACGGTTCTGCTACGCCACTACGCCAGCTTGCGAATGTTGTAGCAGAAGATGCAAGAACACTTGCAGTGAGTGTATTTGACCGCTCATTGATTGGTGCAATTGAAAAAGCGATTTTAACCTCTGATCTCGGTTTAAACCCCTCTTCAGCAGGCACCACGATTCGAGTTCCACTTCCTCCGCTTACAGAAGAACGTCGCCGTGATTTAATTAAAATTGTTAAAGCTGAGGGTGAACAAGGTAAAGTAGCGATTCGTAATGTTCGCCGTGATGCTAATGATAAGGTTAAAGCGTTAGAAAAAGACAAACAAATCAGCGAAAATGATGAGCGTAAAGCACAAGATGAGATTCAAAAACTAACGGATCTCTATATCAAAAAAGTTGATGAAGTATTAGCTGATAAAGAAAAAGAATTAATGGATTTCTAAATAGCTGTATATTCTTAATTTCTAAATAATGATAAACCCACTTTATTCATAACAAAAGACTAGGTGGGTTTTATATTGATAAAAATTCGGTAAAAAAAGCAGAGTAATAAATTAACTATTAAGTAGATTTATCATCAATAGTTAGTGGGCGAACAATATTTAAATAGAATTTTATATAATTTAAAACATACAATAATGCCCCTCCTTATACGCAAAAATTCCAATGTGCTATACTAGAACACTTCTTTGTTTTTCATTTACAAAAAATAAACTGTCTATAGGATTGAGGATAAATTAATTTTTAAGTTAGCTCGCCCACGCTTCAGTAGTTAATTTTTTACCAAAGTGGCTGTTAATTAGTCGAATAGTGATGGGGTGTTGTGGATTGAGTAGGATCTCTTTTGTTCGACCATATTCCACAATCTCACCTTGATCCATTACGATTAACTGGTCTGCAATATGCTTAATTAGTCCTAAATTCTGACCGATATATAGATAAGACAAGCCTAATCTAGCTTGTAAATTTAACATTAAATTAGTCAATTGGCTTTTGAGTGAAAAATCTAGAGTATTTAATGTATCATCAATAATGATCATGTCTGGGTTTAAAATTAATGCTCTTGCAAGCGCAATTCGCTGTTTTTGGCTGGTCGAAGTGTCGTGAATAGGAATGAGTGCGTGTTCAGGATACATTCCGACTAATTTAAGAATGCTGAAAATACGTTCGTTGCGTGCCTCTTCAGACATTTCTGTTGCCAGTTTCAGAGATGAATCTAAAATTTGTCCAATATTCAAATTGGGATTAAATGCTTCATTTGGATCTTGAAACATCATTCTTATTTTTTTCGTTCTGATATGATGATCACCAAATGTAAGCTTTTGATTTTTAAAAAATATTTCTCCTTCGCTAGGGGGAATAATGCCCACTAGCATTTTAGCCAATGTAGATTTTCCTGCCCCATTTGCTCCAATAACCGCTAAGGTTTCTTGGTGATTTAGTTTGAATGAAACATTTTTCACGGCGTAAAAAGTTTGTTTACGAAATAATCCTAAACGATTGGTAAAAATCTTGCTTAAATTTTGCACGTCTAATAATACTGACATAAGATTTTTTCCCTCTTTGTATTTCTAGCAAAAGACCGCTTTATAAGCGGTCTCATTTTATTCAATTTTTGCAAATCTATCTTTTTTGCGATGACAAAATTCTTTAATTTAGTTTGAATAAATTAAAGTACGTTCACACAGTTTAGATCTTCAAACGATTGTTCTAAACGTTTAGACATTGATTCTTCCATTTTACGCAACCATACACGAGGATCGTAATATTTTTTATTTGGTGCATCAGGACCTGTTGGATTACCTAACTGACCTTGTAAATAGGCTTCGTTTGCTTTGTAGAAGTTTAAGATTCCTTCCCAAGATGCCCATTGTGTATCCGTATCGATATTCATTTTAATTGCTCCGTAGCCGATCGCTTCACGGATTTCTTCACGGCTTGAACCTGATCCTCCGTGGAAGACAAAGTCTAATGATTTCGCTGGAAGATTACGCTCTTTGGAAACAAATTCCTGTGATGCACCTAAAATTGATGGTTTTAATTTTACGTTGCCTGGTTTATACACACCGTGTACGTTGCCAAATGCAGCAGCAATCGTAAAGCGTTTGCTGACAGGGCTTAATTGGTCGTAAACATAAAGTACTTCCGAAGGTTGGGTATAAAGTTTTGATTCATCAACATCGGAATTATCCACACCATCTTCTTCTCCACCAGTTACACCAATTTCGATTTCAAGTGTCATACCCATTTTGTCCATACGAGCAAGGTACTCACGACAGATTTCCATATTTTCTTCGATAGACTCTTCTGACAAATCGATCATATGCGATGAGAAAAGTGGTTTACCTGTTTCTGCGAAATGTTTTTCACCAGCCTCAAGTAAACCATCAATCCACGGTAGTAAATTTTTTGCAGCGTGGTCCGTGTGTAAGATGACAGGAATACCGTATTCTTCCGCTAATGCGTGAACGTGTTTTGCTCCAGCAACAGCACCCAATACATCTGGACGAGCACCTGAGGCAGGTTTGATACCTTTACCTGCATAGAATTGAGCTCCGCCGTTTGAGAATTGTACGATGACTGGCGATTTCACACGAGCGGCAGTCTCTAATACTGCATTAACAGAGTCCGTTCCAACACAATTTACCGCTGGGATTGCGAAATTATTTGCTTTTGCATACGCAAAGACTTTTTGTACGTCATCGCCTGTTACGACACCTGGTTTTACAATGTTTAATAATGACATTTTTGTTTTCCTATATTGTATAAAAATCGGTGGGAACGCATTGAGTGCGTCCGTAGATATCGAAATTGGACGTACGCAGTACGTCCCTACAAGTGGTCAAATTTTGCAAAATTTTTACATTTTTGAACCGCTTATGAATTAACCGTTCGCACGTTGCTCTAAAATTTCAACTGCAGGCAGTACTTTACCTTCCACGAATTCTAAGAATGCACCACCACCTGTTGAGATGTAAGAGATTTTATCGGCAATACCGAATAAATCAATAGCCGCTAAAGTATCACCGCCACCAGCGATCGAGAACGCTCCGTTTGCGGTTGCTTCAGCAATGGCATTTGAAATGACTTCGGTTCCTTTGCGGAAGTTGGGGAACTCGAATACGCCAACAGGACCATTCCAGAGAATGGTTTTCGCTGATTTGATGATATTTGCCAATTCTTCTGCAGACTTATCTCCGATGTCAAAAATGGATTCATCTGCCTGTACTTCATTGACTGGCTTGTGCGTTGCGGGTGCTGATTCAGAGAATTCTGTTCCTACACGCACGTCCACAGGTACAGGAATTTGTGTAGTTGCCGCTAAACGTTTTGCTTCAGGGATTAAATCTTCTTCATATAAAGATTTACCAACATTATGCCCTTGTGCAGCAATGAAAGTATTGGCAATACCGCCACCAACAATCAATTGGTCAGCAATTTTTGAAAGGCTATCTAATACAGTTAATTTTGTTGAAACTTTTGAGCCACCAACAATTGCCAACATTGGGCGTTGTGGTTCTTTTAATGCTTTGCCTAATGCTTCTAATTCTGCTGCTAACAATGGACCTGCACAAGCAACCGATGCAAATTGTGCCACACCATAAGTTGAGCCTTCTGCACGGTGAGCGGTACCAAAAGCGTCCATTACGAATACATCACAAAGTGCAGCATATTTTTGGGCAAGCTCAGGATCATTTTTCTTCTCGCCTTTATTAATACGCACGTTTTCAAGCACAACAACTTCATTGTCGTTTACCTCTACGCCATCTAAATAGTCTCGAACTAAGCGAACAGGTACACCTAAATCTGACGCATTTAAGTAATCTACCACTGGTTGAAGTGAATTTGCTTCTTCAAATACACCTTCAGTTGGGCGACCTAAGTGAGATGTTACCATCACTTTTGCTCCTTTTTGTAGGGCTAATTTTAGTGTTGGAATGGTGGCACGAATACGAGCATCAGAGGTTACTTTGCCATCTTTAACAGGCACATTGAGATCAGCTCGAATAAAGAGACGTTTACCCTGAAGGTCTAAGTCTACCATTTTGATTACGGACATAGTGAGTTCCTTTTGATAATGTTAAAAAATCAGTTGATTATAACAGCTCAAGATAATTTTGTGCGTATACAGATTAAATTCTTATATAAATTATTTCATGTTTTTGAACGGTGTTTCAAAAATTTGGTGTAGAATTAGTGAATCGGTTGTTATTCTTATTTATTTTATTCTTTAATCTAGGAGAAAGAAAATGGCAGAACGTAGAGTATTGGCCAATGCGATCCGTTTTTTGAGTATGGACGCTGTGCAAAAAGCAAATTCAGGACACCCTGGAGCTCCAATGGGCATGGCAGATATTGCTGAGGTGTTATGGCGTGATTTTCTGAATCATAGTCCAACCAATCCTGCTTGGGCAAATCGTGATCGTTTTGTACTGTCAAATGGGCACGGCTCAATGTTGATTTATAGCTTGTTACACCTAACAGGCTACGATCTTTCAATCGAAGATCTTAAACAGTTCCGTCAATTACACTCTAAAACTCCTGGGCACCCTGAGTATGGTTATGCTCCTGGGGTTGAAACCACAACAGGTCCCCTAGGTCAAGGGATTACCAATGCAGTGGGTATGGCAATTGCAGAGAAAACTTTAGCTGCACAATTCAACCGTGAAGATCACGAAATTGTTAATCATTACACCTACGCATTTTTAGGTGATGGCTGCTTAATGGAAGGGATTTCTCACGAAGCTTGCTCCCTTGCTGGTACCTTAGGACTGGGAAAATTAATTGCATTTTATGACGATAATAATATTTCTATTGACGGACACGTTGATGGCTGGTTTACCGACGATACGGCGCAACGCTTTGAAGCTTACGGCTGGCAAGTTATTCGTAACGTGGACGGACACGACGCTGATCAAATTCAAATTGCTATTGAGAATGCAAAAGCAGAAAGCTTCCGCCCAACATTAATTATCTGTAAAACGATTATTGGTTACGGCTCGCCAAATAAATCGAATTCACACGATAGCCACGGAGCACCATTAGGCGAGGCTGAAATCGCAGAGACACGCAAGGCACTCAATTGGGAATATGCTCCATTTGAGATTCCAGCAGATATCTATAATGCTTGGGACGCAAAAGCAAAAGGTTCACTTGCAGAAAAAGAGTGGAATGCAAAATTTGCCGCTTATGAGACCGCTTATCCTGAGCTTGCCGCAGAGTTTAAACGCCGTACTAATGGCGAATTACCTGAAAATTGGGCGAAGGACTCACAAGCATTTATTGAGCAACTACAAGCCAATCCTGCAACCATTGCAAGTCGTAAAGCCTCACAAAATGCCATTGAGGCTTATGCTAAATTGTTACCTGAATTCTTAGGCGGTTCAGCGGATTTAGCAAGTTCTAACCTCACATTGTGGTCAGGTTCTAAACCAATTAGAGCAAACCAAAATACCGATGGAAACTACATCAATTACGGTGTGCGTGAATTTGGTATGTCGGCAATAATGAACGGAATTGCTTTACACGGCGGCTTTATCCCTTATGGTGCAACCTTCTTGATGTTTATGGAATATGCCCACAATGCTGTGCGTATGGCAGCATTAATGAAGCAGCGTGCGTTATTTGTTTATACCCACGATTCTATTGGCTTAGGCGAAGATGGTCCAACTCACCAACCTGTAGAACAGACAGCCGCTTTACGTCTCATTCCAAATTTGGAAACGTGGCGTCCAGCCGATCAAGTAGAATCAGCAGTTGCGTGGAAAGCTGCGGTAGAACGCAAAGATGGACCAAGTGCATTAATTTTCACTCGTCAAAATTTAGTTCAACAAGCACGCACACCTGAGCAATTGGCTAATGTGGCTCGTGGCGGTTATATCCTGCGTGATTGTGGTTGCAATAATCCAGATTTAATTTTAATTGCAACGGGCTCTGAAGTAGATTTAGCAATGAAAGCCGCTGAAGTGATTGCTGCAGAAGGTAAGAAAGTCAGAGTCGTATCTATGCCAAGTACGAACGTATTTGATAAGCAAGATGAGGCTTATCGTGATAGTGTTTTACCAAGTCATATTACCAAGCGAGTAGCAATTGAAGCAGGCATTGCTGATTTTTGGTATAAATATGTTGGTTTCGGCGGACGCATTGTGGGTATGCACGGTTTTGGTGAATCTGCTCCAGCGGATCAGCTCTTTAAACTGTTTGGCTTTACCATTGAAAACGTTGTTGCCAAAGCGAAAGAAATTTTGTAATCGCTGTTTTATAACACTCAATAAAACCCAAAACTCCCTTATGATAAGGGAGTTTTTTATTGGTACAATGGTAATGTAAATGAAATTATTGACAGCAATAGAAGAGTTGTTAGAATTCGCCACTCTTTTACTCTGTCTTGTTTTTTTATGCTGTCGCAATAGTTAAAAATATAGATAGAGAATGTAAAAGAATGTTCGGATGAAGATAGCTGGAGAGTGGAATTTCCACACCGAAGAGGAAAAATCTTTCAGGTGCGTAAGCGAGGACAGCTATTGGACGAACCCTTGGAGAGAGCCACTCTACTTAGGAAAGTAGAAAATGGACGCCGAAGGCGAAAGTACCGCAAACGAAACTATACCTATTTAAGGCACGTCAAAAAATTAAATTGGCAAGATAAAGGTCGTATTGCGTAAAAATGTATGAAACGCTCAGGCAAAAGGACAGGGGAGAAAAGAAATAAACAAGCGGTCAGATTTGGCAAAAATTTTGCATTGCACTCAATGCAATCGAAAATAGCCACTTGTGTACTCTTTTCTTTCCTTGTAAGCAGTTTTTACGAGGAAAATCATATGTCATTTGACACACTTCTAGCACAAATCAACCAAATTATTTGGGGAGCTCCACTTCTTATTTTGCTTTCTGGCGTGGGGATTTACCTTACCATTAAGCTTAAATTACTCCAACTCATTCATTTGCCAAAAGCCTTTATTTATTTGTTCAAACCTGAAAAAGGACAAAATCAAACGGGTGATATCTCTGCCTTTGCCGCACTCTCTACCGCTCTTGCCGCAACGATTGGAACAGGCAATATTGTTGGTGTCGCAACAGCCATTCAAGCAGGCGGACCAGGGGCAATTTTTTGGATGTGGCTCATTGCTTTTTTTGGTATGGCAACCAAATATGCAGAATGCTTACTTGCGATTAAATTTCGTGGCAAGGATAAAGATGGCTATATTGCAGGCGGTCCAATGTACTATATTGAACTTGGTATGGGAACACGCTGGAAATGGCTGGCAAAATTATTTGCCTTTTTTGGGGTCTTAGTTGCCTTAGTTGGCGTTGGCACATTTCCACAGGTCAATGGCATTACCGTTGCACTCAACGATAGTTTTTCATTGCCTATTTGGCTGACTGGTGCAGTCATCACACTTCTTGCGGCAGCGATTATTCTAGGTGGTGTAAAGCGAATTTCAAAAATTGCAAGCTTCATCGTCCCTTTTATGGCGATAGGTTACGTCTTCGTTTCAATTGTCATTCTAGCACTCAATGCAGAACAAATTCCCTCAGTCATCAAATTTATTATCCATTCTGCATTTAATCCACAGTCTGCAATGGGTGGCGTATTTGGTTTTACTGTTATGCAAGCCATTCAAGCAGGGGTTTCCCGAGGTATTTTTTCCAATGAAGCAGGTTTAGGTAGTGCACCCATTGCAGCGGCAGCGGCTCAAACAAAAGAGCCTGTACGCCAAGGGTTAATTTCAATGACAGGAACATTCCTTGATACGCTCATTGTTTGTACAATGACAGGGCTTGTTATCGTACTAACAGGAGTATGGCAAGGTTCAAACGAAGGTGCAGCACTGACTAATTTAGCCTTCACACAAGGCTTACATCACTCAAGCGGTGCTGTCATAGTCTCTATTGGGCTAGTCTTTTTTGCTTTCACCACCATTTTAGGCTGGTGCTACTATGGAGAACGTTGTTTTGTTTATTTAATGGGCGGAAAAACGAAAAAAATCAAGCTCTACCGCATCACATTCATCATTTTTATCGCACTTGCCCCTTTTGTCGAACTCAACACAATTTGGACATTAGCCGATATTATGAATGGGCTTATGGCATTCCCCAACTTAGTCGCACTCATCGCATTACGTCATATTGTCATTGATGAAACCAAACACTATTTTGCGAGATTTATAAGTAATTGATGGTTACGAATTAATGAACGTAAAAGAGTTTTAATTTATCTATTGGTCTAAATGTTAATCAAGAGAATAGGAAAAGGCTAATGTAATATATTTTTTAATTGACATTACTCAACTGCAAACAAATGTTATCTACATTTTCAGAACGTACTTTGTTTAAAAGATGCTGAGAATATAGCGTAGATAACATTGTTTTTAGGATAGCTTATCAATATTTATCAAGACCTCATCAAACTTGTTTTAGAAGCATTGAGATATTGAAACATTGACCAAATGGTAAGACCTGCAGCGATATATAGAAGAACCCAAGCAATCACTTCCATCACAAAATTAAACCGCCAAAGCATTCCGCCTAAAGCAAGCATTTGAGCAGTGGTTTTCACTTTTCCCCACACAGATACTGCGACACTCGCTCGCTCGCCAATTTCTGCCATCCATTCACGCAACGCAGAAATGATAATTTCCCGTCCAATCATAATGGCTGAAGGCATCGTTATCCACCAAGAGTGGTAATATTCAATAATACAAGCAAGGGCAACTGCGACAAGAACCTTATCTGCAACAGGATCTAAAAATGCTCCTAATCGAGTAATTTGATCCCAGCGGCGTGCTAGGTAGCCATCAAAGAGATCAGTGATAGAGGCAATGAAGAAAATTAGTGTGGTAATTTCGGCAGAATAGGTTATTGGTAAATAAAAGGCTATAATAAAAAGAGGGATCAGTCCAACTCGAAAAAGGGTTAAGTAGGTAGGAATATTGAGTTTCATAGTTGATTGATTAACAAGTAAGATTACCTCTATTCTAGTAGAAGCCAAATCAAGAAGAAAGAGAATAGCGGTGAGTTTTGGAAAAATTTTTGCAAAACTCACCGCTTTGAGTGGGTTCAATATTAAGGTGATTCTCTATTTCGCCTTTTGCTCTGACTCAAGTTGTAATACGCAAAGATGTAAAAATTGATCTGCACCTTGCTGAATATATTGATCATCACGCACACTGTTTTTCCTAATATCATACATAGCGTCCCAAATACCTTGTATCAAACTGGCAGATTGAACAAAATGCCAACAATTCTGGCTAAGGCGGTTAAAATTATTTTGCAGCTCTGCTGCATACAGCACACCGCTGTAATAGGCATAAACAGGGTGATCCAACATTCGGTTAAGCAAACTTGCTCGAATTTGTTCAACTGGAAGAGCTATTTTTTGATTAAGCCAATCGTTGCTGCCACGGATAAAGGCTTGAATATCATAAGTTTCATTGACACGCTCTAAATAGGTCTGAGCTGTTGTACTATAACCAATTGCGTAAGATTTTTGATCAACTTGCGAATCTGGTAAACGTTTCCAGCCTGAAGAATCATTTACACAACCTGTCAGTATGAAAAAGATAAACGCAACCACGGTAGTGTTAAATAAAGACTTCATAACTACTCCTTTTTTAGGCAGAAAATAGAGTACAATTCTAACAAATAAATTACGCATTTACCCTACCCTTTTTAAGGAAAATATATAGAAGCAAATTGAGAGGAGCAACAATGAAGCAGTATTTAGCACTATGTCAGCGTATCGTAGAACAAGGCAAATGGGTTGAGAATAAACGAACGGGAAAGCGTTGCTTAACTGTTATTAATGCTGATTTAGCCTACAACGTAGAACAAGGCGAGTTTCCGCTAGTAACGACACGAAAAAGCTTTTGGAAAGCGGCTATTGCAGAACTTTTAGGCTATATTCGAGGCTATGATAATGCCGCTGATTTTCGTCAACTTGGCACTAAATCTTGGGACGCTAACGCAAATGAAAATGAAATTTGGCTAAAAAACCCATATCGTAAAGGCAAAGATGATATGGGATTGGTTTATGGTGCAATTGGTCGTCGTTTTCCGAAGCCAAATGGGGGGAGTATCGATTTGCTCCATCAAATTGTGGAAGATCTAACTCAAGGAATTGATAATCGTGGCGAGATTTATACGTTTTATCACCCTGGAGCATTTGATATGGGGTGTTTGCGTCCTTGTTTGCATAGCCACCATTTTTCATTGCTTGATGGTGTGTTGTATTTAAACAGCACGCAACGATCGGCTGACGTACCATTAGGATTAAATTGGAATATGGTTCAATGCTATACCTTTTTAGCACTAATGGCACAAATTACAGGACACCAAGCAGGTATAGCGTTTCACAAGATAGTGAATGCACACATTTATGAAGACCAGCTGGAACCTATGAGAGATATACAGCTCACTCGTGAGCCGTTTCCAGCACCAACACTAAAAATAAACCCAGATATTAAGACACTCAATGATTTAGAAACTTGGGTAACATTAGCTGATTTCGAAGTGGAAAACTACCAATATCACCCAAGTATTCAGTATCCTTTTTCAGTTTAGGGGGAGTATGAGCTTGCCTCAGGCCCCCCCAACAAACAGCACCAAAATCACCTTTTCAGCCAAAGTTAAGATGATTTTTTTGGTGGTATTGCTTGTTTGAATACAAAATCCACACGCCCATGATCAGCCAACCAACATTAATCCGTTGCCATAATCTAAAACGGCACACCAAGCCCCATCGACTCATACCGCCATCAAGAAGGATAATAGACATTTGTGTTCCTAGATTATAAGATGGGGTATTTTACATCGGATAACCTATGCTTAACAAGCGGTGGAATTCGCTAGAAATTTTGCAATCACATCAATTGAAGGAAACACTATGCAAACCAATACTCCACAGTTTAGCAATACGCTTTCTAATAATACGCAGCACGATACTTTTCAGCTTGATGACATTTTGGAAAAGCTCTTTAATAAGCAGATATTAAATGTTGCGGAAAGCCATTTTTTCTTTGAGAAAATTGTGCAAGGTAAACTCTCTAATGAACAATTAGCCGCAGCACTTATTGCTTTAAAATTGCGTGGTGAAACGGTTGAAGAGATATCAGGGGCAGTAACGGCCGCATTAAAAAATGCCCAGCCCTTTCCAACCCCAAGTTATGCGTTTGCAGACATTGTAGGGACTGGGGGCGATGGTCATCATACTATTAATATTTCTACCGCTAGTGCTATTGTTGCTGCAACTTTGGGTTATAAAATTGCAAAGCACGGCAGTCGTAGCGTATCAAGTAAAACAGGGGCAAGTGATGTACTGTCTGCCCTTAACATTAATGTTAATATGCCTGCTGAAGTGGCTCGCCAAGCATTAGATGCGATCAATCTTTGTTTCCTGTTTGCGCCCAATTATCACCAAGGTTTCAAATATGCCGCCCCTGTCCGTCAAGCACTTAAAACTCGCACGCTATTTAATATCTTAGGTCCGCTTGTCAATCCTGCGAATGCTAAGCGTCAATTATTGGGAGTTTATTCGCCTGAATTAATCCGTGTTTATGCCGAAACTGTGAAAGCATTACATTTTGAACATACTATTGTGGTACACGGTGCAGGGCTTGATGAGGTTGCTGTACATGGTGAAACCAAAGTTGCAGAGATCAAAAATGGCAACATTGATTACTTTACGGTAACGCCTGCAGATTTTGGGATTGAAACACATTCTCTTGATGCACTAAAAGGCGGAGAACCTGCAGAAAATGCTGCAAAACTGACCGCTTTATTACAAGGTAAAGGCGAGATGGCACATATTGACGCTGTGGCAGCGAATGTTGCAATGCTAATGCGAATCTTTGGAGAATCGGATTTAAAAGCAAATGCAAAGAGAGTAAAAGCATTGCTTACTACCGATAAAGCATTTCAAACTTTAGTACAATTATCACGTTTCAACCGATAATTTTATTTATACTCTTCCTTTCCTCTATTGGGTGGAGAGGGAGCTTTCATTTACTCCAACTACTCCAAAATTTTACCTTGTTTTATTTTTATTGAGCGGGTAAAGAGTGATTGTGTTTCAGTAAATTGGTGAGTAACCATTAATAGTGTCAGCTTTTTGCTTAGACACAGTCCTGCAACGAGTTGTTGTAATTCTTGGCGGCGTTGTGGGTCGAGTGCAGAAAAAGGTTCGTCCAGCAATAAGATAGGCTTGTCTCGCAAAAGCGTACGAGCGAGTGCAACACGTTGTTTTTGTCCGCCAGATAATAAGTCTGAACGACGAGCTAAGAATGAACCAAGCCCCATTTGCTCTGCGATTTCTTTTACGGTTTGTTGCTGTGTTTGAGATAGTCGCAGCGAGGGGGTCAGGGCTAATCCAATATTTTGAGCAACTGTTAAATGAGGGAATAAATTGTTGTCCTGAAATAACATTGAGACAGGGCGACTAGCGGGGTCGCTGTGAAGATGATTTTCGCCATTTAAGATCAACTTACCACGATTAACACGTTCAAAGCCTGCAATTAAGTTGAGTAATGTGCTTTTTCCTGCACCGCTTTCACCTAGTATCGCAATTCGCTCACCTTGCTGAATATCAAGAGCAAAGTGCATCGGCATTTCAGGGTAGTTAAACTCAAGATCAAGTGTAATCATCATTTATTCTCCTGCTGTTCAATAAAGAGAAAAGGGAGTAAAGCCAGCAGCATTAGCCATAATGCACTCACTGCTGCTTCGTCCATTCGGTAACTACCAAGTTGTTGGTAAAGTAAGTAGGGCAAGGTGCTGAAATCAGGGCTGCCGAAAAAGGCGATGACAGCAAAGCTGCCGAGGCTAGCAGACATTGCCAAGGCAAATGCATTTCGTAGCGGTCGCCATAAATAAGGTCGTTCTACAATCCACCATCGTCGTATACCATTTAAACCGAGGCTTTGGGCTAATTTATCGTGTGCTACAAAGGCTTGCCACATTGCACTAAAGATCAATCGATAAATATAAGGAAGCAAGGTTAATCCGTTGCAAATGCCTACAAGTAGTAACAGGTGAAAGTGAGTTAAATGAATATCAATAAATAACAAAAATAACCCAACAGCAAGTAGGAAAATTGGCAAAATGAGAGGGTAGGTTGTAACGCCTGCCAAAATATATTGGCGAATTTTGTGTTGGCGGTAGGCTAATTTGCGTGTCTCTAAGGCTATGAAATAAGCAAGGATGATGACGCTCACAGAGGCGATTAAGCTTAAAATAATTGAGTAAAAAGTGGCAGACCATAGGGTTGGACTTAAAATTTTTTCGCTTAAGTTTGGCACGCTGATACCTTGCCAAATAATGTTCAACAATGGAGCAAGAATAAAGGTGCTGAGTAAAAGCAGAATGGCGAGTAGCCCTCTTTTAGCATATTTTTGTGGTAATGGCTTCCAAGTAGTGGAAAGGTTAGTTATTGAGGTGCTGACTGAAAATGCGTGATGCGTGGAGAGATCAAAGCAGAATTGTAATAATAAGCCGACTGCGAGTTGTACCATAATCAATATCACTGCTTTTGCAAAATCAAACTCAAAACTGACCGCTTGATAAATCGCAACTTCCAATGTGCTGTATTTCGGTCCGCCTCCTAGCATTAGCACAATCGGAAAACTGGTGAAGCAGATCAGAAACACATTTAAAAAGCTGTATGGTAGAACACGTTTTAAACTGGGTAATTCAACCACACGAAAATAATGCCAGCCTTGCAAGTTCAGTTGAGCGGCTAATTTGTGGTGGCTGGCTGGAATAAGTGTTAGTCCTTCTAAACAGTATTTGGTAACGAGTGGCATATTAAAAAAGAGATGGGCAAGTAAAATACCTTGTAAACCATAAATTGATGGCTGCCACGATATTTCAACATAAGTTAAAAGTTGAGCAAGCCAGCCCGAATACCCAAATACGCCAATAATGGCAAAAATTACTACCAAAGAAGGCAATGCCCACATAAAAGAGATAATTTTGTATAGAAAATGCTTTCCTTTAAAATGCAAATAGAAGAAGCTGCGAGCGAGTAAAATGCCTAAAATAACAGATAAGAGAGCGGAAAGTCCTGCTTGTAAAAGGCTGTAACCAAGAATGGGGAAAATATCAAGCCAAGACCAAAAGGTTGGTTCGCTATTTTGATTAAATAATGCCCAAAAGCTAAACCCATAAAGAGCAATGATCAAAAAATAAAGCGTCCAAGCGGTATATTTTGTTAATTTATTATACATTTTTGCAGGATTCGTAAATGATTTTGGATAACAAGCGGTAGGATATTAGCAGAATATTACAATTTAAACACTCGTTGATTAAACAAAGAAAATTACCTGTTTTTTGACAATTTATGTGAAATATCAAGAAATCCGATTTGTTTTTATGGTGTATTTCTGTCAATTTTGTAGTAAAGTACGCCCCGTTTTGTTATTTTTAATGACGTTTAGTTCAAAGATTTTTTTAACTATTTGATTTTAAAGAGGAATCATTATGTATTCGAAAGATGTTACAATTACTGCCCCAAATGGTTTACATACTCGCCCAGCTGCTGAATTTGTAAAAGCAGCAAAAGGCTTTGCATCTGATGTTACAGTTACTTCAGGCGGTAAAAGTGCCAGTGCAAAAAGTTTATTTAAACTACAAACCCTCGGTTTAACACAAGGTACTGTTATTACTATCTCCGCTGAAGGTGAAGATGAGCAAAAAGCAGTTGATTTCTTAGTAGATTTAATCCCTACTTTAGAATAACCTCTCCATTCTTGTAACGACTTTACCGCAAACTAAAACGGTAAAGTCGTTTTGTGTTATTAGTCTAGTATTTAGCATAATCTATACAATTTTAAACCAAGGAGTCATTATGATTACTGGTATTGCAGCCTCTCCCGGTGTTGTTTTTGGTAAAGCCCTCGTGTTAAAAGAAGAACCTATCGTTCTTAACGAGCAAAAAATTACAAAAGACCAAATTCAAACTGAAAAAGACAAATTTTTTGCAGGTCGAACCAAAGCTGCCGCACAATTAACTGCAATCAAAGAGAAAGCGAGACGTACTCTCGGAGAAGAAAAAGAAGCCATTTTTGAAGGACATTTGATGATCCTTGAAGATGAAGAATTAGAAGAAGAAATTTTTAGTTACATTGAAGAAAACCTTGTAACTGCAGACGTAGCAACAAGCAAGGTAATCAATATGCAAGCGTCAATGCTGGCAGAGATTGATGATGAATATCTGAGAGAACGTGCAGGCGATTTATTAGATATTGGTAATCGTCTTTTACGCAATATTTTGGGTATGAACATTATTGATTTAGGTGATATTCAAGAAGAATCAATTTTGATCGCCTATGACCTTACTCCATCAGAAACTGCCCAACTGAATCTCAATAAAGTGCTCGGTTTTATTACAGATATTGGTGGTCGTACGTCTCATACATCAATTATGGCTCGTTCACTTGAGTTACCTGCGATTGTCGGAACAAATAATATTACCAAATTAGTCAATAGTGGCGATTTGTTGATTCTAGATGCAACAAATAATGAAATACATCTTAACCCATCGTCAGAGCAGATCGAAAAATTCAAGACTCAGCAAGAAAAAGAGGCCGCAGAAAAAGCCGAGCTTGCGAAGTTAAAAGATCTTCCAGCAGAAACATTAGATGGGCATCGTATTGAAGTTGTTGGCAATATCGGTACTATCCGTGATGTGGAGGGGGTACATCGTAATGGTGGCGAAGGTGTTGGTTTATACCGTACAGAATTCCTGTTTATGGATAGAGATCGCTTGCCAACAGAAGAAGAGCAGTTCCAAGCCTATAAAGAAGTTGTAGAAGCAATGAACGGTAAACTTGTGATACTTCGTACAATGGACATTGGCGGTGATAAAGAACTACCTTACCTTGATTTGCCAAAAGAGATGAACCCATTCCTAGGTTGGCGTGCGGTGCGTATCGGACTCGTTCGCCGTGAAATTTTAGACACTCAATTGCGTGCTGTGTTGCGTGCTTCGTCGTTTGGTAAACTCGCAGTGATGTTCCCAATGATTATTTCTGTTGAGGAAATTCGTGAACTTAAAGCCATTATCGCTGAATTAAAAGAGCAACTTCGTCAGGAAGGTAAAGCATTTGATGAAAATATTCAAGTAGGAGTCATGGTTGAAACGCCATCTGCAGCGGTTAATGCTTATCATCTTGCTAAGGAAGTGGATTTCTTCAGTATTGGTACGAACGATTTAACTCAATATACCTTAGCCGTGGATAGAGGTAATGAAATTATTGCTCATCTGTACAACCCACTTACGCCATCAGTGCTAAATTTAATTAAGCAAGTCATTGATGCATCGCACGCTGAAGGTAAATGGACGGGAATGTGTGGTGAGTTAGCGGGTGATGTTAGAGCAACAGCCTTGTTGCTCGGTATGGGGCTTGATGAATTTAGTATGAGTGCGATTTCTGTGCCGCACGTTAAAAAGCTAGTACGCAATATTCATTATTCAGAAGCAAAAGCATTGGCAGACGAAGCTCTTGCACAGCCAACCGCAGCAGATATTGAGAAATTAGTTGAAGCTTTCTATCAAAAATTAGACTAGTTATACAATTAGTTACATACAAAGTAAGAATTCTCGTATAGAATATATACGAGAATTTTGTTTACTTAGTTATGTTAACATAGTTATATTAATGGAGATTAAATATGGGAATTTTTGGTAAACTTTTTGGCGGTAAGAAAGATTCGTCAATTAAAGAAATTAAAATTTATGCACCGCTTTCTGGCGAATTAGTTAATATTGAAGATGTACCAGATGTTGTATTTTCAGAAAAAATTGTTGGTGATGGTATCGCAATTCGTCCAGCAGGTAACACAATTGTTTCACCAGTTGATGGTGTTATTGGTAAAATTTTTGAAACTAACCACGCATTTTCTATTGAATCTGATGAAGGTGTTGAGTTATTCGTCCACTTTGGTATCGATACTGTAGAACTGAAAGGGGAAGGTTTCTCTCGCTTAGCAGAAGAAGGACAGAGCGTCAAAGTGGGTGATCCCATTATTCAATTTGACTTGCCTCTATTAGAAGGCAAAGCAAAATCAGTATTAACACCTGTTGTTATTTCTAATATGGACGAGATTAGCACCCTACAAAAATTAACAGGCGAAGTAATTCAAGGTGAAAGCGTTATTTTAACCGTTACAAAATAATTATTTTTTATCCTATGAATCCGCATTTGATGCTCTCAATGCGGATTTTTGTATTTTATCTTCGTAAGATTTGAGCGGTTTGTCTCGTTCAATATTTTGTCAGAGGGGCTAATTTATCATAGCCAGATTGTCCTCAAACAGGTAAAATATCGCCAATTTTGCGTGAAAACAACACGTTATACCCTTTCTAATTAGCACTGAAAATTATTTTTATGACACAGAAATTACATATTACGACGTGGGGCTGCCAAATGAATGAGTATGACTCATCAAAAATGGCAGATTTGCTCAATGCTACACACGGTTTTGAATTGACAGAAACGCCAGAAGAGGCTGATGTGTTATTGCTTAACACTTGCTCCATTCGTGAGAAGGCACAAGAAAAAGTATTTTCCCAACTTGGGCGTTGGAAAAATTGGAAAAAAGAGAACCCAAATTTAATTATTGGCGTGGGGGGCTGCGTGGCTTCACAAGAAGGTGAGCATATCCGTGATCGTGCACCCTTTGTTGATATTGTATTCGGACCGCAAACTTTACACCGTTTGCCCGAAATGATTAATCGTATTCGAGGCGACCGTAACTCCCCCATTGTAGATATTAGTTTTCCTGAAATTGAGAAGTTTGATCGCCTGCCAGAGCCAAAAGCAGAAGGGCCAACCGCATTCGTATCAATTATGGAAGGGTGTAACAAATATTGTTCATTTTGCGTTGTGCCGTACACTCGAGGTGAAGAAGTTAGCCGTCCAGTTGATGATGTATTGTTTGAAATTGCTCAACTTGCGGCACAAGGTGTGCGTGAAGTTAATTTACTTGGACAAAATGTGAATGCCTACCGTGGTGCAACATTTGATGGTGATATTTGTACTTTTGCAGAATTACTTCGTCTTGTCGCAGCGATTGATGGTATTGACCGTCTACGTTATACCACAAGCCACCCTATCGAATTTACCGATGATATTATTGAGGTTTATCGAGATACGCCTGAGCTGGTTAGTTTTCTGCATTTACCGATTCAAAGCGGTTCAGATAGGGTGCTAACTATGATGAAACGTAGCCATACCGCCTTAGAGTATAAAGCGATTATCCGTAAATTGCGAGCTGTGCGTCCAGATATTCAAATCAGTTCGGACTTTATTGTAGGTTTCCCTGGGGAAACGGCGGCTGATTTTGAACAAACGATGAAAGTTATTGAACAAGTCAATTTTGATATGAGCTTTAGTTTTATTTATTCAGCTCGTCCAGGTACGCCTGCAGCTGATCTGCCTGATGATGTAAGCGAAGACGAGAAAAAAGAGCGTTTATACCGACTACAGCAGCGAATTAACCATCAAGCAATGCAATTCAGTCGAGCAATGTTAGGCACAGAGCAGCGAGTATTAGTGGAAGGTCCTTCTAAACGGGATTTAATGGAGCTAACAGGACGAACGGAAAATAACCGTATCGTTAATTTTAAAGGCTCGCCTGATATGATTGGCAAGTTTGTCGATATAAAAATTACTGATGTCTGGACAAATTCTTTGCGTGGTGAAGTTGTGCGAACTGAAGATGAAATGGGATTGCGTACGATTGAATCTGCACAAAGTGTTATTGAACGCACTCGCAAAGAAGATGAACTTGGCGTCGGAAAATTTGTGGTGAATTTGTAAAAATTCCACCTAATTAGACCGCTTGCTGTTATCTCTCATCACACAAGCGGTTTTTTAATGAAAAAGATTGGATATTATGGGGCTTATTGAATCAATCCTAATTATTATTTTACTGATTATCATCAGTGCTATTATCTCCTCAGGCGAAATTTCCCTTGCTGGAGCTAGAAAGTTAAAATTACAAAGTCTTGCCAGTGAAGGTAATTTAAAAGCGAAAAAAGTGCTTGAATTACAAGAGCAACCAGGGCAATTTATCACTGTCGTACAAATTGGCTTAAATATGGTGGCTATTTTAGGAGGAATGATTGGTGAAGGCTCACTTACCCCCTATGTATTTAATTTTTTAAGTCAATATAGCGAAGCTCAATGGCTTGCTAGCTTATCCTCTTGGCTCTCTTTTGCTTTTGTTACTATATCTTTTATTTTATTTGCCGATTTAATGCCCAAACGTTTAGCAATAGCAAACCCTGAAAAAATTGCAATTAGAATGGTCAATATCATTGTATTCAATATCTTTTTATTTAAACCACTGGTCGTATTATTTGATGTTATTGCCAACTTGCTTTTTCGTTTATTAGGCATTTCTACTGTTCGTCAAGATAATATGACCTCTGAAGATATTATTGCAATGGTAGATGCAGGTGCAGAGGCAGGTGTACTTAAAACCCAAGAACAGTATCTCATTGAGAATATTTTTGATATGCAACAACGCACTGTCACATCAACAATGACTACTCGTGAGAATATTGTCTTTTTAGATAAATCATTTTCCCGACAACAAGTATTAGACACTCTTAGTCAAAACTCGCACTCAAAAGTTGTGATTGCAGATGGCGGAATTGACAAAATTATCGGTTATGTAGAATCACATACTTTACTTACCTTGTATTTGCAAACTCAACAAGTTTCTCTCACTGACAGCCGAGTATTACGCAAAGCATTATATATTCCAGACACTCTCTCACTCTACGAAGTACTCGAATTATTCAAATCATCAGGAGAAGATTTTGCTGTTATTATTAATGAATACGCCTTAGTAGTTGGCATTGTTACCCTCAATGATGTAATGAGTATCGTAATGGGCGAACTTGTTTCTAATGAAGAAGAACAAATCGTACGCAGAGATGAAAACTCTTGGTTAATTGACGGTACAACTCCCCTTGAAGATGTAATGCGAGCATTGGATATTCAAGCATTCCCAAACCAAGAAAATTATGAAACTATCAGCGGGTTTATGATGTATATGTTAAGAAAAATCCCCAAAAAAACGGATTTCGTTCTCTATGACAAGTACAAATTTGAAATCATCGACACCGAAAATTTTAAGATAGATCAGCTAATGGTCTCATTGTACTTGGTTTAGTGCTATGCTATAAATTACAATAAAGCCTTATATTATAAGGCTTTATTGTATGCATATTAAATTTTTCTTTTTTCAATAATTATTAATGCGGATTGCGAGTCGTTGCAGCCGATAGATTACGCATTAATAAGGCATAGTCCAAATTAATATCATTTGGCACATCAAGGAAGACAAAATGTCCATCGCCCAAACCAGCTTCAATCAATTCATTTTTCCGATTTAACATACGTTCAATTTTGAACACAATATTTCCCTTTGGGGTCATCATTTCAACGGAATCTCCCACCAAAAATTTATTTTTTACCGCCACCTCTGCCATTCCTTGTGAATTACGTTTGCCTGTAAATTCACCAACAAACTGTTGGCGCTCGGAGATAGAGTATCCATAATCATAATTTTGGTATTCATCGTGTGTATGACGACGTAAAAATCCTTCCGTATAGCCTCTATGAGCAAGGCTTTCGAGAGTGTCCAGTAGGCTTTCATCAAAAGGTTTACCAGCAGCGGCATCATCTATCGCTTTACGGTAAACTTGAGCGGTTCTTGCACAATAATAGAATGACTTAGTTCGTCCTTCAATTTTCAAAGAATGCACACCAATTTGTGCTAATTTTTCAACGTGCTGAACCGCTCGTAAATCTTTTGAATTCATAAAATAGGTGCCGTGTTCATCTTCAAAAGCACTCATTTGTTCATTTGGACGGTTGGGTTCTGTATAAAGAAAGACTTTATCTGTAGTTTGCCCTTCGCCAAGAGTTGGTTCAACGGTTTTTATATCAATTTCAGGCTGGTATGTTTGCACACCCTCTTTTGAGGCTATATTTCCTACAGGTACAATATTACCCACCTCATCTGTCGTGCCTTCTTCCATTTTATATTCCCAACGACAAGCATTGGTACAAGTGCCTTGATTAGGATCTCGTTTATTAATATAACCAGACAATAAGCAACGCCCAGAATACGCCATACATAACGCACCGTGAACGAAAATCTCCAATTCCATTTCAGGAACTTTTTCACGAATTTCAGCAATTTCATCAATGGATAATTCTCGAGAAAGAATGACTCTTGTTAGCCCCATTTGCTGCCAGAATTTGACGGTAGCCCAGTTGACAGCATTTGCTTGTACTGAAAGATGAATATCCATTTCAGGGAAATGCTCACGCACCAACATAATCAAGCCAGGGTCAGACATAATCAATGCATCAGGCTTCATTTCAACCACAGTCGCCAAATCTTTAATAAAGGTTTTTAATTTAGAATTATGCGGTGCAATATTGACTACGACATAGAATTTTTTACCTTGTGCGTGGGCTTCATCAATACCAATTTTAAGATTGGCGTGATTAAATTCATTATTGCGTACACGCAAGCTATATCGAGGTTGTCCAGCATAAACAGCATCTGCCCCATAAGCAAAGGCATAACGCATATTTTTTAGTGAGCCTGCTGGTGAAAGTAATTCGGGTTTGGTTAATAACATAGAATAATCTCATTCTGATAACAAGTCAGCACCTCCAAGATAGGAGGTATAAAAGGGAGGTATTTTCTAGTAATTATTACTTTCTCGCAAGAGATAGATCACATAGAATACACAACTTATCAATCGTAAGCGGTTTGATTTCTACTATTTTTTGCAAAAGTAATTTAAAACAAACCGCTTACCTATTTTTTCTTTTATGTGGGACGTTTTAATGAACAAATTTAAACTTTTTTTAGTGGCAGCAACATTAGTGTATTCAACACAGACCATAGCAAAAGGCGTTAGAGTCGATATGTATGCTATGCAAAAACAGATGGTGACATTGATTGGAGCAAACGATAGTGAAGAGTTTCAAATTGCTGCTAATAATTTTTTGAAAGCCGCTCAAAATGCAAAAAACACAATGCCAGCAAGTTTAGATAATGAGCAAGATCGTTTTAAAGGTTATCAGGCAGGTATCCAAGAGGTAATTAATACCGTTCAAGAAGCCCAAGAGCTTGCTAGAGAAGGAAAACTTGACGAAGCAAAAACCGTTGTCAGTAAACTTGATGCCTTAAAAAGACAGTACCATAAGCAGTACAAATAGACTATTCTAGCTTGATAAAAAAGCTCGACCTTAAATGAATATTTAATTTAAGGGCGAGCTTTTTGTTTAGAATTATAGCAAAACTATGCCACAAATGGATCTTGCAAAATCATAGTTTCGATGCGGTCTGGACCTGTTGAAAGAATATCAATAGGAACATTGAGCAGCTCTTCTATTTTTTTGATGTAATTGATTGCATTTGTTGGTAAGTCTTCGATTTTTGTTACGCCAAATGTATTTTCACTCCAGCCTGGTAAGGTTTCGTAAATTGGCTCAATGCCTTCCCAATCAGCAGCGGCAAGTGGTGCATATTGTACAATATCGCCATTTGGCATTTTATAAGCTGTACAAATTTTAATTTCTTGGAGACCATCAAGCACGTCAAGTTTTGTCATACAAAAGCCTGAAATTGAGTTAATTTGAATCGCTCGACGTACTGCAACTGCATCAAACCAACCACAGCGGCGAGGACGACCTGTTACTGCACCAAATTCGTTGCCTTTGCGTGCGATTTCCGCTCCAACATCATCAAATAATTCGGTTGTAAATGGACCGCTACCCACACGAGTGCAGTAAGCTTTGATAATGCCAAGTACATAATCTAAATGGCGAGGACCAAAACCTGAACCTGTTGCAATGCCACCTGCGGTAGTATTTGAGCTGGTTACGAAAGGGTAAGTACCGTGATCGATGTCAAGCATTGTACCTTGTGCCCCTTCAAATAGAATGTTGTCACCGTTCTCTCGTGCTGTGTGTAGTAGTGTTGTAATGTCTGCAACCATTCCTGTGATAATGTCTGCTACAGCAAATACATCATCTAAGGTTTTCTGGTAATCAACAGGCTCGGTTTTATAATAGTGAACGAGTTGAAAATTGTAATATTCAAGGATTACTTTGAGTTTTTCTGCAAAAGCTTCTCGGTTGAATAAGTCGCTAATTCTTAATCCACGGCGTGCGACCTTATCTTCATAAGCTGGACCAATACCTCGCCCAGTTGTGCCAATTTTATTTTTGCCTAATGCCGCTTCACGAGCGTGATCCATTGCAACGTGGTAGGGTAAAATAAGCGGGCAGGCCTCAGAAATTTTAAGGCGTTCACGAACATTAATACCACGGGATTCCAACTCACCCATTTCTTGTAATAATGCTGATGGTGAAAGTACGACACCGTTGCCAATAAGGCAGGTTACATTATCACGCAAAATACCTGATGGAATCAGACGCAGGACAGTTTTCTCACCGTTGATAATTAATGTATGTCCTGCATTATGTCCACCCTGATAGCGAACAACATACTTCACTCTATCTGTGAGCAAATCAACGATTTTGCCTTTTCCTTCGTCCCCCCATTGTGCTCCAAGGATAGCAACACTTTTCCCCATAATAAATTCCTCTTAAAGTCAGTGAAATGAATAATATTTCATTGCAAAAATTGGCTATCAATAAACCGCTTGCGAATGATAAAAAACAGAAAAAGACCCGATTTCTCGGGTCCTAGACAGCTATAACTATTTTATTGGTGCTTGCATAAAGCGGAAGAAATCGCTATTTGGTTTGAGTAACATAATGTTATTTTTACCTTGTGCAAAACTTTCCTCATAGGCTTTTAGACTGCGGACAAAACTATAAAATTCAGGGGCTTGATTAAATGCTTGGGCATAAATTTTCGCTGCTTGTGCATCGCCAGTACCTTTAAGTTCTTCAGCAGTTTTGTTCGCATTGGCTAGAATGAGAACAACTTTTTTATCGACTTCTGCTCGAATAAATTCAGCTTTTTCTTCGCCTTGAGAACGGTGTTCTCGAGCAACAGCTGCACGTTCGGCTTGCATTCTTTGATAAATTGATGATGAAACTTCATTCGGTAAATTTATTTGCTTAACACGAACGTCAACCACTTCAATACCTAACTTTTCTGCTCCATCATCGCCTGTATTCAACGCCTTTTGAGCCCCAGCCATTAGCTCTCCTCGTGAACCAGATACAATATCTTTTATGGTTCGAGAACCAATTTCAGAACGTAAGCGGTCATTGACTTTGCGGCGTAGGAGATCTGCTGCTTTTTGGTAATCTCCACCTGTTGCGGTGTAAAATTGCCCAAAATCGCTGATACGCCATTTCACATAAGAATCGACTAATAAATCTTTTTTCTCAACGGTAACAAAGCGATCTTCTTGTCCATCAAGTGTCTGAATTCTTGCATCTAATGTTTTGAGTTGATCAAGGAACGGCAGCTTGAAATGCAGCCCTGGGTTATAAATAACGACTTTATTGTTGTCATCACGTTGCACCTTGTTAAAACGCAACATAATGCCACGTTGCCCCTCTTTTACTACAATAATTGATTGTAATAATATAAAAACAACGACTGCTAGCACAGGTAATAATTTACGCATTATTAAAATCTCCCTCTACGCACAGGCTCTACTTTCTCTGATTGCCCTATTTCCGCTTGAACTGGGAACGATGGCGATGGGTATGCAGGTACCACGGTTGTTTGTGTTGGAGAAGCAGGTTGTGCCACTGCCTCTGAAGCGGTCGGTTTTGTGATTAATTTTTCAATTGGTAATACAGTAAGATTATTTCCTTGAGCATTATCCATCATCACTTTCGGCGTATTTCTCATGACTTTTTCCATTGTCTGAATATAAAGACGTTCACGAGTAATTTCTGGTGCAAGTTTATATTCTTGTAATAGCTGAACAAAACGTTGCACCTCACCTTGTGCATTCAACACAACCTGTTCCTTATACGCATTGGCTTGCTCTAAAATACGTTGTGCTTGACCTCGAGCAATCGGCTCTTGACCTCGAGCATAAGCTTCTGCTTCACGGATTAGACGCTGTTCATCTTCCTGTGCTTTAATCGCATCATCAAATGCGGCCTTTACTTCTTCAGGTGGACGAGCATATTGGAAATTCACGTCTGTGATCAACAGCCCCATATCGTAAGTTTTAATAATATCACGCAAAGCGTTCCAAGTATTTTCACGCACAACGGCACGACCTGTTGTAAGAATATCGTCCATCGTCATATGCCCAACGACATAACGCAAAGCACTATCAGTGGCTTGCTTTAAACTATCGTCAGGATTGCTTACACTGAATAAATATTTAGCGGGATCCTCAATACGGTATTGGACAGTCATTTCAACTAAGACCATATTTTCATCTTGAGTGAGCATTGAACCATTAGTTTTCAGCTCCATTACTCGCTCAATATTGACAGGCGTTACATTATCAATCAGGCTTGGTTTCCAGTTTAGCCCTGGAAGCTCAATATTATGTAATTTACCAAAACGAGTTACAACGCCTCGCTCTGCCTCTTTTACCGTATAAAAACCCGATAATCCCCACACAATCACACCAATAACCAATGCAAATGGCCATAATTTTCCTAAAGCAGGCAACTGTGATGGAGATGGGGATTGACCCGAACCATTTCTCTTATTACCACCTACTTTTTTCAATAAATTATTAAACATTTCTTCCAAATCAGGTGGTTGCTGTTCCGAACGTTTCGATTCTTGCTCTCCCCCCTGTGGTTTAGGCTGTTCAGGCTTTTTCTGTCCTGGCTTACCCCAAGGATCTTGATTGCCAGATTCGTTCCACGACATAACATTCTCCGAATAAATAAATTCAAGCTACGAATTCTACCTATTTGAACGCTTTTTGGCTAGGTTGAAAGCTTAATTATTTACGAGAAAATTTTAACAATTAAATAAATTGGTAAATGAGACTTGAAATTTTTGTAATTTATCCCTATCTTGCCCCAGTCGCAACGCCCAATATTTTTGTGCGTTATTCATCAAAAATAAATAAGGAAATCTTATGAGTAGAGTTATTCACACAACAGACGCAACTTTTGAACAAGACGTTTTAAAATCAGATGTCCCAGTATTACTTGATTTTTGGGCACCTTGGTGCGGTCCTTGTCGTGCAATTGGACCAGTGTTAGACGACTTGGCTGTAGAAGTCGGCGATAAAGCTCGCATCGTTAAAATGAATGTTGATGAAAACCAACAGGTGCCTGCTCAATTTGGTGTACGCAGCATTCCATTTTTAGCGATTATTAAAAATGGCGAAGTTGTTGCTCAACAAGTTGGTGCTCAAAACCTCCCTGAATTTCTAGCAAAATTGGTTTAAGTTATTTAAGTTTTAATAGTGATAAAGAAAAAATCAATTCCAGTAGTTATTGGATACGTTATCAAATAAAAATAGAGACTAATTGTTTAAACAATTAGTCTCTATTTTTTTATGACGCTATCCCCCCCAAATTATAAACCAAGCAAAACTTAATTAGAAAATAATAATATCAACTACTTTTTATTTGCTGCTAACATTGCTTTCAAGCTAGCAATATTGTTACTTACTTTTTCTTGTTTCTGTTCGACTGTCAGTGCAGGTTTGTCTTTTTCCCATAATAGATCATCTTGAGGAAGTTCAAGTAGAAAACGGCTGACTTCGGGCTTGATGGTTTCACCATATTGTCTACGTTCTTTACATAGCGAAAAGGTGAGCGTTTTCTGTGCTCGTGTAATCCCAACATAAGCAAGACGGCGTTCTTCTTCAATATTATCTTCATCCATGCTGGTTTGATGAGGCAAAATGCCTTCCTCCATACCAATCAGGAAAACGTGCGGAAATTCTAATCCTTTTGAAACGTGTAATGTCATCAATTGTACTTGATCGCTGCTGTCGTCATCTTCGCTGCGTTCTAGCATATCTCGAAGCGTGAGATTGGTAACAACTTGATTCAAATTCATTGCAGGATTGAGTGCATCGCCCTCTAGCATTTTTTCTACCCAACCAAATAATGTTTGCACATTACGACTTTGCATTTCCGCCACTTTAGGCGAGTTGGCAGCTTCATAGAGGTAAGCTTCATATTGAATATGAGCAAGCATTGCTTTGATTGCATTTTTTGGCTCAGAACGCACCGCTTGATCTGACAGTTCAACTACCCAGCGAGCAAAATTTTGCAAGGCTTGATAAGGTTTAGGCGTAATCCGTTGAATAAGCTCAAAATCAAAAATGGCTTCAAATAAGCTGCACTGTTTTTGATTAGCGAGTTCGCCTAATTTTTCTAATGTGGCTGCACCAATTTCACGTTTAGGCGTATTGACGATGCGTAAAAAAGCGGCATCGTCATCTTGGTTTACAAGTAAACGAAGGTAAGCCAGCATATCTTTAATTTCTGCTTTGGCAAAAAAAGACGTACCGCCCGAAATTTTGTAAGGAATGCGGTTTTGAATCAGCAACTTCTCCAGCAAACGAGACTGATGATTACTTCGATAGAGGATAGCATAGTCCTTATATTTTGTTTTGTGAGAGTAGCGATGCACAATGATTTCACCCACAATTCGTTCAGCCTCGTGTTCCTCGTTTTTAGCTTCAATCACATTGAGTTTTTCCCCTTCTCCAAGCTGAGAAAATAACCGTTTACTAAATAAGTGATCGTTGTTATCAATAAGAATGTTGGCACAATGTAGAATTCGCTGGCTAGAGCGGTAATTTTGTTCTAGTTTTAGCACCTTTAGATCAGGAAAATCCTGTTGCAGGCGTGCCATATTTTCAGGTCTTGCTCCTCGCCACGAATAGATAGACTGATCATCATCGCCCACGACGGTGAAATGCCCTTGTTGCCCCATCAATAATTTAATTAATTCATACTGGCTGGTATTGGTATCTTGATACTCATCGACTAATAGGTAGCGGATTTTTTGCTGCCAGCGTTCTCTTGCTTCAGGAAAATTTTTGAAAAGTAGAGTAGGCTGCATAATGAGATCATCAAAATCTAATGCATTATAGGCTGTAAGTTGCGTTTGGTATTGCTGATAAAAATGAGAAAAAATGCGTTCTCTGTCAGTTTTTGTTTGGCTAATGACTTGTTCAGGCAACAGCAGGTCATTTTTCCAGTTAGATATGGTAGCAATAAGCTGTTTAACTAACTCTTTATCTTCAGTAACCTGATCAGGCAGCAAATGTTTTAATAGGGCTAGCTGATCGTGTTCGTCAAACAGTGTCATATTCGATTTATAACCAAGCAATTTATGCTCACGTTTGAGAATATCAAAGCCGAGAGTATGAAAAGTGGAAATAGTCAGTCCTTTGGTTTTTTCTCGACCAATCGAATGCGCCACCCTTTCTCGCATTTCTCGTGCCGCTTTATTGGTAAAAGTTACCGCAGTAATTTGTCTTGGTAAATAGCCACAATCTCCGATCAAATGTGCAATTTTATTGATAATCACACGAGTTTTCCCAGAACCCGCCCCTGCTAATACAAGACATGCCCCCTGTACATACTCCACAGCTTGTTGTTGTTGTGTATTGAGCTTCATTCTATGATTTATCTCTTTTCCAAATGAAATAAGCGGTCAGATTGTAAGGATTTTTTGCGAATTAGCAATCAAGGGCAGTATTCACTATGGCGAACTGCCCTTGATATATTTATTCAATCAACTGAAATCGCAGCTAGATTTATTTACTCAAATCAATCTGATAAACAGCAAACCCTGCAGAATCTAATTCAAGGAATTTTGTTGCATAACGTGATTTTTCTTGAATAAATTGTTTGGCTTTTTCGCTTGGTGAGGTTTCAAAACGAATATCTAACTGATGTTTTGATTGAATTGGGGCAAAACGCCAGTTCTGATCAGCATTTGGATTGACCGCACCGTTTGCTTCACTCTCTGCTTTGATGTAATTGGCTAAAATTTGAGTGTCGGCTCATCTTTGTAGTAGTCAAAATCAGTTAAAAAACCGTGGACATCAGTGGTTGCCACGATTCGTAATGCAGCAGAATTTTTGATTGCAGCCAAAGAGAATGGCGAAGCACTTAATGCGATTAATGTGCCAGCTCCAAGTTGGATAAAACGGCGTCTATTTAACGTTTTCTTGCTCCTTATTCAACGCTAACGGATTCAATAATCACTGCGTCTTTTGGTACATCTTGGTGAAAACTATGATTGCCAGTTTTGACAGACTGAATGCGATCAACCACGTCCATGCCTTCCACGACTTCACCAAATACAGTATAGCCCCATTCTTGCACAACTTCACGCCCGTGCATCTCTTTTGAACGGTAATCTAAAAAAGTGTTATCTACGGTGTTGATAAAAAATTGTGAACTAGCAGAATGAGGATCAGACGTGCGTGCCATCGCAATCGTACCTCGTTTATTGCTTAAACGATTATTCGCTTCATTTTGAATTGGGGCATTTGTTGGCTTTTCAGAAAAATCTACATTCATTCCGCCACCTTGAATCATAAAGCCATCAATAACACGGTGAAATAGAGTTTGATTATAGAACCCTGATTTTGCATAGTCTTCAAAGTTTTTGGCTGTGATTGGTGCCTTATCAAAATCGAGTTTTAGTTTAATATCGCCTAAGTTAGTATGTAGAGTGATCATAAAGATTCCTTATCAATAATAAGAATATAAATTTCTCAAAATTTATGTGAGATTGCAAAAAACGGGCAAATTTGCCCGCTTGTGAATTAGACATCGTAAGTTGTTGATGCGGTATTTCCGCCGCGTCCTGTCCAGTTGGTGTGGAAGAATTCGCCACGAGGTTTATCAGTGCGTTCATAGGTGTGAGCACCGAAATAATCACGTTGTGCTTGTAAAAGATTTGCTGGTAAACGTGCTGATGTGTAACCATCTAAGAATGTAATTGCAGATGCCATACACGGCATTGGAATACCCACTTCGATAGATTTTGCCACCACTTTACGCCAGTCAGCCATTGCATTTTCTAAAATGTTTTTGAAGTAGTCATCTGAACCTAAGAAAATCAGATCAGGATTTGCTTCATAAGCATCACGGATATTACCTAAGAAACGACTACGGATAATACAGCCTTCACGCCATAGTAGTGCAGTGCCGCCGTAATTGATGTCCCAACCAAAGTTTTCAGAGGCTTCACGAATCAACATAAAACCTTGAGCGTATGAAATGATTTTTGATGCTAATAATGCTTTACGAACCGCTTCAATCCAAACTTTTTTATCGCCTTCTACTGGGCTGATAGTTTTGTTGAACAGTTTTGATGCTGCTACACGTTGCTCTTTAAATGCAGATACGCAACGAGCGAATACGGATTCGGTGATTAGCGTTAATGGAATACCGAAATCTAAGGCATTGATACCTGTCCATTTACCTGTTCCCTTTTGCCCTGCGGTATCTAAGATTTTCTCAACTAATGGCGTGCCATCTTCATCGTTATATCCCAAAATATCGGTGGTGATGTCGATGAGATAGCTATCTAATTCGGTTTTTTGCCACTCTTTAAAGATGGCTTGCATTTCATCGTAATTTAAGCCTAAGCCGTCTTTTAAGAATTGATAGGCTTCACAAATTAATTGCATATCACCATACTCGATACCATTGTGAACCATTTTTACGAAATGACCAGAACCTTCTTTACCCACCCAGTCGCAGCAAGGTTCGCCTTCATCAGTTTTTGCTGCAATTGCTTGTAAAATCGGTTTAACGTGTTCCCAAGCTTCAACGTTACCACCAGGCATAATGGACGGTCCGTGGCGAGCACCTTCTTCACCACCCGACACACCCGTGCCGATAAAACGAATACCTTTCGCTGCTAAATCTTTCACACGGCGGTTGGAATCTGGATAGTTTGAGTTACCGCCATCAATGATAATGTCGCCTTCTTCTAAGTGTGGAAGAAGGGCATCAATAAATTGATCTACCACTTCGCCTGCACGCACCATTAGCATCACCTTACGAGGTTTTTCTAACTTCGACGCAAGATCCTCTAATGAATAGGCACCGATGATATTTGTTCCCTTTGCAGCACCTTCCAAGAACTCATCGACTTTTGATGTAGTGCGGTTATACGCCACCACTTTAAAGCCATTGTCGTTCATATTTAAAATCAAGTTTTGACCCATTACGGCGAGTCCAATCACGCCGATGTCGCCTTTTACTGACATTGTATTCTCCTGTTTTAGTTAATCTATTTGCGGAAAATCCGTGGAATTTTGCCCGCACTTTTTAATTTTTAATCTCTAACAAATTTTCCTGCAAAAATTGCAAAGAAAATTCACATTTATGCACGATTTCATCAACTTTACTGTCTGGTAAACCAGCGTCTTAATTCCTTGCGTAAATTTTCTAAGGAACGATTAAACGCCATTCAAGCATTTTGTACACCATCGACAATAAATTGAGCATTAAAATCATCTTTTAATTCATAAAACTGAATATTTGATGCACAACTAGCAAACCATTCAAAACGAGCTGCAATCTCTTGTAATGCAAACGTTCCATGTGCTTGTTTTATTCCTACATCGCTTAAATACACCGTACCTTGAATATTAGTAAAACCGTGTTTTTTTAAGGATAGGCTCTACATCAGAATATGCATTACGCCAACTTGGATTATGATAATTTCTTTCCAAGCAATGAGTATCCAGATCAAAAACAATCAATGTACGACCCATAATTTAACCTAAAATACTTACTAATTGATCTTTATCCAACACCACATTCCCATTCTCCAACACTAACGCTGGAATGCCGATATAGCCATTTTTCTTCACATTATCAAAGGCTGGGTGGTTGTCCCGTAGTTTTAAGAATGCTTTTAAGCCTGCTGGATTGCCAACCATATCCACTTTTTCCACATCAATATTTAAACGTTCTAATTCTACAAAAAATGGGGTAGTGTCGGGACACCATGGTGCGAAGTAAACGATGGGTTTCATTGAATTCTCCTATTTCTCTAAAATAAAGCTACGGTCATTTTGCTATACAATGTAACTGTGTTAAAAGCACTTGACCAAATTATCTCAACAACGCCCCAGCCTCTTTATCTAAATACCATTCCGTTACGCCCTGTTTAGCTTTAATACGAGCGGCTGGATAGGGTAACTCACTCGCTGGCACAGTCTGAATTTCTTGCAGAATTTCCGCTTTTGCCGCACCTGTTACTAAATAAGTAATGCGTTTTGCTCGCTCAATTAATGAGGCTGTTTTAGAAATGCGAGTTTGTCCTGTTTCGGGGTGCTTTGCAATGGTCGCAACATTTTCATCTGTAAAATCTGTTTGGTGTGGAAAGAGTGAAGCAGTATGCCCATCTGTTCCCATTCCTAGAATGATCCAATCAAAAGATAACGCTGGCACACAAGCGGTCAATTCTTGTGAAAATCTTGCAAGTTCTTGTTTAATATCGGCTTCACCACGAATTCGGTGAATATTTTTTGCTGGAATGACAATGTGATCAAACAATAGCTTTTGAACTTCACCAAAATTACTTTCAGGATCTTGCGGTTCCACCATACGATCATCGCCCCACCAAAAATGCAAATTTTCCCACTTAATTGATGTATTAAAGGGTGCTTGAGCAAGCGTTTTAAACAGTAATTTTGGCGTTGAACCACCTGAAAGTGAAATATGCACTGGGCGATTTAATTGGCTGTATAGTTCAAATTCTTGAGCAATTTTTTCCACCGCAGATTGAGCCGTTGGGAAGGTAATGTAATTCATTAATATTTCCTTTTATTGATACTCAAACTCCCCCTTGAATAGAGAGGAGGAGATTGGTTTGCTAATTTACACTTTTTTCTTCATTAAACCGCTGGGTTTACGCCATACCTTTCCGTGTTTAGCGATAAGTTTGTCCGCTTCCTTTGGTCCCCAAGTGCCTGACTCATATTCATAGACTCTGCCTCGTTGTGCTTTATAATCAAGTATTGGTTGAACAAATTGCCAGCAGGCATGAACCGCATCGGTGCGAGCGAACAGTGTGGCATCGCCTTTTAAAGCATCTAACAATAAACGCTCGTAGGCGGTGAGCAAGCTCGAATTAGAGCTTAAATCAGAGTAGCGGAAATCCATTGACACTTCTTTAGCCTCAAAACCTGCCCCTGGTTTTTTCAAACCAAATCGCATCGAAATACCCTCATCAGGCTGAATACGAATAATTAATTTGTTATCTGGTGCATTTTGGCTAAAGACAGGGTGTGGTGTGGTTTTAAAATGAATTACAACTTCCGTAACTCTCACAGGTAAACGTTTACCTGTGCGAACATAAAATGGCACGCCAGCCCAACGCCAGTTGTCAATTTCACAACGCAATGCTATAAAGGTTTCAGTATTTGAATCGGCAGGCACACCTTTTTCTTCCAAATAGCCATTGACTGTTTCACCATTAACATTGCCTTTAGTGTATTGTCCTAACACAAGATTATTTTTCACATCTTCACTCGTGAGTGGGTGTAAACAATGGAGTACTTTTGCAACTTCATCACGCATTGAATTTGCATTTATAATCGCAGGTGGTTCCATTGCCACCATTGCTAGCACTTGCAATAAATGATTCTGGAACATATCACGCATTGCACCAGAACCATCATAATAACCACCACGGTCTTCAACACCAATGGATTCTGCACCAGTAATCTCAACGTAATCAATAAAATTACGATTCCAAAGCGGTTCAAATAAACCATTGGAAAAACGTAATACGAGCAAGTTTTGTACAGTTTCTTTACCTAGATAGTGATCGATACGATAAATTTGATGCTCTTCAAAATAGTTGTGAATTTGAATGTCTAATTCTTTAGCCGTTTTCATATCATAGCCGAACGGCTTTTCAACAATGATACGTTTCCAGCCAAATTCTTCGGTGGTTAAACCATTAGCTGCAAGGCATTCTGGAATGACGCCGTAAAGGCTAGGTGGCGTAGAAAGGTAGTAAAGTGTATTGCCCGCTGAATTGTATTTATCGTGTAATTCATCAAGGCGAGGAACGAGTTTGCTATAATCAACAGCATCAGAGGTATTAACAGCTTGGTAGTAAAGGTGAGTGCAAAATTTATCCAAAATCTCACCGCTTGCTTTTTCGTGTTTCACTAATGCTTTACGCATTTTTTCTTGAAATTCCTCATCGCTGAGTTCCGTACGGGAGACGCCAAGTACCGAGAAATTCTCCGAAAGTTTACCGATTTTATAAAGATTATACAGTGCTGGAATTAATTTTCGGTGGGTTAAATCGCCTGACGCACCGAATATTACAATACAAGTGTTATCTGCATTCATAATGATTTTCCTACAATTTGGGGCCATGTTAAATGGTATGTTAAAAATTTGTGTACTATGCAATATTTTTATCAAAAATGCTATTCGTTAAATAAAAAAATAGATAAAAAGAAAAAATCAAGATTGAATTAATTAAATTGCAAAATAGTTTTCCAAGCTAACCGCTTATTTGCCACCATCACAAAATGCGGATTGATAAAGGTTTCACGTTGATTATATACCAAGGGTTGAAATTGCAGATCAAAAATGGCACCGCCTATTTCTGATAATAAAATCTCAGCTGCTGCAGTATCCCACTCTCCCGTATCGCCCAAGCGTAAATAACAATCTGCTTTACCTTCTGCAACCAAGCCTGCTTTAAGGCTACTTGAGCCGTACTGGAAAAGTTCAGCTTCATAGGGAGGTCGAACACAAGACAGTACTTTGGGGTTGATACTCCCCATTGTTATTCGAAGACGAGCCATTTTATTATCCATAGATAAACGAGAGTTAGTTAGCAAATGATATTTTTCTTTTTCTCGTAAATATGCCCCACCATTTTGGAAGGCAAAATAGGTTTTATCTAGAATGGGAGCGTGGATAACGCCAAGGACAGGGCAATTTTGTTGTACTAGCCCAATGACAATCGAAAATTGATCGGTACGATCAATGAATTGTTGCGTGCCATCAAGCGGATCGATTATCCAATATTCTTGCCAATGTTGCCGTTTTAATAGCGGAATATTACATTTTTCTTCTGATAGCACAGGAATAGAGGGGGTTAATTGTTGTAGCTTTTCAGTTAAAAATTGACTAATAAACAGATCAGCTTCGGTAACAGGCGTATTATCTGCTTTCATGCTTATCTTGACTGATTTGGCATAAAAATCAGCGAGGTGTTTTCCCGCTTCATCTGCAATATGAAGAATGCTTGTCAGCAGAGCAGAATTTAGCGACTGCATAGATCTGCCTCAACGCTGTGTTTTAAGCCGCTGGCATTTAATCCATTTGCATTTAGGTAATCTCGCAATAAAAATAGGGCAGAAAGATTGCGAGCTTCTGAGAATGTAGGATCCGATAGTAATTTATCTATCTTTCTTAATGGAAAATACACGATTTCAAGCGGCTCAGGTTCATCGCCTGTGAGTTGTGAGGGATAAAGATCTTGTGCGATAAAAACGTGCATTAAACCATACATATGGCTCGGTGAGTGATATAACGAACGAATGAATTCAAGTTTTTTTGCCGCAAAGCCAATTTCTTCTTGTAACTCACGGTTGGCACTGACAACAGGTTCTTCGCACAAGTCAATCATTCCTTTTGGAAAGCCCAATTCATAACGCTCTGGACCGACAGCATACTCTTTAACCAAAATCATATTTTCACCTTGTATTGGGATCACCATCACAGAAGACTTCCGTGCTGGTGTTAGGCGTTCATAGGTACGTTTTTCGCCATTGGAAAAACGTAAATCCACAGATTGCACTTCAAAAATATGCGTTTTAGCAATAGTACTCACCGATAAAATTTCAGGGCGTGTTTTTTGAGAATATGGTTTTTCAGGGAATGGTTTTTCTGTGCATTGTTGAGTCATAGAAGATATCCTTATTCTAACGGTACTACCATACCATTTTTGTACGAATTAGCCAACCACGGCGTAAATTCCCCAAAGCAAAAGGCTATATCGAGCGGCTTTACCCATTGCGATAAATAATGCACTTTTCCAAAAATGAAAACCCAGCCAGCCTGCAATCCCACAAAATAAATCACCAATAATTGGCAGCCAACTGAACAATAAACACCATATCCCATATTTTTGGCTATAACCTAATGCGAGGTGTATTGGATAAGAGGAATTTTGTTTAAATTTAACCGAAGGAATAAATTTTCCAAGCCAATAAACGGTTAAGCTACCGAGAGTATTACCTAATGTGGCGATGATAACTAGGAAGAACAGATCAGAAAAATGGGATAATGGGTTTAATAAATTCGCTGAGGCGAATGAAGTAAAGATAATTTCAGAATTTGCAGGGAAAATTGTGGCACTGATAAAAGCACTCAAGAACATAAAAAGTAGTTGTTGCTCTATTGTAAAAAACAAATTAATCGTGGAACTCAGGCAATCAAGCATAAAAATTGTAACGGTTGTAATCGTAATGTGAACAAAGTGTTTTATTTTGTCGTGTATTCATTTAACGTTTTTATTAAATATTGATATAAGTCAAAAAACAAGTTCCATTTGTCTATTTTATCGCTAAAAATGATTGATGAATAGCACAAGCGGTCTATAATCTTCAAAAAATTTCATAAAGATTCAAATTTTAATTTAAGGATCGTTGATGTTTTCTCCTGCTGAAATGGCAAAAATTGCCGAAGATAGTGCAGTCTATAAAGCCACTAAAAATCAATTTTACTCCTTCCTTTCTGCGATTACCGCAGGAGCGTATATTTCCATTGCTTTTGTTTTTTATGCAACCTCGCAGGTTGGGGCATCTGAACTCCCTTGGGGAGTGGCAAAATTAATTGGCGGTATTGTTTTTTCGTTGGGCATTACGATGTGCGTTATTTTTGGGGCGGAACTATTTACTTCCTCAACGCTGACGGTGATTGCTAAAGCTAGCAAGCGGATTAGCTGGACACAATTAGCTAAGAATTGGCTTGTCGTGTATGGTGGTAATTTTATTGGTGCATTTGTTATCGTAGGATTAGTTTGGTTTAGCGGCGAGATAATGGCAGCAAATGGGCAGTGGGGATTGACGATTTTAAAAACAGCACAACATAAAATCCATCACACTTGGATAGAAACTTTCACCTTGGGGATTTTTTGCAACATAATGGTTTGTATTGCAGTTTGGCTAACATACGCAGGAAAAAGTTTAACTGACAAGGCATTTGTAACGGTATTACCAATTGCAATGTTTGTTGCCTCAGGTTTTGAACATTGCGTGGCAAATATGTTTATGATCCCGATGGGGGTATTAATCCACTCTTTTGCTAGTCCAGAATTTTGGGTAGCCATTGGCATTGATGCTTCTCAATTTGCAGATTTAACGATGGCAAATTTTTTGAGTAAAAATCTACTCCCTGCGACCTTAGGCAATATTGTAGGCGGAGCATTATTTATCGGAATGATGCAGTGGGTATTGCATTTAAGAAAACATTAATAATTTAAAGGTTATGGTAGACACGCTGAACCTGTCCGCCTATGGACGCAGGTGCTGTGTCCCTACAGGAGTATAATCGAAATATGTTTTTGTGAGGACCTTGCAGATTTTTGCGAAAATCTCACCGCTGTTACTGAATTTATCAACTTCAAGAGGATATAAAAAAATGACTCAATTAACACCAGCACAACAAAAAGCGTGGGAAGGATTTGCCGCAGGTGAATGGCAGACCGACGTAAACGTGCGTGATTTTATCCAAAAGAACTACACGCCGTATGAGGGCGATGAGTCTTTCTTAGCAGACGCTACACCAGCAACCACAAAGCTGTGGGCAGAGGTGATGGAAAAAATTAAAGTGGAAAATAAAACCCACGAACCTTATGACATTGATTGTGATACACCGTCTACCATCACCTCTCACGCACCAGGGTATATTGATAAATCACTTGAGAAAATCGTTGGGCTTCAAACTGATGCACCACTTAAGCGTGCGATTATGCCATTTGGTGGCATCAATATGGTGAAAGGTTCGTGCAAAGTATATGGGCGAGAATTAAAACCCGAAGTGGAGCATATTTTTACCGAATACCGTAAAACGCACAACCAAGGTGTGTTTGATGTGTATACCCCTGATATTTTACGTTGTCGTAAATCAGGTGTGATTACGGGGTTGCCTGATGCTTATGGTCGTGGTCGTATTATTGGCGATTATCGCCGTATGGCACTTTACGGTGCAGATTTCTTGATGAAGGATAAAATTAAACAATTTACTTCATTACAAGAAAAACTAGAGCGTGGCGAAGATATTCAAGCGACTATTCAATTGCGTGAAGAAATTGCAGAGCAACACCGTGCCTTAGGCAAAATGAAAGAGATGGCAGCAAGTTATGGTTATGATATTTCTCACCCTGCAACCAATGCTCAAGAAGCGGTACAATGGACCTATTTTGCTTATTTAGCCGCCGTGAAATCACAAAATGGGGCAGCGATGTCGTTTGGTCGTGTCTCTACTTTCCTTGATGTGTATATTGAACGTGATTTAAAAAAAGGATTGATTACCGAAACGCAAGCCCAAGAATTGATGGATCATTTGGTAATGAAATTGCGTATGGTACGTTTCTTGCGTACACCTGAATATGATCAACTATTCTCAGGCGACCCAATGTGGGCAACGGAAACTTTTGCAGGTATGGGGTTAGACGGACGCACTTTAGTGACCAAAAACAGTTTCCGCTTATTACATACGCTTTACACAATGGGACCTTCACCAGAGCCAAACTTGACGATTCTTTGGTCTGAACAACTGCCTGATGGTTTTAAACGCTATGCGGCAAAAGTCTCCATTGAAACCTCGTCTGTACAATATGAAAATGACGACCTAATGCGTCCAGATTTCCAAAGTGATGACTATGCGATTGCCTGTTGCGTAAGTCCGATGATTGTTGGCAAAATGATGCAATTCTTTGGGGCAAGAGCAAACTTGGCGAAAACCTTATTATATGCAATCAATGGTGGCATAGATGAGAAATCAGGCGACCAAGTTGGACCAAAATCTGAACCGATTACTGACGAATATCTAAATTACGATGATGTAATGGCTCGACTTGATAGCTTTATGGATTGGTTAGCCAAACAATATGTTACCGCATTAAATATCATTCATTTTATGCATGACAAGTATGCTTATGAATCTGCATTAATGGCATTGCACGATCGTGATGTCTTCCGTACGATGGCGTGTGGTATTGCAGGGCTTTCAGTGGCGGCGGACTCACTGTCTGCAATCAAATATGCCAAAGTTAAACCTATTCGTGGCGATATTGAAATCAAAAATAAAGCAGGCGAAGTTGTTGGGGTTGCGAAAAATGTGGCATTGGATTTTGAAATTGAAGGTGAATACCCACAATTTGGTAACAACGATAATCGTGTTGATGATATTGCGTGTGATTTAGTTGAACGCTTTATGAAGAAAATCCAAAAATTGGGAACATACCGCAATGCGGTTCCTACTCAATCCGTACTGACTATCACTTCAAACGTCGTGTATGGTAAGAAAACAGGGAACACTCCAGATGGTCGTCGCAGTGGTGCACCATTTGGCCCTGGGGCAAACCCAATGCACGGTCGTGATCAAAAAGGTGCGGTAGCTTCTCTTACTTCCGTAGCGAAATTACCATTTGCCTATGCAAAAGATGGGATTTCTTACACATTCTCAATTGTACCGAACGCTTTAGGTAAAGATCTTGATACACAAAAACGTAACTTAGCAGGCTTAATGGACGGTTATTTTCATCACGAATCCAGCGTCGAAGGCGGACAACATCTTAACGTAAATGTACTAAATCGTGAAATGTTGCTTGATGCGATGGAAAATCCAGAGAAATACCCACAGCTTACCATTCGTGTTTCAGGCTATGCCGTGCGTTTTAACTCACTAACCAAAGAACAGCAACAAGATGTGATCACTCGTACCTTTACTGAAAGTATGTAGCTAGAGATAAAAAACGATCACAGACAAGACACCAAATAAAAACCACCCCTTAGGGTGGTTTTATTGTTATTGACGAATAGCCTAAATTACCATTGGTAGCCTAAACCGACTGAACCTGAAAGATCTTTCTGAGTGTTAGCATTACCTTGCAATTTAAACACAAGCTTACCATTGTCGCTACTCGCAGAATAACCCACAGCGATAGCATTTTGTCCTTTATGAGTACCAAATGCAACCGCCATCATTGACTTACCAGGCAGATAAACCTGTGGCAAGCCAATAGCAGCATTTGCCCCTGCAATCGCAGCACGATGCTCAAGGCTATTACGCTCCATTATTTGAGTGAGTGCGTTTATACGCTGACCTAGCTGTCCACTGACTTTGTTGAGCTGACGCACATTGACTGCATCTGTGTCTAATACACCGTCTTTGACATTAGCAAGCAGACGTGGAGCATTGAGTGAACCGATGGAGACTTCGTTATCACGTGTTGTAATAGAACGACTACCTAATGCCACTGAGCTGTTGTGAGTGACTTCGGTGTTTGCACCAAGAGCAGTACTGTCTTTACCAGCAACATATGCTCGATACCCCATTGTAGTAGCGTTGTCACCAACTGCTCTTGTGCTTTGACCAAATGCTGAAGCATTTTGAGCGGTGGCTTGAGAATCAGCACCACTTGCCGTTGCTCCGTCAGCTGTTGCTTGAGCATTTTGTCCTGTGGCAGTACTGTCATTGCCTGAAGCAACTGCACCTTGACCACTAGCGGTAGATTGTGTACCTGTCGCTTGGGCATTGGTTCCTGTCGCTGTGCTGTCTTTGCCTGTCGCTTTAGCACCAGCACCGCTTGCCGTGGCATTATTGCCTGTGGCTTGGGCATTTTGTCCTGTGGCGGTGGTGTTGGCATTATTAGCAACTGCACCTTGACCACTGGCGGTAGATTGTGTACCTGTCGCTTGGGCATTGGTCCCTGTCGCTGTGCTGTCTTTGCCTGTCGCTTTAGCACCAGCACCGCTTGCCGTGGCATTATTGCCTGTGGCTTGGGCATTTTGTCCTGTGGCGGTGGTATTAGCATTATTAGCAACTGCACCTTGACCACTGGCGGTAGATTGTGTGCCTGTTGCTTGAGCATTGGTCCCTGTCGCTGTGCTGTCTTTGCCTGTCGCTTTAGCACCAGCACCGCTTGCCGTGGCATTATTGCCTGTGGCTTGGGCATTTTGTCCTGTGGCGGTGGTGTTGGCATTATTAGCAACTGCACCTTGACCACTGGCGGTAGATTGTGTGCCTGTCGCTTGAGCATTGGTCCCTGTCGCTGTGCTGTCTTTGCCTGTCGCTTTAGCACCAGCACCGCTTGCCGTGGCATTATTGCCTGTGGCTTGGGCATTTTGTCCTGTGGCGGTGGTGTTGGCATTATTAGCAAC